>NZ_FPAH01000046.1 GCF_900116345.1 Succinivibrio dextrinosolvens | reverse complement strand
CCATAACCAGCTCTTTTTCTAAAGCCTGCAACTTTGAGTAAACTACAAAGACCAAGAACAGAAAAAAGAGAAGAAAATGTATCAGTAAAATTGCTAGAAGAGGTATTTTTAGGTATCATATTCATGGTGTGTTTTTTTATGTTAACTTTTTGTTTTAGCAGATAAAATTATAACATATTAAACACACCTTTTCATCGGTATCTATCAGATATATAAGCTTTTTTTGCTTATAATCACACCTCTTCCCAAAAATAAATCAATACAAGTTTTTAAAGAGCATCAAACCTAGAGTGAATCTAGTTTTGTTTTAAATTTCCATGTGGGAAACTAGAGTTACATAAATTTAAAAGCTGTCCCCAAAAATGATGTCACAAATGCTTTTCATGCTGATATCAGCTCTGAGGTAATATAGTGACATTTTTTACATCAGGCAATTTACGGCTGATTCCTATATAGTAGCGATCTTTAAGTTTTATAGGATTTGAAAGAGTTAACTTTTCAGTCTCAGCCTTCCCCAAAACTTCATACTCAATATTCAGCTTATCAGGTAAAGCGCTTGACGATTCTATCAGTAGGGTACTATTTCTCAGGAGGAGGTTTCCTGGCTGATAATAAACTTTTACATTTTCCAGTGAGGATTTATTGGTAAATAAAAGTTCCTGTCCTCTTTTTAGGGCTGAATAATCATAATCAACATCTTTAACGCTAATTTTTTTTACGTGGAAATATCTTGCCTGATCCTCAGAATGATACAGATCAAACATATCCCTTTTTTTCAGCAGCTTTACAAAATAATAAGCAGGAACCTCAGGTTCTGCATCTGCTCCATACACCTCTCTCTCGTAGTTGATATGTTCGTTTCTTAAGGCTTCCTGTACTTTTGTAATTGAGTAGGAGTTATACATTAGCGCAAAAGAATATATAAACAGGAGCGAACATATTATCTGCAGGGCGTAATGAATCTTTACAAAACCGGCTTTAAAGCAGGATACATCTGAACAGACAGAAAATGCTAAAAGCAGGAAGACAAAAATACCTAAATATGATCTTGATGGAAAATATGGAGCACCTACCATAACCACCAAAGCGAATATGGATGAACTAAAAAAAAGTCCTGACCAGATAAGATGGGCTTTGTAATTGTCTTTTTTTGAAAAAAATATAAAACCAAGCTCAATCAGATAAAAAATTACCAGAGAGATAAAGAAGTGCACATAATCATAACTTCTGTGCATATGGTCTGAGATCTTCTGCTGAAGAGTCATTTCCTTCCAGAAAGCGAATGCTGGATGCTCTAATCTTGCATAGTTTCCTGGAGCCAGAAGAAGAACCATTGCGCCTATTACTACACCGGTTATTACAATTACAGCGAGTTTGTGATTAAACTGGATTTTATAAATCTTATAAAGAGCAATTACACCAAATAGAGTATATACAAGCGCAAGACATAGGTTTTCGTTTGAACATCCTGCAAGCAGGG
This sequence comes from Succinivibrio dextrinosolvens, assembly GCF_900116345.1. Classification (GTDB taxonomy): domain Bacteria; phylum Pseudomonadota; class Gammaproteobacteria; order Enterobacterales; family Succinivibrionaceae; genus Succinivibrio; species Succinivibrio dextrinosolvens_B. The sequence continues at coordinate 16,773 of NZ_FPAH01000046.1, read as the reverse complement.
ATACTGCAAAAAGGCATATGTAGGTAACTACTGATTTTGAATCTTTAAGACTTACAAACAGGTATAGAAGCAGAGTTGCAAAGAATGTTGTAACTAGATAGTTACAGGCACCAACAATCCAGAAGTTTGTTTGTCCGATACTTGGACTCTGTAACCAGTATAAGGCCGAAATAAGCAGAAAATTTAAGGCGTTAAATTCTTTGTTAAAGATTTTACCTGGAATTGCTGCAATCAGATAGCAGAGTGTCACTGAAAATAGGGCAATTATTACAGAGATAACAAAGTGGTTACCAATGTTTAATATTATTGACGATGAAAAGTCTGAAACAAGTCGACCGCTCCAGCCAAGATAGTGATTAATATGAGCCTGCAGCCCTACTAGCTGAATATAGCTGAAATCATCGGAATGGAGCGGTGTCTTAGATTCAACTAAAAAGAAAGCCAGAAAAATCACAACAAAGGCTAGAACTTTTGTGTAAGGAGCTTGTTTTAAGATCGTCATATTAAACCTGATTCATAGATATTATTCATTGCGGATAAAGAATAAACGCTGGCGTATTATACATTAAAATCTGATAGGCATAACCTAGTATATTTCTTGAAAAAACCAGATGATACTTCCATTATGGTTTTTATAGTAGATAAAGCCTGACAACAAACAAAATCACGTACTTTTTCTTTTCTCATTATCTTTAAAGAAAAATGCTAATAGTTTCTGGTATCGTGATATCGTGGCTACTGTGTTACTTTTGGATAACTTATTGATAAACAGATATAAAAATACCATTAAAGACATCACGAATCAACCTAATCCATTTGCACAGTATGCTCTAATGTTATTAGAGAGGCTTCTTTATTATTCAGTCTTGTCTTTTTGCTGCTCATTTTTTATCAGCTTCAATATATCCTTTGCAAGCAGTCTTGAGCCTTCATTTGAAACATGATCATCATCTTTATAAAGCAGCTGACCATCCTTTACTATAGGACAGGTATCTTTATCACATAGAGAATCGAAGGCATCAATAATAGAGACATTGTCATAGTCAGCAGCAACCTTCTCCATAATATTATTGAACCAGCTTCTCATTTCGTTTTTCTCAAGCTCAGCTCGTTTTGGGAAGCATTTGTCCTTTATGTTTAGATTGAACATAAGGTTGTAAGGTCTGGTTGCACAAACCGTAGGATCAAAGAAAAATTCAGGATTATCCTTTACAATAATCACTTTTTTATTGTGTTCTTTTAAGGCATCAAGAGTTTCTCTTAAGGCTCGCTCCAGAAGTACGGATTTATTCTGTTCTTTTGCATCCGTTACATCCTCAATACCATACATGCATACGTAATAAGGGACAGAATGATCTACTCTCTCGTCATACCACAAAGCCGGATATTGTGCTAAAACAACGGTCTTAATTTTGTCGTCATTAAAGATGTAATCATAACCTTCCTTTACGGCAAGGTACGAATTTTCAAAATCAGGCTGATTCTTACGTCTTAAATTAAACAGAGGTGGCTGTCCTGTAACAGCTAATCGTACAAGACCATCATCAGTATTTTTAAGCAGTTCAGTTAATCCAAAGGATAAAACATAGGCATGGGAATCTCCGATAACAGCAATGGTATTCTCATGATTATCCTTCTGAATTGCACACATGCCAGTATTATTAACGAAGTCTTTAAGAACTGGAGGGCATCTTAATTCTGTCTCTAAGATTAGGCTGTTTAGGTCCTTTTCCTTTTGAATCATTGCTTCAGTAGTTCCGACTCTCTTAGGATAACCGTCATTTTTAGCAATATTTAAGCCTAAGGCTCCAATTCCAAGCAGAACAATAAGCAGAAGTACGGCTTTTATTCTGCTGTGCTTTCCCCAGCGTAAAGGAGGTTCAATAAATCTGTAGGTTACCCATGCCAGAAGCATAGCAACTAACACAAGAGCAAACCTCAAAGCCAGTGGAGGGAGCTCTCCATAGATTACTCTTGCAAAAGACAGCAGCGGCCAGTGCCATAAATATAATGGGTAACTGATAAGTCCAATAAAAACCATCAGTTTATTTGATAGTATTTTTTTATTAAAAAATGCCTGTGGACCTGCAGCAATTATTAAAACAGCTCCAACAGTTGGTAGAACAGCTTTAATTCCAGGGAAATGCTTACTTGCGTGTAATCCGAATATAGAGATTAGTAAAAGAATAAATCCAAGTATGGAGATAAAATCTTTACATAACTGGACTTCATCTGCTTCATTTTTTCCTTCTGGCAAATATTTTTTCAGCCTTGTTCCTATGGATAAGGCAAGATTATTCCAGAATGAACTTCCAGCATAACATACACAGGCTATATATCCTCCGATAGCCAGTTCCCAGAATCTGGTTGGAGGAGAATAAAAGGTTGCTGTTGGGGCTGGATTGATACAGATTACATTTATAGCAAAGGATAATAAAATAAATATAAGGATATACTTTGATATCTTCAGATTGAATTTAAAGAGCAGCAGAATAAAGAAAGGCCAGATGATATAAAACTGCTCCTCGATTCCAAGACTCCATAAATGAAGTAAAGGCTTTACTTCAGAGAATACATCAAAATAACCGGCCTCACTCCAGAGAACCAGATTCGAAATGTATACAGAACCTGCTGCAATATGTTTACCTAAAAGTGAATACTCGTCTGGAGTCATGATTATCCAGCCTGCAGTAATACAGCATAAAAGAACAACGATTAGAACAGGAAAGATTCTGCGAACACGTCTTGCGTAGAAGGAAATGATACTGCGAAATGTACTTGCAGCAGGATTGTTTATATCATTTCTATTTGGATCAAGTGATTTTAACAGTATGCCTGTAATCAGAAAACCAGATATAACGAAGAAAATATCAACACCAGTGAAACCACCGGATAACAGATCTTTTGATGCATGATAAATAACAACTGCCATCACGGCAATTGCTCTTAGTCCGTCCACATCCGGACGATACTTCGCTGGCAGATAGTTAGGCATAATAAATCACAAATTATTAAAAAAACTGAATGTTATAGTTATTATTTCACCGTGTATTATACACAAATGCAGTATACATACAATCTTGTGTTTTGCCGGACATGGATTGATATATAAGGTGTAAATGAAGTTAATTGCTGTCATATTGAAATCAGGAAAAAAGTAAGCTGCTTATAATCGTTCACTAATTTTATTCTGGTAAATTTAAAGATTTTTATTTTTTCTGATTTGTATGATTATTTTTAGTAGGAAGGAATTCTTTATCTTTTCACGAACTTCATTGAAGGTTATAATTGCTCCTTTATAAACTCTGGTTTAAATTTTTTTCAACTGTTGTTGATGCTTTTGAATTTTTTGCTTAAACACTAGCCTGCACGTTGATTTTCTAATAAATTTTTCAGCGTTGATTGATATAGCCGCTAGTTTACTGCTATTACTTTTAAAACGGAAAAATATGGTATTTGCAAGCTTACCTTTCATATTTGGAATACTGCCTTTATTTTTATTTTCAGATTTTCTAATCAAGAACAGAATCTATCTGAGAAATCTGTGTATCTGTCTTATCAGTTTATTTTTCTATGTATTTGATGGAGGCTTTCATTCTCTAAAGATTCTTATCGCCTATGGAATTCTGAACTATGTTTTCGGATATCTTCTGGAGATAGCAAAAGAGAAGGGTAAGGTTTCAAAGAATATAAGTCTTGTAGTATTTGTAAGTATCAATCTTCTGTCACTTGCCTTTTATAAATACAGCTACTGGTTAGTTTCTCTGTTTCAGGATTATGGTCTTTTAATGAATGTGCATGCCAAGAAACAGGCACTGCCATTAGGTATCAGCTTCTTTACCTTCCATGCCATAAGTTATCTGATTGATATTGCAAGAGGAGAACTTAACGGACGTAATAAGGTTATTCCATTTCTAACCTATTTCTTTATGTTCCCTCATCTTATTGCAGGCCCTATCGTCAGATACAAACAGGTACAGAATGCTTTATACAACAGAGAGTCAACCAATTCAGAGCTGTTTAGCTATGGTCTTTACAGATTTGTTTTAGGTGTAAATAAAAAGATTCTGATTGCAAATTCTGTAGCACCTATTGCCAACATGGCCTTTATCTACAATGTTGATGCCATCTCAAATCTTGATGCGTGGATTGGTGCAATTGCCTACATGATTCAGATTTACTTTGATTTCTCTGGATATTCAGATATGGCCATCGGTCTTGCAGCAATGGCTGGATTCAGATTTTCAGAAAACTTTAATATGCCATATCAGAGTAAATCCATCAGAGAATTCTGGAGAAGATGGCATATGTCCCTATCATCCTGGTTAAGAGACTATGTCTATATTCCACTGGGAGGCTCAAGAGTTTCAACCTTTAGAATCTATACTAATCTGGTAATCGTCTTCTTCCTGTGCGGTCTATGGCATGGAGCTAATATGACCTTTGTTGTATGGGGACTTTATAACGGATTATTTTTAGTACTGGAAAGACTTTTCTTGGGTAATATCCTTGACAGATTACCAAAGGTACTTTCACACAGCTATGCTGTTCTGGTAGTTCTTATAGGCTGGGTATTTTTCAGAGCTGATTCTTTATCTCAGGCAATAGAGTATCTGAAGGTAATGTTCTTTATTAGTAATACCGGTAACGAGAGTATCTGTATTGGTGAGAGTCTGAATTATCTGGCTTTAATTCTGGGAGTGATAATTGTCTTTTTAAATCTGAAAGGTTTCTGCTCTTCAGATTCAAAGGAGCACGCTGTTCCTAAGACCGGCTTTATTGTAAATACAGGCTTATTCCTGTTATCAATAATCTCACTTTACTTCTGTGCTCAGAACCCATTTATCTATTTCAACTTCTAACGGTAGCGATAAATATGATAGTTAACAGTTTAAAGAAATTTCTAATTGCTTTTATATTTGCTGTACCTGCAGTTGGCTTTATCGTTACTCCAAGCAATTACGTCATTGAATCTGAAAACAGAATGATTGAACAGTTCCCCGCATATGATTCAAAGACCTTTTTCGAAAATTTTCAGCGTTATTTCAATGACCGACTGCTTTTTAAAATAGCTTTCAATGAGAATTTCTATAAAGATTTCAATCAGCATTTTACTGAGTTTTCAGGAACAAATGTTTTTTCTGTAAAAGGCAACAGTGGCTGGCTATTCAGTGGCAATACCATTTATGAAGGTTACAATCAGCATTCAATGCCTATGAGTGCAAATTCTCATGATTTAAAAAAGAAGATCTCCTTTGTAAAAGATATTAAAACCTTAACCTCAGCCCCATTATATTTTGTCATAGGTCCTGATAAACACGGTATTTATCCTGAGTTTATGAATCAGAATATCAATCATCCTGGAAAGTACAGATACTTTAACAGTATCAGAAAATACATTGAAGATGCAGGCATCAGGGTAATAGATAATTTTGATGCCGAATGGGCCGCAAAAGATCCCGAGAATAAGGTTACCCTTTACTATTCAGATGATACCCACTGGAATATGAAGGGCGCTCAGGTAGCCTTTAATAATGTTATGAGTCAGATTTTGTCTGACTATTCTCCTATAGATTACAACTTTTCCTTTAAAAAGCATTTAAATGGCGATCTGGTACGTAATATTAAAAATCCAGAAAAGACTACCCTTGATGATGCCTATGTCGCTGATTATGAGGATAAAAAGATTTTATCCAGAGATTATGAAAGCGGAATCGAGAGAGAAATTAACTTTAATATCAATGATATGCTGACCCATGGCTTTGAATATATAAACGACAAGGCTAAGACCAATCTGAAGCTTATGCTGATTACTGATTCCTATGGATTTAAGTTTCTTCCTTTTGCCATAGACTATTTTCAAAATGTATCTTTTCTTCACAGACAAAAAGTAGATCTGGCTGAAATTAAAAGAGCTGTTGATGAATTCAAGCCTGATTATGTTATCTTTCTCAATGTTGAGAAATCAATTAGAGATAATTAGAAGGAATTACATAAACAGCGCTACGAACTTTATTCTAAAATAAAGTACACTCCACTGGTATAAACGAAACGATGCCAGTGTGTCATTGCTTGCCTGTTGTTTGTGTGTTCTATTTGCTGTGCACTGCTAATGTAAGCTTAAACCAGAAATAAGAGAAAGGAAGGGTATATTTATAAATCTTTCTTAATCTTGCCAGAATATTTGAGGAGTCATCTGGAGTACAAGAAGTATAATCTCTGAAATACAAAGAATAGCACTTGTTGTTTTTTTCTGGCTCCAAAGGAGTTTTTAGCTGACTATTCCAGGACTCATAATAGAATCTGTTGGTTGTAACCTCTGGCTCTACCAGTTTTTTTACGTACTCTGAACTTGCCCAAAAAAAGTTAAACCAGGTAAACATAAAGCTTGGTTCTTCATTATTGCAGAGTACACCTGCTCTGAAAAACTTTTCCTGATCTAATAATTCAACTGTTTTCTTATAATCTTTAAATAAATAATGAGTCAGAACTATTTCTCGTATGCATCTGTCGTTAAATAGTCCAAATGGATATTTCCCCTTATAGCTCATTCCCTTGGTATGAAAATACGTCAGATATCTGTGAGCAGAATTAATGCCCAATTCCCAGAGCTTATGAATGCCATAGTACTCAAATTTATTTTCAGTATGGAATTCAATTTCAATGTCACTGATTTTAAGAGAGTTGAATAACTGCTTAATTTCTTCTTCATTTACAGAGAATGGATTAGAAACAACTACATAAAGAGCAGCTTCCTCAAAAATACCAGAGCTTTTGACGTCTTTAATCTGTCCTGAAATAAGTTTCTTCCAGTTCTTTTCTGGATTTATATATGCAAAATATACAATTCCGATTTTCTTTGACATACTGAATCTTTTCTGTAATTAAGATCTTATATTGCAAATGGTAGCGTAGCTTAATGTCTTTCATCAGCTCTTTTTGTAAAGTAGAACTGATGGAGTTTCTATATCCCGTATATGGTTATTGAATATGATGACAATATTAAAAAAACAACATAAAAAAGACAAAAATTAAAAATGAGACTGAAAAATAACCTCTGTATATAATACAGTTTTTTTTCACCGTCACATCCCGTGAACATAATATGTATCTTAATATGTCTTTGTCCAGCTACAGACTTAAGGCTGTTTGTTTACCTGCTCCATAATGTATTTTCCTACAAGAATTCCTCCTTGTATTGAATAGTGGTGATAGTCAATTAACAAAGGAATATTGTTATCTACTATTTTATATTCGCCGGGAGTATCTGTTAAGAGAGGAATATTTCTGTCAATAAAAAATACATTATCCATTTGGTCTGCTAGGCCTTTAAATGCTTTATTAATTTCGTCTCCATAACCGTCCAGATAATCTCTTGAGGTTCTACAGGTATCGAAATTTGTAAACTTCGACAGAAATGATTCGGTTAAATCAACAGAAGAACAAATAACTTTATTTTTGCTTATATAGAATCCCTGTCCAATGATGTAAAAGTTCAGATCTTTGTGTTTTTTGAACTGAATAGACATATCGCTTAACAGGTCTTTTAAGAAAAGCTGTAAAGTCTCTTTACTTCTTTTTAAATTGTTTTCTGCAAGATAAAGCTGATAGTAAGCATACCAGTAATTTGAAAGCAGTACCTTTGAATGTGGTTTAAGCTGATCTAAAACATCACAGTAAGCCTTATAGTATTCTTGCCTGATATCCTGGGTTATCCAGAATACTTTTGCTTTTATATTCGCAAATATTGGACCATATGCCATGGTTGAAGCAGAATTGTAATAATAAACCGGTTTATGAGGCTGCGTTTCCAAATAACTTACATAATGTCCGGCATGTGAATCTCCAATGAGAAAAATCTCTGGAGTTTCATCAGAATTACCATATATGCTCAGAGTATGACCGGAAATGTTTACATCTGTTTTTTTATTTATTATTTCCGAAGGATAGTGATCGCTACTAATTTTAAATTTACTTATATAAACATCAATGCCTTTATTCAGTTTTACATATAGGCAGAATCCTGAAATAAGTAACACAAGGGTAATAAATATAAAACCTTTGAATTTCTTTTTCTCTAAAACAGAATAAGAAAGGAAGGAGATACTTATTACTAAGATACATATTATTGAGTAGTCTAAAAGATTCCTTGCAAAACCTAATCTTAAAGCAAAAACAATAATCGGCCAGTGCCACAGGTAGATAGAGTAAGATGTTTTTCCTATAAAAGAAAATAAAGGGTTATGCAGTACAGAACGTGAGCTGTTTGTTATTAATACCAGTGAAGTTGCAAATACAGTTAAAACTGAAGTTGATAAATACCAGCAGCCATTGTCAAGTTTTATATAGAAAATAGAGAAAAACAGAAGAACAATTCCTGAAAGCTCAAAAACTATCTGATTTTTGGTGGTTATATGTAATAAGTTTTTCAGAGCATCTTTATACAGGAAGATCACTCCTCCCAAAAACATCTCCCAGATTCTGCACTGGGTTAAAAGATAGCCGTTACCTTTTTTACTGCAAAGATAAGCAATGATAATCAGGGCTACTGTAAGAAATACGAATGATAATCTGAATTTATCTTTGAAAAACTTCTGAAACAGTTTTACAAAAATAGGATAAAGAATATAAAACTGAATGGTTAGACAGATATACCAGGAGTGTAGGAACAGCTTGTCACTTGAATCTAAAGAAAAGTACCCACCTGAATTTGCTAATCTGAAATTACCGGCACCTAAAAATGCATTAAAAACCTCGATCGTCAGTTCTAGGTAGATTTCAGGAAAGAGAAGAAAATATCCAAAAAACAGAGTAAAAATACTTACACCAATTAAAGGAGGGTATATTCTTGATAGTCTTCTTTTGTAAAAGGATAAAACAGAGAACTGATCCTGCTCAGAGGCCTTAAAAATAGATGCAGTTATCAGAAAACCGGAAATAACCAAGAATACATCTACACCTAAAAAGCCGCCATTGAATAAGGCTAAATTGGATAGATTAGAGCTATTAAGTAAATCAAAGAAATGATATAAAACAATAAAGATAATCGCGATTGCTTTCAGACCATCTATATCCTGTCTTATATTTTTTGTCATGTTTTATTGATCCTGCTTTCTTTTTAATAAAATATGTTCAACTATACGATGTTTAATCTGGGGTACCAAATCAAGAGCAGTGTTTATTGTCTCTGAATGTCGCTTTGTTATCTGCAAATTGTTCTAATGGACAAGTCCTGTGATAACGGAGAGTTTCGCGTTATGAATGCTGCATTATCTCTCTTATCAGCATACATTTGAAGCTCTGAAGTTATTTTATCAGTATTTTATATTTTGATAATCAATTGTGGCCTTGCCATATGACTGGTTTATTATATATGTTTTTTTGAACGGAGTCCTTTAAAACAGCGTGAGAAAAAGGACAATAGTCAGAGAAGTACTGAGCACAGTACAGCAATATAAAAATCATCTTTGGATTTAGAGCATTTCTTATTCCTGACTCGTAATTTTCTTCAGCCAGTCAACAGCAGTTCGCTTTTCCTTTGGAATTAACTAAATCTAAAAAAAAGGAATTGTTCCAAATAAAAAAGTTTTTTAACATTGAAAAAAGCCTTATTTGAACGTGATATAGACAATGATGTAATACATAAAAAAATGTGCTCTTAATTCAAACTATGAATAGCAACAAAAAACTAGTAGAATATAACATTTATTCATTGGTTGTAATTTACTTTAAACTTAATAATAACGGTATATAAAATAGTTTATGAGTCAGTATGTACCTTCAAAGTATCGTCCGGATATAGATGGGTTAAGAGCTATAGCAGTTCTTTCTGTTGTTATCTATCATGCATCAAAACATTTTTTAAGAGGTGGTTTTGTTGGCGTAGATATTTTCTTTGTAATATCCGGATATCTGATTACCGGTATTCTGCTTAAAAATTTTGGTTATGTTGGTAACCCATCGGTTAATGGTAATTCTTTCAGTTCACTACGAGCTCTCGTTTCCTTCTACGCAAGACGTGTAAGAAGAATTTTCCCTGTTCTTATTGTTGTTCTTATAACATGTCTTGTTTTCGGTCATTTTTTCCTCTTTGCAGATGAATTTGAATTACTTGGAAAACATGTAGCTGCTGGCTCTGTTTATATTTCAAATCTTGTTCTGTGGCAGGAAGCAGGATACTTTGATCTGTCTTCAGACTTAAAACCTTTACTTCATTTATGGAGTTTGGGTATTGAAGAACAGTTCTACATTTTCTGGCCTTTCTTAATACTTTTCTGTGCAAAATTTAAAAAGAATGTTGCAACATATATTCTTATTTTTACTGTTATTTCATTCGGCTTTAATCTGGCTTTTGTAAGTTCTAATCCTGTAGCTACCTTCTATTCACCTTTAACAAGATTCTGGGAACTTGCTGTTGGTGGATTTATAGTAACTGTTCAGCATCAGGGAACTTCATACTGGAAAAACATCGGAATTAGAATCGGTGGACTGATAAATAGAACTGGACTATCTTTCACGAAAGAATCCAGTGAACTTCAGACTTGTCTGAATCTGTTTTCCATTCTTGGTTTTATTACAATTATTTTTTCTATATTTGTGATAAATACAGAAAAGCTGTTTCCTGGTGCCTGGGCTTTACTACCAACTCTTGGTGCATCCATGGTGATTATTGCGGGACCTGATGCGTTTATTAACAGAAAACTGTTATCTCTTAAGTTTTTTGTATTTTTAGGCCTAATCAGTTATCCGCTTTATCTTTGGCACTGGCCTTTATTATCCTTTGGAAAAATTTTATATGGCGTAAATCCACCTCAATTAGTTAGATATACTCTGATTCTTCTTGCTATTTTTCTGGCCTGGGTTACTTACAGATTTGTCGAGCCGCCTCTGCGTTGGGGAAAACATAGTCGTATCAAGGCTGTTGCTCTTTTAATCTGTCTTCTTGGAATTGGTGGCACTGGTTTATATATTCAGAAAAATGAGGGGTTCCCTCATATATCTGAAGCTGAACAGGCTCATGTTAACGAAATGAAAGAGCTTGAAAAGACTGTAGCCAATTACCAGAATAACTGTAAGTCTAAATTATTTGAGCACTGGAAAGATCCTGAATGGTCAGATCAGCTCTGTGCAATTCAGGGAAGTGAAGAAACTGTTGACGTTGCTGTAATAGGTGATTCTCATGCTGCTCATCTGTATCCTGGTATGGTTGCAACTTTACAGAAAGATAACCCTAAAAAACATAATCTAGCTGTTTTCCCTGCAAGCTGTGAGATTCCTTTTATTGATTTAACTTCAGGACCTGCTGCAGGTAAAAAGGGCAAAAGATCGATGACGCATCTTCTTCATAGAGAAGCTTATAAATATATATTAGATAATAAGAATATTCATACAGTTGTTCTTGGTCATACACCGGTCTGCTCCTATCACAAATTGGTGGATAACAGGGACTTAAAGGAAGATAACAAAGATGTTATTTTAAGAAACGGTGCGATAAGAACATTTGACATGTTAAAGAAACATAACAAAAAAGTTGTACTTGTTCTTGATAGTCCTCTGTTCCCATTTACTCCTAATTCATGTGTGGAAAGACCTATTGAATTTAAGTTTATAAAAAAACACTGTTCAGTTAAGAGAGATAAAATGGGTGATATGGAAGCCAGAAACTGGTTTAACAGTATTGTCCTGGATGTTGCTAAAAATTACGATAACATTTACATCTTTGATTCTCTTGACTCACTATGTGATGGTGAGGACTGCCCGATGGTAATAGACGGTAAGAACATCAGCTTAGACTCTGCTCATTTAAATAATGAAGGTTCAGTAATTTTAGGTAAAGACCTAATGAAATTTATTGATTCTATCTAACCTGATATATAAGAAATGGGAGCGACTAAAAGCGAATTTTAAGCAAATAAAAAATAACAATATTATTTGATAACAATATGTTATTTTATTATTTCGACGATAAAAGGCTTTTTGTCTGTCCCATAATTATTTATTGTCTAATAGGAATATTTGTTTTGTAGTTATCTACTAATTTAGCTGTAGAAATGTACGTTTAATCGTGCTAGAAAGAAAACGATATTTGTTGAAAACTAACAAGAATTGTATAATTACGTGAATTTTTAAATATTTAGAAAAATAATATGAATAAAAAAGATCCACAACGACTTGATATTGTTTCGTCAAAAGCCAGTTATTCGTCTTTTGAAGGTTTTAAAAGATTCTGGCCTTTTTTAAAGCCTGTTTTCTTCTGGCTGGTTTTGGGCGTTATTTTAACTATCCCTGTAGGCGGTCTAGATGCTGCTGTTGCCTCTTTCCTAAAACCATTCATGGATAATGTTATGGTTGAAAAGGATTCTGAATTTGCAAAGCAGGTTCCTTACATAATTGTTGCATTTACAATTGTACAGGGAATATGTATTTATGTATCAAATCTTGTAAATACATATGTTGGAAATAGAATCGCAACAAATCTTAAGAAGGATTTGTACAAAAAACTACTGCTTGCTGATATCTCTTTTTTCGATAAGAATACCTCCGGCATTGTTATCAATCGTTTTGCTTCAGATGCTGATACAGCAACCAGTGGTCTGGTAAGTAATACTAAGCTTTTCCTTTCAAAATTCTGGTCTTCTCTTGGATTAGTCGGTGTGCTTCTATATAACTCATGGCAATTATCTCTGATTGCTGTTGGTGTGCTGATTTTCTTATTTATTCCTATCAGTATTGTTAGAAAAAAGGTTTCTAAAAGTATTGCAAAGTCTGTCAGATATGGAACGCAATTAAGTTCTCGTTATATTGAAACCTATTCTGGAATTAGGATTATTAAATCATTTAATCTTCAGAAAATTCTATTTGATAAGTTTAACGTTAATGTTGAAGAACTTTTCAAAATTTCAATGAAGATGACAAGAGATACCAACTGGCTTGGTCCTGTTATGCATGTTGTCACTGCAGTTGGTGTTGCTGGTGTGCTTTATTACGGATTACATCTTATTACAAGCGGAGTTATTACTTCTGGTACCTTCGTAGCCTTTATTGCAGCTCTTATCATGTTATATACACCAATTAAGAGTATAGGTAATAATTATGTTGGTCTTCAGACTTCAATGCTGGCTTTAGAACGTATTTATACAGTTTTAGATTTATATAGTGTTGAGGAAACAGAAAAGCAAGATCGTAAGAGCTTAAAGGGGATCAAAAGTTCAATCTGTTTTGAGCATGTTGACTTCTCTTATGATGGACATAGAAAGGTCTTAAAAGATATTTCATTTGAAGTGCCTGTCGGTTCAAAGGTTGCTCTTGTAGGTAATTCTGGTGGAGGAAAGTCAACAATAACTGCGTTGATCCCAAGATTGTACGAACTTGATTCGGGCAAAGTCTTGATTGATGGAACTGATATTAAAGAGTACTCAATAAGTTCTTTAAGAGATAATATTTCAATGGTTTTCCAGGATAACTTCCTCTTTGATGGTACTATCCGCGAAAATCTAATGTACGGTAATGATAATGCAACAGAAGAGCAGATTGAGATTGCTATAAAATCAGCTTTTTTAGATGATTTTGTGAAGAAATTACCAAATGGACTGGATACTGTTATTGGTGAACGAGGTCTTCTGCTGTCTGGTGGTCAGAAACAGAGACTTGCTATTGCACGTGCAATCCTAAAGAATTCACCTGTGGTTATCCTTGATGAGGCTACCTCTGCTCTGGATAACAAGTCAGAGAAGATTGTACAAAGAGCCTTGGATAAACTAATGGAAGGAAGAACAACAATTGTTATTGCTCATAGACTTTCTACCATTATGGATGCAGATAAAATTCTTGTTATAAATGATGGCAAACTTGTTGAATCAGGAAATCATGCCGAACTGTTAGAAAAACACGGTGCATATTCTGTTTTATATAATTCTCAGTTTGCTTTCAAAAACGGTCAAACTGAACAACCAGATAACTAAAAAAAACTACTATTATTCCGTTTTTATAATTAGCTTGATAAAGTATATGATAGCTTGCCACTGTTAAGAGTAAGCTGTCTTACTTTTTTAGGCTAAATAACAAATTAAGGTAAGGTTCGGAATCAAATGTATATAAAGTCACGAAGGGAAAATTTACTAAATGTTATTCTCTCAGCATCGGGAATATTTAGTATCATCCTATCGCTGTTTACTGCTTATTTGATTTATTTTGGCGAAGCAATAAATATCTTTATATATTCAACACCTTTTAAGTATTTACTGATTCTCTGTGCAGAGCTTGTTTTTGTGAATTTCTTTACGGGACTTAATAAGAGTTTCTTTTACAGGGGCATATACCGAGAGGCAATTGTTTCCTTTGAAATATCTTTAATGCTTGTTTTTGGACTTATCTTTGTTCTGTTCTGGTTACATGGGTTAACTGATTCAAGAAGACTTGTCGTTTCATATTTTGCGATAGGTTTTGTGATCCTCGATTTTTTATCCAGAGTATTCATAAGATATTTTCTTTTAAGTATTTTTAAAAAGGGAAAGTTCTCTTCTAAAGTTTTGGTTGTTGCCGATTCTGATGATTATAAACTTGCTGTTAGAAATTTTGATAAGGAATTGGACTGGACTAGATATATCATTGGAATTTCTACCCCTGATGTTTCTCTGATAGGCAGAAGAACTCATGGCAAGAAAGTCATATGTACCAACGATGATTTATTAGAATTTCTAACCCGTAATTCCGTGGACGAACTTGTCGTTCTTTCAAAGAATTACGATTCAGATGAGAATTTAAAAAATACTCTTGCCACTGCAGAAGAGATGGGAATCAAAGTCGATGTTAAGGTTAATCTGACATTATTTGATTATATGCCTTCCACCTTTGTTAAATTTGATAAGATTGGCAATATACAGTGTATATCTGTAAGCAGAAACTACATGAATCATAAGAAACTTTTTGCTAAACATCTTATGGATTTTACTGGAGGTATGCTTGGTTTTCTTATTTTCTGCCTTTTCTATGTAATCATCGGTCCTCTCATTAAAATGGATTCTAAAGGTCCAATTCTTTTTTCACAGCCTAGAGTTGGAAAAAACGGAAGAATTTTTAAATGCTATAAATTCCGTTCCATGTGTGCTGATGCTGAAGCTCGCAAGAAAGAATTGATGGCTAAAAATGAAGTAAAGGGGCTGATGTTTAAAATGGAGGATGACCCTCGTATAACACGCATTGGACATTTTATAAGAAAGACCAGTATTGACGAGCTGCCTCAGTTTATAAATGTGTTAAAGGGGGATATGAGTCTGGTAGGTACCCGTCCTCCAACCCTTGATGAATATGTTAAATATGAACCCAAGCATAAGGCCAGAGTATCAATGCTTCCTGGACTTACTGGTCTGTGGCAGGTAAGCGGACGTTCTGATATCAAGAATTTTGATGATGTTGTAAAGCTCGATATGAAATATATAGATAACTGGTCAATTCTATTAGATATCAAAATTGTACTGCTTACGATCAAGGTTGTACTATTTGGAAAAGGTGCTAAATAACAGCATGATTCTCAAAATGTAAGCTTGGAATTGGTTTTTAAGACTCTTTTTCTGTAACATTAGTTGAGTGTCGAATAACAATATATTAAGAATATAAGGATTGTTTATGAAAGGAATATTACTTGCAGGCGGAAGCGGAACCAGACTTTATCCATTGACCAAGACCATGTCTAAGCAGCTGTTACCTGTTTATGATAAGCCTATGATCTATTATCCTCTTTCAACTCTGATGCTATTTGGTATCAAAGATATTCTGATCATTTCAACTCCAAGAGATATTCCAAACATTCAGAATCTGTTGGGTGACGGCCATAAACTTGGTCTAAATCTAAGCTATAAGATTCAGGAAGAACCTAATGGAATTGCTCAGGCCTTTATTCTTGGTGAGGATTTCTTAGGAGATTCAGATGAAGATGTCTGTCTGATTTTAGGTGATAACATCTTCTACATGGGGACTCAGTTTGGTGAATTCGCTGAGCAGGTTAAACAGAATCAGGGTAAGAATGCCACTATCTTTGCATTCCATGTTAATGATCCAGAGCGTTTTGGTGTGGTTGAATTTGACGAAAACTATAAAGCACTTTCAATCGAAGAAAAACCAGCTAAACCTAAATCAAATTACGCATCAGTAGGTTTATATTTCTATCCTGGCGATGTTGTGGCTAAAGCTAAGACACTAAAGCCATCTGCCCGTGGAGAGTACGAAATTACTGATTTGAATAACCTCTATCTGAAAGAGAACAGATTAAGTGTTGTTCCTATGAGACGTGGTAATGCCTGGCTTGATGCTGGAACTCCGGATTCCCTGATGGATTCAGGAAACTTTGTGCAGATTATTGAGCAGAGACAGGGCCTTAAGATCGCCTGTCTTGAAGAGATTGCCTACAATATGGGATATATTGATGACAACGGTATGCAGTCTCTGATTGATGAATTAAAGAAAGGTAACTATAAAGACTACCTAATTAAAGTCTTAGAGGAAAAGCATGAACTTTATTAAAACAGCAATAGACGGTGTAGTAATTGTAGAGCCAAGAGTATTTGAAGATGCACGCGGCTATTTTTATGAAAGCTATAATGAGAATGAATTCAGGGCTAATGGTATTGACTGTCGTTTTGTACAGGACAATCAGTCCAAATCCAGCTATGGTGTAATCCGAGGTCTTCACTGTCAGACAGGAGACTACTGTCAGGCAAAGCTGGTAAGAGTACTGTCAGGAAAGGTACTGGATGTAGCAGTAGATATCAGAGCAGG
>NZ_FPAH01000039.1 GCF_900116345.1 Succinivibrio dextrinosolvens | reverse complement strand
TGACTATAAGTCAATAAAGACCGTTGAAGACTACGACGTTGATAGGCTGGATGTGGAAGCACCGTGAGGTGTGAAGCTTGCCAGTACTAATACTCTGAACGTCTTGACCATACAACCCCGGAAGGCATCTGAAGTACGCAAGAGACTAAGAAAGTTTGAAAGCAGCAAAAGTTTTTTAAGTTAAAACCCAATTCGCCTGGCGGCCATAGTGCTGTAGAACCACCTGTTCCCATTCCGAACACAGAAGTGAAATGCAGTAACGCCGATGGTAGTGCAACGTACGTTTGTGTGAGAGTAGGTCACCGCCAGGCTTCCCTTTCTGAAAGACCGTAGTTTAGCTACGGTTTTTTAATATCAGATTTCAGTGCTGATATGGCTCAGTTGGTAGAGCGCACCCTTGGTAAGGGTGAGGTCCCGAGTTCGATTCTCGGTAT
The DNA here is from genome assembly GCF_900116345.1 of Succinivibrio dextrinosolvens. GTDB lineage: Bacteria > Pseudomonadota > Gammaproteobacteria > Enterobacterales > Succinivibrionaceae > Succinivibrio > Succinivibrio dextrinosolvens_B. The sequence goes on along the minus strand of NZ_FPAH01000039.1, from coordinate 26,408 downwards.
CAGCACCATCTCCTTCAAATAAGTAAGTTAAGTAAATTGCTTCTGATTTTAATCAGGAGCTTTTGTTTTTTTTACTTCCTTTGTAAGCGCCCTTTGTATTCCTATTTTTTTTCTTCAATGGTAGAATTGCTCTGTAACTGATTCACCTCACTGTTTAATTTTTTTTTATACACAGTGTGTCGTTTGTATAAAGCATAAACTGCGGATTATTAAATGCCATCTTCTAAATTTCAACAAAAGAGTTTATTGCTGCTTTTGCCTTTAGGTTTACTGGCGATTGTTTCTTATGCTTTGGACAAAAGAATTCCAACTTTACTCGACCTTGAAACCCAGACGCTTCTGCTTGAAACCTGCAGAATCATTCTTCCTGGATTCTTTGCTATTGCTGCAGCCTGCATGGTTCCAACTCTTAACCGCAAGATTCAGATTGCATCTGTAGCTTTCGTTTACGCTATTCTGGTGGCTTTTTCCTTATCTAAATATCAAAGCTTTTTTTCACAGCCAACCTCTTGGATCTTATCCTCACTGGTTACAACCTTATTTCTTTTACCAAACAGTGATATCGAATCAGAAGGTTTGAGTATTCGTTCTCTGTTAACCAAGGTATTCTGCATCTCTACATTTCCTTTTATTGCGCTCTTTACAATCATGGTGGTTGTAAAGAATATTGAACATTCAATTCTGATTACCTTTACTTCTGTATTCCTGGATTCTTTTTTATCCTGTCTGTTTGTTCCTATTTATGAAATTATGCTTACCTTAGGATTCAGTTCTCTTCTGAATTCTCTTGTGAGTCTGCAGTCTGAAAGTGCAATCATTCAGGCAATGCTGAACAGTATTATGCTGACTAATATGATTTCACTTCCTGCTATTATCATTACCAGAGCTTCATTTGCAAAATCCTATAACAGACTGTTTTTGGTATTTCTTTCTTTAATAACCTGTTTAACCTCTAAGATTGGAACCTGTATTTCAGTTGAGCTCCTTATTCTTATGTTCTTCTATCCTGGGACATTTCTGGCTCTGTGTTTCAGTTCTATCTTTTTATTCTTTCTGAACCTTTCTTTACAGCTTGGAACCTTTACTAGTTTCTATATGCTGTATCAGCCTGATCTTATTTTGAGAAACCTGGCTTTTCTTCAGCTGTCATCAGCACATTTCGCAGTGATTATCTTCTCTATCCTGATTCCTTTTGCAATGCAGATAATCATTTCTAAAATCGGAAAGATTAATCACCTGAAGAATAAGTTAAAACGCAGGTTCAGAAATTCAGGTTTTAATTTAAAAGATATTAAAAATCCTGATCTCTTCCTCATTTCTGTTCTGAACGGAATCGGGGGAAAGAGTAATCTTAAGTCGGTCTGGCTTGAAAAGGATGTCCTTTTTATAAAGGTTTTCAATTACAAAAAGGTGGTTATCCCACAGATAAACCTTATAAGTAAAAGAAGAATCGAGTTTATTCGTTCAGAGAATATAATCCGAATTCCTCTGGGGGCTCTTTCTTTTATTGTCTGGAAGAGACTAAATAACATAGTAGAGGAATCTTCAAATTACACCACCGATGAAGTTGAACTGTCAGAACAGTTTGATATTAAGAACTATTTACTAAATCTTCAGGAGAAAAAATAAAGTGAGCGATTCAGATTGGATTCAGATTAAATTAAGAACAACCAATCAGCTGGCAGATACCATAGCTGATCTTTTAGAACAGTTTGGTGCATTATCTGTAAGCTATACAGATGCTGAAGATTCTCCGATTCTTGAACCTCGTCCTGGCGAGAGAAAGCTTTGGCCTAATACTGAAGTTACAGGTCTTTTAGCACAGGGAACCGATCCTGAACCAATTTTAAACGCATTAAAGGCAATTTTAGGTGACCATATTCCTATGGCTGCAACTCATCTTGAGGATAAAAACTGGATCAGAGCCTGGATGGATCAGTTCAAGCCTTTGAAGTTTGGAAAGCGACTCTGGATCTGTCCTTCATGGCTAAGTGTTGATGAGAAGGATAGTGTTGTGGTTATGCTCGATCCAGGTCTTGCTTTTGGAACCGGTACTCATCCTACTACTGCGTTATGTCTTGAGTATCTTGATTCTCTTGATCTGAATGATAAGCAGGTTTTAGATTATGGCTGTGGTTCTGGTATTCTTGCTGTAGCAGCCTTAAAACTTGGAGCCAAGAATGCTCTTGGTGTTGATATTGATGAGCAGGCACTGATTGCATCTAAGGAAAATGCTTCCAGAAATGGTGTTGCAGACAGACTTGAGCTGGTGATGGGCTCTGATAAAAAGCTCGATCTTCCAAAGTCACCTGTTACTGTTGCCAATATTCTTGCCGGACCTTTGGCAGAACTTGAGCCAATAATTGCAGATTTAACTCAGAGTGGAGGTCTGTTAGCTCTGTCTGGTATTTTAACTGAGCAGGCTGATTCTGTTATTGAAGCGTATTCGAAGGACTTTATCATGAACAAGGTCAAGGATAAAGATGGATGGGCCCTTCTAACAGGAACCAGAAAATAACATTTCTTCACTGCGCTTTAATTGCTCAATGTTTTTTTAATGGATCTTTTGGATCCATTTTTTTTTCACTTAACTGTAATTTACCTCAAAAAGTATCATTCATCACACTTTTGATGGCACCTTAATTTGTTATATTGATTAATTTTTATAAAATTAATAGTACCTACTACTATAAATAAACTAAAACAAAATTATATTAATAAGTGAATTTTTAGAAGGTATAGATCAGGTCTAGTTTTTTGCGAAAGCAAAAGGTTATCCTGGATATTTTATGAAAAAGGTCTTATCTATAACGATATTGGCGTTCGTCGTCAGCGTTGTATCAGCTACAGCAATAGCACAGCAGTCACGTATAGAGTCTCTAGAGAATCAGTGTAATTCTGGAGATCTGGATGCGTGTGATGCTTTAGGCTGCGAATTTGCTCGCGGTGATCTGGTTGAAGCCGATCTTTCAAAGGCTGCTAATCTCTTCTCTTCAGCTTGTGATAAGAATAATGGTTCTGCCTGTGGTCATTTAGGCTATTTATATACCGTAGGAAACGGCGTCAAGCTCGATCTTGATCAGGCTGCAATTCTGTATAGAAAGGCCTGTGATCTTCATTTCTATGAAAGCTGTGTAAATCTTGGTATCAGCTATATTTTAGGTTCTGGTATCGAAAAGTCTCTTGATAAAGCAATTCCTCTTTTACGAATAGGCTGTGATCATGAACAGGCTACAGGCTGTACCCTGATTGGTAATGCCTACTACAACGGCCTAGGTTTGGATAAAGATCTTAAGCTTGCAAATTCCTATTACGTTAAAGCCTGCGAAATGGAGAGCGGTGAGGCCTGTGCAAATATCGGTCTGAATTACGCTCAGGGAGAGGGCGTGGAACAGGACTATGAACTTGCCTACGAGTATTTTACCAAAGGTTGTGATCTTGGGGCAGGAGAGGGGTGTTTCAATGCAGGGGTTATGTATGCTAACGGCTGGGGCATTGAACAGGACTACACCATCAGCAAGGCTTACTATTCTAAGGCCTGTTATCTGCACTATAAACCAGGCTGTGATGAATACGAGAATCTGAACAACGAGGGATTATAGTCTTTTTTCCCTTTATTTAATCTAGTTTCGTGATCGACCACTAATCTCAAGCGAGAAGTCTTTCTTATCTTTAAATATGGACGCTCATAATTTTATTTTTCAGAAAACGGTGTCGCTATGAGTATTAAGAGTCTGGCTTCTTTATTATGTGCAGTTTGTTTATGCTGTGTTACTAGTTCTTATGCCTGGGAACCTACTAAGGATATTGAGGTTATTGTTGCATATAAGCAAGGCAGCGGTACTGATACCGGAGCAAGACTTTTAAGTTCGCATGCTGATCGTTATTTTAAGCATAAGCTTATTGTAAAGAATCTGGATGGCGGTGACGGTTCAATTGGCTGGGAATCTCTGATTAAAGCAAAGCCTGACGGTTATACCATTGGTTTTATTAATCTCCCGACTTTTGCAACTCTGGCACTGAAGTCACCAATTCGTATGTCAGATGTTGTTCCCATCTGTAATCATGTTACTGAATCTTCCATTGTGGTGGTAAGGGCTGACAGTCCCTACAAAACTATAAAAGACCTTGTTGATGATGCAAAGGTTAAACGCAATCTTCTGGCTTCAACCAATGGTTTTATGGCTTCAAACCATACAGCATCACAGCTTCTGGCTCATTCCGGTGGCTTTGACTATATCGCCGTCGATTGCGGAGGAACAGCTGATCAGCTTCTTGCTCTCTTAAATGATGAGGTTCAATTCACTTGTGTGAAGATCCCTGATGTGGCTCCTTTAATGAATAAAGCAAAACCAGAGGTAAGAATTCTGGCCACTTTTTCAGAGGAAAGGCTTAAAGACTATCCTGATGTACCAACCCTTTCTGAACACGGTTACTATGACAGATGGTATGGTTCATCAAGGGGAATCGTAGCTCCAAAGGGTACACCTGATGAGGTTATTCAGTATTATGTAAAAACTTTCGGAGAACTGATGGCAGATCCTGAGGTAATCGAGGCTCACCGCAAGGCAAATCTGGCTTTGGATTATAAGGATAATCTGAACTTAGAAGCTACTATGACCGCAAGTATTTTCTTCTGTAATGACATTATTCCTATGATCTACAAAAAGGAAGAGCTTAAATAGTACGGAAGCTGTTTTCTTGATTCACAACCTCAGCTCTTGCCTAATTTTATCTTTAGCCTGAGAGCAGAGGTTATTTCTCTGATTTTTTTAAATTTTTTTTTCGTCTCATCTGAATCAGAATTTCTTTATATATCAACTCTCTATAAGTTTTTTTACTCCTTCTGATAAAAAAATTCGCTTAAATATTTTTATCTGAAATGTTAGAATATATGACACTTTTTTATAATGTGTCATTATTATCTATAAATACATGTGAATTTTGTATTTTTATATTTATAGAATTCCTTGATATTAAAAGAAATTGCACTAATTAAATACAATTTACGCTTAAATGGCTGATAATTTTGTTATATAAATTTTTCTAATCTACAAAATTTGACTTAGCTCGCAAAAAAGTATTAAATATACTACACAAAATATAAATAAAAATATCCAGGTTAATTCACTATAAATGAAATCATCTAAACTACTTATCACTGTTCTTGCATTGGTTTCTTCCGTAAGTCTCATAGGTTGTACAAAGGAGCAGCCTTCTGAGAAAGCTGCAGCTCAGAAAGCCTCAGACGGTCTTTCTCTTTTCGAAAAGGCAAAGGTTGCCAGAGCTGTCAGAAAGATGGAAAGAGAAGAGAAACGCAAAATCCTTTCTGAAAAGTATTCAAAAGTAGCTCCTGATCTGTTCGATGTTAAAGTCTTTTTTGAAGATGAAATGATTGAAAGTGATGACATGAATCTATGGGTTCAGCCTGAGTTCATCGCTGTCCTGAAGACTCGTGCTGATGAGGATGATACTGCAACCCCAAGGGAGTCAGTTACCCTTCTTAACGATTCTAGAAAGTACTCTGCAATGATTGAGTTTGATAATAAGTACTCTGACATTGACTATACCTCTGATGATTTTTGCAGAAAACTTGTTACCAAATCCACCAGACATTCAAATATCAATATGCTGGTTCCTCCTTCCTTACTTAAAGGTGAGAAGTCAAAAATCTGCAGACTGAGCTATCAGGATCTTGCCTCAAACAAATATATAAATGAATTTACCGAGGTTTATGATAACGGCTCTGTAATTTACACCATGACCAATACTTCAAATCCTAGATTTACAGGCAGAGAAATTCTGAAAACCGCATTTTCACGTGCTGTTTCAGCAGAAGTTAAGGATGCTGTGCGCCATGCAACTACAGAGTTCTTTGATACTGAAAAATATCATGTAATAGACATTTAAAGATTCATATTTTCTAACGTGTACTCATTCCAGTTTGGAATTTTCTTAATCTTTTAAGAGCTTTTTCTTAAAAGATTTTTTTTATCCTAAATCCGTGGTTTTAAAAAGGATTAATTCTGAAAGATCCTCCACTACAACATAAAACATGGTATATAATGATCAGTTCACTTAAATTTTAGGAGCTTTTAATCATGGCAAACATCAGACCTCGTGAAAGATCTGCAATTATTCAGTCTCTTCGTGCAGGCGTGACCCCAAGAATAGGTCTTGAGTACATTCAGGTCGGAAGAGTAAACGAGGTTAAAGCTCTGATTAAGGATCTCGATAATATTGCAGACAAAGGCAGTGCCTTTCGTATTATTATCGGTGACTTTGGTGCCGGTAAATCCTTCTTTCTGCAGCTTATAAGATATATCGCCCTTGAGAAGGGGCTGGTGGTTGTTAATGCAGACTTATCTCCTGACAGAAGATTGTTTGCTTCAACCGGACAGTCCAGAAATCTTTATAAGGAACTTGCCAGAAATCTCTCTACAAGAGCACATCCAGAAGGCAATGCCATGGTGCCTCTGGTTGAGAAATTCATCACCGAGCAGAGAAGAATCGCTGATGAACAGGGCAGAGATGTCGAACAGGTAATCAAAGAAAAACTCAATTCCTTATCTGAGCTGGTTGACGGCTACGATTTTGCACAGGTAATCGCCACCTACTGGAAAGCCTACAACGAGAATAATGATGATCTGAAGAATAATGCTATCCGTTACCTTCGCGGTGAGTATACTTCAAAGGCCGACGCCAGACGTGATCTTGGTGTAAGAGCCATCGTTGAGGATCATAATGTTTATGATCACATTAAACTACTGAGCCGTTTCGTGACCCAGGCCGGCTATAAAGGTCTGCTGGTCAACCTCGATGAGGTGGTAAACCTTTACAAGCTCCCATCCCAGAGAGCCCGTAATTCAAATTATGAGCAGGTTTTAAGAATATTAAATGACTGTTTCCAGGGCTCTGCTCAGTCTATCGGTTTCCTATTTGGCGGAACCCCTGAGTTCCTGATGGATCAGAGAAAAGGACTCTATTCCTACGAGGCTCTGCATTCCCGTCTTGCTGAGAATACCTTTGCCCAGATTGCCAATGTGGTTGACTACAACAGTCCTATTCTGATCCTGCAGAATCTGTCTCCTGAGGAGATTTATGTTCTGCTGTGCAATATCAGAAATGTCTTTGCTAACGGTAAAAAGGAAAACTATATCCTTCCTGATGAAGCTCTAACCGCATTCTTAGAGCACTGCTCAAAGAATATCGGTGATGCCTATTTCAGAACTCCACGAAATACAATCAAGGCTTTTGTGGATTTATTATCTATTCTGGAACAGAATCCTGAACTGAACTGGAAGACTCTGATTGGCAATATTTCTATTGAATCCGAATCTGATACTTCTCTTGTTTCCATTTCAACGGAAACTGAAGAATCTCCTTCAAATGAGAAGAATACAGAGGCTACTGAATCTGATTCTGAAGATGACGATGATGAATTAACCTCATTTACTTTATAACAGGAAAACTGCTGCTGCGGATTATCGCCAGATGGTCGTGTCCTACAATAATTCGCAGAAACCTGTTATTTAAGAGCTTTCTCAATAAAACATCCTAATAAAGGTATTTTTCCATGGAAAATAATTCTATAAATCTTTTGGATATTGATCTTAAACGATGGATGTTTAAAAAGGGCTGGCAGTCTCTGCTGCCGATTCAGGAAAAATCAATTTCACCGATTCTTGACAGAAAAAATGATGTCATTATTTCGGCATCTACTGCCAGTGGTAAAACTGAAGCTGCTTTTCTTCCTGCGCTGACCTCAATTGTAAAAACCAAAGAACTACCCGGTGTCAGAATCCTTTACATAAGTCCACTTAAAGCGCTGATTAACGATCAGTACCGTCGACTGGATGAAATGACGGAATTCCTTAAGATCAGGGTAACTCCGTGGCATGGTGATGTTTCGATATCCAAGAAAAATCAAATACTCGATGAGCCTGAAGGCATAATCCTGACAACCCCAGAATCTCTGGAGTCGCTCCTGATAAATCACAAGAGCTGGATTGAATCCTCCATGAAGAATCTTTTCTATGTGATTATTGATGAATTCCACGCTTTTATGGGCTCTCAGCGCGGTTACCAGCTTCAGTCTCAACTGCATCGTATCGAGAATCTGATTGGTAAACGTGTAACCAGAGTTGCTCTGTCAGCAACCTTCTCCGATGCCAATGGCGTTATGTCATATCTGCGCCCTAACTCCTCAATTCCCTGTCAGGTTATTACTGCTGACAAAAGCAGTGAGGATAAATTATCTGTCCAGATTAAGGGCTATGAGCATATTGCTTTAGATGATCCTGAACTTGAAGGAAAGGTTCTGCCTAAGGAGTTTGATTCAATCTCTGATGATATTTTCAGGCTTTTACGAGGTTCTACCAACCTAGTGTTCTGTAATTCCCGATTCTGTACAGAGACTCTGGCTGGAAAACTGGAGCAGAAAAGCAAGAGCAGGTTTGTTCCAAATGAATTTTTCCCTCACCATGGATCTCTGTCAAAGGAACTCAGAGAAAGTCTTGAATACCGCCTGCAGGAGGGCAGATGGCCAACTACAGCAATCTGTACTGCAACTTTGGAGCTTGGTATTGATATCTCAGATGTTTCTTCCATTGCCCAGGTCGAGCATCCTATTACAGTAGCCTCTCTGAGACAGCGCTTAGGACGAGCCGGGCGACGAGAACACAATGCGGTTTTAAGAGTCTTTATCCCTGAAGCTCTGACTGATACTAGAAAAACAGAGCTTTATGAGGATACGGTTATGACCGTGGCGATGATAGAGCTACTTTTAGAGCGCTGGTATGAGCCTCCTTTAGAGCATGAATATGCCTTTTCGACTCTGCTGCAGCAGACTCTGTCTGTGATTGCCTCCTATGGCAGTGTCAGTGCCAAAGCCCTGCATGAACTTTTGTGCAAGACAGGACCTTTTTCTCTATGCACTCCTAAAATCTTCATGCAGTTTTTAAAGTGTCTTGGCGAAAAAGATCTTATTGTTCAGCTCAATGATGGTTCTCTGGCATTAGGTCTTGAGGGGGAGAAAATTGTCTCGAACTGGAATTTCTATGCCGCCTTTGATACTCCAAAGGAATTCACTATTGAGCATGACGGTCATCAGATAGGAACCATTCCTTTATCTCAGGATCTGATTATCGGTGACACCTTCCTTTTTGCAGGCCGTGGCTGGAAGGTAAATTTCTTCTCCCAGGAAAGACATCTGATCGGTGTTAAGGCCTATCCTCATGATGCTCAGCCTCTGCAGATGAACGGCAGTGCCGGTCATATTCACAATGAGGTGAGAAAGAGAATGTTTGAGATATACAGAAGCAGGAAAATACCGGTATATCTAAATAAGGTTGCGTCCAGACACGTTCAGCAGGGGATAGATCAGTTTGAACGAATGCAGCTTCAGCATTCTCATATTTATGACGGTCCAACCGGAATAGCTCTGTTTCCTTGGCAGGGAGATAAGGTTATCAGAACCATTGTGCTGATGCTCAAAAAAGAATCTATAGATGCCTCGGCATATAAATCTCATATTGAGCTGGCATATACACCGAAGGACAGTCTGAAGGTGGCGGTATACAATATTCTGAATTATGAGAATATAAGCGGAACAGATCTGATCAAAAAAGTTAATAATCTGGATCGTGAAAAACACGACAGTTATATTTCAATGGATTTAAAGAGAATGTCCTTTGCTCACAGTGAACTTGATATCGATGGAGCTTTGGATTTCTTTAAAGTTTTGAGAAAAGAGCTTTAAACATTTTAAGGAGAGTCTGTCTATGAGTGGAGAAAGAATGTCTCCTCATCTGCAGCATACCATGGTTGAGACCCTTGGTATAAAAATGTTCAGAGATGAGAACGGAGTTTTTAAGGCAACCATGCCTGTTGACAGCAGAACCTGTCAGATCTTCGGACTTTTGAATGGCGGTGCCAGTGTTGCGCTTGCAGAGAATCTGGCAGGCTTTGCCTCCTTTGAACTGTGTGAGAAAGATACTATTCCTGTGGGCTCTAGTGTAAGTGCCAATCATGTGGCTCCAGGCTTTTTCAATTCAGAGGTGCATGCTGTCGCCACTCCGGTAAAAATCGGAAAAACTGTTCATATCTGGAATGTGGATGTTTTTAACGAGAAAGAACAGCTGCTCTCAACTATCAGAATGACTAATTTAATTATCAAAGATACCCATAATTTAAGAGAGGCTATTATAAATGCGTCAGTGGACAAAAATTAAAGATTACGAAGAGATCCTTTTTGATTTTTACGAGGGAATAGCCCGTATTACCATTAACCGTCCTCGTTACAGAAATGCCTTTACTCCTCTGACTGTAGCTGAGATGAGCGATGCTCTTTATTACTGCCGTGAAAGTTCTGATGTACGAGTTGTTGTTCTGACCGGTGCTGGCGATAAGGCTTTCTGTGCCGGCGGTGATATGAACTACAAGGGCCGTGGCGGTTATGTTGACGGAAAAGGTGTGCCTAGACTGAATGTTCTGGATGTGCAAAAGCAGATCAGATCACTTCCAAAGCCAGTGATTGCCATGGTTAACGGTTTTGCCATCGGTGGCGGACATGTGCTGCATGTTGTATGTGATCTCTCAATAGCATCAGAGACTGCTATTTTCGGTCAGACCGGTCCTAAGGTTGGAAGCTTTGATGCCGGTTTCGGTTCCTCCTATTTAGCCCGTGTGGTGGGGCAGAAAAAAGCTCGTGAAATCTGGTTCCTATGCCGTCAGTACAGTGCCAAGGAAGCTTTGGATATGGGACTGGTAAATACTGTTGTTCCTGTGGAGGAGCTTGAAAATACCACTGTTGAATGGGCTAAGCGCATGATGGAACTGAGTCCTCTTGCTCTGCGCATGATTAAGGCTGGCCTGAATGCAGAACTCGATGGTCAGGCTGGTATTCAGGAACTGGCTGGTGATGCCACCATGCTTTACTACATGACCGATGAGGCTCAGGAAGGCGGAAAGGCCTTTTTGGAGAAGAGAAAGCCTAATTTCAGCAAACTCAATAATCTACCATAATGCAGGACGGTAATTTAAACAGAAGCTATACTCTGCGTTTTGCCAGAGACTATCTGAAATCAGCGTCAGAGGATATTCTGTCTTTAGAATATAAATCTCAGATAGAGTCTCTGTATCAGGAGTTTATATCTGATTCTGATTCAATAAGCGTTTTCAGCTCAGGTTCTACTGGTGAGCCTAAAGAGCTGAAGCTTAAAAAGCAGTATATGCTGAACAGTGCTCATATGACCTGTTCCTATCTTAAGATCCCAAAAGGAGCCTCTACCCTTTTATGTATGCCCCTTAAATTCATCGGGGCAAAGATGGTGGTTATAAGAGCTCTGGCGGAGGAGCTTGAACTGGTGGCGGTTAATCCGTCATCACATCCTCTTTTGGGGCTGAGAAAAGCTCCTTATTTTGCTGCTATGACTCCAGCTCAGGTATTTTCATCCCTGGAGAGCGATGCTGAAAGAGAAATTCTTTTTAATATTAAAGAGCTGATAATCGGAGGTGGAGCTGTAAACAGCAGTCTTAAGGCACAGCTGATGCCGTCTTCAAACCGGATCTGGTCAACCTACGGTATGACAGAAACTATCTCTCATATTGCTCTGAGACGTGTGAATATCGAGGATAGTTCTGATGATAAATCAAATGGATACGTTCCCTTTGAAGGTGTGAGTCTGCATAAGGCACAGGATGGAACTCTCGTGATTGATGCCCCTTATATTGGGGTTAAAGCGCTTAAGACCAATGATGTGGTTGAGTTTAATCCTGATAGTTCATTTAATATCCTGGGAAGAGCCGATAATATCATCAACAGTGGCGGTATCAAGATTCAGATAGAGAAGCTTGAAGAGCTTATAAGAGAATTTTTAGACTGTGAATTTAATGTAACCTCTGTGGAGTCCAAGAAATTCGGGGAAAGCGTATGCCTTCTTATAAAGAATTCTCCTTCTACCCATCAAAGCATGTCTGACGATGCTATTCTTCGACAGATAAAGGATAAGGTTCCCAAATACTGGGCTCCGAAGGTTATTCTAAGAACAGCTGTTCTTCCCAGAACTGAATCTGGAAAACCAGCAAGAGCAAAACTTAAGTCTTTAGCTTCAGAACTGTATCAGAAGAAAGACATATTCACGAAAGGAGCGTAATTTCTTGTTTAATTTCAGAGTGATAACCAAAAATGCGATGGAATATATATCGCTTGTCATGGTGATTGCTTTTTTCTCGGGAGTCTGTGCCAAAGGTCCTGAGTGGCTCTCAGCTTTTGATTATTCAACCATTCTAGGCAAATTCGGAACTATTGCCGGAACCTCTGATAATTTTACAGGAAAGGGAGATATCAGTGTCAGAAGCGCCTTTTTATTCGCGCTGTCAATTATCCCTGGTATCATCCTTTCTTTAGGTGTGCTCTCTGTCGCTGGCTATCTTGGAGCTCTAAATGCAGCAGGACGTATTTTTTCCTTTATTCTCAAGCCGCTACTTGGTCTTCCAGGTTCATCTGCCTTTGCGATTATAAGCTCCCTGCAAAGCTCTGACAGCGGTGCGGTGATGACTAAAGATCTCTATGATCAGAGAATTATCAGCAAAAAACAGCGCTGTATCTTTTCTGCCTTCGAATTTTCCTCTGGAGGTTCCATTGGGGTATATCTGACGGCAATGCCGATTATCTCCGCTCATCTTAATCTGCCGATTCTGCTGCCTCTGGGAATTATTCTGATTATGAAGATTGTCGGTGCCAATCTGATAAGAGCCTATCTTTGTGTGAGAAAAAATGAAGAAGATGAGAGTTTATCCGGTGAGGAAAAGTCCTCAGATAATTCTCTGAAAAAACAGAACAGTGAGAATATCTCCAATATTGCAGATGCTTTTATAAGCGGGGCCAAAAGAGCAATTAACATCAGTCTCAACATAATGATGCCGAATGTGATTATGGCATTTGTTCTGACTGCTGTGCTTATGAAAATCGGTGCAATGGATTTCTTAGGAAAGATAGGCTCTCCTTTAATGCAGATCTTTGATTTGAACGGTCAGTCAATGGTGGTTCTAGTTTCTGCCTGGTTCTCTGGTTTAGGCGGTGTGGCCATGGGGGCAACCATGTGTGCTAGCGGCGAGATTACTCAGAATCAGCTGGCCATTATTACTCCTGCTATTTTTCTTATGGGAGCTCAGCTGCAGTATATGGGCCGTATCCTTGGTGTGATTGGACTTGAGTTTCGTAACTATAGACTGATGTTTGCCATCAGTATTATCAATGCTGTTTTATCTATTCTGGTTATGAAGGCAATTATCTGAAAAGGTGAGAAATATTGAACCAGGGCCGATGTTTTGATTTCCTGAAGAATTCTGAACAATGATCTTAGAGATTATTCTTTTGTCTGGGATGATTATTTTCTGATAAATTGAATTTTATTATCCTCTTTATATGTAATTCCTCTTTTAAACTCATATAATGGTGTCACGGACAATATATATCGAATTTAAATAATACGAAACCTAAGGGATTTATCGTGAAAATAGTACGACGTGATATCGTTGATGATAGTCACCTGCAGACCTATGTATCTGATCCGATTATCAGGCAGATACTTGCAAGACGTGGCATATCATCAGAAAGTGAGGTTACCTGTCAGCTTTCAGATATCTATCATTACCGAGATCTGCATGATATCGACAAGGCAAGTAACATCCTTGCAGATGCTATTGAAAACGGAGATAAGATTCTTGTTTCCGGTGATTACGATGTTGACGGTATTACAGGTACAGCCCTTGGTGTAAGAGGTCTTAAGGATTTAGGTGCCTCTGAGGTCAGATATTTTGTCCCATCAAGATATGAAGGCGGCTATGGAGTCAGTAATGAGACTGTAGATGATGCCGTCGCTCACGGTGTTAAGCTTCTTCTGACCGTGGATAACGGTGTCAGTTGTCTTGAATCAATCAATTACGCTAAAAGCAAAGGCCTTAAGGTTGTAATTACAGATCATCATGAAACACCTGAACTGTTGCCAGATGCAGATGCAATAGTTGATCCTAAGCTTCCTGAAGATAAATTTCCTTCAAAAAATCTCTGTGGCGCCGGTGTGCTCTTCTATGTACTGGTTGCAACCAGAGCGGTGCTTCGTGACCGAGGATTCTACAAGGACTCCAAAGTTCCTCTTATTGCAAGATTCCTAGACCTTGTTGCCCTGGGAACCATTGGTGATGTAATGCAGCTTGATGCTAACAACCGCAAGCTGGTCAAGTATGGCTTTGACAAGATCAGAGCCGGTAAATCCATTATCGGTATCAAGGCTCTGGCAGCTTCCTGTAGAGTCGATCTGGCGGCTATTAATTCTGTAAGCATTGCCTTTGATTTGTGTCCAAGACTTAATGCTCCGGGCAGAATCAAACTTGAGAACAATCCTGCTGTATCTTTAATGTTAACCGACGATGAAACCGAGGCCTGTATTATTGCCCGTGATCTTGAGATGTGCAATAAGCGTCGTGGTGATTATGAGCGCGTTTTCCTCAAGGAAGCTACAGAGGATGCTCAAAAGCAGGAAGGCAACTGTGCAATTGTTCTTTACAGACCTAACTGGCTGGTTGGTTTAGGCGGACTTATTGCCAGCAGGATCAAGGAAAAATTCTCTGTACCTTGTTTTGTATTCTCAGGCTCTGGAGATGAACTTGCAGGCTCAGCCCGTTCCGTTCCTGGTTTCAGCATTGTAAAGAATCTGCAGCTTCTATCCGAGAAATGTCCAGATCTTCTGATAAGATTCGGCGGTCATGCCATGGCTGCAGGTGCTTCAATTCATAAGGATAACTTTGAAAAGTTCAAGGAGCTGTTTAATCAGGTTGCCAAGGAGAATCTCGGAAATCCTAATGATGAAGAGATTATTTCTGATGGAGAACTTCCTTCAAATTATCTGACCATCGGATTTGCCCGTGATCTTGAGGCTTATGGACCATGGGGCAATGGTTTTGAAGAGCCTTGCTTTGATGGCGAGTATACAGTTGAGGATGTTATTCTGGTTGGAAATCGTCATCTGCGCTTCTCACTTCGTAATGACGATGGTTCCTATATGAGAGGCATAAAACTTCGTGCAACCCCAAGTGAGCGCGAAATCAAGGCCAATATGAGAGTAAGAGCGGTCTATACCATTGGGGTAAACCATTATATGGGCTCTCAGCGTCTTGAAATCAAAATCTCCTCCATTGAGAAAGTCTAAAAAAAAAGCCTGAAATTAGATTTCAGGCTCCAAGTTTTGTTTGATTGATTTTGTCTATTTTTTCTGGATTCGGCTGTTGGCATACATGGCTGCACCGATTATTCCTGCAAGGTTCAGAGTTGTAGCAGGTACAACCTTGGTTTTCAGTGTCAGCTGATCTTTATATTTCTCAAATTTCTTTGATACACCGCCACCCAGCACGATAAAATCAGGTGAAGTTAAAAATGCTATGTATTCTAGGAACTTATTTAGTCTTTCTCCCCATTCTTTAAATTTCAGATCTTCCTTTTCTCTGACGGAATCTGCACAGTAATGTTCAGCAATATCTCCCTTAAATTTAATATGACCAAATTCAGTATTTGGAAACATCTGGCCGTTGTAGAAAAGAGCTGATCCGATACCGGTTCCAAGTGTTAAGAATAATACTGAGCCCTTGTAGCCTTTAACTGCTCCAAAGCTTAATTCTGCAAGACCTGCCACATCGGCATCGTTAGCGACGAAAACGTCCTGTCCTACTGTCTTGGAGAATAATTCTTCAACCTTTACGTTAATCCATGTCTTGTCAATATTTGCTGCGGTGAGCACTTCTCCGTTGATTACTCTGGCAGGGAAGCCGCAACCGATAGGTCCTTTGTAGTCAATCTGCTTTACAAGCTCTTTTAAAGTTTCTGCTACTGCCTCTGGAGTTGCAGGCTGTGGTGTTGGGATTCTGAGTCTTTCTGTTTTCAGTTCGCCGGTTTCTGTATCGACAATCGCACCCTTAATTCCGCTACCACCAATATCAACACCCAAAATTTCCATGGAAAACCCCTTGATATGACATAGTTATTCGCTGTTTTGAGTATAGACAATAATCGAACGTAACTTCCACAGAAATTGTTTAAAAGATAGAGGTTTAATCAAAAAAAATAGGAAAATTGTGCTTGTTGAGCAGGTTAAGAGCACAGAATAAGCCTATCCTATAAATTTTTCTGCAGAATAGTGTGAGATCACTCGAATTTGGCATCAGAAAGCAAAATTCTGTGCTAAACTTTTGAAATGAGTAAGTAATTTTTATTTTTTTCTGATTTTTAGATTTATGGATAAGGTCTTTTGCATAAGCTATTCTGATTTTGGCTATCTTTTAAGTGAACAGGACTGGAAGATTGAGATAAAAAAGCTTGAGGATTACGAATACGGTGTTTATGAGGATATTCTAAGTTGCGGACCTTTCCTTATCAAAAGAAGATTTCTGTCAAATTTACCTGATATTTTTGGTGACAGCTCTGAAAAAAAGAGCGAACCGGTTCTGCCAGAAGAAATAAAACGCTTTATTCTCAAAAGAGAGGATTCAGATGTTTACGTCATCTCCTCATCTGATTTTGAACAGCTGTTTTCGGATGAAAAGCGGGATGAGTATGGCTGTGTAAGCGTTGAGCTTAACAGAATTACCTGCAAGTGTGCTGACCCTGAAGATCTGGCCGAGGATGTGGTTATTCTTGCATCCGGTGGTATTGATCTTAACAATCCTGACCTTAATCTCTAAGAGGTTACCAAATGTCTAAACTACCATACGAAGTATTTACCAGCGATGAAGTAAAGCAGATCGAGGCGGATCATGCAAAGTCTCACAACGGACATTGTTTTGATCTGATGCAGAAGGCTGGAAAATCAGTATTTGACTACATTGTCCGCGAGTGCGGCGATGCAAAGGAGGTCTGGGTTTTCTGCGGTAAGGGCAATAACGGTGGAGACGGCTACATAGTAGCATCCTTACTTTTAGAGAACGGAATAAAGCACAGGGTGTTCGCAACCGGTATTCCCCATGAAGGCTCTGAGGCCAGTTTTGCCTATGAGCTATTTATAAAGCAGGGGGGAAGTGTTGAATACGAGCTGCCAAATAACGGTCAGGTTAGTGACTCTCCATCAGACATTATTCATGTCTCAAAACCCGATCTGATTATTGACGCTCTGTTAGGTACAGGAATTGAATCGGCTCCAACAGGAATTACGGCTAAATGGATTTCATATATCAATAAGCTTAATACCTTTACTGTAGCGGTTGATGTGCCTTCAGGTGTCTGTGCCGATACTGGCGGTGTTCCTGGTATGTGTGTCTGTGCCAATGCCACTGTCTGTATGCTGGCCTTAAAACCGGGCCTGCTTACCTCAGATGCGGTTGATTTTGTGGGAGATATTGAGTTTGCCTCGCTGGATGTGGATACATCCGGCTATCATGAGCTTTTAACCGAATCGTCATATAAATCTCCTCTGCCTATTTTTCAGGTGGGATTCGATGATCTTGAGGAGGATCTGCCAATCAGACTGCCTTCATATAACAAGGGCGATAACGGCAAGGTTTTAATTATCTCAGGGGCTAAAGGCATGGGCGGTGCTGCAATTATCTGTGGCAATGGTGCTTTAAGAAGCGGTGCCGGTCTAGTCAAGATTGCCATGGAGCCATCAAACGTAACCGCTATGCTTTCAGTAAGACCTGAGCTTATGAGTGTCGACCTTTATGATGATAAGGCTGTTCTTGAAAGCATCAGCTGGGCGGATGCCATTGCAATCGGTCCAGGACTTGGCGTCAATGAAAGAACTGCTCAGCTTATATCTATGCTCTCTGATATCGAGGAGCAGAATCTGGTGTTTGATGCGGATGCGCTGAACGTGCTGGCTTCCTTTGAGCAGGATTACTATAGAGAAAATCGCGTACTGACCCCTCATCCGGGAGAGGCAGCGAGAATGCTGAACATAAGCCCTGATGAGGTAAATGCCGACAGACTTGCGGCCTGTTATAAACTGCAGCAGAAATATGGCGGTGTGGTCTTATTAAAAGGACCTGGTACTGTTATCTGTGATGGAGAAAAACTGACCATAATTCATGAAGGAGCTCCGTCTCTTGCTACCGGTGGAGCAGGTGATCTTCTGACTGGTATAATAGTTTCCCTTCTAGGACAGGGACTGTCTCCTGAAAAAGCTGCTATTGTCGGTGCTGCCCTGCATGGAAGAGCAGGCTATATTGAGGGCATGAAAAAGGGTATGATAGGCACTCTGCCAATGGATTTATGTCAGAATATACGAGAACTTATTAATGTCAAAGACTGAATTTAAGATTGAAGGTGAGGAGCAGACAGTTCGCTTTGGAACACTTATGTCTGAGCTCTGTGTACCTTATGCTGTTAATAATTCAAAGAGTGTGCTTATCTTTTTAGAAGGTGATCTTGGAGCTGGAAAGACCACCTTTTCCCGTGGCTTTATTGAAGGCTGCGGCTATAAGGATATTGTCAGATCACCAACCTATACTCTTGTAGAACCTTATGATTTTGATACTTACAGTATTTATCATTTTGATTTATACCGTCTATTAGATCCAGAGGAACTGGAGTACATGGGCATCAGAGATTACTTTGAAAGAACCTCTGTCTGTCTGATTGAGTGGCCGGATAAGGCTCAGGGATTATTGCCTGAGGCTGACATAAGAATTGCCTTAAGTTATTCTCAGAACAGCAGAACTGTTGTGATAGAATCATCTGTACTGGCACAGGATGAATTAGACAGGATTGCCACCTTTTTCTGTTAGAAAACAATGATTGCGATATCCAGATTTAAACTATTTCTTTCAATACTGTGGATTATGTGTCTTCTGATCCCTGGGGTTGCCTATTCTCAGGATGTCTATAAACTCAGAAGCTATCATAATTCAGAGAAAACCCGTGTGGTTCTGGATACAGAATCAAAGCCTGACTTTTCTACAGCTCTGTCCAAAGACAAGTCCGTTTTTGCGGTTCGTATCAGAAATATTGAAAATCTGTCCAAGGCTCCTCAGGGCGGGAAGTTCAAGACACAAAGCTGTCTTAATTCTGTGGTTAAAAAGACTGACGGTAAGGATGTCCGTTATATTTTTTCCCTGAAATCCTGTGATACTCCAAAGTCATTTTTACTTGCTCCGTCTAAGGATTCCAAGAATTACCGACTGGTAATTGATTTCCCTCATGGCAAGGCTGTTTCCTCCCAGAGTTATGAAAATAAATCATCGGTAAAGATTTCTGCTGGCAGTAGTGCTCCTGTAAATACTGAAAAATCTTCGGGAGTTGATACCTCAAAATCACTTGCCGCTCAGGAAAGGGATCTCTTTATTCAGTATTCAACTGCAGGCAAGGATGGTTTTAGAACCATGACTCCTGCCAATGCCGCTATCTATAATCAGAAACTTAAAGAATTAAGAGAGAACTATAAAAAGGCTCAGCTTGAACAGGATGCTGCTCTTGCAGCAAGCAGACAGTCTGCTGCCGCAAAGAAGAGTGCAAGCTCAAGGGTTGAGGTCGAAGAAGAGGTAGCAGATACCTCTGCTCCACCAGTTCCTGTGAATGCTACACCTGTGGCCAGACCTTTTATTATTGCCATTGATGCCGGTCACGGCGGTAAAGATCCTGGTGCAATCGGCAAGCGAGGCGTTAGAGAAAAGAATGTTACTCTGGCTATCTCCAAGGCTCTTGTAAGCTATATCAATTCTAATAAGACCTTTAGAGGAACGCTGATCCGTTCTTCCGATATCTTCATCGATCTGGACAGACGTTCCGAGATTGCAAGAAAGAGAAAGGCAGATCTTCTAATCTCAATTCATGCAGATTCTGTGGCTTCCGGCAGCTCTACTGCCAGAGGCGCAAGTGTTTTGGTGTTATCTGAAAACAGAGCAGAGCGTGAGAACGGTAAAATCCTGAAGAACCATAAACAGACTCAGCTTATTGGTGGCGCCGGTGAAGTTATGGATCAGAGTGTAGGTAATCCGTATCTGGCAACGGCTATTCTGGATATGTCCTCCACCAATTCCCGCTCTGAGGGTAATCTTCTGGCAAAGGAGATTCTGCGTTCATTAGGCTCTTTCACCCATTTAAGAAAGAGTCAGCCTATTTCTGCCTCCCTGGCGGTACTGAAGTCTCCGGATATTCCTTCACTTCTGATTGAAACAGGATATCTTTCAAACCGTTACGAGGAAATTCAGCTTAATCAGCCTAATTACCAGAAGCAGATTGCATATCACATTTATCTAGGCATCAAATCCTACTACGAGAAATATCCTGCCCAGAAAATCAAATCCAGACAGGAATCCTATGCCAGAACCAAACAGATTGGCGGTAAACGCAGTATTACTGTCAAGAAGGGCGAATCACTATCTATCATCGCCAATCGCTATGGAACAACTGTCAGTGAAATCAAGAAGTTAAATTCACTGAAAAAAGATACTCTGTCCGTAGGTCAGGTCTTATATCTGCCTTAAAACCGGTACAAAGCCATGTCCTCAATCAAGTTATTGTCAAAACAGTTAGCAAGTCAGATCGCTGCGGGCGAGGTAGTAGAAAGACCATCCTCAGTGGTCAAGGAACTGCTTGAAAATGCGGTTGATGCTGGTGGCACAAACATTCTGTGTGAAATCAGAAATGCTGGTAAGGTCTTAATTCGTGTAAGAGATAACGGCAGCGGAATTGTACGTGATGAGCTGCCTCTGGCTTTAGCTCCTCATGCCACCTCAAAAATCTCAAGTGTGGATGATCTTGCGGCAATTACGACCTTGGGTTTTAGAGGAGAAGCTCTGGCCTCTATTGCCTCAGTCTCAAAACTGGTCCTAACCTCAAAGACTGCCGACGAGGAAAATGCCTATTCAGTTAGTGTTGAAGGTCCTGAACAGAATCCTACCATTCTGCCTGCAGCTCATCCTACCGGTACTACTGTGGATGTGGGAGAACTTTTTTTCAATACTCCAGCAAGAAGACGTTTTTTAAAGTCTGACAGAACTGAGTTTGCGAGAATTAAGGATACCTTCACAAGAGTAGCTCTTGCTCATCCTGATGTAGGTTTTGAGTTTATCTCAGATTCTAAAACCATTACTAGAGTTGCAGCCGCCAAGGGGGAAGGCTTGGACATAAAGCGTACATCAGCCCTTATAGGTGCTGAGTTCGGTGTTCAGGGAATGCGGGTGAGCTGTGAAGATCCTAATCTGAAAATAGAGGGCATGCTACTTCCGCCTCCTCGTGAAGAAGAGGCCCTATCTGAGAAGATCTATATATTTTTAAACGGAAGACCTTTAGCTGACAAGGTGGTGACTCATGCGCTTAAGGAAGGCTTTTTTGAGGTCTTAGGCAAAACGCTTCCTATCCGCTGTGTTCTCTACATGGAGATTGACCCAGCAAAAGTTGATGTGAATGTGCATCCCCGAAAGGATGAGGTCAGGTTCCATGAAACCACGCTGATTCACGATCTGATTGTAGACAGTATTGTTTATGCTTTAAGAAAGAACGGTATCGGCTCATATCAGCAGATGGAGGTCAATGATCCTCTCGGTCTGGAGCAGAGTCCTCAGCAGAATGATATGCCTGAGCAGATGCATCAGGTTTCTCCTCATGCAACCTCCTATGACATCAATAGCAGTAAGCTGCCTGCATTTCCATCAGGAGTTGGAACAGTAATTGATATCAATAAATTTGCAGACAGAGGCAGACCTGTAATTATCAGAGCTTCTGAGAAAAGCAATTCTGGTTATACTTCCGGTTCTGCTGTGACGGGCTCTTCTTTTTCCGCTCCTATGCATCGTGGTCTTCAGACGAATTTTGCTACAAATACTGAAGATATACAGCGAAATATTAATATCTATAAATCCACAGTTGCAGCCTCCAATATTAGCCTGAATGCCAGAACAAATGTGGAGACCGATACCTTCAGAGCCTCTGAGCGTGAGAACGGCATTGAGCTTCTCGATCATATCAGTGAGAAAACTGCTCTTATTAGAATTCAGGACAGATTCTATCTTCTGAATCTACAGATACTAAGAGCTCATCTTTTCTCAGAGGAATATCGTCAGGAGATTATGGCTAACAGAGTTGAACGCTTTAAAATGACTCTTCCTTATACACTTAATCTTCTTGATGAAGAACTGTGCCGTAAGATTAAAGAGAATTATTTCACTCTGCAAAAATGCGGTTTTGTCGTACGTGTTCAGAAAAACAAGGTTGAACTGCTTGAAATTCCTGCAAAACTTAAGGGTGCCAACCTTGCAGGTATTGCCGTTGATATGTTTAGTCTGATTATTTCCAATGTTTCTTCTCTGGATAGTGGAGAATGTCCAGACGAGCTGTCTCGAATTATTGGGGCAAACATTGTTTTAGGCGCAAATTCAACCTCTGCAGAGGAAATTATAAGCAGAGTTTCTGATCCATCTTTGCTTCCTGAAATAAAGAATGCTGTTAGAGAACTGAATCTTAAACAGCTGGCACATGATTTTGAGAATAATGTATGAAGAATAAAGCCCTGGTCATACTGGGACCAACAGCATCGGGAAAAACCTCACTGGCCCTGAATCTTGCTCAGTATCTTAAGATAGAGATTATCAGTCTGGATTCTGCTCTTATTTACAGGGATATGGATATCGGGACAGCTAAGCCTACGAAAGCCGAGTTAAACTCTGTCCCCCATCATCTTATAGATATCTGTGATCCTTCACAAAGTTACAGTGCAGCAAATTTCCGCGAGGACTGCATAAGACTGGTTGATGAAATCTCAAATAGGGGAGCTCTGCCTGTTATCTGCGGTGGAACCATGATGTACTACAAGGCTCTAGTAGACGGCTTATCGCCTCTGCCTCAGACCGATCCTAAGGTAAGAGAGAAGATAGCTAAGGAGGCTTTAGCTTTAGGCTGGCCAAAGATGCATGAACGTCTTAAAGAGGTTGATCCTGTATCTTATGAAAAACTTAATCCTAATGATAAGCAGAGGGTTTCCAGAGCTCTGGAAATCTATGAGATGACCGGCAGAGCAATGTCCTCATTTTTTGATACTAAGACTGACAGCTGTCCTTTTGAGCGTGTGGAATTCATTCTGCTCCCTGAAAATGATGATCGTGAGGAGTTAAGAAAACTTATCCGCAAAAGATTTGAAATTATGGTGGATAACGGTCTGATTGATGAGGTAGCAAAACTGAAAGGCAGAGGGGATCTGAATCTTGAGATGCCATCAATGCGCTGTGTTGGTTACCGTCAGGTATGGGAATATCTTGAGGGTAAATACGATAAATCTGAGATGGTTGAACAGTGTGTGATTGCAACTGCACATCTGGCAAAACATCAGATGACGTGGCTTCGAGGTTCTCTATCAAAAGATCAGAATTACCTTCTAAAAAAACGTCTGAATATAGGTGATCCAGAGAATTTGAAGCTGGTTTTAGAGTCTTTAGAGGAATGTGGCATCTATTCTGGGTGATAATTCTTTGTTTATCAACCTATAATTAAGATGTCTATCTTTTTTACTGGGGGGAGAATGAAGCTAAAATCCTTTCTGTTCGGCGTATTTTTTTTGTCTGTCATCAGGACTGTTGCTGCTGGCCCTTTTGTTGAAGCTCCCGCAGGTATAATTGAAGGCGAGGAGTTAAGCGGAGTTGAGGTCTTTAAAGGAATTCCTTATGCTCAGACGGTAACAGAAGAGCTTCGTTTTGCTCCCCCTGTTGCAGCATCTCCTTTTAAGGAGAAATTCAAAGCCGACAGATTCTGCCCTATAGCTCCTCAGGCTGCTTTTTTAAATTATGACTCTTCCCAGAGTGGTGGTGCCAATTACCTTTGTCTGAATATTTATCGTCCTTCTAATCTGACTTCTGAGAGTAAGGCTCCTGTGTATGTGTGGATCCATGGAGGTGCTTATGCTGCAGGAGCCTCAAGCATACCTCTTTATGATGGCAGTCAGTTTGCAAAAGACGGTATTATCACGATAACCGTCAATTATCGTCTTGGAGCGGAAGGTTTCCTATATTCTAATAACCTCCTGAAAAAATATGGAACTTCTGGAAACTGGGGGCATCTTGATCTGATAGAAGCTCTTAAATGGGTAAATCAGAATATAGAAAGCTTTGGAGGAGATCCTTCTAATGTTACTATAGGAGGCGAGTCAGCCGGAGCAATGGCCGCTTCAGCTATGATTTTAAGTACTAAGGCAAAGGGACTGTTTCGCAAAGCAATTCTTCAGAGTGGAACTATTCTTACTTATCCTTTTGTTGGGCTGAATACTGAACAGAATCATGATATCGCACAGAAAAGAAGTCAGCAGCTGTTTACTAAGTTTGGAGTGGATGATTCTGCTTCCGGTATTGATATGTTACGAGCAATTGATCCTTTCCTGCTAGCCTACCACTGTACCTATGATTATGATTTTCCACATAACAGAGGCTCCTTTATGATTCCTTATATGGATGGAAATGTTCTGCCAGTTTCTCCATACAGGGAATTAAAGCGCAACAACTATAACGATGTCTCTGTGATTATGGGCTACAACACCAATGAAGGTACTTTATTTGTAAACAGAGATATAACCGAAAATGAATTAATATCAGGTTTTTATGCGAATTTTGATAAAAATAAAGCAGAATCTTTAAAAAATCTGTATAAATTGAACGAAAAAAGCTCAGTTTATGAAAAAGCTTCTGAGTTTATGGGAGATGTGATGTTCAATCTGGGAATGAAAATCTTTGCGGATAATCTGTCTGCGACTCAGAAGGTTTATGTTTACCACTTTGACTATCTTCCAAAGTCCTCAAAAGGGGATGTTACAGGAGTTTATCATTCCTCTGAGCTTAAATATGCCTTTAATAATCTGTCTAAGGATGCAAGTGATAAGACAAAGGATGTGGCAGAGGTATTTCACTTGAGACTGGTTAATTTTATGAAGACGGGTGATCCGGATTCTGATGGCTCGAAGAGCACACTAATCAAATGGAAAGCCTATGATAAGAATGATAACGCAGTGCTCAGAATCGGTTCCTACACCGGAGTAGAGGAGTTTAAACTCAAGGAAAAGCTCTCAAAGCTCGAAGAGATATTCTTTGGCTCAGAGAAGAAATAATCTTAATTACTTCATGCCAATAGCATCCATTTTAGGCGCATAATCCTTGATGGCTGAGTTTAATGACACTTTACTGCCCTCACTTACTCCCTTCTGATAAGCCTGATATGCAGTATAGGTGTTATGTATGGAATGTCTTCTTACTTCACTTAGATCCGGATGTTTATCACTTATATATTTATCAATATGTTCCTGAATTTCAGATGGTTGAGCATACTCGCTGATCTTTTCACTAATGGAACTGAAATACCCCTGAATAAAGCCCTGTTTCTTTTCTTTTGCTATAGACGTGAAAATACGTTTTAGCTCACGAGCATATCCAGGTGACACAAGTTTGTAGCCGACATTTCTGAGGTCTTTAAAAGTCTCTCCCAACATTTTATAAGCTTTGTTTGTGTTGTTTTCATTTTTGTTCTGAGCAATATTGATGTCGATTTCCCTAAGCATTTGGCTGTGGGTTCCATATACAGCACTGTAGAAAGGAAAAACCTTTGTCTGCAGCTCATTTATAAATCCCAAATTGCGTGCTGTTTCTAAATAGATTTCACCTTCCATGAGTTTTGTATACTCTCCGATGGCAAATGCGGCCTGACGGGATAGAACTGTGAAGATATATTCACAGCTTTCCAGAATCTCTGCTGGTCCGATAAGACTAATGCTTGTTACCTTTGAGTTTGTGGTATGCAGAATAAATTCGATGCCAAATGCTTTTCTGATGATATTGAGCAGTTTGCTCATAATCATCTGGGTACTGATACAGCTAAGTGTTTTTAGTTTAATCTCATCAATTCCTTTGTCTGCTGTAATCTCTTTTGACTCAATGTTGAATTTTTCCATCAGCTTCTGAGCCCTGGACAGTGCAACAGCTGCCTCGTTAGGATTAGAACTGTCGGATAGAGCCAGAAGTTTTTTTATTTTTTCAATCAGTTCTGCTTTAGTCATTTTGATTTTCTTTATGGAGGAGTTAAAAGATATAGTTAGTTGATTATACAGTTAAATCCAATAAAAAAGGCACATCTTTGACAGTTTTCTAAAAATCCTCCCTCTCAAATTCTCCTAATTAATCCTTTAATTCAAACAGTTAAAATTTAATCTGTGTCAAATTTTTATAAAATATTTGTAGCTATATTATGGCAACATGTTGTATAATATAGATATATTGTTATTTGTCCGAAGTAAATATGAAACTGTCCATCTCCAAAAGTAAAAATACTGTTATTTATTACGTTGCCGAATCTTATAGAAAGCCTAACGGTACTTCTTCTACCAGAACTGTTAAAAAAATAGGCTCTGAGGCAGAGCTTAGAGAGAAGCTTGGAGATGGAGTGGATATTA
>NZ_FPAH01000044.1 GCF_900116345.1 Succinivibrio dextrinosolvens | reverse complement strand
CCAAGGGTGATAAGACGAAGCTGTCCCGTAATTACATAAAACATTCAAGAAAGGTAAGTAAGCTCTATCTTTCCATTGCCAACATCCGTGAAGATTTTTCACAGAAGATTACCTCTATTCTGGCTAACCACTATGAATACATCTGTATGGAAGATTTAAACGTTAAAGGTATGATGGCAAACCATAAGCTTTCAAGAGCAATCAGTGATGTTGGTTTCTACAATATCAAGGAAAAGCTTATCTACAAAATGGAGTATAAACATAGGAATCTACAGGAAGTAGATAGGTTTTACGCAAGCTCTAAGACCTGCAGCAGATGTGGTTATCTGAAAAAAGATTTAACGCTCAGGGACAGAGTCTATGAATGTCCAGAATGCGGACTAAATATAGATCGCGACCTGAACGCAGCAATTAATCTTAGACAAAAGATAAAAAAAGTAGGGGAAGCTATCTCCGAACTTAAGCCTGTGGAGCTGACGGCTCTGCTATCTGATTTAGCAATAAATGGGATAACAACCAGCAGTGTTGAAGCAGGAATTTGGTAGAACGCCTATAAATTTATAGCTTTTTATATATTTTTATAGTTTTTTATAGATCCAAACTAGCGGATATCAGTGTAATCTGTTACAGATAGCTGAAGGATTTACTCAGAATTATAGTTTTAAGTTTTATTAACTATACAAATTGAAAATAGGAAATTTCTTATGTTCATAAGCAAAATGGTTAAACTTTTTATTGTCGGTCTGATTTGTTCTGTCTCCACATGTCTGGCTACTCCTATGCGCCTAACCATGATGCTGGAACATGAAGGTTTTCTGATGTGGTATGCCCTGCAGAAAGGATGGGATAAGGAGCTTGGGCTTGATCTGAATCTTGAAATAACCAAAGCATCAGGAGAATACATCTTAAATTTTGACAATGCGAAAGCATGGGATGTCACTTCAGTTGGCGTGGTTCCGGCAACGATTTACAGTAAAAATTTGCCTATAACTGTGTTTGCTCTTGCAAACAATGAATCACGAGCCACCGAAATTTTCGTGAAACCTGATAGTGAGATCCTCAAAACGCAGGGATATAACAGTAAATATCCAACTGTCTACGGCAGTCCGGAGAGTATTAAGGGCAAAACCTTTATGGTACGTGAAAATACCTCTGTATTTTATACCCTTATGATGTGGCTGAAGATTTTTGGATTGGATCTTAAAGATGTTAACTACATGAATGTAACTATTCCTGAGATGGTTCAAAAATTTCAGGATAGTAATGCTGAAGGCTTTGTTATCTGGTCTCCAGATTCATATGAAGCCATACGCCAAGGATATGCTCAGGTCGCAAATGTTGAAGAAATGCATGCTTTTTTACCTATGGTATTCTGTGCTCATAATGACTATGCAAAAAATCATACAGAGGAATTAAGTAAGCTGGTGTACCTTTACTCTAAAGCATGTCATGAACAGCGGCAAAAGCATAATCTGCCTGAAATGATCAAAGCGTATCAGAAATTTCTCAAAATCTATACTGGAATTAGTTTTAATGAGACATTCTGTAAGTTTGATCTGTTGAGACACGTTGTACTCAGCCTTGACGAACAGATTGACTATTTCAAGGAAGTTAATGGTGTAAGCAAAATTTCTGAAGTCCGAAATAATATACTTTCACTATACCGTGTATCTGCAAATTCTCTCGGTTGGAAGGAGTCTTATGAAGAAAAGGATTTCCCTAATACCATCTCAGACCGATATCTGAATGAGGCAAAAAAATACAGAATCCCTGATTTTTAATATAAAAAATGTAGCATTTTGTTGTTACTCAATTTTGAGATCCATTTCTTGCAATAGCCTAAATACTTTCCATAATTCTAATATAAGAAGAATGATTCTTTACTATATAAGATTATGGAATATTTTCCATGACCACATCTGAATGAATTGGATATTTCTGGAATATACATGGCTAAATACGAACGAGTTCTGACCAAAGACAATTATTATGAAAACATAGATTGGCTGACAGAGGTTTTAAAAGAGAAGAATCTTAATAAACATGAGACCTATACAGCTCAGCTTCTGGTTGAAGAAAACTTCATGCAGCTTCTGAAGTTAGAAAATAAAGATACAGAACAGAAAGTCGATATTTCTATCCGACAGACCTTTGGTGCGATTGATATTATTTTAGCTGCTCCTGGTGAGGTCTACAGCCCTTTTGAGAACTTTGATGAAAAATGCCTTGAGGAAAATGCGGAAGAATTTGCCAGTCTTTCGATTATTAACTCCTATAAATCAAAGCTTACAATAAGCAGAAAGAATAACAAGAATATCGTATCGATAAGAGCTCATACTCCATCTTTGGGTCAAACCAGAACAATGCTTCTGGGGGTTTTCAGCGGTTTGATCCTTGGAATGATACTAAGAGAAACCGTATCTGATCCGGTTTATCTTACCTGGATAGAGCAGAATCTTCTAAATCCGATTCAAACTATGCTGCTGCATGCGTTAATCCTGGTTTCAGCGCCTCTGATCTTTTTTTCCATTCTCTCTGGAATCTGTAATATTTCAGATACCGCCGCACTTGGTAAAATCGGTATCAAGCTGATGCTGATTTCTCTACCTAAGCTGGCTTTTTATGTGGCTTTAGGTCTTGGAGTTGGACATTTCCTAGGACAGATTGATGTCATTGCCCAGTGGGTTGGCACAGATTCTTCAGTGCCTAATCAGGGGGTAAGCATAAGGGACATGATTGTAAACATTGTGCCGAATGATCTTGTGACCCCGTTCTATACCAATAATATTCTTCAGATGCTGTTTATGGCTTTTGTTTTTGGCATCCTGCTGGTTAAAGCAGGTCCATGGGCTGTATGGGCAAAAGATGGAATTGCGTTCTTTACACGTTTTTTTGAGGAGGTAATTGGCTGGATTATTCCTTTCATACCACTTCTGGCTATGGTTTCCATGATGAAGGTAACCTTATATACAGGTCTTGAATCAGTTCTTCCATTTGTCAAAATTATCGCCGCTGCAGTTGTAGGCAGCCTACTGTCAATTCTGATTTCAGGAATGCTTGTCGGTATAGTTGGGAGAATATCTCCTATTCCTTTTATCGGAAAAGCCTTTAGATTTATTCCCATGCCGTTTTCTTTGTGTGATTCGATTGCCTGTATCCCTGCAACAATGAGGTTCTGTATGGCAAAGCTGGGAATGGAGGAGAAATTCACAAAATTCTGTGTTCCTGTAGGAATGCAGCTCAATATGGATGGTACCGCCTACTATGTAGCTATTGTGTCTATAATGCTGGCAAAGGGCGCAGGACTGGATATTGATATTGAGTTCATTGTGAGTTTCTTTTTTGCCCTGTTCCTGATTTCTCTGACTGGTCTGGGAATTATCGCGATGCCTTCCATCTATGCAGCCTTTGGTATTCCTCAGTTTGCAGTCGCTCTTATGATTGGTATTGAACCAATACTGGATATGTTTGGAACGGTTCAGAACGTAACTGGCAACATCACCACCTCATTTCTTGTAGCCAGAAAGGCTAATGCTGTGGATAAAGATATTTATCACAAAAGTAACAAACGCAGTAATTAACTGTATTGAGTTTTCTGATAAAGAATTAGAGCTGACCGCTGCCTGACAGAAGAAGCCGAGGGGACTTTATAATGCCTATAACCGCCTTTTGACGGTATAGGTCTTTATCGATTTTAGCCTTAAACGTTCAGCTCCTGTGCCGGCTGAATCTTTGAGGCTCTTTTAGCTGGATATACGGAAGCCAGGAAGCTCATCATGATGGCACAGAAGATAACTACAGCAACATCAAAGAACTGCAGCTCAGATGGCACGTAGTTTATAAAATAGATATCCTCGTTTAAAAGCTCTATTCCGAACCACTGCTTAAGGTGAGAGGTTACATAAGGAGTGAAATAGGATAGGGTACATCCAAGTACTGTTCCATAAATACAGCCTCTTACTGCCGAGAAAATACCCATCAGGGTAAAGCTTCTGACAATAAGTTTCTTTGATGCTCCCATGGTCATGAGAATGGCAATTTCATGTCGCTTTTCACTCACAGCCATAATCAGGTTGGAGACAATATTGAAGCAGGAAACTGCAATTACCAGAATCATAGCGATATACATAATGGTTCTTACCATATGAATATCTGAATAGAGTTTACCCTGAGTGTCGGTCCATACTGAGACCTCGTGGGCATCTCTTAGGTATGATGTTGCCTCGTAGATTATTTCACGAGCCTCAAGCATACGGTCCACACCAATATGGAAGGTGTTTGGATTTGCAAGCCCCGTAATCTTTTGGGCACTTTCAATATTGATAAAGGCCAGGTTGCTGTCTATTTGACCTCCGGTTTTGAAGAGCCCTGCTATTTTAAAGGTGTTTACAGTAACAGAGCCAAATCCGTTGTTTGTAACTTCGGCGTTGATTGAGGAGAGGTTAATCTCATCTCCGGTTTTGAGGTTGAGTTTTTTGGCAATGCCGTTTCCAAGAATTACACCTGGAAGGTCATCCTCCTGATTTAAAACTGAAATCTTACAGTTCATGAAGTTCTCAAGTCTGATAACCTTACCTTCTATCTGAAGATCAATTCCCATTACCGCGACAGGGGCAAACTGGGTACCGGAGCTGAAGGCTCCGTTAATGGTGATAACAGGGGAGACTGCTGTTATATGAGGAGTCTTGCGGATGCTTTCTATATCCTGCTCAAAATTATGAAAGCCATCTGTATCGTAAGCCTTGATTTCACCTGCAGGAATCAGGGATAGAACTCGGTTGTTGAGTTCCTTCTCAAAGCCGTTCATGGCAGAAAGTCCAAGAATCAGGGCACAGACACCAACACAGATTCCTGAGGTGGTAGCAATGGAGATGAATTTTGCCAGTGCTCCGTAACGCTTGGAATTTAAAAAGCGGAGCGCCAGCTGAACACTAAGACTAGTTCGCATCGATTACTCCGTCCTTCATCTGATAGACTCGGTCACACTTGGCTGCAAGAGAGTTGTCATGGGTAACCATAACCACAGCGATATGCTCTTTTCTAACCAGATCAGTGAACAGAGCAAAAATATCCTGAGCATTCTGGGCATCAAGATTACCTGTAGGTTCATCAGCCAGAATCAGATCCGGATGATGGGCTAAAGCTCTGGCAATAGCCACACGCTGTCTTTCACCTCCGGAAAGTTCAGCCGGACGAAAGTTCAGTCGGTGTGACAGACCAACCTTCTCAAGGTTTTCGGTAGCTGTTTTAGTTGCTGTATCAACATCAGTACCTCCGATAAGCAGAGGCATCATGACATTTTCCATGGCGGTGAAATCACCCAGCAGATGATGGAACTGATACACGAAACCTAGATTTTTGTTGCGGAACTGAGCCTTCTGATTGGCACTGAAGCCGCTGAGATTCTGTCCATTAAAAATAATATCTCCACTGGTCTGGGTATCCAGAGTTCCCAGAATGTGGAGCAGGGTACTTTTACCTGAGCCGGATTTACCGATAATTGCGGTTATTTCATCTGAGTAGATGTCCAGATTTACCTTTTTAAGAACACAGGTATTAACCTTGCCTTCAACGTAGGTTCTGGTTATATCTTTTGCCTGTAGGATAATATTGCTCATTTTAGCCTCTACTTAGATGGGTAACAGGATCAGTTACGGCTGCTCTTACTGCAGGATACAGGGTGCAGATAAGACTCATCAGAACTGAGCCTAAACCAATGATCAGGATGTTGGCGGTTTCAATTGAAACAGGAAGAGTACCGAAGCTTCCGGTATTGCTCATAAGGTCGGAAACATAATAGGTAAGTGGAATTCCGATAACGATTCCTACTGCAGTTCCGATTACACCAACAAAAATTCCCATGAGTAAAAAGATATTGAGAATACGCAGATTGCTCAATCCCATGGTTTTAAAAATTGCGATTTCTGTAAGTCTTGAGCTTACCACCATGGCAAGCGCAGAGATAATGTTGAAGGATGCCACGATAATAACCAGACATAGCATAATGGTCATGGTCAGTTTTTCCATGGCCACAGCCTTGAAGAATTCACCCTGAACAGAAGTCCAGTCTGTGTAGTTTATGCCCATAGCCTTAATCTTTGGGGTGACCTTGTCGATGACAAACGGATCGGTAAGCCATATTCTGTAGGAGGTCACCTGAGCTGGCATTCTAAAGAAGCGTCTGACGTCATCATAGTTACCTACAGCACTGTCCAGTGCGGTTGAATTTGCTGAACTGTAGTATTTTCTCAGAGTAAAAATTCTCTGGGTAGGTGTAAGTCCCATAGGAGTGTATCTGGCATTCAGGGTACTTATCAGCTTTACATTGGAATTGAGCTTCAGATCGTTTCTAAGATAAAGCGCAGCTTCTGCGTTAAGCTCAAAGCTCCCTTTTTCCGGTACGGAAATAAGCTTCAGATCTTTTCTCTCATATCCCTTGGCATAAGATATTTTTGTGTCATCAAGTCCCTGCAGATTGATAAGGGCAAGAGAGTTCTGAGACTGCATTAAGGTTTGAGCCTGAACGAAAGGGGCTGCTGCAATCACATGATTCAGAGCAAGAATTGAAGGCAGCTTATCCTCCTGAGCTTCTACAATCAGATGAGGAGTATCTGAAAGAACTGATTTTTTCAGGCGGTTCTGCAGTCCCTGCATAATTGAGGTGTCTACTATAAGTGCAGCAACACCGATGGCAATTCCCACAGTAGAGAGAATCGCAACAAACTTTGCAAATTTATGTGCCTTGCTGTTAAGCCCGTACTTTAGGGCAATAGCAAAGGTAAGTGGATGGAATAATCTCAAAACTAATCCTGTTTTCTATTCAAATTTAAGGTATATATTTTACTCCAATATGCGTTCTGAACCATTTATTTTCAAAACTTTTTGTGCATCCGTGAATTGCTCAGAAAAAGATTTTTTAACTGTTGGTGTCAGTTATACAATTCTTAACATTTTTTATATTCTGATATATTTTATTTTTGCAGAAAATTACTGCTTGATCTTGAAGAAAATCCTTGTAAAAAAGGTGAATTTAATCTTATTGATAATCATTGCTAGGAAGGGATATTGCTACAAAAATCTCTTTAGAATAAATGAGTAAAATGTGTGATCTTGCTTAAAATAAAGAACCTTGTCTGCGGTCACAAAATTTCCTTCGATCTTAACTTATATTAAAAGAGTGGGTGTGTCACACTTTATTATAAGAATTCACTCATTTTCCTGTACTACTCTTAAAGAAAACACCCCAATTGTGATTTTTTTTACAGCAAGCATATGGAGCAGAAATATGGAAAATATAAGCAATATTGAGTTTGAACACGAGAAAACAAGACGAATCCGTAACCTCAAGATCTTCAACCTGACTTTAGAGAGTTTCATGGTTAAGATTACTCCTGAGATGAAAAAACTGTATAACGACTATATCAACTGCAAGATCGATATCGGCAATTACTGCGATCGGATTTTCGAACTTTTAAAGAACGGTTCAAACAGGAAATTCAATATTGAAGCCTAGTTTTTGCTATAAACATTTCTGAGATACAATTACTGCAGTTTCTTTTCAGAAACTGTGGAGTTGTTATGTGCAACCTGAATTTCCTCCCTTCTAAAAACTCCATTTCAATGCACTTTTTTTAAACGTCATATTTAAATTTCCGTTTATGTCATAAAAATGCGATAATACACGGTTATCTATATTTTTATTTTGGACATAGAAGTCCTTTTGGATACTGGTATATATCAATGGACAATTTAGAACAAGCCAAACTGAATGGCATAAACGCAGCAAATAATGCTAAAGATTTACAGGAATTAGAGGCTGTAAAGACCAATTTCCTAGGAAAGAAAGGTGAATTTACCGCCTTTATGCGTGAGCTGGGTAAGCTTTCTGCTGAGGAAAGACCTCAGAGAGGCGCTATTATCAATGAGGCCCGTCAGGCAGTTATTGAGGCAATCGAAACCAAAAAGGCTCAGATTGAAAAGGCTCTGTTAGAGGCCAAGCTTTCAAATGAAACTGTTGATATCACTCTGCCAGGACGCAGAATTGAGCTTGGTAACGAGCATCCAATCAGCAGAACCATCCAGAGAATCAAGGAAATCTTCGGTTCAATGGGCTTTAGCGTAGTTGGCGGTCCTGAGATTGAGGATGACTATCATAACTTTGATGCTCTGAATCTGCCACCAAATCACCCTGCAAGATCATCACAGGATACCTTCTCTGTTGAAAACGGTCTGCTGTTACGTTCTCAGACCTCATCTGTTCAGGTTCGTACCATGGAGACTCAGAAACCTCCTATCAGAATCATTGCTCCTGGCCGTGTATACAGAAACGACTATGACATGACCCATACCCCAATGTTCCATCAGGTTGAAGGTCTTCTGGTTGAAGAGCACACCTCCTTTGCTGAGCTTAAGGGCGTACTGCACGAGTTCCTGTTAAAATTCTTTGAGGAAGAGCTTGAGGTTCGTTTCCGTCCTTCATTCTTCCCATTCACTGAGCCTTCAGCTGAGGTTGATCTGCGTCGCAAGGGCGGCAAGTGGCTAGAGGTTTTAGGCTGCGGTATGGTTCATCCAAATGTCCTGAAGAATGTTGGTATTGATACTGACAAATATGTTGGTTATGCCTTTGGTATGGGCGTTGAGCGTCTGACCATGCTGCGCTACGGTGTAAATGACCTGCGTGCATTCTTTGAAAATGACCTTCGTTTCTTAAAGCAGTTTGCCTAATACCTAAAGTTTGGATAGATAAAAATGATTTTCAATAAATTATGGATTGATGAGTGGGTCAAGAATGACCTGAATGCAGAAGAGCTGTCTGACATGATCACCATGGCAGGTCTTGAGGTTGATTCTGTAAATGATGTTGCTGACAATTTTGACGGCGTTGTAGTTGGTAAGGTATTAGAGTGTGTTCCACATCCTGATTCAGACCACATGCACGTAACCAAGGTTGAAGTCGGCGGCGGTCAGATTTTCCAGATTGTCTGCGGTGCTCCAAACTGCCGTGAAGGCTTAAAGGTTTGTGCTTCCCTGATCGGTGCCCACGTAAACGGCATCACCATCAAGAAGGCCAAGCTGCGCGGTGTAGAGTCCAACGGTATGCTGTGCTCATTCAAGGAGCTTGGCATGTCTGAGGAGTCAAACGGTATCGTTGAGCTTCCTGAGGATGCTCCTTTAGGTATGGATATCCGTGAGTACTTCAAGCTGAACGACAAGGCTATTGATGTTGATCTGACCTCAAACCGTCCTGACTGTCTGGGTATGAGCGGTATTGCCCGTGAAATCGCAGTGCTTTTAGGTAAGAAGTTCGAGTATCCAAAGGTTGAAAGGGTTGCTCCTACCATCAATGACATCTTTACTGTTGAAGTTGAAGACAAGGCTGCATGTCCACGTTATATTTCACGTGTGGTTCGCGGTGTTAACCAGAAGGCAGATTCACCTCTGTGGATGGTTGAAAGACTGCGTCGCTGCGGTATCCGTTCCGTATCTCCAATCGTTGACGTAACCAACTACGTAATGCTTGAGTACAGCCAGCCACTTCACTCCTTCGATTTAAACAAGATTCACGACAAGATTATTGTTCGCAAGGCTCATCAGGATGAACCTATGACTGTACTGTCAGGTGATGAGGTAAAGCTTAAGGACAATACTCTGATTATTGCAGATTCAACCGGTCCAGTTGCTATGGCTGGTATTTTCGGCGGTCTTAATTCAGGTATTGATGAGAGCACCACCGATGTTCTTCTGGAGTCAGCTTATTTCTCTGCTGATGCAATCAAGGGCAGAGCCCGTCAGTACGGCCTGAACACCGATGCTTCACACCGTTTTGAGCGTGGTGTTGATCCAATGAACCAGGCTCGCGCTATGGAGAGAGCAACTGCACTTCTGATTGAGATTGCAGGCGGTCAGGCTGGTCCTTTAAATGAGGTTGTATCTGAAGCTGATCTTCCTAAGTACAAGGAAATCACTCTAAGACTTTCCAAGTTAGAGAAGGTGTTAGGTGTTGCAATTGATGCTGATACCGTATTCAAGATTCTGGACAATTTAGAGCTGTCTCCTAAGAAGATCGACGGCGGCTTTGTCTGCGTATCACCTTCCTTCAGATTTGATATCGAAATCGAAGAGGATCTGATTGAGGAAGTTGCAAGAATCTATGGTTACAACAATATTCCTAACGTAACTCCTGTAAGTGATCTGTACATGGTTCACGAGAAAGAGGAAGTTGTTGAAGACAGAGATATCAAGAAGGTTCTATGTGATGTCGGCTACAATGAGGCAATTACCTACTCATTCACCGATCCTAAGGTTCTATCAGAGTTCTCTGATATTAAGCCTTTAATGCTGAATACTCCTATCTCTCCTGAATTATCTGCTATGCGTACCAGTCTGCTTGCAGGTCTGTGCATTGTTGCAAAATACAATGTAAACCGTCAGCAGCGTAAGGTTCGTCTGTTCGAGCAGGGCCTGCGCTATATTATTGATGAGAAGGCTGAGAACGGTGTAAGACAGGAAGCCATGATTGCCGGTATCAGTGTTGGTGATATCCACGATGAGACCTGGCATGAGAAGAGCCGTGGCGTTGATTTCTTTGATGTAAAGGGGGACGTTGAGAACCTGCTTGCATTAAATGTTGATACCAAGGACATCACTTTTGTTCGTACCACTGAGAAGTGCCTGCACCCAGGACAGGGCGCTGACATTCTTAAGAACGGCAGAAAGATCGGCTTTGTCGGTATGCTGCACCCTCTGGCTCAGAAGGCTTTAGGCTTCAAACAGGCTGTTGGCGTATTTGAGATTGAAAGAGCTGCTGTTGCAACCCGTGCAATTCCTGTTTACGAGCCAATTTCTAAATTTCCAAGCGTTCGCCGTGATTTTGCCTTCGTAATTGAGAAGTCAGTTGCAGTTTCAGCATTAACTGATCTAATTTACGAGGTTGGCGGTAATATAGTAAAAGATGTAACCATCTTTGACGTATTTGAAGACGCCTCATTAGGTGACAAGCGTTCTGTTGCTGTCGGTGTTATCGCTCAGGCTCTGGAGCATACTCTTGAGGATGCTGAGGTTGAGTCACTGGCAAACAGAATCATTGAAGAAGCTTCTAAGAAATTAGGCGCAGTACTTCGTTCATAATAGGAAATATCCATGGCTGACAAACAGATGACCTCCCTGGAGGAGAAACTTTCAGAATTAGAGAAGCTGACCGTTCAACTTGAAGAGGGGAAGCTTCCGATTGATGAAGCTATTGCTGTTTACAGCCGTGGCATGGAACTGGCTGTTTCCTGCAAACAGTCTCTGGATTCTCTGTCTCAGAGGATCCAGCTTGCAAAGAAAAATGCCCAGGAGGCTATTTCTTTGGAAAATTTTGAGCCTAATGGTTCAAATTCAGATTTCTAAGGATTTTAAGTGGAATTAAAAGACTTTGCCTCATCAGTTTCCAAAAGGATTAATTCCTTTATGGAAGGTTATCTTAAAAACTTCGATGATGATGCCACTTCTTTGAAGGAGGCCATGGAGTATGGTCTTCTTTTAGGTGGAAAAAGAGCAAGACCTTTACTTGTCTATGCAACCGGAATGGCTTTGGGTCAAAGTCAGGACAGGCTTGATTATGCTGCCGCTGCTGTCGAATGTATTCATGCATACTCCCTGATTCATGATGATATGCCGGAAATGGACAACGACAAGCTAAGACGTGGACGCGAGACTG
Source organism: Succinivibrio dextrinosolvens (assembly GCF_900116345.1). Classification (GTDB taxonomy): domain Bacteria; phylum Pseudomonadota; class Gammaproteobacteria; order Enterobacterales; family Succinivibrionaceae; genus Succinivibrio; species Succinivibrio dextrinosolvens_B. Next base: position 10,394 of record NZ_FPAH01000044.1, on the reverse strand, counting down.
TCCATGTAAAATTCGGTCAGACGCTGGCTCTGCTTGCCGGAGATGCTCTGCAGACTCTTGCATTTGAAATCCTGTCTGATAAAAAATCAGGCTTTTCAGATAAATCAGTTGCCAATCTGACCCGTATTCTTTCCTCAAAGGCAGGATACTCAGGAATGTGCGGCGGACAGGCAATTGACCTTGATTCTGAAGGAAAAAAATTAAGTTACGAGCAGTTAAGATTACTTCATTCCAAGAAAACCGGAGCGCTGATTAGAGCTGCCGTTCTAATGGGCGCCTACAGCTGTGATAATGCAAGTGAAGCAGATATTGCAGTACTGGATGAATATGCCACCTGGACCGGACTTGCATTCCAGGTATGGGATGATGTGCTGGATGTTATCGGTGATACCGCGGTTATGGGTAAGACTCAGGGTGCTGACATAAATCTTGATAAGAGCACCTATCCATCACTGCTGGGCCTTGAAAAATCAAAGAAATTTGCTCAGGAATGTGCTGAGAAGGCCATTGCAGCCTTGGCAAAACTGAAAATGGATACCTCACTGCTTGAGCAGTTTGCTTTATTTACTGTAAACAGAGATCATTAGAAAGTCGTGACTGAGACTATATCTACACCTTTACTTGATAAGATTCACTCACCAAAGGATCTGCGCAAGCTTCCTGTGGAGGAGCTGACACCTTTGTGTTCAGAAATCAGAAAATATATTGTTGATTCAGTAAGCAAGACTGCAGGTCACCTGGCATCAGGTCTTGCTGTGGTAGAACTTACTGCCGCTCTGCACTATGTTTTTGATACTCCTAACGACAAGATTGTCTGGGATGTTGGTCATCAGTCCTATCCCCACAAGATTCTGACCGGTCATAAGGAAGAGCTTAAAACCATACGTCAGCGTCATGGTCTGCACGCCTTTATCTGGAGAGGGGAGACAGATTACGATCTGATCTCAACCGGTCACGCCTCAACCTCTATCGGTTCAGCTCTAGGTCTTGCCATTGCGCAGAAAAAGCTTAAGACCAATAACAAGGTGGTTGCGGTTATCGGTGATGGTGCTCTGTCTGGCGGTGCATCCTATGAGGCCATGAACTGTGCCGGTTCCTGCAAGGATGTTGATCTCATTGTAATTCTTAACGATAACGAGATGAGTATTTCACAGAACGTGGGTTCTATCTCCAAATACTTGGCCTCGATTCTTGCAAGCCCTTACTATGTAAACTTTGTTGAGGGCGGTAAGAAGCTTCTGTCCAATCTTGATCTGCCAAGCATCAAATCTCTGGCAGAAAAGGCTCAGGAACATGTTAAGGGCATGATTATGCCGGGTACTCTGTTTGAGGAGCTTGGCTTTAATTACATCGGCCCTGTAGACGGTCATGATATAGAAGGACTGGTTTCACTGCTGCAGAATGTTAAGAAGATCGGCGGTCTGCAGCTGGTTCATGTGGTTACCAAAAAAGGTAAGGGCTATGAGCCTGCCGAAAATGATCCTACCAAGTATCACGGAGTACCTTCCTTTGATCCTGAGCGCGGAATTGAAGCAAAGATTACCAAGGATCATGTAACTTATTCTGAAGGCTTTGGAAAATGGCTGTGCAAGAGAGCTTCAGCTGATAAGAATCTTATCGGAATTACTCCTGCAATGCCTGTGGGCTCCGGTATGGAGGAGTTTGCAAAGGTTTACCCTCAGCAGTTTTATGATGTGGGTATCGCTGAACAGCACTCCATGATTTTTGCCTCCGGTCTTGCTGCCGGTGGACTTCATCCGGTGGTTGCTATCTATTCAACCTTCCTGCAGCGTGCCTATGACGGTCTGATTCATGATATCGCCATACAGAATCTGCCGATTATGATTGCGGTGGACAGAGGCGGTATTGTTGGTCCTGACGGTCCAACCCATCAGGGTATGTTTGATATAGCCTTTATGCGCTGTATCCCTAATCTTGTGATCATGACTCCATCTGATCTTAAAGAACAGTTCCTGATGCTCAATACCGGCTATCTCTCAAATCGTCCTTGTGCCATAAGATATGAGCGCGGAGCGGATGATACCGATATCTCAGAGATTTCTTTAGATGAAACCCTCGAGATCGGAAAATCCAATATACTAAAAGAAGGCAAGACTCTTGCTGTTCTGGCTTTCGGTTCTATTGTTCATAAACTCTCAGGTATTGCAAAACTGTACAACCTGACCCTGGTGGACATGCGTTTTGTTAAACCTCTGGATGAGGTGCGTATCAGAGAAATTGCCAGAACCCACAAGTACATTGTGACTGTGGAGGAAGGTGTTGTTCATGGCGGTATCGGTCAGGAGGTATCCTGCATTGCCCATGACGAGAATCCTAAGCTTGTGGTAAGAACCCTTGGCCTTTCTGATGAGTTTATTCCTGAGGGTAAGCGAGATGAACTGCTTGCCGAGCAGGGGCTGGATGTTTTCCATATTGAAAATACAATTATAAATCTACTGGAAGGATAACTATGCCATCATTTGATATTGTTTCAAAACTGAAAAAAGATGAAGTTCAGAATGCTGTAGACAACGCCAATCGCGAGCTTCAGACCCGTTATGATTTCAGAGGTGTTGAGGCTTCTTATAACTTTGACAAGACCAAGAATACCGTAAAGGTTGAGGCTGATGAGGAGTTCCAGGTTCAGCAGATGGACGAGATCCTGAGAATGAAACTGGTAAAGCGCAATATCGAGGCAACTGCCGCTGAGTTTTCAGAGATTACCCGTTCAGGCAAGAAATCAATTCAGAATGTTACCTTCAAGGAAGGCATCGATAAGGAGCTTGCCAAAAAGATTATCAAGATCATCAAGGATGCCAAGCTTAAGGTTGATGCCAAGATCAATGACGACATTATCCGTGTAACCGGAAAGAAGCGTGATGATCTGCAGGCTACCATTGCATTGGTTCGTGAAAGCAAGATTGAACAGCCATTACAGTACGAGAATTTCAGAGACTAACTAAGAGAGCATAAATTGAGCATTCTATCAGAGGAAAGAAAGACACTTTTACGCCAGATTTTTTCCATTAAAATGGGCCTCTGTCTGTGTCTGGGATTCGCCTCGGGAATGCCTTTATTTGTAGTTCTGACTCTGATCGGCGCCTATCTTCGAAAAGAGGGCGTTGATTTAAAGGAAATCGGCCTGTTCTCACTGGCTTCCTTCCCTTATACCTGGAAATTTGTCTGGGCTCCTCTGGTTGATCGCTACAATCCTTTTGGTATCGGCAGACGTCGCGGCTGGATTATCCTGTCTCAGATCTTTGTTTTTGCCTCAATTTTCATAATCGGTCTGTTTGATGCTAAGAATCAGACCATGCTGATTGCGGTTATTACTCTTGTTCTGTCCTTCAGCTCCGCTACACAGGATATTGTAATTGATGCCTACAGAAGAGAAATTCTGGCTGACAATGAGCTGGGACTTGGTACTTCGCTGTTTATTGCCGCATCAAGAGCCTCAAGTCTGATTCCTGCAGGTCTGTCCCTGATTCTGGCCGAGTTCATTTCCTGGGAGATGGTGTTCTATATTACCGCTTCCTTTATGCTGCCTTGTCTGGTGCTTTCATTCTTTTTAAAAGAGCCTCTGTCTATCAACGCTCCTCGTAATTTAAGAGAGGCAGTGGTTGAACCTTTCAGAGAATTTATTACCCGCAAGGGACTTAAATCCCTGCTTTTAGTGATTCTCTTTGTATTCTGCTACAAGCTTGGTGATTCCATGGCTACCGCCCTGGCCACACCTTTCTATATAGATATGCATTATGATCTGCTGACCATTGGCCTTGTTGCAAAGAACTGCGGTATCTGGTCAATGATTATCGGTGGCATCATCGGTGGTGTCATCATGCTGAAGATTGGAATCAATAAGGCTCTGTGGGTATTCGGTTTTGGTCAGCTGGTTACTATTCTTGGTTATGCGCTTTTAGCTCATGTGGGGGAGGGGAGTGATGTCTCTCCTTCAATCTGGCTGCTGGCTGGGGTGATTATTGCAGAATATCTGGGAGCAGGACTTGGTACTGCCGCCTTTGTGGCCTTTATCTCTGCAAAAACCTCAAAGGCTTATGCCGCAACCCAGTTTGCACTGCTGACTTCTCTAAGTGCCGTACCTCGTACCTTCTGCAATGCAACCACCGGTTATCTGGTGGAATCTTTAGGCTGGGAGAATTTCTTCTATCTGTGTACTATCCTGGCTATTCCGGGCATGCTCCTGCTCTTCAAGGTTGCCCCTTTCAACTCAGAAACCACTGACTGATCTTTTCCTTACATATTTCTGATAAAGCTTTAGAAAAAAATAATGCGGCTGTAAGCCGCATTGGTAAAGTTTTTCCGAATTGAACTTTCTAAACTGAAGCTTTGAGTACGATATTACTGGTGGACGATATTCTCCTGTTCAAACTTAAAGTCCTTAGGATCAAGCATAACCTCGTTTCCAATACGAGCGCTAATTTCACCTGATCTCTTCAGGAATCCGTCTTCATTGGTTTCATTTGCATAATTCTGAATTGTCTGAATAAATTCGTTTAAAACTACCAGAATACTGTTCTGTACTACAATATCTCTTGGAGCCTTAAGAATTTCGGTAATATTCTCAAGTAACTGTCTGATACCACCGTTTTCCTTTTTGAACAGAGACTCTTCATTGCCTTCTCCGAGCTTATCTGCCTCTGCTGCAAGGCCCATCTGTCTTAATTTCTGTGCAGCTCTATTCATAGAATCTTTTACGGTACCAGGTAAATCCTCCTTGCGGTTACCAACGTTATTACCTTTACGGGTAAATACAGTTGCAAGTGATCCACAGTGCAGTAATGATTCCTTGATATCAGTGCTGCGTCTGCCTCTACACTGCATTCCTGGAGCACGTGACTTCTGATCTTCCTCATCAGAAATTGTACTGTTGTAGATGCCATGGGTCTCTGTCTTTAAATACAGTCTTCTTGACTGACCGTTGGCAGAAGGAAGAGTAAAGTAATGAAGTGTCTTCATGCCGCCCATAAGTCCGCCCATTCCTGCAGGAACATCAAGACCTCTTGGCATATTCATGTGACCGTCTACTGTAGCATGGTGGTACTGTTTTGCATGAGTAGAGGTTCTGGTATATACCTCTTTACAGCTATCCAGCCACTGATACAGTCTGCCGTCAGGATCAGAGATAGAGAAAGCGCCTCTTTCGTTAAATTCTCCCTTGTTAAGAGTTGCAGCATGTAAAGCTAAGGTCAGACATGCGACATTACGAGGAGTTGCCTTGTGTCTGAAGCCGTTGCCTGCCAGAACATCCTTGTAGATTTCCAGGCCTTTGTCTACTCTTGCCTTGATGATAGCCTTAAGCTCCTCAACATTCTTTGGTCTCTGGGCTTCAGGAGTTTCAGCAATCATCTGCTCATACTGAGACTGAACAAATACAACCTGAGTGTTACCAACATCTATAGTAAGGTTAGGTGGGAGAGCAAACGATGCCTTTGCCTCTGTATTGTTAGAAGTATTGGTTTCAATCAGAGGTGATTTGTAGATTGCTGCTTCTAACAGGCCGTCACCGCCAACTTTTCTCATTGCAGCTTCAGCTGGATGAGTTTCGTTCATTACATTCTGCTCTGAGAATTTCTCAAAGAACTGCTCGCGATTCTCTTTGGCAACAGTAAGCTTTGCAGTACCGTCAGCAGCAAACTCTAAAACAGCACCGGAATCCTGTGCAAATTTCTCAAGTAATTTTCTTGCAGGGCCATTTAAAGGTTCATCACAGTTGTAGACAATAGAATCTCCTTCAACATGTGCCTGCCAGGCTACACGGCTCTCCTGAATAACATGAAGATGCTCAAGAGGAACTGTTTCATTCTTGCTTACCCAAGTGGTAGGAGAAGTCAGTTTTTCCAGATTCTCGATAGTTTCGATAGCCTTTTCCTGAACAGCAGGGCCGTCAGCCTGTAAGTCGTCATAAAGATGAAGCTGGTTGTCTGAAACATTTATCAGTTTCTGAACGGAGTCATTAAACTCCTTCTCCTTTTCAAGGATATCATCTGTAATTTTCTGTCTGAGCTTGCGTTCTGCTTCATCAATGCCCTGTTCATTAGGATCAAATGACTTCTTGTAGTCCTCAAAGAGCTGCTGAATTTTTCCTTCGTTCTTCATTGCTCTCATGTTGATGACGCCCTTGAGTTTTTCAAAACGGGTGTCATCATCAAAGATTGAGAAGTTATTGAAACGTGGTTTGGTTGAGAAACCATAGGTATCCTTGAAAGCAAGGTTATCATCCACCTCAAGGTATTTTCCATTGCCCTCAAGAGAGTGACCAGGGTCAATTGCAAAGAACTTGCCCTTGGCAAAACCCTTGTTCTGTCCGCGTGAACCTACACCGTCACGGTCAGCACTTGCCAGGAAGAAGGCCTTGTATTTACCAAGCTTTTCAACCTTCTCTCCGTTAGGAGGAACAATTCTTCCATCCTTGATATAGCCTCTTTCAAGATCTTTATAGCCATCGGCATATTTTGCCTGCAGCATAATCTTTGGATGTCCGTCTGAGTATTTTGCTCTGACAATTCTAAGATCCTGAGTTGGAATTCCCATAATACGTGACAGATCGTTGGCAAGGGCTTCAGTAACAGCTCCGGCGGAGATCTTGTCTGCTGTCTGGGCTGTCTGCAGACGATAGATTGTTCCGAATTTACGGGTGGCAATTCGCTCAGGTCTCATGAACTTACCGGCGTGAGCTGCGTCTTTTTTCATGACTCGATCTGACTCATTGTAGTCAAGCTTCATGATGTGACGTTCTGCAAAACGCTGGAAAACTGGAGATTTCTCATAAAGAGCTCCGGATTTAACGTTTAAAACAGCTTCACGAATCTGAACGAATAATCCCTTTTTGAGAAGATTCTGCTCAACAATCTGATAATTCTCTGGATCGTATGAAGGAAACTTTTCTTCAAAAGCCTTATACATTTCGCTTTCAGGATTCTTCATTTCCTCTTCAATTATGTAATCAGCAATTGCTGACATAACTGCAGGGTGAGCATTACCACACTTCATGATCTGCTCTCTTATAGGAAGACCTGCGCAATCTTCTCTTAGCTTGTTGTTCTGGTTTTTCAGATTTTCCAGAATCTGTAAGCTTTCCTCAGAATCCCACTCCTGCATCAGACTTCTGGAGTCATTTAATGACCAGTCATGATGATAAATAAATCCTGGCTCAACACCATTATCCTTGAGTTTATCAAATACCAGAGGATTTAACTGGGAGCGGTTGATCTGCATACCGACACCCATTTTTCCGGATTTGACATGATCTTCAATAGAGGCGTCTTTATTGCCGAATTCGACTTTAAGATTGGTAAGACCGGTAGCAGTGTCATCCGCTATCAGTTTGTTATCGGTGACAACGTCTCCGAGTGCAGCTTTCTGGTAGCCGTCATTTCCAAGAACATAATCTATTTCAGCGGAAATTCGCTCAGATACCTTTTTAAATAAGGCATTTTCATCCTTAATATCTTTGAGTTTTACGTCAGTGAAAGGTTTTGAGCTCAGATTCAGTCTGATCTGTGCTCTGGTTTTCTCTGGCAGTTCTCTGAATGCAGGATCTGTATCAAGCTGACGGGTAATCTCTCTTTTGAAGCGTCTTTGCTTCAGAGCTTCAATATTAGATAGTGTCTTTTTGATGTCACAGGCTCTAAGTGATTTCTTTCTCTGAACACGGCTGTTGAGAACGGTATCAAAGGCATGCTCACCGAAAACACCATATTTTTCAGACAGGGCCTTACGGAACTCCTTTACAGTGTTTTCATTAGTCTTGGCACTTTCTGAAAAAATCAGATTACCAAGTTTTACCTTATTATCCTTGTCAACAACAATGTCTCTTGAGCCGAACATTGTTGAATTGGCAGCAGTAATAAAGGATTGAAGCTTATCTGTCATAATACCTCACCGCCTAGAGTTCTGTTTGGTTATTATTCTGGCTTTAATTTTTATGAAAGCATTCCAATGCCGGTTAATCTGGTCAGTTCTTCGTTTCTCTTGTCACTGTCTGCAGATGTATTGATTCTATCCATCCACATATCACAGAGCTGAAGCATCTTTTCAAGTGTGGCTGTAAAGTCTTCCACATCTTTAGTAATTTCATTGAGTTCGAACATATAGTTATAAATCAGAGTTTCACTCTGAGGTTCAATGGTAAAGTAACCACCTGCAGTGTCCTTTCCAAACAGTCCTCCAACCAGAAGATCTCTATAGACATTTTTTGGAGTATCTTTCTGTAGAGTGCAGACCTCAATAAAGCACAGAACTCTTGCGAATGATGTGGTGACAAGGAAAATTATGAACGGTACTTCCTTGAGCCGCATTATTCAGTCTTAAGTTTCAATCCTAGGCCGAAGCTTTAAATTGAATAGTGTGATTGTTTAACAAACAACAATGGAGCTATTCAATGGCAGGCAATTCTCAAAAGCTAAACGAAGGCGAGCTTGCGCTATACACAATGCAGCTATCTGCAGGATATGTTCCTGTAGGAGTTGATCTGGCAGCAAGAGTATTTCAGGTTTGCTATCTGACCGAGAAGCAAAAGATTAAGAATAAAGCCTTATCTCGTGAAGCTTTCTTGGATTTTCTAAAATCACCTCCTTTCAGTCAACCTTTGATGGTTGGATTTGAAGCATGCGGTGGCTGTAATTACAGGGCAAGATTTATTGAGAGTCTTGGACATAAGTACAAAATCATGCCGGCTGCTTCAATCAGAGCCTTTCTAGGATTACAGAAGACAGATAAGATTGATGCCTTAGCTATATTTAAAGGCACTATCTGTCCTTCTGTCAGAACCATAAGAGCAAGAGATGAAGAGAATCAGACACTGATGAATCTGCTTGCTGCCAGAGAACAGCTCCTAAAACAGCAGACACAGTCACTGAATGCACAAAGAGCAATGCTCTATGAGTTAGGAGAAATCTGTGGCGAAGGAGCAGCAAAGATAGATGCGGCTACCGATAAGCTGAAGTTATCCCTTGAGGAGAATCATTCTAAAGCAATTTGTAATTTCAGGATGATCGCAGAGCCTTTTAAGGCAAACCGTGATTCACTTGAAGCACAGATTAAACAGATTGATCTCTACCTCAAGCAGTACGCAAAGAATAACAGAACTGTACAGAATCTGATGACCATACCAGGTATAGGAGTCTTATCAGCAGTTACTTTACATGCGGTACTGGGAAATCCTGATGACTTTCCTAATTCAAGACATTTTGCCTCATTTGCCGGCTTTGCACCCCGTGTATCCGGTAGTGGCGGTATAGTTCAAGTTGGTATGATCCCTCACACCGGCAACAGGCAGTTGAAGAAGATTCTTTATATGTGTGCTATCGCCAGATTTGCTCAGCAGTCGAGAAAAGCTTCAACAGAAACGGAAGCCTCGAAGTTAACACAGCTGATAGATAATCCGGAGATATCCAATAAAAAGATTGTCTGTTCAATTGCCAACAGGCTTGCCAGAGTGGCATGGACTATTGCCAAATCAGGACAGCCGTTTGATGCTAAGAAATGCAGATTGTTAGGCTAAAAGCCTTATTTATAATCGTCTAAAAATGAGCTTTGAGATTTCATAGAGAGACTTGGTACCGTTCACTCTTTATGAGATTGAAGCTACGGCGTGCAAGGGAAAAGGATTAGAGGATTCTTTAATAAATCTATTCTTGCGAATTATCTCTCTTTACCTTGCATGTAAGGATTTGGTTTAAAGATGAATGTATAACTTTTGAAAATAAAATTACTCTGAATTATCCCTCTGAACCAAATCTGCCGGTATTCGAACAGTCATTATGGGACGATAACGGCTCTTTGAGCCTGGCTGTTTTAAATGAAGGTCAGGATTGAGATGATAAGATTGTTCCACACGATAGAAAAAAACTTACTTTAGAATTAATCCTCTGGCATCTGAATTTGATGGAAGTTAAGAATGTGTTTATTCCTAAATAAAATTTACGATTTGAATTATTCCTCTGACTGAAATCAGACCTGATATTAAAGCAGACAGGCGCAAAGGGCTGTTATCATAAGCCCTGATATAGAGATGGTCATAAACTGATGATTAACTAAAAGAGAGCACTCTTTAGAAAAGAATAAGGGTGGTCTCTTTTCTTTTATAATCAGCAATATCAAAACAAGCCTTTAAGGCGAAGCGTCATCAGCATGGGGCTGAGCGCTAGAAGATTATAGAAGAAGTACAAATAGAAGGAGTACAAAAGATGACCACCCATACCTATTCTACAAGTCCACGTGCAATTATTGCAAGTCATAATCAGAAAATATCTCAAAACAGAGCTGTTCAACCTTTAACAGTTGATCTCGCAGACCAGTCCATTATTAAAGAGCTAAACGGAAAACGACCTTTAGGACTTGATCTGGCAACTAAGAAATACCGTCTGTGCTAT
>NZ_FPAH01000043.1 GCF_900116345.1 Succinivibrio dextrinosolvens | reverse complement strand
GATAAAGATTTAATATAAAAATATTATCAATAATGTTAATAAAACCACAAAATTTAGGTAAAAATAGAGGGCGACCTTTTTAGTCACCCTCTTTTTTTTGTCGTAAATTACGTTACAAATACAGAATGTTAGACTGCTTCTGCCTTTTTGTTCATTTTGTTATTTTCAGTGAAAAGATTCGTCAGTTTCTTTCCCTGTTCAATGGTAATCTGAATCAGTCTGTCCTTATATTCATCAAAACTGATTTTACATTCCATGCAGTCATCGAAAATCTGCTGTTCCTCAGTGGTCATCGGACGCCTTAAATACAGATCGAAAATCTCCTTGTAACCAGCAAGAGCCTTTAGTCTTTTTGCTTTGTCCATTCTTTATTCCTATAGTTAATCACAGAGCACACAATGTGTGACCGTTTATTCATAATAATTCCTTTATAAATCTAGAAAAGACTCGAAATTGATTCCCTGTTTTCCATCAGTAAATCGTATAGCCATTTTTGCAGATAATCAGAGTATTCAGAGATCCAATCATCTATTTCATCCGAATCTGCAAGCCATTTTTCAGGATAATCAAAATTCTTAGCATATTTAGGATTCTGATAATCATGTATACCTTTACTTAGAATGTCAGCGAGGTCTATATCCCTTCTACTATTTAAGAAGTCAACAGCGTTTTTGATCTTCTGAGGATCTTCCGCTTCATAATATGTCCATACACCACTTCTTTCTGATGCTGCATACCAGTTCGATACCACAAGAAAGGCATTGATAACAGGAAGTTCTGACTTACGATTATCCATTGAAAAAAGAGAACAGAATTCGGACTCGACTTTGTAAAACTGAGGATAGTTAATGGATTCCATTTTCTTAAAAAGAAAGTCGATTTGAAATGAATTTGATTTTTCCTCGTCCTTTTCCATCTGAATTCCTAAAGAATCTTATTTTCCGGATAAAATTGATTATTGAGATATTACAAATGAAAACATAGTAAAACGTTAGTAACTAAATCCTGTAACCTGTAATAGAGTTTTTCTAAGAAAACTCCTCTATACTCCTTATATAATTCGTATCCATAAACAAAGAGATTACCCATAAGTCATGAGAATACCTGTTACCCTCTTTGCCCTACTCCTCTTTCTTCCATCTGCTATGGCACAATCAGATGAGCGCCCAGCTAACTTCCGCGAAGCCAAAAAACAGATGGTTATAATCTTCAGTAAACTTAACAGGCCAACAACACTATACTGTGGCTGTGATATCATCTTTCCCAAGAGCGGAGGGTATAAACCTGATCTTCAAAGCTGTGGCTATCAGATAGCCGGTGATTATGAAAGAGGCAACAGAATTGAGGCGGAGCATATAGTTCCGGTATGGGAGTTTGCCCATAAAATGAACTGCTGGAAAAGTGTCGAGAAAGGAAAAGGTCGCAGCAACTGTGAGGATACTGACCAGATCTTTAATCTGATTGAATCCGACCTTCACAATCTCTATCCTGCAATCGGGGAAATCAATAAGGACAGAAGCAGTTATGCCTTTGTGGATAAGCTATCCGATGCAGATAATCCAGAAGGTTATGGTCAGTGCAGAATGTATTTTAATAAAAACAAATATCTGGTACAACCTACTGCAAGATCCAGAGGAATTATAGCCAGAGCCTATCTATATATGAATGCACGCTACAACCTGCCTTTAGATCTGGAGCATCTGAGACTCTACAGACAGTGGAGCAGAACCTATAAGGTTGATGATAATGAATGTAAGCGCAATTATATGATTAAAAGAATTCAGGGAAATGACAATCCTTTTGTAACCGAGCAGTGTGAGCTTAGGATTAAGCATCCGCATTCTGGAGTGAAAAAGGAGAGTATGTAAGAAAAAAACTCTCCATCAGAAGGATGGAGAGTATGAACTTCAATCAGTTTTGATCTTATTTAGCAGTTTTTCCTGATAAAAAGACTTCTACTCTACGGTCTGCAGTCAGACAGTCGATAAAACAAGAATTCCAATAGAAAGAATAGAAGAAACTATATTTTTAAACATTTTTACACATACCTGATTTTTTTATTACAGTGTTTTAATAGCCCGACTATCCTAGCACTTTATTAAAAAAAATTAAATCGCGTACACGATTTACACTTATTTTTTAACTACATATACACATCTTTTCTTGTAAAAAATATTCACATTTGTTTCTAAAACTAGTTACAAACCTTTTGAAAGATACTGACGAACTTGCATATTTTTGTCATTAAAAAAAATTATAAAGAATTTCGCATTAACTTTTTAATCTGAATGATATATTGCACACAAATAAAGCAAAAGGCTCGTTTTACAAAGCTGACATTTATGTCATTATCTAAGATTTTATGCAAGAAGTTTATGCAAAAAAATATTGCATAAAAAGTATGACAGAATTCACTTTTGTATAATATCTAACAAAATGACGCATAATATAGAATACAGATGCAGAGATGCTGACAAAAATTGACAAAGTATCAGCATCTCAGAGAAAAAATGAAAATCAGATCTCGGAAAGATTAAGTTTTCTGGTGACCGCAAGTCCACCATAGGTCTGACAGACAGGCATGATTTCCATGTCATTGACATTCATGTGAGCAGGTGTGCTTAATAGCCACAGCACAGTATTGGCGATATCCTCCGGCCCAATGGACTTTGTATCGGTATATACAGCATCAGCCTTGGCATTATCTCCATGGAAACGAACATTAGAGAATTCGGTATTTCCGCACAGGCCCGGCTTTAGAACAGTTACTTTAACAGCAGTCTCCTTGAGATCTGTTCGAAGATTACGGCTGAACTGTTCAACAAAGGCCTTGGTACCACCGTAGACATTTCCTCCGGTATAAGGCCAGCAGCCGGCAGTTGAACCGATATTGATAATGTAGCCATGGTTTCTTTTCACCATCTGTGGAAGCAGTGCATGGGTCATGTATAAAAGACCGTTGATATTGGTGTTAACCATGGTTTTCCATTCGTCAACCTTACAATCAAAGGCCTTGTCCTGACTTAAAGCAAGACCGGCGTTATTAACAAGTACATCGATCTTCTGTAACTCAGTAGGAAGCTTGGACAGAATTGATTCAACACTCTTCTCATCGGTCACATCAAGTTCAAATGGATAGATATTTGAACTCTGTTCAGCAAGAGCTTTCAGCTTATCTGCTCTTCGGGCACAGGCAACAACCTTATAGCCATTTTTAGCAAGAAGTTCCGCGATAGCATAGCCAAAACCGGCAGAGGCACCTGTGACAAGAACTGTTTTGTAAAGACTCACTTTAAACTCCTCATGTTTTATATTCAGTAAAAAATATCAACCTTTCGATTGAAACGGCTAGCACTGTCTGGTGATTGAGCCGTCTGCATCATTGTAGTAGTAGCATTCGACTTTTGCCTCAGAGAACATGGTCTTGGTGTAATGCCAGCTCTCCTGCCAGCGCTCATTGATATTGGTATCGATATAAACTCTGGTTATCCCTGCCTGAATAATGGCCTTGGCGCATTCATGACAGACCGGAAGATTGTGAACATACAGGGTAGCACCATCTACTGAAGAGCCATTGTATAAAGCATTTAAAATAGCGTTCATTTCAGCATGTACTACGAGCTTGTATTTGATTTCACGCTGATTGTATCTATCCTCGCTGTCAATAACGCCACGAGGGAAGCCGTTATACCCCTGAGAGATGATCTGACCTTTGTCTCCAACAATGATGGCTCCAATTTTTGAGGATGGATCTTTAGACCAGGCACTTACCTGCTCGGCAATTTTAAAATAACGCTGGATCCACTTAAGACTGACAGGATGCTGTTCGTTAGATGAGGCTGTTTCTTCCTGCATTTTAATCTCCTAAAAACTTATCGTATCTTTGCATACTAGCACAGTTATCCGAACACAGAAATTACAGGAAATTCAAAGCGTGGAGAGATTCTCAGTAAAATATCATCTCAATCTGATTTTTAAGCCTTTTGTCTATGTGCTTTAAAACTTCTTAACAGAAACAGTGCAGAAATTAAGGTCAGAATCGCAGATAGAGTAAAGATGATCTGCATTGCAGCTGATAACTCTCTTATATATAAGGTGGTTCCTTCCTCAGAGTTAATGGCATAAAACAGCACCGAAGTTACCATAGCCATACAGAAAGCCATACCGCTGTTTCTAACCAATGCCTGCAGTCCTGAGCCCATGGCATAGTATTCACGTGGAACCGAGCTCATGATTATAGTTGAGTTTGGTGCGGAAAACAGACCAAATCCAAGACCGGATAAGAGCTGAGCAATAGCAATTATATAAAATGGTGTTCTAGGTTCTATAAAACTCAGAATACACAGAGACGAACCAGAGATCACAAGACCGATAAAAGAAATCACATGAGGAGAGAATCTGTCCGCAGCCTTCCCTGCAAAAGGAGAAACCAGACACTGAACCACAGGCTGAATCACCAGAATTATACCTGCCATTGAGGCAGAATAACCATTGATAAGCTGCAGATGCATAGACAGAAGCATAGTTATGGCAAAAGTCGCAAGATAATGGAACATCGAGCTTAGAAGACTTCCATTAAGGATCTTATTCTCAATCACCATGCTGATTTTCAAAAGCGGATTTCTGGTGGTAAGTTCTCTATACACATATATAAATAGGAGAACAATGCCTACGCCAAGGAGATACAGGCCATCCTGATTGTTGATAAACATGGATAGACCTGTAAAGAAAGTAACAAAACCTATAAGAGACAGTATTCCCTTAAGATATGGTATCTTATGTGGTTCAGGTGTATCTGTCGGAATATTTCTACATAAAAGAGCTGCCGTGAAATTACCGCAGGCACTGATAATAAACATAGCCCACCAGCCGATGGAATCAGTCAGAAAACCACCTAAAAAAGGGGCACAGGAAATACCGGCATAAACACAGGCGGTGGTCATGCCAATGGCGCTGCCCTTGGCTTTATTATCGATATTATCTATAAGCAGAGCATAGGTTGTGCTGAAGATAAAGGCATTCGACAGTCCTTGAAGAGTTCTGAAGGCGATCAGTGCATAGAAATTCGGAGATAAGGCAATTAAAACGGAAGTTATAGCAGAAACCAGAGAGCCAAAAACAAATCCTCTTTTATGCCCTATTCTCTGAACAATAGCAATGGTTGGGACCAGAAATGCGGTAACCGCAATCACATAGGCATTGATAACAGCGGTTATATATTCAGGAGGAACCTGAAAATCTGAGGACAGAGCGGGTATTGCAATAAAAATAGATGATCCCATAAAGGAGCCGCAGAAAGAATTAATGCAGACGGCCAGGATCAGAAAACGGACAAACGGCATTTTAGTTTTATCAGCTTAAATTCTGTTTAATATTCTGTATTTACAGAATATTCTAGCTCTATCCTGTCATTTGTTCTAGGAATTAGCTCAACAAACAGCTCAGAGACAGCAGTTTTTTGGGCTATTGCACCAATAAATAAGAGTCCCGAAACTTGAATTCCGAGACTCATTCTTTACAGGAAAAGCAGTTCTGTTTAAGAGTTCAGATAAACTTCTCCGGAAATAGGATCTCCCTTAGGAGCAAGTTCTGTTACCTCTTCAGTGGTTACAGCAGACTCTTCAGTGTTCTTTTTACGTAAGGCAAGTGCCTCTAGGATCTGAGGATATTCCTTATCCAGGTGGTAACCAATCATAGCAATAATAGCCAGAACGAAAATTGCCATTGGTACCACAGTACAGGTCATAAGAATTGCATTGTTGGCAGCATCAGTCTGAGCAGCTGCATTTGGAATATATCCTCCAAAATCAAGGATTAGCCCCATGATTACCGGACCTAAACCACCAGCGATTTTTGTTCCGAAAGAAGCACCGGCGTAGATGTACCCCTCATGTCTTTCACCATCCTTGTACTCACCATACTCAACGGTGTCAGGAATCATTGCAAACAGAGTTGAATAGGTAAAGCCATGACCAATACCCCAGAGTAAGGAGCTTACATAGAAGGCATTTACACTGTGAGGCATTACCAGTCTTAAGGAGATTGCAAACAGAAGCACAAAACAGGCAATAATCAGACAGTTACGCTTACCAAATGGTCTTAGGGCCAGAGGAAGAACAAAAATCATGGTACCGATTCTTCCAACTGTACTTATAAGACCGAATGGACCAATCAGACCGTCATCATTTAAGAAATACTTGCAGTAGTAGATATTTACTGAGCTGAAGGTTACATCAGCAGTACATACAAAGACGAAAGCCAGGGTCAGCATTAACCAGTACTTATTCTGGAATACACACTTGATTGACTTTCTGAAATTACGGTTTTCAGGAGCTGGAACTGGGGAGGCAACACGCTCATGACAGAAGAAGAAGGTAATGAAGAACATTACTGCGCCGGCAAGACCGATCAGAAGGAAAGTATAGGTCCAGGCACGGGCATCGTTACCAAAGAACTTCACCAGCGGCATGGTAACAGAGGTAATTGTAGCGTAACCGCCTGCAGCCAATACCATTCTGTAGATAACAATGATGGTCCTCTCATAGCTGTCCTGAGTCATCATAGTGCTCATAGCACCATATGGCAGATTGATTGCTGTATAGACACAGGTAATAGCAAAATTATAGGAGAAGAAGATATAGATAAGCTTTGCAAAGTCTCCCATATTTGTAGGGACTGAGAATAGCAAAGTTGCACCGAGTACGTAAGGGATCAGCATCTTTAGGATCCAGGATCTGGATTTACCGTACTTTGATTCGGTTCTTTCAATCAGGTGTCCCATGATAATATCAGAGAAACCATCAAAGATTCTTGAGGCAAGCATGATTGCAGCAACCATTCCTATATTCACACCAACATATTCGGTGTAATAGAACATTAAAAATGCCTGAGTGGCGACATACAGCATACAGCTGGCAAAATCACCTAAGCCATAAGAGAATTTTTCGACAAAGCCGATTGGAAGTGGTTTGTCTTTTCGATTAAAAAGCAACTGGAATGACATCTAAGTTGGCTCCTGTGTCCATATTGTGTAACGTGTGTTTATTTTTCAATCAGGTAAAAAAGCCCCACCCGAAGTAAATTCAGGAATAACCTTTTGTTTTATAAAAAAAATAGTCTGAATATTTTTGCAAGATAGAAAGAACCGGATTAAACCTGTTCTTCTAAGTAAAATCTGAAGGACTGCAATTGAAGGTGCAATTCTATAAGGGACCCTCAGAACCGCCGGAAGCGGAAAATGAAAAGATATCTGGTAGGAATCATCATTTCATATCGAGACAGTATGACAGCAGAACTTTAATCTGCTGGAAATGTTTTCTGTGGTATCAGAAAAACATGCCCCAAAAAAAATATTCATTTTTTCGTAAAGTAATATATAGGATCATTGTCCGGAATTATTAGATATAGATCACATTAGAGCACATAAAAATATTTTTTTATTAAACAATTGTATTTTTAACTTACTGATTTTATTATTTTATAATATGAAATATTTCATGAAATATTTCATATTGATTTTAAAGAGATTTGTGTAAAATTATCAAAAAAAGTTCAGAAAAATGAACCATATAACAAAAAGTTAGCGAAGTTGATCTCTTTTTACACAACAGAAAAACATCAGAATATGTATTTCTGTCGGCAGTAGCTGATTGATTTTTTTAGGCGGCTTTTACCGATAGCCTCTAATTTTTTAATCTGCACTAAACGTATAATTGGATAAAACCGAAATAAATAGTCTTATAAAGTATGTGTGATAAATTTTTACTTTATAAATCATAAGGTTAAACAGAGTACACAAGGGATAATAATGGCATTCAACTCAAATTTTATGTGGGGAGCAGCTTCTGCAGCAGCTCAGATCGAGGGAGCTTACAATGAAGACGGAAAAGGATTAAGCATCTGGGATGTTCTTTATGATGGACATACCAAACATAATGATTCCCCTCATGTAGCCTGTGACCATTATCATCGTCTTGAGGAAGACGTTGAGAACATGAAGAAAATCGGTCTCAAATACTACAGATTCTCTGTAAGCTGGCCAAGAATCATGCCAGAAGGTACCGGCACAGTTAATAAGGAAGGACTGGATTTCTACAGAAAACTTGTAGATTTACTGCTAAAGGCAGGTATCGAACCAATGATTACTTTATATCACTGGGATCTGCCTTATGAGCTATACAAGAAAGGTGGATGGCAGAATGACGAATCTCCAGAATGGTTTGAACAGTATGTCAAGGTTGTAGTCGATGCTTTATCCGATAAAGTTAAATACTGGATGACCATCAATGAGCCTAACTGCTTTATCGGTATCAGCTACTTTGGTGCTACCCATGCACCATTCCTTCACGATAAGGATGCCCTGTATCCATGTACAAGAAATGTGCTCTTCGCCCATGCAAGAGCTGTAATGGTCATAAGGGAATATGCAAAGACCAATCCAGTAGTAGGCTTTGCTCCAACCGGACCTATCTTTAAACCTGAGAATGATTCAGAAGAGGCAATCAGAATCGCCTATGAGAAGACATTCTCGAACGATATCAAAGGACCATTCTCTACCGGATGGTGGATTGATCCAGTTATCCTTGGAAAAAATCCTGTAGGTCTTGATGATTATTTCGGAAAACCTCTTTTCACCTACGGAGAACTTTTAGAGTTAAGACAGCCTCTGGATTTCTTAGGATTCAACATATACATCACTGCCGGACACAAGGAAGGAAATAAGGCCTATGAGACCAACGAATACATAGGCTGTCCTAGAAATTCTCTTGACTGGCCGATTGATCCAGACTGCATGTTCTGGGCTATAAGATTCCTCAATGAGAGATACAAGCTGCCGGTGCTGATCACTGAAAACGGCATGTGTAACAATGATTTTGTAATGCTTGACGGAAAGGTTCATGATCCGCAGCGAATTGACTATATCCACAGACATCTACTGGCAGCAAAGAAGGCAATGGATGAAGGCTATAAGCTTTTAGGCTATATATACTGGTCTGTCATGGACAACTACGAATGGGCAGAAGGCTATGATCCAAGATTCGGTCTGATATATGTAGACTACAGAACACAGAAAAGAACACTTAAAGATTCGGCCTACTGGTATAAAGAGGTAATTGAAAGCAACGGAGCCAACCTCTAAGCTCGCATTTTTAGAAAATCCTACAGGATAGAACCACCTCCCTGGCATATACTCAAATCATGGAGGTGGTTTATTTTTCTGATTATTCTGTACGGAAATAAATTTTCAATATTTAAAAGAGATCTTACTATTGTCTGAAAGTTATTTTCTTTTTATGTAAATTATGCACTTTATAAAAGTCATAAGCATTTTATAAAAGTCGCTTTATAAAAGTCACATAAAAGCTGTAAATATCAGTTATAATCCACATATTTTTTTTAGGATTTAGTCATTTTATGCTTTACATGCAAAAAACTTATCCTATAATTCAAGGTGAATTTCCTTATATGCTTTCTTCAATTAAGAAAATCGTTCCCTGAGCAAAGGCTACTTCCAGTCTCTGCCCTGTTTGATTTGATTATGGTGGTCTATGAAAAACCTAAAAAACGGCCTTAAATTATTTGTAACCTCTCTTGTTTTAACCTCATTTACAGCATTTTCAGCCCAGATCTCCGATTTGAGTCCGGATACAGAGGCTGATCGCATCAACTGGGCCAAGCTTGACCAGAAATATGGAAAAGTACCTGATTTTCCAAAGAATACTGTTATCGGTGCAATTGCCAAGACCAAGGAAATTGAGTTCTGGCAGAACATCGGCATCGGCTATAAGTATATGGCTAAGAAAATGGGAATAAAGCTTGACTATATTGCAGCTCAAAATGAGGACGATCCTTTAGGTCAGCTGAATATTGCAGAGACTCTTCTTGCAAAGAACGTCACTGCTATTCTGGCTTCTCCTCAGACCAATGTTACCCTGCAGCTGCCTTTTGAAGAGTCTTTAAGAGCAAAGATTCCTTTTATTAATGTTTCTGATGCGGTCGTACCTCAGACCCGCTACTTTGTTGGCGGTATGCATTATCGCAACGGTATGGATGTAGCTGAGTGGTTCATAGCAAATTATCCAAAAGGAGGCGAGGTTGCTGTAATTGAAGGTCTACCTCTGGTATATGCAACCACTCAGCGTTCACGCGGCTTTATCAATACCCTAAAAAAGAATCATGACTTCAAGGTTGTTGAAAAGGTCTGCGGCAACTGGCTGTCTGAAGACGCAAGGAAACTGACCGAGGAGATTGTAGCAAAGCATCCGAATATCCTCGGTATATACTGTCACAACGATATCATGGCCCTCGGCGCAGTTGAAGGCTTAAAGAAACTGGGCAAACTTGGCCAGGTCGCAGTTTTCGGAACCGACGGTATTGCCTCAGCTTATGAGTCAATTGAAAAGGGTGAGCTTACCGGAACAGTTGATTCCTTCCCTGAAGTTACAGGAGCTATCGCAGTACAGGTTGTAGCAAGAATTCTTAAAGGACAGCAGATCCCTCGTGTAGTGGTTACCCCTCAGCGACTGATTACACAGGAAAACTATAAGACCTTCAAAAAGCGAGATATTGAATTCCTGATGAAAGAACTTGCAAAATAAGTGTAGAAACACTCTTAGATATTAAGACGCAAAAAGGGCCAGTGAGTTTTATCTCACTGGCCTTAAATTCTCCGTTGAAATGATATGCTGCAACAACGGAGTAGAACATCAGACTAGCTTAATCTTATGGTTACCTTGTAATCTAAGGATTCACCAGGTTTTACAAACTTGAGCTGACCGCGTCTGCGCATTTCAGCTCTGCCCTCAGGCAGAGTATTTCCGCACTCAAGTCCCATTACATAATCACGAACGCCCATCATCTTCCACTGAACAAAATGATCAAGCTCTTTTGCATCGTAGGAAATCTCAAGCTTCATGCCGGTCTTTGGCTGCTCGATTGAGGCATAACCGTTGCCATCCTTAAAGTAGTGATAGTAGCAGCGCTCCTCATAGTGAGGGGTTGGTTTTTCAACCTTCATCCAGTTTTCAATATCTTCCTGGGCATGAGCATTACGGGCAATAACCTGGGTTGATGGAATGGTGATGATACTGTCCTCATCTAAAAGAGGATAGCCCATATTCATGTGATAAAGGATACCAACCTGTTCATCCTTGTCTCCGGTGTTCAGAATCTTATCGGTGATGACAATGACGTTTTCCTTGGTGGATACACTGATCTTACGCTCTAAAACCAGTTTGCGGCCGAAAATAGTCTCGTCCTTAACTGTTGCATAAATATTGAGTTCATCTCCTTCTTCACGGTAATAGATGTGCTCACAAGGAGTGTTGCCGATTGATCCGTGCAGTGAAAGTTCTTCACCCTCATCCTCATTTGGAATACCGACATTCTGGAAACCGCATGTGGTCAGAAATCCTGCAGTAAATGAATTTAACCAGTTGGCTCCGATGCTGTCATAGTATGCAGGTGCAACATAACCGCAGGCTGTCATGTAGCTCAGGTTCTGTCCCTTAAAGCGAAGTCTTGAAATATCGGCACAGCGATCAGCACAGACAGTCAGATCAATACCTTTGCCGTTGTGTATTTCAAAAATACGCATTCCATCTCCCTTGCCGCCGACAAGACGATGCTCTTCAACTCCAAAAAGCTGGGAAGCGTGACCAATATATGGGTTCATTTAAATTACTCCTTGAAAAATGTATATATTTTTATCTTTTAAAGCTTAATATTCTGTTGTTTCTGTTTTGCAGTAGCTTGACCAGGCCTCAATAGGTCTTACCGGCTCAGGGATCTCCTCAGCAAGATATGGCAGTGCTGCACCTATGGCACAGGCATGATGTTCTACATTTGCCTTAATCACAAAGCCAGGTCTGCAGGTAAAGGTACTCCTGTTGATAATTTCACTTTCAACAAAGGCCACATCCTCAGGATTAAGCCACATGGCCAGCTCCCCGCCTAGAATGATTCGTCGCTCTAGAATCAGCCAGGCCTGATACAGACCAAAGGCAATGGTTGACAGATATTTGGACCAGCGCTGCTTATATTCTTTGGATTTCTCCTCTCTTAACTTAAAGAAGAAATCAGGAATGCTCTCTCCCTCAAACAGGGTTTCAAAATTACAATAGGTATCAATACAGCCGCGTTTTCCGCAGTAGCAGAGCTTTCCCTTGTTTGAAAAGGTCACATGGTCCCAGGAACCGGCATATCCGGAACGGCCGTGTTCAATACAGCGGCTTTTTATCAGGGAACCTCCAAGATGTTCTGACATCGCTATGTAAATGCCGTTGGATATCTTTCGGTTGTGCCACAGTTCTGCTAAGGCTGCAGTCTTGACATCGTGACACAGACGGACCGGAATTGAGATATCCTTTTTAATTATTTCAAGATCAAGCTCTGAGGTATCCAGGATCTTTGAGAATATAATCTCGGTTCCAGCCTTGTTGACCACACCCTGTATGGCAACACCGATACCAAGTATGTTGTCCAGAGGATAACCACAGGTTGAAATTGCTTCCTTAAGTAAACTGTTAAGCTTCGCGGAGTAGGCTTTCTCATTCTTATATTCGATGCCTATATTCCAGAGCTTCACCACCTCGCCTTTTAAATCACAAAGACAGATTTTCACAAAATCCTTTCTGATCTCAGCGCCAAGAGCAAGTTTTGATCTAGGAAGAAGTCTGTATGAAATTGCAGGTCTGCCTCCTGAGGAATCCATAAGTTCACCAGGACCAATCATTCCCATATTCTCAAGATCTTTCATATGACCGTTAATGGTTGGAAGACTGAAGCCTGTGAGCTCTGCAATCTGAGGTTTTGAGAGAGCCTCATGCAGGAAGAACAGCCCTAATATCCTTTCCTTATTTGCTTTTTTAGGGTCTATATAATAATCGTTCACATCCACATCCTTTTTATAGCTTTCATAAAAATAATGTACCGTATAGCCGGTGCCAAAAAAATCGAAAAAAGCCATAAAACATGATTTATATCTCGTTTTTTAAGGGTAATTTTATTGTTTTTTGACTTATATCAAATTACTTATATAAAGTCATATAATAAAAGTTACTTTATTAAAACAACTTTGTTAAAGTATTTTACAGGAAATTTACAAAAATAATATTCCATATTTAACAAACACACGTATTTGTAAGGAGTTTCTTCATGAATCTAGTAGATAAATTCAGACTAACAGGTAAAACCGCTTTTGTGACCGGTGGTGCCCGCGGCATTGGTAAAGCTGTATCAGAGGGCTTTGCTCAGGCAGGAGCAAATATCGTAATCGCTGATCTTGATGAGGCAGAGGCACAGAAAACCGCTAAATTCATCAGCGAGGAGTACAAGGTAAAAAGCATTGCTGTTAAGACTGATGTAACCAATCCTGATAGCGTTAACAATCTGATAGACGTTATCGATCAGGAATTTGGAAGACTGGATATCGCATTCTGCAACGCAGGTATATGTATCAATGCAGAAGCAGATAAAATGACCTTTGAGCAGTGGTCCAAGGTTATCAATATCAACCTGACCGGTGTTTTCCTGACTGCACAGGCAGCTGGTAAGTACATGATCCGCAAGGGTATCAAGGGCTCAATCATCAATACCGCTTCAATGTCAGCTCATATCGTTAACGTTCCACAGCCACAGTGTGCATATAACGCATCAAAGGCAGGTGTAATTCAGTTAACCAAGTCTTTAGCTATTGAATGGGCAAAGCACGGTATCAGAGTTAACTCAATCAGCCCAGGCTATATCGGCACTGAACTGGTAAAGGCAAGCCCAACTCTGATTCCACTAATCAAGACCTGGAATGAGATGGCTCCAATGCACCGCTTAGGCGAACCAGAAGAATTACAGTCTGTAACCTTATATCTAGCTTGTGATGCAAGCTCATTTACAACCGGTTCAGATGTAATTGTTGATGGTGCATTCACCTGTTTCTAATCTCGCTCGCAAGAGTACTACAAACACAAACATACATGGAGTATACAAATGAAAAAAACTTTATTATCCGCACTTTTCTGCGCTGCTACTTTAGCATTTACAGCCCCTTCCTTCGCTGCAACCACCAGCGAAACCCAGGGTATTCAGGCAAGTCCTGAGTTCTATGCAAAGGCAAATCTGAGTGCATTAAAAGGCAAGAAGATCGGTATTACCATTCAGTCACTGCGTAACGCATACTGGGCTGGCGTTATGGCTGCTTTAGAAGATGTTCTAAGTGCCAACGGTGCAAAGTTCACTATTGTTGAGTGTGATGACAAGTCAGCAAAGCAGGTAGCACAGATCGAGAACTTCATTTCCTCAGGCTGTGACTTCATTCTGGTTCACCCATCAGATGCAGCTGCAGTTGAAGATGCATGTGCTGAAGCAAGAAAGCAGGGTATCAAGGTTATGTGCTGGGATGATCCTATGACCAATACCGACGGTAACTGGATTCTAAACAACACCAACCTGGGTATTGCAATCGGTGAGCTTGCTGGTAACTTCATCAATGAGCACTACAGTGCAGACAAGAAGGCAAAGGTTGCAGTTCTAGGCTTCCCACAGACCAAGATCCTTCTAGAGCGTGAAGAGGGTATCCGTGAGGGTATGAAGAAGGTTGCTGATGGCAAGTATGAGATTGTTGCAAGTCAGGCTGCTCTTCGTCCAAACGAGGCTCAGACAGCAATCGAGACTATTTTACAGCGTGAACCAGACTGCAAGGTTGTAACTGGTATCGGTGCTGGTCCTATGATTGGTGCAGATGAAGCATTACAGATCGCAACAAACGGCAAGATCCCAGAGGATATGGGTGTATTTACAACTGACGTAACCAAGCAGCAGTTACAGCATCTATCAGATCCTACCTACCCAGCTAAGGGCATCATCGGTTTTGAAGGTTCAGACGTAGATACAGCAACCAGCTGTGCAAGCATGTTCGCTTTAATTCTCGAGAACAAACTTCCAGAGCATAACGTAATTCGTGGCGTAGCTCCTATTACCAAGGAAAATGTAGAGAAAATCAGTTCTGGAATGAAATAATATATAAATAACCAAACAGAACTAAAAGCCTTCCCTGTTTTTTGGGAAGGCTTACATAAGGAGATTGGGAATGAGCGAGAACTATGTTCTGGAACTTGAACATATAAGAAAGGAATACCCTGGTGTAGTTGCCTTAAAAGACGTTACTCTCAGACTTAGAAAAGGAGAGGTGTTAGGTCTTATAGGCGAGAACGGTGCGGGAAAATCCACACTGATCAAATGCTGTACCGGTGCTGAGATTCCAACATCAGGAAAAATCCGTGTCAACGGAAAAGAATTCGACAGAATGAGTCCACAGCTTGCAGCTGAGAACGGCATTGCAGTTATCTATCAGGAGTTCAACAACGTTGGTGAACTCTCTGCAGCTGAAAACCTATTTTTAGGCAGACCAATCCGCAAGGGAATGATAATTGACAGAGCAGCGATGGAAAGAGAAGCCCAGAAGGCCTTTGATCAGCTGCACATTAAAATCAATCCAAAAGAGCTGGTAAAGAATCTTACTGTAGGCTACCAGCAGATGATTGAGATTGCCAAGGCAATACAGCAGAACGCACAGGTTCTGATTATGGATGAGCCAAGTGCTCCTCTTACCTCAAACGAAGTCGAGAATATGTTTAAGGTAGTTGAGCTTCTAAGAAAGAAGGGCGTATCCATCATTTATATTTCACATCGTCTTGAAGAGATCTTCAGATTATCAGACAGAATCGAGGTTATTCGTGACGGTGAATACGTAACCACCCTAATCACCCCAGAGGCCACAGTTGATGAGCTTATCAAACTGATGGTGGGTCGTGAGCTTACTCAGAAATATCCTCCTCGCAAGAACTGCGTAAACAAGGATAAGGTGGTATTAGAGCTAAAGAATGTTACCGGAAACGGAGATAAGGATATATCACTTCAGCTTCATGCAGGAGAGGTATTAGGCTTAGGAGGACTGGTAGGTGCAGGCAGAACAGAGCTTGCAGAGATTATCTTCGGTTCTAAGCCAAAAGAATCCGGAACCATTATTTTCAACGGCAAAGAAATAAATCCTCAGACTCCAAGAGAGGCAATTGATCTGGGAATTGCACTGGTACCTGAAGACAGAAAACGTCATGGTGCGCTTTTAGGAATCTCCATCAAGAACAATATCAATATGCCTATATACGAGCGTATTTCCAAGCTGAGTGTCATCAACTCCAAGAAGGAGAAGGAAATCGCTCAGAAGTACCGTGAGGAAATCCAGATTAAGTGTCCTACACTGAATCAGCTTGTTAAGAATCTTTCCGGCGGTAACCAGCAGAAGGTTATTCTAGGCAAATGGCTGGCCGCTGACTGTGAACTGATTATTTTCGATGAACCAACCCGTGGTATTGACGTAGGTGCCAAATATGAAATCTACAAGCTTATCAATGAGCTGGTTGAATCAGGACGCAGTGTGCTGATGATTTCATCAGAAATGGAAGAGTTAATGGGTATGTCGGATCGCATCATCGTTCTTGCAGAAAATCGCATGACAGGTGAACTACAGAAAGATGAGTTCGACTCAGACAAGATTATGCAGTATGCATCCGGTATCACTGATGAGGCAAAGGAGTCTCGATAAATGTTAAACGCAAACTTTTTAAAACAGAACGCAATCTGGCTGGTTTTCATCGCTGAAATCATCATCTTCGCAATAGCCAGTGATGGAACCTTTATTACAGGAAGAAACATCATCAACATCTCACGTCAGGTTTCCTACTATGGAATTGCTGCAATCGGTATGACTTTCGTTATTCTGATTGCTGACATCGACCTGTCAATCGGCTCGATCATCACCCTGGTGAACGTAGTCTGCGCCTGGCTGATGGTAGCTGCCGGCGTCAACATGTGGGTTGCAGTGGCAATTTCCCTGATTATGGCAACCGGTATCGGTCTTATCAATGCAGTAATGGTGGCAGCGGTAGGTATTCCTGCACTGATTGCAACCTTCGCATCTCAGACTGTATTTGAAGGCGTTGCCTATCTGATTTCAGGTGGTCGTCCAATTGCAGGCTTTGATTCAGACTTCGGTATCTTCGGACGCTGGTCAGCCTTTGACTTCCTGCCAATCTGCGCAATTCTGATGATTGTATGCTTTGCCCTGGGCAGCTTCATTCTGAACAAGACCTACTTCGGCCGTTACTTCTATGCTATCGGCGGTAACGAGGAGGCTGCAGAGCTTTCAGGTATCCGAGTAAACCGCGTTAAGTACCTGATCTACGCTTTCTCGGGCTTCTTTGCTGGTTTAGCCGGTATCGTGCTGCTGTCACGTGCAAATTCAGCACAGAGCACTGTAGGTAAAGGACTTGAGTTCGACGTTATCACCTGTGTAGTACTGGGCGGTGTATCAGTATACGGTGGTGTTGGTTCCATGTCAGGTGTTATCGCAGGTGTGCTGATTATCGGCTCCCTGACCAACGGTATGATTCTGATGGACGTTAGTGAATACACCCAGATGGTGGTAAAAGGTCTGGTACTGGCTGTAGCCGTAGGTATCGACTGTATGTCCAAGAAGCGTCGCAAGAGATAAGACATAACTCAATCACAGTCCGGTACCGCGCTCTGTACCGGACTGAAAAAACAAAACAGATAAAAAAAATAATAAATTTCAATCAATTAAACAAACAGGAACAAGTATGGATAAGTCAGTTGCTACAGTTATAACAGAAGGAAAGACAGCATTAGGAATTGAACTGGGATCAACCAGAATCAAGGGTGTATTAACAGATTACGAAGGCAATGTGCTGGCAGTAGGATTTCATGAGTGGGAAAACTCTCTTGTAAACGGAATCTGGACCTATTCCCTTGAAGATGCTTTAAACGGACTTAGCGACTGCTATGCAAACCTGAAAAAAGAGGTTTCAGACAAATACCAGGTTACCTTAAAGAAAATCGGAGCCATAGGTATCAGTGCCATGATGCACGGCTACATTGCACTTGATAAGGATGACAGACAGCTGGCCCCATTCCAGACCTGGAGAAATACCAATACAACAGCTGCAGCTGATGAACTGACAGAACTGTTTAACTATAACATTCCTTTAAGATGGTCAGTAGCTCACTTATATCAGAGACTTTTAGACAAAGAGGAACATGTTGAAAAGATAGTTTCAGTATTTACCCTTGCTGCCTGGATTCATTATAAGCTGACCGGCTGCAAGGTTATCGGAATCGGTGATGGCGCAGGTATGTTCCCTATCGATTCAGAAATTAAAGATTACGATCAGAAGATGGCAGACAAGTTTGATGCTCTGCTGTCTTCAAAGGGCTCAAAGCTTAAACTGAGAGAAGTTTTCCCTAAGATTCTGGTTGCAGGTGATGATGCAGGAAAACTAACCGCCGAGGGTTCAAAACTATTAGACAAGACAGGTGAGCTTGAAGCAGGAATTCCTTTATGTCCGCCTGAGGGGGATGCTGGAACCGGCATGACAGCCACAAACAGTGTTGCCCCTCGCTTCGGTAACCTTTCAGCAGGTACCAGCTCCTTTGCGATGGTGGTCTTAGAGAAACAGCTTTCCAAGGTCTACAGAGAAATCGATATGGTGGCTACTCCATCAGGTTTCCCATGTGCAATGTCCCATGCCAACAACGGAACTACCGACCTTAACGCCTGGGTAATGATGTTCAAGGAGTTCTGTGATCTGATGGGTATCAAGGCAGATACAGGAGAACTTTACTACAAGCTGTACAACCATGCCCTGACCGGAGATAAGGACTGCGGTGGACTACTGTCATACGGCTACTATTCAGGTGAGAATATCACCTTTATCAACGAAGGCAGACCTCTGTTTGCAAGAATGCCAGACAGTAAATTCAATCTGGCAAACTTCATGAGAGCAAATCTCTATACCTCTCTGGGTGCAGTAAAGCTGGGTATGGATATTCTGCTTAAGGATGAAGGAGTTAAGCTTGAACAGATTCTAGGTCACGGCGGTTTATTCAAGACCCCAGGAGTAATGCAGAGAATTCTGTCTGCAGCCATCAACACTCCGGTAGCAGTGATGGAAACCGCCTCTGAAGGCGGAGCCTGGGGTATCGCCCTTCTGGCAGCCTATCTTGCAGACGGCAAAAAGGAAGGTAAGCTTGAGGATTTCCTCAATAACCGTATCTTTAAGAACCTCAAGGGAGAAGTAATTATGGCAACTCCTGAAGAGGTTGAAGGATTTGAAACATTTACCCGTCATTATGTAGCAGGTCTAGAAGTTGAAAAGGCCGCTATCAGAGCAATGAACTGGTAAATAAGGAATAAGAATGGAAGAACAGATCAGACAGTATTTTGAAGAACTAGATCCCGAGAAAAGAAAGGCTCTTTTAGAGGAGATAGATAAGGATAAGCCAAGTTTCCGTCGCGAATTATACAAAAAACGTTTTGAATTCAGACGCAAACCTGACCGTATCGCTGATCTGTGGCTGTTCAAATGCGTCTATCTGCCTGGTCTATACCGCCGCAAGTTTTTAAAGAAGGCAACTCTGCGCGAGGTTAATCTGACCATAGATGAGTTCTTTTTAAGAGAACCGCTTACAGACGAGCAGCGAGAGGAACTGTATCTTGAAATGCGCAATGCGGTACGCAGATATCTGTCCACCTGCAGAAGCGCCAAGTATGCCTCAAGCTTCTTTGGTCTTAAGAAGGCCTCAGATGACGAGAAATTCCAGAGAACCACTGAGGATATCTGGAAAATGTCACGAGGCATAGCTCGAGTCTACGGACTTGAAAAGGAGCTAGAGCTCTGGTGTGACGCCTGTTATGCCGAGCTTATAGCCTACGAGCCATCCTGTGAAGAGAGATTCCAGGAACTGGAAAGAGATTTCAAAAAATAAATAAGGGAAAAATCCCGATAAAAAAAATTCTTAAGGAGTAAAAAAAATGAAAGACACAATGATCCAGCAGGTAATGACTGCCCCAGGAAAAATAACATTCAGAGATGTTCCTGTACCAAAGGTAGGTCCGGATCAGGTTCTGGTCAAAATAAAGAAAATCGGTGTCTGCGGTTCAGATATCCATGTTTATCACGGCTCACACCCATACACCTCATATCCTGTTACTCAGGGACATGAAGTTTCAGGACAGATTGTTGCGCTAGGAGAGTATGTCAAGGATCTGAAGATTGGCCAGAAGGTTATCATCGAGCCTCAGGTATTCTGCGGCAGATGCTATCCATGTCTTCACGGTAAATACAACCTCTGCGAAAAGCTGAAGGTTATGGGTTTCCAGACCACCGGTACCGCAAGCGAGTTCTTTGCTGTAGATTCCAGCAAAATCACTCCAATTCCAGAGGAGATGACCTACTCTGAGGGTGCCATGATGGAGCCATTGGCTGTAACCGTACATGCCGCCAAGAGATTCCCTGATTTAAAGGGGGCCAAGGCAGTTGTACTAGGCTGCGGTCCTATCGGAATTCTTCTGATTCAGTCTTTAAAGGCCTTAGGTGCCAAGGAAGTATTTGCAACAGATATTTCTGACGGCAGACTTGCTCTTGCTAAGGAACTAGGCGCTGACTATGTTGTCAACACCATGAAGGATGACTATGCAAAGGCTCTGGTAGAAGCCTTCGGTCCTGATAAGGCTGATGTAATCTACGAATGTGCCGGTACTGATATCACCATGGATCAGGCTATTCAGAATGCAAGAAAAGGCAGCACCATTATCCTCGTTGCAGTATTCGGTAAGAAAGCAAATGTTGATCTGGCAAAACTCAACGACTCAGAACTGGATCTGAACACCTCCATGATGTACCGTCATGAGGATTTCGTTGACGCCATTAGATTTGTAAATGAAGGCAAGATTAAGCTCAAGCCTCTTCAGAGTGCCAAGTTTGCTTTTGCTGACTACAACAAGGCCTACGAATATATTGATAACAATCGTGAAAGCACCATGAAAGTTTTAATTGATGTTGATCCATCCGAAGAATAAGGAAATCTATCCATGAAACTTTCATATGCCACACTTGAAAATAAGGATTTCTGGGAGTCAAAGGGAGTAAAGCTCCCTTCCTATGACGTCCGAGAGATTGCCCGTAAAACCGTGGCTTCACCTCGCTGGGTTCATCTGGGAATCGGAAACATCTTCAGAATCTTTATCGGCGGTATTGCCGACAAACTTATCGCGGAGAAGCTCTTAGACAGAGGTATCACCTGTGTTGAAACTTTTGACTATGATGTAGTTGATAAGATTTACAGACCATTTGACAATCTGGTGCTGGCAGCTACCCTGCATCAGGATGGAAAAAGAGATTTCAGCATTCTAGGCTCACTTTGCGAGGCACTGAAGGCTGATACAAAAGATGCCGCTGCAATGAAGCGTCTTGAGGAAATCTTCTGCAATAAGGAACTGCAGCTTGTTAGCTTTACCATCACCGAAAAAGGATATGCCCTTAAAGGTGCTGACGGCAATTACCTTCCATACGTTAAAAACGATATCGAAAACGGTCCGGATAAATGCGTCGGAGCCATGGCAATTGTAACTTCAATGCTATACAGACGCTATAAGTCAGGAGCCTCACCTTTAGCTCTGGTATCTATGGACAATGTTTCTCAGAACGGAAAGAAACTTCGTGAAAGTGTTCTTGAAATGACAGAGAAATGGACAGAAAAAGGCTATTTGGATAAGGAGTTTCTGGCATACGCCGGAGATGAAAAGAAGGTATCCTTCCCATGGTCAATGATCGATAAAATCACTCCACGTCCAGGAGAGGCTCTATCAAAAGATCTCAAGGATATGGGCATTGAGGATATGGATGTTCTCGTAACCTCCAAAAAGACCTATATTGCCCCATTTGTCAATGCAGAAGCTCCTCAGTATCTTGTGATTGAAGACTCCTTCCCTAACGGAAGACCACCTTTTGAAAAGGCCGGAGTATTCATGACCGACAGAGAGACTGTCAACAAATCAGAACGTATGAAGGTTACCGTCTGCCTGAATCCGATTCATACCGCGCTCTGTACCTATGACTGTCTTTTAGGCTATACCTTCTTCGCAGACGGTATGAAAGATCCTGAACTTTCAAAGCTTGCAAAGCAACTTGGATATGTTGAAGGTCTACCTGTAGTTGAAGATCCTAAGATTCTTTCACCAAAGGCATTTTTAGATGAAGTTCTGAATGTAAGATTCCCTAATGCCTATATGGGAGATACTTCAGCCAGAATTGCAGTGGATATTTCTCAGATGGTGGGTATTCGTTTTGGACATACCATCAAGGAACATATTAAGACTGACGGTACAGATAAGCTTATAGCTCTGCCGCTGGCTATCGCAGGCTGGATAAGATATCTGCTTGCAGTAGATGATGAGGGCAGAAAGTTTGAGCTGTCCCCTGATCCTATGCTGAACGAGCTTACCGGTCTATTATCTAAGGTCAAACTTGGTGATGCGGATTCAGTTAAAGATAATCTAAAACCGATTCTTTCAAATGAGAATATTTTCGGTTTGGATTTATACAGTACAGAGCTTGGAAATAAAATTGAAAGCATAGTAAAGGAATTGATTGAAGGACAAGGTGCTGTACGCAAGACACTTAAAAAATATCTTTCTTAATCACGGTAAATTTCAATAACCTCCTCATATTTAAGAGGGTGACTAAAAAGGTCGCCCTCTATTTTTACCTAAATTTTGTGGTTTTATTAACATTATTGATAATATTTTTATATTAAATCTTTATCTATTTCCTTGATATACAAAGTTAATATACTATACTTAATAATATAAAGAGTTATATTATTGGTAATATCGTTATGGATAAAGAAGATCTTTTCAAACCCTATATTCAAGATGATTTAGCCTTACTTCCTCCTTGTATTGGTGATTTTATCTCCCCTTCAGATCCCGTCAGACTCGTAAGTACAATTGTTGATAAACTTGATAT
>NZ_FPAH01000062.1 GCF_900116345.1 Succinivibrio dextrinosolvens | reverse complement strand
TTCAGACTGCGATCTAAAGCGAAGGTAATAATTGAATTTGGGCTTGTGGCTCTGGCTCATAATATAAGAAAATGGGCCAATATAAGAAATGAAATGAATGCGGTAATAAGTTAAAAAAGAACAAGAAATACCTTAAGCTTCCCACCTTATCTCTCTAAAAGTTCTAAAAATCTCCAATCAAAATAAATATCTCAACAAAATCGTATTTGAAAATTTCAATTCCCTAGAAATAACAAAATTCTATGTTTGAAAAATGAAAGAGGCTGACATACTTTTTAGCCAGCCTCTTGTGTATTTTAGTGCTGCTCGAACATTGCAGAGATAGACTCTTCGTTGTTAATTCTGCGAATAGCCTCTGCCAGCATTGATGCTAAGCTTAGTTCTCTGAAATTCTTAAGTTTTTTGAATTTGTCTGAAGCAGGAATTGAATCTGAAACAACCAGAGAATCAATCTGAGATTCAGCAATATTGTTATAGGCATTGCCTGACAGTACAGCGTGAGTACCATAAGCAATAACAGACTTTGCTCCTCTCTTCTTTAAAGCTTCTGCTGCCTTGCATAAGGTTCCGCCTGTATCAATAATGTCATCAACAATGATGCACTCTCTGTCCTGAACATCACCGATTAGGTTCATAACCTCAGCAACGTTTGGCTTTGGACGGCGCTTATCGATAATTGCAATATCAGCATTGTTTAGAAGTTTTGCAATTGCTCTTGCTCTAACCACACCGCCCATATCAGGAGATACGATACAAGGATTGGTTAGATTCAGAGTCTGCATATCTTCAACAAATATTCCGCTGGAGAAACAGTTATCTACTGGAACATCAAAGAAGCCCTGAATCTGTTCTGCGTGCAGGTCAACGGTTAAAACTCTGTCAACACCAACGCTTGATAGGAAATCAGCTACAACTTTTGCAGTGATAGGTACACGGGCTGAACGTAAACGTCTGTCCTGACGTGCGTATCCGAAATAAGGAATAACAGCAGTAATACGTCCTGCAGATGCTCTACGCAGTGCATCGATCATAACGATTAGTTCCATTAGGTTATCGTTGCTTGGTGCGCAGGTAGACTGGATGATGAAAATATCACATCCACGTACATTTTCATTGATCTGTACATGAACTTCACCATCTGAGAAACGGTCAACGGTAGCATCGCCTAGGCGGGTGTAAAGACGATCTGCAATTTTTTTAGCTAGCTCCGGAGTTGCATTTCCGGCAAAGAGCTTCATATCAGCCATAAGATGATTGATCCTGATTGATTTGAATAAAAGATAAACTCGACTTTTATCTGCAAAAGTCGACGCTATTTTAAAACTTTTGTGCCTTAATCGACAACCTTATATTAGAAAATAACGTAATTTTTGCTTTCTATCCTTTTTTTGTGCAAAAGGAGATAAAAAAGTTGATCAGCATCTAGAAGTATAGACCAAAATCAAAAAAATGCAGTTCTTGTATTTTTAAGACCGATATTTCAGAATATTAGATACAAATCAATTATCGAAGCTCTTTTAGCTCCTGTAAAACTGAAGACTGTTTTACAGACCTTGCAACAAAGCACTTATATCCTGATTGCTTAAACTGTGAAAGGGCTTTTTGGGCACTTAACTCGTCGTCAAATTCTACAAAACAGGAAGAACCGCTGCCTGACATATAAGATTTTCCATAGACAGAAAGCTCCTTTAAAAGTTCTTCCACCTGAGGATATTCGCTTATAACAACCGGAGTAAAACAGTTTTCAAATGGAACTTCTAAAAGTTCTTCATAAGTTCTGCTAGGAGAATCTTTTTTCAGTTTATCTGAGGAGAATAACTTGGCTGTAGGCACTGAGCAGTCTGGAGTAACCACTAGGTAGTATTTTTGTGGATAATCAACTTCAACAAGCTTTTCTCCGATACCTTCTGCAAAGCAGGTTGTTCCTTTGATAAAGATTGGAACGTCAGCTCCAAGTCCTGCACCCATTTCTATAAGCTCTTCTTCAGATAGATTTAGCTTCCAGAGCTTGTTGAGTACAAGCAGCGTTGTTGCTGCATTAGCTGAACCTCCTCCAAGACCACCGCCCTGAGGTAGAATTTTGTCTATGGATATGGTGGCACCTAGACTACAGCCTGTTTTATCCTGTAACAGCTTAGCTGCTCTGTAAATCAGATTCTTTTTTTCATCAAATCCAAAGTCTGTAGTTAATTCAATTTTTCCTTCATCGGTGGTTTCAAAGTGCATCATGTCTCCATAATCTAGAACCACAAACAGTGTCTGAAGATTATGATAGCTATCCTCTCTCTTGCCGGTAATGTATAAGAAAAGATTGAGCTTACATGGACTTAGGAAGTTGTATTTCATGTCAAAAAAAACTTAATGTAAAACGGTAACGCTGTTAACTTTGATTATTACTTTATTATTAGGTGCAATTATCTCGATGTCTTGTGGCAGCACGACTCCGCCTTTAAAGGTTTTGTACTGTTTATAGGCCAATTCATAGCCTTCTGAAAGGGTTGCTGTTTTTATATATCCCTGTTCATCGTAAGTGCATTTGCCTTCTGGTATGCCGAACATGATATCTGGCAGCTTTTCAACAGGTACATCAAGATTGAACTGTTGCTTTAAAAGTTTTCTGGCGTTATCTCCGTTATAAGTTCTTCCCTGTACATCAAGGTAGGTGGTGCCGTTTGCATGCACATCCAGCTTGGCATAGCGCATACCCATAGGGCCAAGAAATTCTAATGAAAATGCTTTGTTCTTATAGTGATAAACACTGTTTACTGCTAGTCTGCTGTTGGTCTTTGTGGAGAACAGGGCAATTTTGTTATTCTCTTTAATCTCACTGATTTTAGAGATCTTTTCGATACGCTGTTCTGCTGTCAGTTTTGAAAAATCATTTTCCTCCACACCTGAAGTACAGGCATTGAGCAATACTGCTGCAGCACATATAGCAGATAGATAAATCTTATTTTTTAACATCATGGCATTCCTGAGCTTCTTTTAAGATGTTATAGATTCTGATAAGTTCCTGATGATCCGAAAAACCTTTTAGATTTAGGTCTGTTGCAATCAGGTTTCCGAATCGTGCCTTGCCATTGACGTGATCAAGGGCTGCTTCGAAGGTTTCTTTTCCAAATAAAAGCTCAAGACCGTTCTGGTAATCCTCAAGCTTGAGTGAACCTTCAGTCTTACACTCTAATATCTTGGTGATACACTGATAGAATGCTATTTTATCTAAAGTGAAATTAACCTGATTAAAGGTGATTGTCCACTGTGCATACTCAAGTGCTTTTTCGTGTTCTCCTGCTGCCAGAGCAATCAGACAGCGAAGCTCTCCCATACGCAGACTCTCCCAGGCTGACTTGCTGTCAGGCAGAATTCCTAATAGAGGACAGACCAGAGCATCATTGTCCACATTCTCATTTTCCAGCTCATCAAGATAGCTCTTGTATGTCTCAACGGATTCTTCGGTCTGTGGTAAAGATAGAAGTGCTTCCTGGAAATCTATTCCGCTGTTGGTGTTGTTGTAGATAAGATCATCTACCGGGTAGATTTCAGACATTCCAGGAACAACTGTACGGTATACGCAGACTCCAAGGTAATTGTAGGAACGTACGTAGATGTCAAAACCAAGTTTTGCAATCATGTATCTTAGGGCTTTGTACTGTTCCTGTGTATTGCCGCTGAAATCCCATGCTACAAAACGGTAATCAGGTACTTTCTTGAACATCTGCATTGGCAGAATACCGGTTGAGTCCACGAAATGACTTTCCAGATTTACAATGTCAGAGGTTCTTTCAAGGTCGAAGTCCGGAGCATCAAAATTATCAAGATCACTGAAAGTTCTTCCCTGCATCAGTTCTGTCAGAGTTCTATCTAGGGCAACCTCAAAAATAGGGTGTGAGCCGAAGGATGCAAAACAGGTTCCGTTACTCTGATTAAACAGCACGACACAGACTACAGGGAATTTACCTCCTAAGGAGGCGTCATAGCATACAGCTGTAAGATGATTGCCTTTTAGCTCCTGCAGTGTCTTATAGGATTTCTCGTATTTTGAAAGTATCTCGTCAGGAATTACAGGAAGAGCAAGACCTCTTTTTATTACTTCCTTTTTAACATAGCGTTCGATAATTTCTGAAAGCCCCTGTACCAGAGCTTCATATTCTGTATTTCCTGCAGACATACCATTTGAACCATACAGGTTATCCAGAAGATTTACCGGGAAGTATACCACCTCACCGTTTCTGGCGTTGGTAAATGGGATTGAGCAGACTCCTCTAGAGAAAGATGAAGACTGAAGGTCAACCAGATCCTCAAGATTAAGATCTGTATTCTCTGAATAGAATTTGCGTAGAGATGCATTAAGTACGTCTGTAGGAATGCTTGGATCTGCCTGATCGATAACTGTCCATTTTTCATCTTTAAAATGAACATATGGAGCATTGGAATTATCAAGACCCAGGTAGTAATCTGAAAATGACAGGTGTGTTGCTAGTCTTTCGAAAAGCTCGCCATAGGCTGAAGCCCTTGCAGCCAGTCTGGATGAACCTTTTCCATTGGTATAGATGCAAGGTAGGGATGCAATTGCTAAATGAACTGAATAAACATTATCCAGAGGATTTAACCAGTTATCTTCAACAACTTCTATATTAAGTTTCTTTAAAGTATCAGTAAAATGTTCAATACTCTGCTCTAAAGGAGCATCCTTACCAACAATGGTGGTCATTTTAAATCCTATCTAAACACACAAAAATTAACATGCTAATGATATCACAAAGATTATTTCCTTTGCGTTCTGCAAGAAAAAGGTTGGATTTGTCTGTTTTAAAGCTTAATAACAAAGAGTGTGAATCTTTCGATAGAATGAGTTATACAATTTAAGCGACAATAATAGAAGTATCAAAAGAAATGCTTAATCGGCTCGTATTCAAAGTCAATTACAAAAGGAATTCATATTTAAGCAATGAAAGAAAATTCAAACAACCCTGATATTCCTGTATCTGCTAATTATCCTGATGACAGCTTTGTTTCAGATGAGGAGATTGAAGAGCTAACAAAACTCGACTATGACCGTTCTGTAATTATGAATATGGCAGGGCCTTTAAATGCGAAGAAAGCGGTCAGTATGATACATAGAATTATGGGAGATAAAGAGAAGAAACATCCTTTAAAACCAAAATACATAAGGCAGGATATTCTAGATAAGATTAAAGATCTTGAAGCAGAATTTGAAAAGGAAAAACTGGAGAATTCTGAATGTTCTGATAATCCTGAAGAATCCTCTATATCTGAAGAGCTATCTCCTGCTACAACTGAAAATACAGATGAAAGCTTAACCTCTCCTGAACCTCAGGCAAGATTCTATGCCAAAGCTATGCAGAATGTTAACCGCATTAACGGTGAGCGCGCCGTAATCTTAGGGAAAATTGCCAGAAATTTTAAACTGTTCATGGTTGTGGCTGCTCTTTTTGCTGGTTATTTTGTATATACCGTGTACACAAGAAATGATGATGCCCTAGCTGTCAGAGGCATAAAAAACAAGCTTCCTATGAAAATAGATGATCATTTAATCCTCAATGATATCGCTTTAAGCCAAAAAACATTTTTTCTGGATATTATTCTGAGTAAAACTGATTTTTTTGATGCAGAAAATAAAGATGATGCACTAGATTTGTACATTAAGAAGACTTCTGACAATTTTTGTAAAATTTCGATTTTTTCCGATATGATTAAATCAGGAAAGAAAATATCAGTAGTTTTAAATGCTGAAGATGGCAGTTTCTCGAAGAGTTTTACTGTTGAACACTGCGAAAAATGATCTGATATCAATCATTAATATAAGAGAGGATTAAATGCAGAAAGTTGGTTTGATTGGTTGGCGTGGTATGGTCGGCTCCGTTCTTATGGAGCGTATGCAGCAGGAAAAGGATTTTGATCTGATTGATGCTGTATTCTTTTCAACCTCACAGACAGGTCAGAAGGCCCCTTCATTTAATGGCAAGGATTATGGTGTTCTTCAGGATGCCTATAATCTTGATGCCTTAAAGGCAATGGATATTATTATCACTGCTCAGGGCGGTGATTACACCACCAAGATGTATCAGGCTTTAAGAGATACAGGCTGGAATGGTTTTTGGATTGATGCCGCATCTACCTTAAGAATGAAGGATGAAACCAAGATTATTCTTGATCCTGTAAATCATGAGGTATTAGATGATGCTCTA
Source organism: Succinivibrio dextrinosolvens (assembly GCF_900116345.1). GTDB lineage: Bacteria > Pseudomonadota > Gammaproteobacteria > Enterobacterales > Succinivibrionaceae > Succinivibrio > Succinivibrio dextrinosolvens_B. The sequence goes on along the minus strand of NZ_FPAH01000062.1, from coordinate 5,800 downwards.
AACGCAGGTATCAAATCATATATCGGTGGTAACTGTACCGTAAGTCTTCTTTTAATTGCATTAGCTGGTTTAATTAAGACCGGTAAGGTTGAGTGGATCTCAACTCAGACCTATCAGGCAGCATCAGGTGCTGGTGCTAAGAATATGCGTGAGCTTCTATCTCAGATGGGCGCTTTATATGACTGTGTAAATGCAGAGCTTGCAGATCCTCACAGCTCAATTTTAGATATTGAACGAAAGGTTCGCGCTAAGATGAATGATTCTTCATTCCCAACAGACAATTTCGGTGCTCCATTAGCAGGAAGTGTTCTTCCTTGGATTGATAAGGAGCTGGAAAATGGTCAGAGCCGTGAAGAGTGGAAGAGTCAGGCTGAGGCCAACAAGATTCTAGGTTATGCTCCTGGAACCCTACCTATTGACGGCAACTGTGTAAGAATCAGTTCAATGCGCTGTCACAGCCAGGCTTTAACAATTAAGCTAAAAGAGAACCTTTCAATTGCTAATATTGAAGAGCTGATTTCTGCTCAGAATCCATGGGCTAAGGTAATTCCAAATCACAAGGAGATTACTTTATCTGAGCTGACTCCTGCTAAGGTATCTGGTTCTCTATATGTACCTATCGGTCGTATGAGAAAGATGAATATGGGCGAGAACTTCGTATCTGCTTTCACCGTAGGTGATCAGCTGTTATGGGGCGCTGCAGAGCCATTACGCTGCATGCTTCGTCAGATTATTGGTTAATTTTTGGAATTAGCCTAAGATTTTTAAGCACCAGACTATGATTAGTAGTTGGTGCTTTTAGGTTTAAGGAACTGCAACCCAGCATTCCTTTCCGTAGAAGCCAATTCCATACTTTAATATTCGGTAGTTCTTCTGTTCATAAGGATATGCATATTGCTTTTCTTCGATCTGCTTTAATGCTTCAGCACAGACCTCCTCAATACTCTCCCCTTTATCAATTTTTTTAAATTCAATGATGATCACATTCTTCTTTAGATCAGAAATCAGTCTTAAATCAGAAAATCCTTGTCCACTTTCCATATCTGATTTTATTTCCTCAGGATCATTTACGGTTAGAGATAGTACACCAGATAGAAAGCCGTGATAGTAACTCTCATGAGCTGTATTTCTAACACTGACAAAATTAATAAGCAATTCATTAATGAGGTCCTGTACCTCATTTTTGTCATTTTTGAATAAAGCAGCCTTTAGTGAGTTAACTTTTTCAAACCATGGAATATTATCATCACAATAAATTGCCTCTATATTTTTTCTGAAGCTGTCCTTTATTTCATTGTTTGGAATTTTTACTTCCATTGCTCCTTTTTCATCTGTATTTATAACAGTCAGATATCCTGTATGAATCATCATTCCCATCATGACATCAAAACCTGTTTTATAACTTATTTCAGGGTATGTGCTAAATTCGGTTGGTTTGACTATTTCTGTATTACCATCTAAAAGGTTCTGTAACCTTAGGGAATCTCTTGCATTTGGTTTTGTAATACAGATTTTCATGATGTCATTTCCAGAAGTGTTTATCCAGTAATTCTGTGGAGCAAAGGTCTGTGGATTGGCAGATGCGCCTGCACCTTCGCAGAACTTTAATACACTCCAAGGACAGAGCATTTTAGCTCCTGCAAAGTTATATCCGTCATACCAGGACATAACGTCATCTTTTCTAGAGAGTAGCTTGTTGTCTTTTAAAAGCTGAACTGTTTCATCATGAGTAAATCCTATAAACTTGTTATAAGCTTCATCGTTGACGGTGTAGATTGAAAAATTATTGATACCTGTAAAGATACTCTCATGACTGATACGAAGACATCCTGTTACAAATGCCTTTTCCAGACAGCTGTTTGTTTTGAAGACACTGCTGAACATTCCTCTGATAACATACAGCATGTCATCATAGTATCCATTTACTGATGCTTTCTGAAGTGGAACATCATATTCATCAACTATAACAATTGTATTTCTGTTATATTCATCCTTTAACATTGCTGTTAAAAGCTTAAGACTGAATATAAGATTCCCTTTTATATTTGTAAGATCGCTTGCATTGTTCCAGTCGATATCCTCTGATTTATAACTAACCAGTTTCTGTAAATCCTTTAAATTCGAATCTGACTGCTTATTGCTTTTGCTTAGAATATTCTGGAAAAACAAACAGGTATTTCCAATTATTTTAGTAAGTTGCTTTATTGCATCTGAAAAAGTTTGACCATCAACTTCTTTTAATGAGATAAATACAACCGGATATTTTCCCATGTATTTATCACAGAATGTCTTATTCCCAAAAATTGTAAGGTTTTTAAAGAGTTCGTGCGCTTTGGATTTATCCTCAGGATAGGCATAATTAATCTCAAAGAAACTCTTAATCATGCTCATGGTTAAGGACTTGCCAAAACGACGAGGTCTGGTAAAAAGAAAGACCTTATCTTCGTAACGCATTCCGTTTGGGTGAACTTTTTCTCCATAAAGCTCAGGAAGATACGAAGTCTTATCAATGTATACATTTTTTGATTTGATATGTTCTTCAAAATCTTCTGTGCCGATGCTCTGCTTTTCAAAATCCATATTTAGAATATCCCTGTAAGATTCTTTATCTATTATACAGTTGACTTAATAATGAATAAATGTGTGAGACTTTAATATTTAGGTATTAAGTACTATTTGGAGCTTTTATTTAAAGCAGGGCAATACTTTGTATTGGCAATATCCTTAATTATGTTGTTATGACTACATAGACATTAATGAATGTTGTCAGAATTTACGGATTTTCTCTAAAAAAATAGATTAAATCTAGAGAAACAACCTTAAATCTTATGGCTAATGAAAAATTTTTAAGACTTAATTCTTTTAATTATCATAAAGTTAATAATTATTCTTAAAATTATTTAAATTATTTATTAAATAAAAAAGTTCCTCTGACGTTAATTAAGTATCAAGGCAATACTGCCTTAGCTTATAAAACTTTTCCGTAGGGGGAACTCAAAATGGCTTCATATGTAAATACTAACGTTTCATCATTAAATGCACAGAGACGTCTAACCAATGTTACTAACAGCTTAAATACAACCTACCAGAGATTATCATCTGGTCTGAGAATTAACTCAGCAAAGGATGATGCTGCAGGTTTACAGATTTCTGACCGTTTAACCGCTCACATTAACGGCTTTAATCAGGGTAACCGTAATGCTTCAGATGGTATTGCTTTAGCTCAGACTGCTGAAGGTGCAATGGACGAAATCACCAATATGGCACAGCGTATGCGTACTTTAGCAGTTCAGGCTTCTAACGGTACTTTAACCTCTAATGATCGTCAGGCGATCAGTCAGGAGTTTTCTGAACTGAAGTCTGAGATTACCCGTATTGCTTGTGCTACAACCTATGGTGGAGCCCAGATTTTAAGAGGTTCTGCTTCAAAAGGTGGATTGGTTGCAACTGCGGCTGTCGGTACTCTATTGGGGGCCGGTCAGGTAAGTATTCATGTTGGCTCAATGGGTGTTACTGCTACTAACACTGGATATTCTAATAGGATTACTTTGTCTTTCTCCCAGAATATGTCTGCAAGTGGTCTGTCTATAACTGGTTTGAGTGTTACTGGAATATCCTCAGCAGAAGAAGCAATTACCGGAATTGATACTGCTCTATCTACAATTGATACTGCAAGAGCTAAACTGGGTGCTGCTCAGAACCGTCTGGAGTCAACCATAAGAAATCAGTCATCAATTTCTGAGAACCTGACCGATGCTCGCTCAAGAATTCGTGATACTGATTACGCTGAGGAAGCTTCTAACCTGTCACAGCAGTCAATTATTCAGCAGGCTGCAACCTCAATGCTGACACAGGCTAATGCAAGACCTCAGATCGCGCTAAGCTTACTAGGCTAATCTTAAAGCTCTAGTCCCAATCCCATATCCTCCTGCGGGGGATTGGGATTAGTTTTCCGAACCTCAGATCTTCTGAGGTTTTTTTATACTATTTTTAGATAGGTATTTTGTGAATTTTATTCATATCTTTTTATAAATTCTTTTATAGGATCGTCGTAATTTTGCTTAATAATATTCTGCTTTGGAGGAAATTTAATCGCTTTGCAATGAGAAAGATCTCTTCCTACCATTCCATTAGGGAAATGTTTTAATTCTTCTCCCATTATATAATCAGGAAGTTTTTCAAATAATTCAGGGAACTCTGTCAAAAAATCTACGATGTCGTTTTTTATATTTTCTGCAATATCAAGAACATTATCTTCATTTGCGTGTAGATATAGTGCCTGAGTCATAATTACAAAACAGTGATTTAGCGTTGGAAGAATGCATTTTGAACAGAGGAATTGCTCTTTTGTCGTTTTCAAATATGCGAGGTGCTCGGAGATTTCTTCCATCATCCAGATATAATCTGTAACAGAATTTCTCTTTTTAGAAATAAATTCAATTAAATCAGAACAAATTTTTTTAATCGGTTGGTGTTTGAATAACTTGTAAAACTGCTCTTCACTAAGATCTAAACTTGTTACTTTATTGTTTAAAAAAGTTTTCAAAAAAATATCTTTGTCAATTTTGTTTTTAGAGTCGAATTCTGTTACCAGTTGGTCAGAATGACACGAAATTGTATACTTTATCTTGCATCCGTTAGAGCAGTTTATGCATTTAACTCCGTTATTCTCATTGAGTCTAAGTATTTCCTCTATTTTTCTAACAGACATCTGAAAAAATGAGTTTGTTCCACAAAACTTTTCAAAATTACCCTCAACAACTTCATTTGACTGGTATTCTATAACATCATCCGAGTATCCATATTCTCTGTATAACGTGGTTTTATTTGAGTGTGCTTTCCCTTTTATAACGGAGCCACAGTCTATTCCAAATAAGATTAAATTTTTAAATCCAAGATAAATTGCTCCTGCAACCCCCATATTTCCAACAAGAGGATTCATATTTGTTACATATTGAATGGATTTATACTGAGGATATTGTTCTATAAGATATTTGTATAAAGGTTCGTCTGCTTTTCCTAATAATGCCGTATATTTAAATTTGTTAACTGTTAGAGGATGGCAAACATCTGCTGCTAACAATATTATGTCATCAAAAAAGCTTTTATCTGGAATTGTTTCAAGAGCCTGTACTGTTTCTGGTACTCTTTCGGTATTTGCAAAAAAATCAGGTTTTATCCCGTAGTGGTATAAGGCATCTATTGCAGTCCCACATGCAATGATAATTGCTTTGTCTTGGTTTTTTGCAATAAATGAAAGATCTTTATCTAAAGAAGGTCCTGAACCTATCACGAAAACGGGGAAATTTTGAATGTATTGAGGGAGTTCTTTTTTTATAACAAAATTTTTTTTATTTATAATTGAATAAAATCCATGACTGATGCCATATAAATAGTCATCTATAAACCCCATTCCTGTTATCTTGTCAATAATGGCTTTTTCAACATCTGTTCTCAATTTTTTTGGGTCTGTACAGAAAAGTGTGGGATGGTAATAAGAGCGTGAAATAAAAAAAGGGTCTACGTTATAATTTTAAGTGAACAAAAAAAACAAAATTAAAACGAGACCCAAGAATGAATATTACAGATCTAGACTCATTTAAGCAAGACCATGGTTACATTTCTGTTGATCCTTTGGAAGGCTTCATATCTTTACCTTCAGGTTTAGATTGTTTTAAACAGACTCACTGCAGACTACAGAGAGTCAACAGAAATGATGGAACTAAGGTAAATCCATTAGTTAGAAGGCATGATGAGTATGAGTTGTATGGAGTCTGTACTCAAAAGTATGAACCAAAAG
>NZ_FPAH01000038.1 GCF_900116345.1 Succinivibrio dextrinosolvens | reverse complement strand
GATTATCAGACCATTATCAACAGTTGCATTCTAAATGAAGTACCTGCACAGCATTATATGGAATGGCTGGTTGCAAACATTAAGTGGCGTATGAATAAAAAACGCATTGAAGGTCACGATGATCCAACATTCTTTCAAATGCCTGGAAGAAGAAAAATGGTCGGCTCAGAAGAAACAATATCAATGTATGACAGCCGCAACAATATTGGCTATGACAAAATTGACGTAACAGGCTTAACACCTTACGATTATCGTAAGTGCTTAGAGAAAGGGCTAGGAATATAGCCCCTCCCACATCATTATTCCTATAATTTAATCTGCAGATTAACAAAAAACTCCTCTAAAACCATCCCCAAGCGCATGCAAATCAGGTGTTATTCAAATTTCCTCATCAGCACCTAATATCAGCGATTAATAAAGCCGGCTCGCCACATCTGTAACTGATGTCCTGTCAGCATATTTCTGACAGCAGTCATAATAAAATCGCGATGCAAAATTTTAACGGGACCAAATAGTCCTCACTTACTAAACATGAGAGATTTCTTTGAGAAAAAAATAAGAGGAAATATAAAATGCGGACGCAGTGCATTTTACAGAAAGATGGACAAAATAAAGAATGAGAGAGCCCGGATTATGAAAATAGATGATAACGAAAAGAGCGTTAATATAGTAACACTTAAGCAGGAGCAGTTTGAACAGAGTAAAAAAACACCTCAAGCTCCTGTTATCTCCTCCTCATCAGCCTCCAAAATGGTAACACAGCCAGCAAATAACGCAATGAAAAAAAGAGAAATATAAGTAAATAAGGAACGAGAATCCTTATAGCAAATATAGAGGTACAGAGTCAAAGCAACAAAAAAGGTTGTGACAAGATAATTACAAGCACACATCCATTCAAGGTCTACATGTTCTATAAAGTCGTATACAACCTGTTTCTTTTTACCGGTCTGAAGCCATAAAATACAGCCACTTTCCATATCGAGAATTACAGTGGCATATTTATGTCCATCATGCAGCTTAAACTCATCTTTGCCTATAAATCTGGCTTGCTGCTCCGGCTTGATTAAGGTTTTCTTTCCGTCCTTATCTACTGTTACGTAAAGTCCTTCTAGTCTTGCTTTATATATATCCTTAACAACGCACTTGTGGAGCCCTGTTATATGAGCAACTTCCTTTAATGTCATTCCATATGCCAGTAACGATTCTGTATACTGTCTCAAAGGTTCTGTAATCAGATGACCTTGAGCCTTGAATGGAATACAGCCAACCTCACTGTAATCACATCCTTGGCTGGAACAGCGGAAACGAGGCCTATCTGCTTCAACTAGTGAATATGAATCTCCTAAAGGTATATGTCTTAATGTTGTGGTTATACTTCCATTACGATGCAGCGGTGCCCCACATCGAGGACATACTTTTGGTTCATACTTTTGAGTACAGACTCCATACAACTCATACTCATCATGCCTTCTAACTAATGGATTTACCTTAGTTCCATCATTTCTGTTGACTCTCTGTATCCTACACTGAGTCTGTTTAAAACAATCTAAACCTGAAGGTAAAGATATAAACATCCCTCCAAAGGAACAACAGAAATGTAACCATGGCCTTGCTTAAATGTATCTAGAGCAGTAATATTCATTCTTGGGTCACGTTTTAATTTTGTTTTTTTTTGTTCACTTAAAATTATAACTTAGACCCTTTTTTTATTTCACTATCTTATTGCCATCCCACACTTTTCTGTACAGACCCATAAAACATGTGCTCCACTCATCCTAGACAGTGCTCTAGAAAATCCTAAAATTCAATTTTTTTAGAGAATCTGCGAAGTTGATATGGTGTTTAACTTAAAAAAGATTAAAATTATTACTCATAATAATGTGAAAAAAATTGGGAGGGATGTTAATTGAATATTTTGGCTCATCGAGGATATTGGAATAAAACTATAAAACACAATTCAGAAAAAGCTATTCGTTATGCAATAGAGAAGGGGTTTGGCTTTGAATCTGATATTCGTGATTACTGTGAGAGATTGGTTATTTCTCATAACATAGCAGATAAAAATGCACTAGATGCAGAAGTTGTATTTAAATGGCTTCATGAATTTGAGGATAAATATACATTTGCAATCAATATCAAAGCGGATGGATTAAAGGATGTTTTGTCTTCATTGCTTACTAAATATGAGATCTCTAATTATTTTCTTTTTGACATGTCTGTTCCTCAAATGGTCGAATTCATGGATATGAATTTAAATTTTTTTACCCGTCAGAGTGAAATAGAATTAAATCCTTGTTTATACGATAAAGCAGCAGGTGTTTGGATCGATGGGTTTTGGTCTACAGACTGGATTACGGAACGCCTGTTGAAGGAGCATCTAAAAAATGAAAAAAAAATATGTCTAGTATCTCCTGAGCTTCATGGAAGATCAGACTATAAGCTATTTTGGAAAAGAATTAAAGACTATGTAATCAATGATGGAAATGTGATGTTATGTACAGATGTCCCTGATGAAGCTAAGGAGTATTTTAATGAGTAGAATTAAAGCAATTCTTTTTGATATGGATGGCGTTTTAATTGATGCTAAAGAGTGGCATTACGAAGCTCTTAATAAGGCTTTGGGATTGTTTGGCCTTGAAATTAGTATGTATGATCATTTAACATCATTTGACGGGCTTCCAACAAAAGTAAAGCTTCAGAAACTGAGTAAGCGTTTCTTTCTTCCTGAAAGTCTACATTCCTTTGTTAATAAGATGAAGCAAATATATACTGTTGAGTTGATTCATGAACGTTGTCATCCTATGTTTCATCATGAATATGCTTTATCTAAACTTCATCAAGAAGGTTATAAATTGGCTGTTTGTTCTAATTCTATTAGAAATACAATTGAACTAATGATGGATAAAGCAGAATTATCGTCGTATCTTGATTTAATTGTTTCTAATGAGGATGTTAAAAACGCAAAACCAGACCCAGAAATGTATTTAACTGCAATGAATAAACTTGGTGTTAGTCCAAGCGAATGTATAGTCGTTGAAGATAATTATAATGGAATTCTTGCTGGTAGGGCCAGTGGTGCATCTGTATTAGAAGTTGCAACTGTATATGATGTTACTTATGAAAATATAATGCAGCTTGTAAGGAATAATGAAAATGATTAATGTGTTACTTCCAGCCATGGGGAATTCTGTTTTTTTTAAGGACGCGTTTTTTCCGAAACTATTAACAGAAATAAATGGAAAAACGATGATAGAGCATGTTGTAGATAATTATAATTGCCTTAATCCAAAAAATTATATTTTTGTATTTAATGATGATGACTGCAAACGATTTCATTTGGATGCCTCTGTTAGAATTTTAACACCGGCTAGTCAGTTTATTAAATTAAAAAATCAAACTGCTGGTGCTTTATGTACTTGCCTTATGGCTGTTGATTACATTAATGATGATCTTCCTTTATTGATTGTTAATAGTGATCAGGTTATTGATGTCGATTATCGTAAAGTTATTAAGTATTTTGAAGAAAACACCTTTGATGGTGGAGTTATAGTTTTTCCTAATATACATCCTCGTTGGAGTTATGCTAAATTGAGTGGCAATGAGGTCGTAGAAATTGCAGAAAAAAGACCTATTTCCAATAATGCAATTGCTGGATTTTACTACTATAAACATGGCAAAGATTTTGTGGAAGCCTCTAAAAAAGCTCTTTTGAAACAGAATAATTTGGAAGGCAAATATTTTATTTCTTCTTCGATTAATGAGATGATTTTGATGGGAAAAAAGGTTGGATTTTTTGAAATTCAGAAAGAACATTATAAATCATTTTATTCTCCTGAAAAAATCAAAGAGTATGAGGCGAGTCTCAAATGAAGATTGCTAAATTAGATTCTATGGTAAAGGGGTGGTTTATTGGTAATTTTGACCCTTCTTTATGCAAAACTAAAGATTGTGAAGTTGCAGTAAAATATTATAAAAAGGGGGATTTTGAACAATCACATTTTCACAAAATTGCTACGGAGTATACTGTTGTACTAAAGGGGCGTGTAAGAATGTTTGACCAAGAATTTTCTGAAGGAGCAATTATTATTGTTGAACCAGGAGAGTCAACTGCTTTTGAATCCTTGGATGATAGTATTAATGTAGTTGTAAAAATTCCAAGTGTAAAAAATGATAAATATGTAGTCGGAGAATAGTTATGCTTAATATTGTTATTCCTATGGCAGGAAGAGGTAGTCGCTTTGCTAATGCTGGTTATAAAATGCCCAAACCATTGATTGATATATTTGGTCATCCAATGATTGAGTATGTAACAAAAAATATAACTCCAACTTGTGCTCATCGTTTTATATACATATGTCAACAAGAACATATGACCAAATATGACTTGGAGAATAAGCTTAAATCTATATCCCCAAACTGCATCATTATACCTGTTGATCATGTTACTGAAGGTGCAGCTTGTACTGTTTTGCTAGCTGAAAAATATATTGATAATAATGATTATCTCATGATTGCGAATAGTGATCAGTATGTTGCTACTAATATCGATGATTATCTTGATTCAATAAAAGATTATGATGGTTTAATAATGACTATGCCTGCTGACCATCCCAAATGGAGCTATATCAAGTACGATGATAATGGCTTTGTAACACTTGTTAGAGAGAAAGAAGTTATATCTAATCAGGCAACTGTTGGTATTTATAATTATAAACATGGAAAGGATTTTGTGAATTTTGCACATCAAATGATTGAGAAAAATATAAGAGTCAATAACGAATTTTATGTTGCACCTGTTTACAACGAGATGATTGAGTCTGGAAAGAAAATTGTTTTTTCGGATGTTGGTAGTTGTATGTTTGGACTTGGTGTTCCAGAAGATTTAAATTATTTTATGGAACAGTCTTTTTCTAAAAAAATATTTTGTATATAAAATAGTTAATAGGTAATATCACTGTTTTATCAATTTGATAATTTCACAGCTTGAAAAAACTCCAAATTGTATACTCTTTAACTAGGAATTTCGGTTGTTTTATCTCTAAAAAAAAGGATACAGTACGTATTTTATGTTTTTGTATCATCACCACGTAGAAAAAAGTGCATAAATGTGTTTATGTGAATTGCCTGCTGTTTATTTAATATTATGGGATTGTTTTAAAGTAGGGCTGAATAATTAAGAATTATGAATCTAAGTCAATTTATTTCAAAAATAATTAGAGTTTATCTTTGGCCTATTAGGGTTTTGTTTTATAAAAAACACTCTGATTTTGCAATGAATCTCATTTGTTCATCATTTGATAATGATTGTTTTATATCATTTAGAGCCCGCCCTTTTAATCCTGTTGCTTCTATACCCATTATAGAAAATTTTTGCATTGGAAAAAAATTTGCGCTTGTATTACAAGGCCCTGTTTTAAGATGCAAAGACTTTTTAAAAAATACTATTATTTTTTATAGAAAAATATATCCAAATGCTGTAATCATTGTTTCAACCTGGAAGGGTGAAGTATCAGATAAGCAATTTTTTTCTTTTTTTGAAAAGTATAATGTTGAAGTTGTTGAATCTACATGCCCTCAAGTTTCTGGAGTAATGAATATAAATTATCAAATTAAAAGTTCTTTGGCTGGAATAAAAAAAGGAAAAGAACTCGGAATTAAGTTTATAGCAAAAACAAGGACTGACCAAAGAATATGTAAGAAATATATATTTTATAACATGTTTCATTTAATTAGCGATATTAAACCAAATACTAATAAAATGAGAGCTCGAATTGTTGTAACATCAACTTTTTGTAATAATATGTTTACTCCGTATTATGTAAGCGATTTCTTATATTATGGTCATATTGACGATATTGAAAAATTTTTTTCTTGTGATTTGGATCATAGAGTTGTACATAAAATTGGCGTTATGTCAAGAAAAGAATTAAGTCAAAAAATGTATCCTCCAGAAATATACTTGATGAAACATTATTTAAAGACTTATCTTTCAAAGGATTGCTCTGATAGTGTTTATGAGTATTGGCAATGCTTAAAAGATTATTTTATTTGTATGAGTAGAGCTGATGTCGATTTGTTTACATTAAAGTATCGTACAGCTAGGATGGATCACGTTAATAATAGCGAGTACTATTCAAAAGATTCAGATGTTTTAAAGTATCTGATGGGATTTGATTTTTGTTCTTGGTTTTGTTTGTATAAAGGGGATATTACCTATAAAGATAAATATGAGCAAGAACTAGAAATAAAAGTTGAATGATAAACCATAAATGTTTGATAAAATTTTATTAAAATATTTTTCCCTTCCTGTAACTGTAAAAACAGCGTTTTGGTTTGCAATTTGTCAGTTTTTGCAAAAGGGAATCAGTATGATTACAACGCCTGTTTTTACACGTTTGTTATCTACAACAGAATACGGCATTGCAAGTACTTTTGTTGCATGGACTAGTGTTGTTACTCCGATAATAACATTATCTACGTGGCGAGCAATGATGAATTTGTTTTCTAGAGATAATTGCAGTAAAAAAGTATTAAGCTCTTGTATATTTATGAGCATATTTATTTCTTTTATCTTATCTATAGTTATTTTTTGTCTACAAGAATATATAGAAAAAATCGCCTCCGTTACAGGGGTGTTTTTGTGGCTTGTTATTATCTTCAGTGTAACACAAAATATTTTTTTTGCTTGGATGACAAAACTGCAATACGAATATAAATATAAACCAATAATTATTGCAACTCTTTTAAATACAGCTATAACCTCAATTGTAGGAGTTTGTTGTGTTTATTTTTATTCCAGAACCGCTTTTTCGAAAATTTATCCACAAGTAATATGTGCTTTCATAATTTCTTTATATATTTTGTATAATTCAATAAGAAATAGTGGAACTTTTTTTAATAAGGATCTATGGTGGTTTAGTTTAGGTTTTTCTGTTCCACTTATTCCTCATTACTTGTCTGAGGTGATTCTGCAAAGTTCTGATAGAATAATGATAAATTCTCTGTGTTCTTCCTCCGATGTCGCCATATATAGTATTGCCTATTCTGTTGCTAATCTAATATTTTTAGCTGTTGGTTCTGTAAATTCTTCGTTTGTACCATATCAGTATCAAAAAATTAAATCTAGAGAATTCAAAAAATTAGCAGTTACATCAAATTTTGTAATAGCTTTTGTTGCCGTTGTAATGTTTTTTGTTATGTTATTTGGTTATGAAATAGTTTTGATTTTCGGCGGAAGAAAATATATTGAAAGTGTTTCTTTAATTATCCCTATTTCTTTGGGTGTTTTCTTTAATTATTTGTTTCAGTTATTTGCAAGGGTACAAGAATATTTTGAGCAGAAATATACTATAGTTATAGCTTCTGTTGCTTGTGCACTGTTGAATATTGTACTTAATTATATTTTTATTAGATTATATGGGTACAAAGCGGCAGCGTATACAACTTTTGCTTGTTATTTTTTCTTTTGTATTCTTCATTATTTTTTTTATAAAAAGTGTTGTAAAAAAAATATTGGTCGTGAAATATATGACATTAAATGTTTAAGTTTTATATCTGTTATTCTTATTCTTTCTTCTTTTTTTATAAATGCTGTAAGTAATGTATTTTTGATAAAATACTTAATTTTGTCAGTATTTATTCTATTATTTGTTTTTTATAGGGATTATTTTATATCTTTTATTAAACGATTTGTTTGATTTTTCTTTACAGTATTTATTATCTCTAGTTTTGCGTTTCGATTTTAACTAAAAATCGGCTAATAAATGTGGTGCTTAATCGCATCTAGTTAACATTTATCAGTTAATATCGAACTGCTAAAGTTGAGTTATTTATACTTATAATACAAGGAGATCTAAAAAAATATATAGGTAACTAGCTGATTAATTAAGAAAAGATATCGATCTAAAAAGATGAGGCATCAAAGAGGCGGTTGTTCATTTTATTATTAAATCGCTAAAAACAACAAAATGGAGCAGCCGCATGAACTCATTGTATCTTAGATCAGATCTTTCTTTAAATTCTCTAAGCTCTTTACTTCAGTCTGTATTATCAGATCTCGAAATTAATAATTTGGCTCGTGACACTAAACTTGTTGTCAGAAGCCGCCTGTTTGACCCTGCTGTTTTTATTTACACGGTCATTGGAATTTTAAACAGAGACAAGGAATTTACTCTTAGGAATATTCACTACGAATACACCTGCAAAATGCTTAAGAAAGGAGAAAAAGCTCTGTCTTGGGAGCCCTTTACGATTTTCTCGATAAAAAGCAAATGCCAGTGTTTCTTAAGTCTCTAGGTGACAGACTCAATGAGATAAGTATCAATGAAGTTCTGTCTGATACAAAAGAACTTGTGGATGTATTAAGGTTAAAACTACCTAACCTTATTGATATCCTGGTTCAGGACGGCAGCGAAATTGCCTGCAACTGCAATCAGTACAAAGGCAAATTCGAAGGAGCTTATGACGCTAAGCTAAACCGTACGCTGTCTTTAAGTTCTTTTACTGAGCTGTGTTCTTCAATCACCTCAGGTGTTGCATCTGAGAGAAAAGAAATCAGCATGTATAAACTTGAAAACAGACTACTGCTGGCTGATGCCGGATATACATCCAAAAAGCTGTTTTCGCAGATAGCAAAAGCAAAAGGCTACTATCTAATAAAACTAAAATCAGGCTCTGCTCTGGAAGTTGTCAGTTACCTACAGTACAACTCCGATGGAACAGTTACTGAATTTTAAAACGTAAAAACCAGGTTTGATTCTTACTACAAAATCAAAGATGATCTCTTTAAGAAAAAGGTCACCTTTGACTTTGAGGTAATAACTCCTGAAGGCACAAAACAGAGAATTGTTGCTGTATACAATGAAGCTCTGGATAAACATGTATACTTCGCAACAAATATCCCGAAGGATACTCTTGATGCCATTCAGATAGGAGAACTGTACCGAGCCACATGGCAGGTTGAAATTTCATTCAGAATACTTAGGGGGTTCTGCTCACTAAAAAAATGTAATACCCATAAATCAGGTATTGTGCAGTCCCTTATTTACCTGAGCCAGATTGTTTATCCGCTCAAGCTGATTATTGGTCAGCAGCTCCAAAAGGCTGCTGATACAACATTTTCACCAAAGAAACTGGTGAATCGCATAAAGTGCCACTTCATGGATATAATTGAGTTGGCACTTGAAGGTACCGAGCGTTTAGCTGCCTATTTTGAACGCAATCTTATTCTGTTCAAAACGTATGCTAAAAGCTCTACAAGTTTTATAAACCGCATGAGAGGTAAAAGCATTAAACATATTATTGAGGTTATATCTAAACCACCAAGAATACCTTTAATTGCTTAACCAACCATGTATGTATGCTTATATCTCAAAACATAATTTTTTTATTGATAGTTTTATATGAAGAAAAAAATTTTACTCGTTTTTGGAACCCGTCCAGAAGCAATAAAAATGTGTCCTTTGGTTAATGAACTCAAATCAAGATCTTTTTTTGAGACTGTTGTTTGCGTTACAGGACAACATCGACAAATGTTAGATCAAGTTCTATCTACATTTAATGTAGTTCCTGACTATGATTTGTCAATTATGAAACAAGGTCAATCTTTATTTGATATTACAATTGGTATTATGGAAAAAATAAAAAAGGTATTAGAATGTGTTCATCCTGATATTGTATTGGTTCATGGAGATACCTCAACAACTTTTGTAACATCTTTAGCATGTTATTATCTTCAAATTCCGATTGGCCATGTTGAGGCTGGCTTAAGAACAAACGATATATATTCTCCTTTTCCAGAGGAATTTAATCGTCAAGCTGTTAGCCTTATAGCTGCTTATAATTTTTCTCCAACCAAAATGGCAGCTGAAAACCTAATAAAGGAAGGAAAACAGAAAGATTCAATATATATTACAGGAAATACTGTTATCGATGCCATGAAAACAACAGTACAAATAAATTATCATCATCCTGAACTTGAATGGGTTGGAAAAGATAAATTAATTCTTATAACGGCTCATCGAAGGGAGAATTTAGGGGAACCAATGCGTAATATGTTTAGGGCAATTCGAAGAGTTCTTGAGGAACATGATGATTGTAAAGCTATATATCCTATTCATATGAATCCTTTAATTAGAACTATCGCAAACAAAGAACTAGGATTATGTAGTAGAATTCATATTATTGAACCTATAGATGTATTTGATTGTCATAATTTTGAATCACGGTGTTATATGTGTTTAACTGATTCTGGTGGAATTCAAGAGGAGGTCCCTTCTTATGGAAAACCGGTTCTTGTGATGAGAAATACAACCGAACGCTTAGAGGGCGTTCAAGCTGGTACTCTAAAGTTGGTTGGCACTACAGAAGAGAATATTTACAATGAATTTTCAAAATTGTTAAATAACTCTGAGGAATATATAAAAATGTCCAAAGCATGCAATCCTTACGGGGACGGTTATGCTTGTAAGAGAATTGCTGATATTCTCGAAGGAAAAGAATATAGTCCTTGGCAATCTTTTTAATTGTTAATTTGCTCACATATAATGTGAAAAAGAGTCTTTAACGATGCATACAATAAAGAAAAAAATTTTTCTTCAATGTAAGTTTTTCCTCGTGGCTTATATTAATATTACATCTTCTTTTCTTCCAAATCCCTTAAGGAAGTATTTTTTAAGATGTTTCGGTATTATTATCGGTAGAGATAGTACGATTCATAGAAATTGTCGTTTTTTTCATATCGGTAATGTAAAAATAGGCAAAAATTCTATTATAAATTTTGGGTGTTACTTAGATAATCGAAGACGCATTATTATAGGAAATAATGTAGGAATAGCTCATAATACAAAAATCTATACTCTTGGTCACAATATAAATAGTCCTTTTTTTGAAACAAAAGGGGCTCCTGTGATTATTGAAGATGATTCTTTTATATTTTCTAACTGTTTGATTATGCCTGGAGTAAAAATTCATAGGGGGGCTGTTGTTCTGGCGGGAAGTGTTGTTGTATCTGATGTGCCTGAATGGACGATTGTTGGAGGAAATCCTGCAATCGAAATAAGAAAGAGAAATAAAGAGATAAATTATCTAAATAAGTACGGTTATTGGTTTGCTCTATAAATGAATATATTATTTTTACTTAGAACTCTTGATTTAGGTGGAGTGGAAATTGTAACAACGGTTCTTGCTAATAAGTTTGCAAAAGAAGGTCACAGTGTATCCGTTTTCTCTTTTAAAAAGGGTAGTGGGGCGGTTATAAATCGATTTGATGAAAGAGTAGATGTTTATATTTGCGATTCTTACAAATGTTCTTTAAAAAATGTTAAATTTTTAAGAAAAATTTTTATTATTAAACAAATTGAAATTGTTATTAATCAATGGGGGTTACCTTTAGTTCCAATTAGAACAATTTTTAAAGCAAAAAACAATCTTAATATAAAAGTTATATCCGTTTACCATAATGATCCAATCCAAAACGGAAGAATAAATTCAATTAAGTTTCAACTCTTAAAGAATCAGAATATTGTTTCTGTTGTATTTTTTCGAGTTCTTTTGTGGATCGTTTCTTTTGCTACATCTTACTCTTTTAGATATATATATTCTCATAGTGACTTCTTTGAAGTTCTTTCTCCTTACTATGTGTCAAATTTTCGCTCTATTTCTCATATCAATAATTTAAATAAACTTATAGTTCAGTCTAATCCTGTTACAATTGATTGTTCAGGATATACGTATGATTCTCAAAAAAAATATAAGGAAATTATTTATGTTGGTCGCCTTGATTCTATTCAAAAAAAAGTTAATAGAGTTATTGAAATGTGGGCTCAATTAGAACATATTTTTCCCCTTTGGAAATTGACTATAGTAGGAGATGGACCACAGAAAACAGATCTTATAGAATTGGTCTCAAAATTTAGACTTAAACATGTTCTATTTGCAGGACTAAAAGACGTAAGACCTTTCTATGAACGAGCTTCGATTTTAGTTCTAACGTCTGACTATGAAGGCTTCCCATTAGTATTAAATGAGTGTATGAGCTTTGGAGTCGTTCCTGTGGTATACGGTAGTTTTGCTGCAATAAATGAGATCATTGAAGATAATGTAAATGGACTTATAGTGAATAATCAGAATGGGCACTTTTGTTTGTCTGAAATGGTGTCCAAAGTTAAATATCTTATGGATAATGACGATATACTAAAGAAAATGGCTTCTTATTCTCTTGTTAAGAGTTCTAATTATTCTTTAAATAGTATTTATAAGCAATGGATGCATACTTTTAATGAACTAGTTTGTTCTTAACGCAATTGTGCTGAAAAGTATTTTTTGTAAATATTTATTTGTTAAAAATTGTGAAGTTTGTTTTTTTATTAAAATTTCTACGGTAATATAATTTAAATTTCAATTTGTTGTTTACGAAAAAAATTTATTGTTTTATAAAAAATCATCCCCCAAATCATTAAGAGATTTTTCATTAAAAAAAAGTTGGTTAAAGATCTGCCACAAAAGTAACGGCAGATCTTTAATTAAAATTCGATCTCGCTGAGATGGCTTTGATCGCTTACAGCACAGTGCAATCTCACCGAGAAGTTCTTTAAAAATTTGATATATAGTCGATCTGTTTCTATATGCAACGGCAAATAAAAGCTTTTCATACAGGACATTGTAGGTGTGCACCTTAAGTAAGGATAAATCATCAATTCTGTGTTTTATCATCGTCTTGGTTGCGCTGTGAGTATTTATAAGCGAGACCAACAACGAAAGTAAGATAAAAATAAGAATTATGTTCTTCTTGCTGGAGTTGATGCTCTTAAGGTTACTGCCACTCTTTGTTGCCTTGTTGAACAGTTCAATGTTCCTGCGAATTCTGTACAAAAAGCTGTTTTGCTCCTGCAATCTTGCGTTGGACACTTGTTCGCAGAATAGAGATTTTATCTCTGTTCTTCCCATTTAGGGTTATAGCGACGAATAATCCTTAAAGTATTCCCCTTTGATGTTCTGATGGTTACATCTACATTCATCTTGTGAGGGATATCTTTAAGCTTTTTACCAATGTAATGCTTCAGTCTTGAACCGTCATCAGCATAAGCATCGGTGATGGTGCCGTTGGTATTGGCTTTACCTTTAATAAGAAATTGAATTCCAGCTTTTATTAGCATCTGCTCAAGCTCCTCATCGATGTAACCTCTATCAGCAATAATCAGACAGTCCTGAAGGTACTCTTTATAAACTCTGTCTCTTTCTGAGCCAACAGCATCAGATACCTCAACATAGATAAAGCTTTGCTTAAAAAGATAGTATGCAACATTAAGCTTAAGACATGATCTTGCTGATGAACCGTCAAGCCTGACTCTTCCTTTTCCTTTGCAATAAAAGTTATCTACGCAGGAATTACGTAAGTCCAGTTCTGTACCATCAATAAGAACAATGTCCTTAACCTTTAAAAGAGAAAGTTAATCCTTTAAAGGCTCCATCAGATGTGCTTTAATCTGCGTTTATAGTCTTTTATTTACTAGAGACATTACTTGAACCACTAAAGCTTTAATCAGAGTTAGGCTTTCTTCAGAATCTAGCTGCTAATGAATGCATTTATGATTCATTTTCTGTTCATCATTAAGATGACGGTTGTAGTTCATGTGAAATGAGTTCAGGGTAAACTCAGAATCTCTGATTGAACCACTCATTTTGGACATTGCTCCAAGCATATAATCAGCATAAGAAAACTTACGGTTTCTTATACAGGCTTTAGTTATCATATGACAGGCTTGCAATACGCTTTTTTGAAAGAATATCAATAAGATTGTTTTTAGATGTTTGAAAATCGTTTGACAGAGTTGATAAAAATAGAGATAATTGTTCAGTGTTTTTTTTTGTTTAATTCTTTGATTTTGAACACATTAATTATATTAAACAGAAAACCATAAATCAATTAATTCCTTTCAAATTAACCAGTTTTCAACCTTTTCTCAAAAATCCAATTTTACGGATATAACAATTACAAAATATCGGAACAAAAGCCTGTATATTTTATTAACACACTGATCTATATATCAAATTTTTAAAGAACTTTTTATGCTGATTAAGTTCAGCAAAGGATTGCAACTTAAAAACGTTGCTTAATTTTTTATTTTATGCTGAATTAGAATGTATTTATTTAGATATTGGGTATGAAAAAAATAGGATAATTATATGGAAATCTGTGATGTTACAGTGATTCTTACAGCTTATAAAAGAATTGATTCACTTAGGAGTCAAATTGATTCTTTAAAGAAACAGAGTTTTTTACCAAAAGAAATATGGCTTTTTCAAGACAAAGTGAACAAAGATTATACAATAACTCTTGAAAAGAGTTTACTTGATGAGTTTGATAATGTCTTTATAGCAACAGATAATATAGGAGTTTGGGGGCGTTTTGATTTTGCCAGGAAAGTACATACAAAATATGTATGTATTTTTGATGATGATACTATTCCTGGTTCAAGATGGATTGAGAATTGCATGGAAAATATGAAAAAGCAGAGAGGTATCTATGGAGCAATAGGTGTTGCAGTTCTTAATTCAAATAATTACCCTTATTCTGGATATTGTCGTGTAGGATGGCAACGGCCAAATTCTGAAACATGTATGGTGGATTTTGTTGGTCATTCTTGGTTTTTTGAAAAAGAATGGTTGCATTACATGTTTGATGAAGCCAAGGATATGAAAAAATATAAATATGCTGCAGAGGATATGAGTCTTTCGTATGCTGCACTTTTACACGGAATTAATACATATGTCCCAGCACATCCGTTTTCTAATTATGATTTATGGGGCTCTAAACCTGATTTGGGGACAATTTTAGGACAAAACAATGTTTCTTTATCTGGAAATGGAAATGATATTCGAATGAATAATGCAATTAAGGAACTTGAAGTAAAAGGATGGAATTTTGTTTATAAAAGGGATCCTGTATATATAAAAAAATTAAAAAGAATTTCTGATAAAGCTCATAGAATTGTTGTGATAAAAAAAATATTAAGACTATTTGAAAGAGATCATAAAACCTTTTAATACTGAACTAAGGATCAGTTATAGGAATATTTTATCCCCCTTATATTTAAAATATCGTAAGAGGGAAAAATATTGCAAAGGAAATCCGCTAGTTATAAACACACGTTAAGGCTGCTCTTGAAAGAGTAATTTCAGTAGTTACTAAGGTACAGATAACAAAGGAATTAGGAATACATCCTCAGACTTTAAGTAAATGGTGTAATAAAGCCAAGAGTCGTATGACTTGCGTAGACGTTCTGAGGCAGAGGAAATCATCAGACAGAAGAAAGAGTTTGCAAAGGCTAAAGCAGAAAACGAATTCCTAAAAAAAAGCTACAGCGTTCTTTGCCAAGAGCCTGTAGCAACGTACGCATTTATCAAGCAGTGCAATGATGACAGGCTTAGAGGTACCAACATCTCATTAATAAGAGCTGCAGAGTTACTGGAAGTAAGTGTCAGTGGCTTTTACAAATGGCTAAATGATGAGGATAAAGAGCACAGAGACGGAGAAATACATACTGATGCAGAAGTGCTTGTTGCAATACAGGAAGTAATAAAAGACTCCTGCAACAACGTACCAGGTCCATCAGAATGCATCATGAATTGAAAAATAAAGGCTTTAGGGTATCTCACAGACGCCTTGTTTCAATCATGCGTAAGAATGGCATCTACCACAAGTACCATCGTAAGTATGTAAAAACTACGGACAGCAACCATAACCTAGCCAGAGCAGAAGACCTTGTAAAAAGACAGTTTGATTCTTTTAAAGTCAACGAAGCCTGGTGCGGTGATATTACGTACATTCCTACAGAAGAAGGATGGCTTTATTTAGCCTCAGTAGTAGATCTTGGATCAAGATGCCTCGTTGGCTACAAATTTGGTCCAACTATGGATACTAATCTGATTTGTGATGCTTTAATGATGGCAATCAGGGATGAGAATCCTGCATTTGGAACAATCTTTCATTCTGATCAAGGTTATCAGTACTGCTCTTATCAGTTTCAGGAACTTCTGTCCTCAGTAGGTTTCAGATGCTAAATGAGCCGCAGAGTACAATGTTGGGATAATGCTGTAGCAGAGTCGTTTTGGTCGATTTTGAAAAGAGAGTGTTTACCACTAAATAGAAAATTTACATCACGAAAGGAAGGTATTAGCAAGATCTGCAACTGGCTTTCGTATTATAATGGTTTTTGACCACATTCCGCTTTGGGGATGCAGTCTCCTTATCAATATCGAAAGAAGATTTCCGTTTGATTTTAGGAAGTTTTTCTGGGGATTATTTGTTCAGCTATCTGCGCCCTGATTCACACGTTTAAAGAATCGTATATGTTAAGTTATATTCCTAATAAGAGAGATTTACGGTTACTGAAAGATCTCTCTATTTTCAATAAGGTAGATCGTCAGTATGAATAACTTCAGTGTAGTTAAAAATGATTAACTACCTAAGGTATGAAAAAAAGAGAAATACATAATGATTCCAAAAGTAATACACTATTGTTGGTTCGGAAAAAATCCTTTACCATCAAACATTAAAAAATGTATAAAGTCATGGGAGAAATATTGTCCTGATTATGAAATTAGGAGATGGGATGAATCCAATTTTGATGTTTTATCTCATCCTTTTATAAAAGCTGCATATGAAGAAAAAAAATGGGCTTTTGTTTCTGATTATGCTAGGTTAAAAGTTGTTTATGATTATGGAGGTATTTATCTTGATACAGATGTAGAACTTCTGCGAAACCTTGATTTTTTGTTGAATTATAATTTCTACGTTGGAGTACAACAAGCTGATCGTTTGTGTAATACTGGATTGGGGTTCGGGGCAAAAAAGCATTGTTTATTAGTTCTTAATATGATGAAACAATATGATAATCTGATTTTTGATTTAAATAAACAATCTGAATTTGCTTGTCCTATATTAAACAATAGGGTCATTGTTGATATTGGATATAATTATTCAGATTCATTGGTGGAAATTCATGATTGTGCAATACTTCCTTGTAAAATGCTTGATCCTGTTGCTCCTGGTAGGTCAAGAGATTTATTGTGCAAAGATTCTGTTTCTATTCATCATTACACTGCTACTTGGCAAAATAAAAAAAATAGATTGCGAAGAAAAATCTTTGTATTTGTTGGACAGAGACGAATTAATAAAATAAAAAAAATGTGTTCTG
Source organism: Succinivibrio dextrinosolvens (assembly GCF_900116345.1). Lineage (GTDB taxonomy): Bacteria > Pseudomonadota > Gammaproteobacteria > Enterobacterales > Succinivibrionaceae > Succinivibrio > Succinivibrio dextrinosolvens_B. The sequence continues at coordinate 10,649 of NZ_FPAH01000038.1, read as the reverse complement.
ACTTTAATTGTTTTTTGACTTCATTTTGGTCCTATATTACAAGTTGCATATGCTTTTGGCGAAATAAATGATTTGTAAGTTACCTAAACTTTTCGATTATAGATAAAGATTAAAGTTAAGAATCCCATAAACGCGTTCATAGGAATAATCCCAAACAGATGATTAGAGCCCAGAAACGTGTTCATAGGAATAGCAAAAGCTTTATTTAAAAGTCAGAAATAACAGGTTTGGAAATATTCTTTGGGAACGTACCTAGCTTCCAATATTTTTGTTGTCCTAAAATACTCATTGTTTATGAGGACAAAGCGGAATAAACAATGAGTTAGGATTGAAGTTCCGCAATGGACAGCACCAATCAAAAAGTTTTACAAAAAGATTGACTTCTTCGCCAACACCATATGAGAATTATGATCATTTTTATTGATTTTTGATAACCTCATATACCCACACATTTCCTGTTCCAATGAATCCATTTTCAATTGCTAATCGTGTAGATAAATTTTGAGCTTTAAGATCTTCTTCTATCTGATTTGAAATAGGAGAGGAAAGAAATAACCAATATTGTTGCTTTGTGTCTAAATTTGTCAATCTCTCAGGAAGCCCCCAATTTCCTAGTTCTAGATGTCCAAATAAATCATGCTTTATATTTGGGAAATAAGATTCACATATAGTCCAAGCAAAATGAGTAATGTCTGTGTATATAAAGTCAGATTCTTTTATTTCTTTTCTTGCTAGTTCTAGAGTTTTCTCTAAACGGACGTTATATGAATGTTCAACTTTAATGGCATTAATACATTTAGAAATACAGCTAAAGAATACAAAAACAATTAAAAGAAGGGTGAATAATTTTGAATATTTTTGTTTGGAAACCATTATTGCAAAGATTAACCAAAGGATGGCATATGAAACGTATAAGTATCGCAACGTGATAATAGGATGAAATAAATGAGAAATAATCTGCGCCGCAAAAATAGTTCCAAATACTCCGATAATACCTCCAAGTATCCAATACCACTCTTTTTGCAATTTTATATTTTCTATAAAAAAAGATATTTCTATTTTATTCTTTATTTTGTTAAAGCTATGATGAGCTTTTAGAAAATGATGCTCTCTAACGAAAGTTGTGATTAAACTTAGGAAAAATAAGAGCAGTAAAAAAAAATATGAACTAGTGTCAAATATAAATTTGATACATTCCTTTAAAGGAACTTGTACTATGTGATAGTCTGCTACGAATCCACCTCTTAACTTATGAGTAAAAAAAATCCAAGGCGTAAATATAATTAAAAAAATCGCCCAGGACAAAACAATTTTTTTTATTTCTTTTCTGTCATTAAGAACAGTGTATATCAATAATATTAAGTAAAAAGTAAAAATTGGAGCTAGAGAAAAATAGTGGCTATACGCTGCCATTACGGAAAATAATGTTAAGAGTACATAGTATATATTTTGTTTAAAAACTATGGCCCCATAAACCATTAAGAAAGACGCAATAATAAATAGTTGAGTCCAAGTATACATTCTTACTTCCAAATTGTAGGTTATGGCATTAGGAAGTAATGAGCATAATGTTACAAATATAAATGAAGTTTTATATCCAAACCATTTTCTTATGATCGTTATTGAAGCAATCAATAAAATGAAATAGGCTAATGTTGATGAAATATGAAAAATGAAACCTGATTCTCCAAAAATTTTCACAAGTCCCCATGCAAAAGCATAGTGTAATGGAGAGTGGTTTGAAGCTGCTACTGACTTCAGCATATCGAACCATTCTTTTCGTGCAAAAGTGATAACAATTCCCTCGTCGCCCCAAAAAGAATTATCAAAACACCTTACGAAGTGTAAGCCTGCAAGAAAAATAGTGTATAAAAAAAGGATTGTTAATTTCTTATTTTTAAGATATGTGAATACTGTTTTTTTTGAGTTTATTGTTAATACGTATTTGTCTTTTAATCTGACAATCTTTTCAAAATAAATTAAAAGAAAAGAGATAATACATCCGTATATAAGGTATCTTATAGAAAACAATGCAGAAGTATTAAATTTATAAAAAATAACATCTGGTTTTCTTAGGCAAAATAAATATATTGCAGTGAATATTAAATAAACCAGGACAATACCACATAAGGAAACAAATAATCTTTTTACAAAACTGTCTTTAAAAGTTGAGTAATCAATTTTTAAGATTTTTTCTCGGAAAAAACAAAAAAACAAACCAGGGAAAATTATGCTGATTATTGGAATTATTGTCATATTATTATGCCTTCCATGAAATAAAAATAACACCAATAGCTACTAAGACAACTCCTGCAATCTTTGTCGGTGAGAATGTTTCTCCAAATAGAATTACCGATAAAACTGCCACCATTGAGATAGCTCCGCATGTTAGAACTGGATGAGTAACGTTAAGAGGAAGTCTCTGCAGCGTAAGTGCATATAGAATAAATGCAATTCCGTAGAACAGAAGTCCAGTCCAAAGCGGAATATTAAGGATTATTGATAACGGCTCAAAAATTGAAACTTTTCTCTCTGGCATCATTGCATACTTAATCAGTACGCTTGCCGCTGCATTTGAAGCAATACCGAACACAACTAACAGGAAAGTAATCATTCTGCCTCCAGATTGTATTTTCCAAGTGCAGCCTTAAACAGAACCTTTAGTAGTTCAATATTGCCTTTAACGGAGCTGATTTTTGTTGGTACCTGTCCTTTTGGATAACTTCTTTTACTTGGCATTTCCAGACATTTAAAATGAAGTTTGGGTCCAATATATGATAGGTAAGCAAGTAATTCGTAGCAGGAGAACACTTCTCTGAAGATGGCTACTTTGCTGTTGAATAGAAAATTAGCAGAATAAGCTCTGAACCCTTGTGTTGTATCAGTCCAGTGGAAACCTGATGCAATACTTAAAACAGGAGCATGAATAAAGCGAATAGCCAAATCTCGGCTTACAGGAGTATTAACTGCGGTACCACCACTTATAAAACGTGATGCTTGAATAAAGTCATAACCTTCATTTAGTTTCTTTATAAAATCAGGGATAGGAGCAGGATCATCTTTATTATTTCCATCAATGGTTACAATTCCTTTATAACCAAGTTTCTGTGCATAGTCATATGCACAGAGTAACTGTGCACTAAGTTTCCCTTTAGCTGTTTTTAGCAGAAGTGAGTGTACATGCTGTGATTTTAAATAACTCTCATCAAGAGAGCCGTCTGTAGTACCACCATCTACAATAATGAAATCAACAGTACTTTGTAAATCTAATTCATTGATTCTCTCTAAAAGAGCATGAATTCTTTCTCCCTCATTTATTACAGGAATAACTAGACAGCATTCTCTGAGTTTCTGGGGATTAGAGAACAGTACATCGTACGATGGAATATATTTCTTATAATCTTGAGTAACACTCTGATTCATTTATTAGTCCTGCATATATAGGTCTTTTGCAACCTTGATTGAAGTCTCTATCTTTTTAATTCTGTTTTCAGGTGTTTCTAAGTTGTTGGTTAGCATTTCTATTGTGAGAATATCTGTAGACGGCAAGGACTTTGAAAATACTTTCTTAAGCTTATCTCCAATTTCTCTGTGAAGAGGATCATCAGTAGTTACAGGAGCCATAGAAGGTTCACTCAGATGAATATGTCCGATTACATCTGCTACATCTTCGATAACCTGTGCAGGTTCACTGTTGGTGTAAATGGTTCCCAGATCAAGCTGCAGCTTAATATTGGAATGATTCAGTTTTCTGACGAATGCTGCTGCTTCATCGGTTGTTGTCAGGAAGTTTGTTCCGTAAACGGTAGGATTTGCCTCAAGGCAGACTGTGACGTTCTCTTCTTTTGCAATTTTACCTAATCTGAAAAAGAAATCTAAGGCTATTTCATCTGTTCTAGTGTCATCAAGTTTGTTTCTGTTTCGGTTTTTAGGTGAACCAAATACCAGTCTTGAAGCTCCTGTTAAAGAACCTATATGACAGACTCTCTTTAAATGCTCCAGCATTCTATCCTGAGTGCTGCTCTCAAATAGATTAAGACCGGTTGTTCCAAATAACAGAGACTGAATTCCTGTAAGGGTAAAGCCTTTATCCTGCCATTCTTTTTTTACTCTGAGTATTTCCGCATCAGATGTATTTGCAATATCGGAAAAGAATTTTCCTGGAGCATAATCCAAATGATGAATCCCGTTTTTCAAAAGCAGGTCGATAACCTGTGGTTCAAAAGATGCATCCCAGGCAATATTAGAAATGGATAGATTCATTTTATTCCTCAGCATATTCTCTGATTGCCTTTAGAGATTCTGTCTTGTCATACTGATAGTCAGGAGTTGAGCCGAACAAAGCTCCGTGGATTGTCTTAAAATCGTAGGCTACAAGAGGTTTGCCAATATGATTGTCAAAATCAAAGTCAAATGCGGCCTTTGCAACTTCCTTAACTCTAACAGGAGCTGCTGTAAGATGAACCAGTTTTAATCCTTGTTTATCAGCGGTAGTTATATCTTTAAAGAGATTCTTCATTGGATAGAACTGGAATACGTTATTTGATTCAATCTTTTCAATTTCATTATGATTTTTGAAATCAAAGATAATGTTTTTTTTAAGTCCTGTTCCTACAAGACCAGGAAGTCTTACGATAAGATGATGGTCAAAATTTTCCTGAACGAATAGTTCAAGACGTCTTCTGTTGTAGCCGTATGGCTGAAGCTCATCCAAGCTGATAGGAGTGTTTTCATCAACGTTAACAGGGGATTTAAAAACATCAACAGTACTTATAAGAATAAATTTTTTAGCTTTAATTGTTTTTAAATGTCCGATAAGTGAGTCGATACAAGCCTTATCTTCATCCGGATGAAGGTTTGCATACCATTTCTTAGCAGGTGCTGCTGCACAGATAATCAGGTCGAATTCTTTATTATCAATCTCACCTATATCAGTTGAGTGATAACAGTAATCAAATGTTCTCTGTGATAAAAGGGTGGTACCAACAAATCCAGTTGAACCGATTAGTGCTGATGTCATGTTAAGTTCCTTATCTGTCTCTTCCTGTCTGAACAAGATTATCTGTCTGGGAGGTGCTCTGCTCTAAAACATTTATTCTGTCCAGATTGATCATTACCTGAGAGTTCTTTTCAAAAACTATTGAATAACCGTTTGCATTTGTCTGTTCTGCCAGAATGCGGTTTAAGTATTCTGCAATAAAAGATAGGATCACAAACTGCATAGAGGCCAAAAGAGAAATGATGAATACCGTGGAGGTCCAGCCTTCTACAACATCATTTTTGAAAAGGTTAAGAATAATTGAATACAGTGAGAACAGACATGCCAAGGTAGAGCCGGTTAGTCCCAGAAGAGACATAATTCGAAGCGGAGATGTGGAATTAAATACCATCAGCCTTAAAGTTGACTTAACAGCACCTGTAAGTGTTCTTTTGTCTGTATTTAGAGCTGTGTAATGTAGCTCGGCCTGACCATATCCAGATTTCTGAATCTGCATAAAGAACTGGTGATAGAATTTGCCTGTATCCAGAACTGAATTTAGAGCTCTTCGTGAAAGACATCTGAAGGTTGTTGCATCTTTTGGAAGATGATAGTCAATCAGTTTTAGTAACCATCCGCTAAGAGGTCTTATTATCTGATAGGCAAAAGAATGATTCTGCCTGGTGGTTCCAACAACAACATCGTTTCCTTGTCTACACAGTTCTACAGAGTCTTTAATCAGTGATACAGGATCATTGCATAAATCAAAGCAGATAATGAAATCACCAATGGCATTCTCGGTACCTGCAGACCAGATTACGTCCGAGTTTACATCTGAAGATAACTGCAGATAACGTACACAAGGGATTTCTTTGAGAATTTGCTCTATCCTGTTGGATAAAACATTCTGCAGGGATTTCTGAACTACCAGAATAATCTCGTAATCAGAAAAATTCGTATCAAGTTCATTCTGGATTTCAGCTAATCTAGATAAAGAGTTTGCTGTTAGTCTGTTTATAACAGTTACTACTGAGATAAAACTTTCATCTTTATTTGTAGTAATCATTTTAGAGATCTAGCTCCTTTTTCACAGCTGCAACGGCATCATAAGCGTTGTCTATCTTGCCTCCCATGACACAGTGGAAGCCCTTTAGTCCATAATTGAACTTACATAGAATTGGTCTTGAATCATTTACTTCTGACCTTGGCAATACCGTTTTTACTTCCCATAACGATTTTCTGTAGATACAGTCACTTAAAATCGGAATATATCGAGAAGCATCTTTCCTCATTACTTCCCATGCTGTATGTCGTTCATCTTTTTCAAATCTAGCATCTGCGTCGACATATTCTTTGTCTTTTGAATACCATTCATAATGCGGGGTATATCTAACATGGGAAAATGAGTGCAGGTAGTGTCCGTTTATTTCGACAGAAGGAAAGGGCATTACAGAGAAAAAAGGACCACACATAACAGTTATTCCAAGATTTCTTAGTTCATCTGGAACATCCACGAGAGCCATTTCGGTCATCTCATGTTTTAAAGGAATAAGTTCAAGTGAGCTGTTGTGAATTACCTGATTTAATGATGCGTAGGTACAGTTGAATATATGATCTGATTTATATTCAACAATTTCAGCTGTCTTTAAGTCTTTTACCGAAACAGTAAGCTCATTAATTTGGGAGTTGTCTTTATTTATTCTAATTACTTCGGATTCAAGATGAAGCGTTACGTACTTTGTATCAATTCTGCTGAGAATAGCGTCTTTTAGTTTCACAGAATCAAATGCGAATTCTTTTGCCTTAAAGCAGGCTTCGATGTAGTTTTTATGAGTGAGATTAACTATTCTGCTTGGAGCTGGTTCTAAGTATGCTCCAATACGTCTACAGAATTTTTCGAATTGATAGGCTGTGACTTTGCTAAGATGTTTTCCTACCATGTAGTATTTATCAAAATCATTGCAAACACAGTCAGGAAAGTCTTTGATAAATCTTGGAAATGACTGTCGAGAACGAAGGGCTGTTAAAACAGAACGAGGGTAATGATAGCCATTATGGATTCTTGCCTGATTATTGTATGAGGCTCTTGTCATAAATTCAGAGCTTTTTTCGAAAAGATCAACCTTATGATGTTTAGATCCTAGATAGTAGGCAAGGTATAAACCGAAATACCCTCCACCAATGACTATAACTTTACTCATTGTTTTAAAGCAATTTTTTTAATGTAACATTATATTATTAAATAACAGGTGAGCATTATACCAAATATAAAGATATTTTACGTGAATAATTAGGCAATTCACAAATATTGTATTTGTGAAAAAATGTGAATAAATACGAGATACTAGAATATGGATTAACAGCATAATAAAATCCTAATTCATCTTAGTTCTGAATCCTTTTACTCTAATACAACTCCTCATTATCGTTACATTTGAAAGAAAACGACGGCTTTATAGCAGATCTGCTTTTGCTCTTAAGTTAGAATACACAAAACAAGGCTTTTATTGCACTTTGAAAAATAATCTAATGCATTAATGTTTTTTACATTTACCATAATTTGAAAAGGAGTGATTCTAATTGTGTACAAAATAAAGAGTATAAATTTCAAAAATCATCCAATTCTAGGAAATCTTTAGGGTCTAAGGAAAAAAGTGTGGGATTAGGAATTTAAGATAGAAGATAAATTTGAAATAATTGAGTTTTTTGATAAAGTTGTTTCGACCAAAAAACAATAACTAACCAAAAGACTAATATGAATACTACAATTTTATCTGCAAATCTTCAAGTAAATTCTGACCACGTAATTGCTGCAACCATTGCTCCAAATGCATTTGAAGGAGATTTTCTGGTAGTACCTTCATATTGTGAAGGCTTCAAACAGGTAGGCTCGCCTAGGTATGATTTTAGGCAGGTAAATGTAGGAACCATTACTAATGAGAACTTTGTTGGCTTCTCAGAGCTTACATATACAGGAAAGCTAAGAACAGATGACAGAAAAGAGCTTTACTGTCCAAAGTGTGGAGCAAAACTGCATAGTAATGGTGTTAGTTACGTTAGGTTGAAACACATTCCCTATGGCAGTACGTATCAGACCTTAGAGGTTGAAGTAAAAAGGTATAGATGTTCCTCAAAGCTTTGTGAATACAGCTGTACTGAAAAGATCCCGTTTCAGGCAGGAGGACATAGAATAACAGCCGCCGCATATCATGAGATATACAGGCTGTTGGAAATGAAAGGCAGTAAGACCTCTTTAAAGGCTCTGTCTTTTGAAACCGGTGTTGATGCCAAGATCATCAGAGCCATAGACAAACAACGTCTCTATGATAAATACACCGAGAATGGAGAAGGCAAAAAGCTGCTGCCTCCAAGGAGACAGGCTCGTATCCTTGGTGTTGACGAATTTCTTCTCCATAGTCTGGATAGGAGTGACAAATTCGCTACTTTCATTATGGATATGGAAACAGGAGAGGTCCTGTGGGTAGCCCATAGTAAGACCAAAGAAGCTGTAAAAGTTGAGATGCAAGAATTAGAATTTAGCCTCTACGATTGACCGCCAGCTGGCGGTTTTTTATTATATTCGATGGTAGGAAACTGTTTACGCTTACATGCCACTGCTTTCAGAGTGGTTAGGTCATATAAATACTATGCAAATGCTGATGTTAAGATGAAACAAGATGCAGTTGAAAAAGCAACTTCAGACTTTAATCTAATCATCAGATCTGCAGTTGATTTTACATTTAATAATGAAGATGTAGTTCTCAAGAGACTGTATTGACTTATGTAAAAGTTATCCCGACTTTTTATGTACTGATGCCCGTAACTAAGCCAATTTTCGATGTTTTACGGTATAATCATAAAGTCGGGATAAGTGTTGTGAGAGGAGTGGAGCTATTTACTCCCTCCTACTCGATTTGACCAGTATGGCGCCAACACCATTTGAAGCTTATCACAAAAGCTAAAAGTGTTGGTTCATAAAATTAATATAAATTAATCAGTTAGTTAGCCTACTGATTTTGCTCTTTCAAAATGTGATTCAAAGATCAAAACTTTTGTTGAATAATTAATATTCTTAACTCTGAAATCTAAAGTAACCGATTGATAAGAATAGTAATTATGTCAAACGAAGTATCTCCTGCTGTAAATTTTCTTGAAGGCGCATCTTTTCTTCAAAGAATTATTGAGCTTAATCTCAGTGATCCGCGTAATCCAGAGAGGATAGTTTATCCTCTGTATGTAATAGCTACTGTAGTACTGTTAGCAAGATTATCTGGATATGAAAACAGTCATGAGCAGGTATTGTTCTGGAAAAAGCATGTTAAGGAACTTCAGCAGTTAATCTATGGATTAGGGGATAAAGTCGCATCTGAGCAGACTATCCGAAGGGTTATAAGTATTATTGATTCCAATGAACTGGTAAAGTTTCTGACGGATTACTTTGTAACTCACAGAGATAATTCTGATAAACCTATTGGCTCAATAGCCTTACAGGACAGAGAGATTGTTGCTGCAGAAGGACAGAACATCAGAGGTACCAGACAGAGTAAGAATGGCAATGATGAACGTAAGCATGGTGGGTATGACGTTGTCAGCCTTTATTCATCAACCTATGGTTTAACCTTGAGTCAGACTATAGTAGATAAGAAAAAACATGAAGCGGAAGCAATCCTTTGCATGCTTAAAAAGGTCAACCTGCAAAATACCATTCTTACCTGGGATTCCCTTAATACAAGACCAGGTACGATATCTGCCACCGTGGATGTTAATGCAGACTGTGTTGTGGGACTAAAATCCAATCAGTCCACTCTTGAAGAGGATGTCAGAACCGCCTTTGAATTTGTCGACAATGGTAAATACAAACATGAGGTTCTGTCTGCAATCAGAGTTCTTGATGAGCACGGCAGAATTGAGACCAAGCAGATAGATATCCTTGAGATGAAACATGTAGTAAGGTCTGAACTCAGAAAGAAATGGGCAGATGTCCATTCTGTCATCAGAGTAAGAACAGTCAGACACTTCAAAAGTTCAGATGTAACACTGCAGGATGAAGATAGATATTTCATCAGCTCAATTGTTCCAGATGGACTTGATGAAAAGTTCGCTGAAACCATGCTTGATATTATTCTCCAAAGATGGGGAATTGAAGCCAGACACTGGGTAATTGATGTTGTATTCCGTCAGGATGCTCTTCCTTTGAGAAATAAGGATTACATTACTAACAGCACTGCCTGTACCAAGCTCGCATGCAACGTATTAAGCTACATCAGAGAAAATGTTCCTTATTATCAGGGGAAAACATGGTCATTTAAATCTTTACAGATTGTGGCACAGGATGCTGAAGTAGGATTTATGTTCTTAAAAGCCTTCTTTACTCAGGATATGTCTCAAATAGAGAATGACGAAAGATTCATCGGTCTCTTTTACAAACATCCTGAATCGACAGGAAATGATGTCCCTGATGATTTGGAGAACAGTGGTTTTCAATCCAGTATCGACGACGATACTCCATTAGAGAAGTTTGCTAGGACCAGAAAGAAAATCAAAGCGAAGAAATAGCTTTAATCTTGAATCAAATTTTGAAAGAGCAAAGCCAAAGTTAGTGAATAACCTTGGGACTTTGTCGTGCCTGAAAAAAAACAGGCATAACAAAAATTTTTATTTCAGCAGAAAT
>NZ_FPAH01000086.1 GCF_900116345.1 Succinivibrio dextrinosolvens | reverse complement strand
CGGACGCAATTTCCAGACTCTAGGTACTTCAAAATAAGCTTGTATTCCTAGGTTCATCATAGCTTTGATTGAAGTTGTAATCAACAGACATTTAATCGGAGCTATCTTTCGTATGAAACCTAAGCTTAGTGATTATGAACTTGCAACCATTGCTTACCATCGTGACACGCTTGGAGTAAATCCTGTTGCTGTTGATGTGGCAAGCAGAGTTATGCAGGTCTGTTATTTTGACAGCGATAAGAAGCTACTCAAAAACTTTCAGCTTACCCGCAGTAAATTCTTTGAATTTGTGGACAAGGCAACGGAGCCTATGCTTTTCGGAATTGAAGCCTGTGGTTCTTGCAACTACCTAAGCAGATATTTTGAAAGCAAGGGGCATAAATGCAAAATACTTCCTGCATCAAAAGTTAAGGCATTCTTAAAACTTGATAAGAACGATAAGATTGATGCTTCAGGAATATTCAAGGCAATGCTGTCTTCTGTTGAAAGTATTCCTCCCAAGAGTCTTGATAATCAGCTGATTATGAATCTGTTTACCATTCGTGACCAGCTTATCAAACAGTATACTCAGTGTCTTAATGCATCACACGGTATTCTATATGAGCATGGTTTTGTGGTGGGAAAAGCCTGTATTGCATCAAATTCAAAAATCATTCAGGGATTTTCTGATGCAGAGGAATCCTTTGAAGCAGGCTCAAAGGAGGCTTCACATTTTTCAGTCATCAAAACTGCTGTATTCAATATCCTCGATAACCTTAAGGAGCAGATTGAAACAATCAATAAGTACTTATTAAAGTATGGAAGCTCGAATAAAACCTGTCTTAATCTTGCAACTATTCCAGGTGTAGGAATACAGACAGCAGTGGCATTGAATGCGGCTATGGGTGATCCTGAAAGATTCCATGGTGCCAGAGAGTTTGCTGCTTATGTCGGGGTAGCGCCAATAATTACCGGCACTGGAGGAAAAACAACAGTTCTGGGAATTCGTAAGTCAGGCATACGTTCTCTTAAGAAGAGCCTTTATATGGGTGCTATGGTCTATCTATCCAATGCCATGAAAAACGGTTCTGAATCGTCATGGATTAAGGACAGGCTTAAAACCAAGAGAAAGAAAGTCATTATCTGTGCCATTATGAATCGCCTTGCCAGAATCGCTTATGCGGTGGCAAAGAACGGAGAAGTATTTGATGAGACAAAATGTAATCTGATTAAGAATCTGAGGTAACTCAGTACTGTTTAATATCCATCATAAGTGAATGTGCCTAAGGCTTCCTGCGTCCGTGGACTTGATGCACCATGAATTTTGTTCAGACTGCATTCTGAAGGCTATTGTATAGGTCGAGCGCAAAACTTTTTTTAACTAGCTCTCTGAATTGATCAACTGTAGTCTTCATAATGCAGTCTGAGCTGAACCTTAGGTTCATTGACTGTGGTTTTAAATCGGAGATAGAGAGGTCTTTTGGTTTTCTGTTAGCTCTAGATTATCTTTGGCGAATTGGCACCTATTTCCGATTTAAAACTGCAGTTGGGAATTCATTTCAGATTTCTATTAAGATGTAATCCGCAGAGAGATTAACCGCGTATATAGATCTGGTCACATTTGAATGGAA
>NZ_FPAH01000037.1 GCF_900116345.1 Succinivibrio dextrinosolvens | reverse complement strand
CTTGCATACTTAAACACGTATTTATTGGAATGCTCATCAAAGACTCTAACAACAGGTCTATCTATAAACTTAGGATTCTCCTTTAAGAAATCCTCTCTGAAAATAAGTCTTCCGACACCTTCACCATTTGCAATTTCAGCAATATTACGAATATCTGTTTTAACAGGATAATTTTTACCTTCAACACGAGAGTTCTTATAGGTGCGAATATAGGTTCTATTCTTTGATTTACAACAATAAACTGTTGGCAGAGGAGCAATTTTACTCATAATAAAATATCTTTGTAGGTACAACTATATAATACCTACATTATAGCACTAAAAATAATATCTAACTGATTGTTATTTAAATTTTTTGTGAGATTTGATTAGAATACGTTGTACCTACTTTGCAAAGTACAGGTGAAATTGATTTACTTTTTGTAATTCTAATTTGTTAATTTATGCACGGCTGTCGCCTGAATATTTCTATAGCAACTGCCAGTACATGAGCTTTCGTGTTTATTGTTGAATCAACTCTCTGCTAAGCTTGTTTTCTGATAACGGCATAATATAGATGCCATGTTAAAAATACTCCTTTCTCATCGGAATACTTTGACTCATACTCTTCAATGAATCTGTTAAGCATTCCTCTGGTCCATGTCTTTTTTGAAAAACCGGTTACTCCTGTTTTTTTGAGCGTTTTAAGCATTTCAAGAGCATCCTTGTAATGGAACTGAATAACTTCTTCGTGAAGAGAATATGGTACATCAAGACTTTTTATAATCTCATTTATCTCAGAGTAGGAAAGATACCTAAGTCCATTGTTGGTTAACGAAGAGATTTCTCTGACATTTTCATTACCAAAACTTGTAAAGGCAAGAATTCCATCAGAATTCAATGCCTCTATAAATCTATTAAGAGCTACTTTAAGATCAGAAAGCCACTGAAAACATGCATTTGATGCAATCAGGTCATAGCTTCCCTTTAATGATATTTTTTCAATATCACCTGGGTGATAGCTAATATTCGTATAATCAGAAAAACGTTTTCTACAGGTATTCAGCATCTCCTCAGAGATATCATTGAGAGCGATACTGTGTGGAGAATACCTTTTTACTATTTCTTCTGTGAAAATTCCTGAGCCGCAGCCAATTTCAAGAACGTGCTTAAATTTATCTGCTGCTATGTATTCAAGCAGCTTCTTTCCCATATATAGCTGAACTGACGCATTATCATCGTACGTTCTGGATGCTTTTGAGAAATGTCTTTTTAATGATTCTTTTTTTACTATCATAATAGCTGGTTTTCAAATAGCTCATAGCAGTAGTGAGCACATTCAACTTCCTGAGTGTCTGTTTGGGTCTTTTTAAAAGAATTTAACTGATTTACAGGAGAGATAATCTTATCCTTAAGTCCAATGAATGCTTTGTTGTAGAAGAATCCATCAACAAGTGGATTATTTGTAAAGTCACGGATAAATATCAGTTCTGATTTGAGAGATTCTACAGATCTCTGAGGTCTGAATTTCAGATATTCTTCATACAGCTTTGCATCAAAGCACATACGGCGATAAAACTTTAAAACCGCACTCTCGCAAAGAGCATCAATGGTGGCATTCCATATCTTAAGAGGAATACCGTATTCATCACTGATACCTTCCAATGTTCCGTTGATTGCTGATGAGGTAGTAACTTTATCTAAAAGTCCGTTTTTATCCAGAATCTTTGGGGCCATCATTACCCCCATGGACCAGGATATAAGGTTCAGGTTCTTATATTCACTATATACAGAAGGGGCAAAATCCTCATTCTCATAATCATAGACCAGAGCAATGTCAGCACTATCGCTGTTCTTAAGCTGTTCAAAGATGGCCCCATCCTGACCGTAGCCAAGAAAAATCAGATTAAGCTTGTCGGTATGATTCTGTTTTACGAATAGCTGTTTCATTCTAATCCTTTGAAAATGCTTTTATCGTATCTGCAAGGAGTTCAACCTGAGTGTCGGTTAATCCCGCGTTAAGAGATATTCTTAGTCGTCCTTTACCCAGAGGAACTGTTGGATGTCTGATTGGCATTGCATAGATTCCGTGAGCTTTAAAAAATTCACTGGCCTTTAAGGTTCTATCATTATCACCGGTTATAAGAGGAATAATCTGAGATGAGGAAACATTATCAAAGCCGCATTCATTCAGAGTCTGATGAATATATGAACTGATTTTATCGAGCTTTGTACGAAGATCATTTCTTCTCTTCATATAGTTAACCATGAAAGCCTCATGGGCAAAGGTATAAGGCGATAATGCTGTAGAGAAGATCAGAGGTCGGGAATTATTGATAATGTAATCACGTGCGGTCTCGTTTGTAAGTATGCAGGCTCCTTCTGATGCCAGAGCTTTACCAAAGGTTGTAAGTATAAAATCAACCTCATCGATAAGCTTTAAGGATCCGCACAGTCCGCTACCATCTTCAGATAAAACACCAAAGCCATGGGCCTCATCTATATAAAGATAGATATTTTGATATTTGTGCTTAATATCTATAAGTCTTTTCAGATCGCATCTATCGCCATCCATACTGAAAACTGCTTCAGTAACAATAATAATGTTATCGTAGTCAGAAATGCTCTTCTGTATCAGTCGCTCCAGATGATCATAGTCATTGTGAGCATAACGAAGAAACTTTCCTTTAGAAGCTGTAAGACCGTCAATCATTGATGCATGAGCGAGTTTATCTGCAATAATCAGTGTATCCTCTGATCCAAGAATACTTAATACTCCGCTGTTGGCAGAAAAACCACTGTTAAAGAAAGTGGCTTTTTTTCCAAACAAGGTCTCCATGACCTCACAGGAGAGGGCATAACTCTCGTGAGCTCCTGTAAGCAGAGGAGAGCCTGAGGAGGAAAGTCTTAATGACTGAGATTTTGCGTATTCATGGAATTCATCAAGACATTCTTTATTTGCGGCAAGTCCCAGATAATCATTAGAGGAGAGATTCAGATAATCTTTTGAATCAATGCTAATCATTGACTGATTCTGAGATTTAGGAACAATGGTTCTGAAAACACCTTTGCTGCGGTTATTCTCAAGACTCTGCAGCATTCTTTCGTACAAATTCATAATTATAACCTTCTTTTGGTTTCAGCAATTCTAGCAAAAACAAAAGACTATGGTAAATTCTGAAGAGCCGATTACTAATATTTTATGCACCAGAAAGGAAATCTAAAAAAAATTCCCGTAAAACTTGGCTAATAACCTACTGAAATTTTTGTTGATTTTGTGTGTTGCAAAAAATGCACAATAAATAATTGTGTGTTGCGCTAAAATAAATGTTGACTATTTGCTTAGAAAGTCTTTTAATAAATAAAACGACAACGAACATTACCCCCGTTCAAGTCGATTTTTATCTCTAACCATTAAGATAAAAAACACTTCAAAAGCTTACAAAGCTCATGCTCTAGATCGCAGGTAACTCTCCTGTGAGACTATTGTCTTTATTCTTATTAAACAAATTGCTCAAATTTTTTGGTGAATCAAATGACAGGCAGTGTACTATTCTGTATTTGCTTAGCATACTTTGTTTTAGCATATTTTACATACGGAAACTTTTTAAAGAAATTATTTTCAATAGACCCAGAGAAACCTACACCTGCACATACTAATCTGGACGGTGTAGATTACGTTCCAACTAGAGCTCCTGTTCTTTTTGGACATCATTTTGCTTCAATTGCAGGCCCAGGTCCAATCGTAGGCCCTATTATGGCTGCTTATTTCGGCTGGCTCCCAGCTCTAATCTGGATTCTGGTTGGCTGCGTATTTATTGGCGCTTTCCATGATTTTGCAGCTTTGGTTATCTCTGTACGTAATAAGGGAAGATCTGTTTCCTTCGTTATGGAGAAAATGATGGGCTTTACCGGAAGACAGCTGTTCTTAGGCTTCTGTCTGCTGTGTCTGGTTCTTGTGGTTGCTATTTTCACACTTCTGATTGCTGGACTGTTTACAAAATTCCCTGAGGTGGCAACTGCATCTCTGCTGTTTATTTTCATGGCTCCACTGTTTGCCTTCACAACAATTAATTTGAACTTCAGTTTAAAGAGAGCTTCTTTAATCTTTATTCCATTAGTTTTCCTATCAGTTTACCTTGGTGAAAGCTTCCCTCTGAATGTAGAGACTGCTTTCGGTATTGCTTCTGAGAATGTTAGATCATTCTGGATCGCTGTACTTGCAATCTATATCTTTGTAGCATCTGTAATGCCTGTTCAGTGGTTACTTCAGCCTCGTGACTACATGAACTCATGGCTTCTGTATGCAATGCTTGCTTTAGGCTTTGCTTCAATTCTTGCTTACAGCCCAGAGATTAAAATGTCTTCATTTGAAGGTTTCGCTGCTGTTACCGGTGACGGCAAGATGACTGACATTGTTCCTGCACTGTTTATCTTCATTGCATGCGGTGCATGTTCAGGTTTCCATGCACTGGTTGCATCAGGAACAACCTCAAAGCAGCTGAATAAGGAAAGTGATGCGCTTCCAATCGGTTATGGCTCAATGCTTATCGAAGGTGTTCTTGGCATTATGGCTTTGGTTGCAGTTATGTCTATGGGACACACCGAGTTCGCTGAGCTAGGCAAGAACCCTCCAGCAGCATTCGCTACCGGTATATCAAACTTCTGCGGTGCTTTAGGTCTTGATACCTCTCTTGCAAAGGTATTCATCTCTCTTGCAATATCTGCATTCATGATGACTTCTCTGGATACAGCTACAAGATTAGGTCGTTTTGTATGTCAGGAGCTGTTCATGCCTAAATCAAAGGTTTCAGAAGAGAAGGTAAGCGAAACTAAGACTGCTTCTGTTGGTCTTGTAAGACGTGCCTTTATGAACAAATACGTTGCATCCTTTGCTATTGTCGCTGTATCAATCTACATGGCACTAAGCGGTGAGGCAGCTTCTCTGTGGCCAATCTTCGGTGCTTCAAATCAGCTGATGTCAGCTCTGACCTTACTGGTTATCTCTCTATGGCTGCTGTCAAAGAATGTTAACTGGCTGGTTGCCTTCGTTCCAATGGTATTCATGCTGATTATGAGTCTTTGGGGCGTAACTCAGGTTATCTCTCAGCAGTGGAATTCAAACGGTGTGCTGGTTGGTCTTGGCTTCGTACTTGTTGTAATGGCTTGTATGCTGGTTGCTTTAGGTCTGTCAGTAATCGTTCATACTGTTAAGAGCAGATTCGCTTCAAGCGCAGCTGAGGCTTAATTTTAAAGCTGGGCGGAAACTGATCCGCCTAGCTAAAAATGTGAGAATAGTCTTCTATTTTGTACTGTGAAGGCTAGAAGATAATGATATACTAACCTTATGTTAAATAAGCTTATGTATATCATTTTTTGTTTTTGTAAAGTGTAAAATAACCAATACAAAGTAGGAAAAATATACAAGAAATAATCTTAAATTTTTACTTTAAGTATTCTACATAAGCTGTACTATGCTTTTAATTGTGGAGACTGCGTTTCTTCACTGTCTCTTTCTCACGAAGCTTTTTAAAGATAGCTTTACTGAGACTGTATTTTTTTTCGAGAACAACGAGAAAACATGTCACTTGCAAATAAAAAAAATAAACTTCTGGATGAAGCTGAGCTTAAAGAGAATATTCATTTTATTGAGAATAATTTCCTAAATTTTGATTCTGCCTATGAAGTTATTACTCAGGATGAATTAAACGCTAAAGTCAGAAGATACGGTGAGATAGAGCTTTCAGAAAAAACTGAAAAGACTGATTTTGACGATTATATCTACTGGAATTATGTTGCTTTGGAGCAGAGCAATGTAAAACAGAAGGATGATATCTTCGAGAGAATTGAAAATGCTCTTGATATACTCAGTACCCGTGATCTGAAAAAATACTTTAAATCTTCCTCTGTCCTAAAGTATGCTCGTTCAAAAAAATACTACGACAGATCTCTAGAGATTATTCGTCAGTTTGCAGATGACTTCAGCAAAATCAATGAGGATAATTTTGTTTCCTCCTGTGTGCCTGTTTATATTCCTGCAGCAATAACCTTTTTTATCGATCAGCTGTTTATTGATGGCGCTCCTAACTGGCAGGATTTATCTTCCATATCCAGACTGTTCCTGATGCCTATTAAGTATTTTGAGGAACAGCTGCAGATTCAGATTGATGATTATGATGATGAGGAGAATATCCTGTATCTGGAGGCTCTTCGTACTATTTTTGAGTCCTCTTTCAATGTCTATCATCCATCTCAGATTTACGCCGAGGCTTCCTCGGTAATTAAAGGTGTTCCGGGAAATGTAGCCTATAGAATAGGTAATGCCTATATGCGAGGTAAAGATCTGCCTCTGGATAAGGCAAAGGCCAGACAGTGGTTCTCATATGGTATGGTTGTGGGTGATCCTTTCTGTACCATGGCTTTCATTGTTTATTTCCTGGATTTATCCATTGATTCGGAAATGGAATCAGAGTCTGAGCTTACAGATTTATATACTCTGCTTATAAACTCTTTTGCTCTGGTTCGCTATATCAAGACCACCAAGGAACAGCATTTTCTGAGCTTTGAGCCTGTTTGTGGAAAGGGAAGTGATCTTGAAGAGCTCTGTCTGTTTAATATTCTGGCTCTTTTAAACTCTTTAAAGTTTGACTGTGATTATGAGTCAGTTCCTTTTTCAATGCCTATGGAAATCTTCGATGATTTTCTGGATATCTTAATTGAGAATCTTCAGGAATCTCCTAAGAGTCATAGACTTAAAGCTGCGGTTGCCTTATTCCTTGAGATTACGGGTACTCTGGAGGATGATCCTGATTTGCTCAATGAAATTGCGCTGGCTCTGGATATTAGACTTAACAAGGAAACCGAGATTTCAGATTTCCTATTTGATTTCATTAAGGACGGCTTAAAAGAGAAGGATTCTTATTCTTTAAGTGCTTATGTATGTCTTTTCTGTCTTTACAAGGGGACCTTTGACAAGATCCCTAAGAAGTATCTTCATGTTCTCTCAAAGCAGGGGTATGCAAAGGCTAGCTTCCTTCTGGGAAATCTCGTATTAGAAGAGCATGAGCCGGATGAATATGCCTTAAGCTACTGGGAGCTTGCAGGAGAGCAGGGCAGTTCCTTTGCACTTTTGAATATAGCTTTAGGAGCTGTAATCAATAATGATATGGATAAAGCAGAGGCATACGCCACAAGAGCTATCAATTACGGAAATATTCTAGGCTACTATGTTCTCTACAAGGTTTATGAGTCAAGTAATTCAAAATTAGCTCATACTTACCTACGTTATGCAGCTGAATACATCTTCCCTGATGCAATTGAAGAATATAAGCATTTAAAGGCTACCGGTACCTATTGTCCGCTACCATTCATGCAGCTTATCGAGGAGATGGAAGAGCTTGCGGTGGATAATCCTCAGGCCTGTCTGATCCTCTGCGATATGTATCATTCAGGAATTTTCCTTCCTGCTAATGTGGAGAAGGCTTTTGAGTATCAGCAGAAAGCTATTTTAAACGGTTATACCTCTTTCTTTGGCTATTACCAGTCAATGTATAAGAATGCTTTCCCTCTGGATACTCCTCAGTCATCCTACTTCCCAACCTTCAGAAAGAGTCTCGACATCAGTTTTAATTTCATGATGGATGACAAGGATGATTCTGCTCATGACAATTCACCTGCAATCTATAAGATGAAGGAGATTATCAGCAAGCTTGTATCCGGCAAGACTCAACTTGAAAAAGATATAACCTACAATCTTTACCATTCAGAATTCTGGGCTAACACACCTTCCCTAAAGAAGAAACAGCTTAAGGGAATGGATATTAAACCTGACTATCAGATACTTTCTAATCTCAGAAAGCATCTTGTAAAAGGTTCTTATTCCGTTTGTTTTAATAATATATCTGAAAAGCAGATGGAGGATTCAAAGAAGGTTTATTCACTGTGCGAACGCCTGAACGAGGTTAAGACCAAGAGCAGTTCTGATTTTGATCTGGTTTCTGCTTTTATGTTTATTCGCTCCTATACCATGCCACCATCCTACAGTATCTTCAAAGAGAAGATCATGAAGGGTAAATTCTCAGGTTCGATTGTAAGCAGTCTGTTTACTGCCATGGATTTCAGTCTTCTTTCATGTGAGGACTGCAATATTGCGGTTAAGTCTAGAAGTTCAGACAATGAGCCTTTGGATTCTGATGTGTTTGTTTCAAATATTGTGCAGTAGGAGATATAAAGTTGCAGTACCTTTTAAAGGTTTCCATTGAGAATACTCCTTTGTGGCGACTAGTTGCCATAGAAGGAAAGGCTGATATCAGTCATGTTGCAAAACTGATCGCTCTTGCCTTTGACTACAAGAAATCTCAATATTGTTTTATTATTAATAATCAGAAATTCTCAGCCGGCATCGATGGCGAAACTTCTTCTCTTGAGGAGCTTAAAAGCTTTGATTCTCTGTCTCTACATACCGGGGATGTTTTTAATTTTGTTAACGAAAGCTTTGGTTCATTAAGTCATAAAGTTGAGGTTATGAAAGCAGAAGAAAAGCTTTACTGCCTGATCCCATCCTGTCTTGTAGGAGCAGGTCTGCTCCCTTCTGAGGATAACCTGACAGCAGCTTCCATTACCGCTTATTATGATAAGGATGACTGTCCAAGTCTTAATTTGAAGGATGTTACAAACAGATTAAGAGAGTACGGATCGATCCGCAAGGATCTTGAGGCAACTATGAGTCAGGTTAGTGCCATTCCGTTCAATGTAAAAGGATAACTATAAAAAATGCCACTACACATGATTGATGGAGTCAGAGTACCTGACTCTTTTTTATTACCTGAACCATTGTCACTAGAAGATAAGAAAAAAGATGATGCCTTGTTTGATGAGGCACTTGAGCTTATAAAAAAGAAAAATGCTCTTTTAATTGCTCATTACTATACCTCTGATACCATGCAGCGCTTATGCGAGGCTGCAGGCGGTTTTATTGGCGATTCTCTTGAAATGGCAAGAGTAGGTCGTGACAGTGATAAAGAACTGCTTTTAGTTGCTGGTGTAAGGTTTATGGGCGAGACTGCAAAGATTCTGTCACCTGATAAAACTGTGATTATGCCTGATCTGAAATCAGAATGCTCTCTGGATTTATGCTGTGATGTTGAGGATTTAAAAAGAGTAAAAGCTCTTCATCCTGAAGCTACAGTTGTGGCATATGCAAATACGTCTGCACAGGTTAAGGCTCAGTCAGATTGGATTGTCACCTCATCTTTAGCGGTGGAGCTTGGCAAATACCTGACCAAACAGGGGAATCCTATCTTATGGGTACCTGACCGTCATTTAGGTTCCTATATTGCAGCTCAGTCAGATTGTGAAATTTACTGCTGGCCTGGAAGATGTATTGTTCATGATTCCTTTGAAGAGAATGCTCTAGATTTTGTTAAAAAAGAAAATCCTAATGCATTGGTGTTAGTTCACCCTGAAGCTCCTGCAGCAGTTGTTGCAAAGGCAGATTATGTTGGCTCAACTTCTCAGATTCTGGCTTTTGCAAAAAATTCGGAAGCTAATGAATTCATCATTGGTACCGAAAAGCATATCTTCTATAAACTGATGCAGGCTTGTCCTGATAAGAAATTTATTGAAGCTCCTGTTGTAAGTACCTCTGGTCACTGTATCAGCTGCGCTAACTGCCCATGGATGGGACTCAACACATTAGAATCCTTAATCAGAGCCCTGAATAATCCCGATTCTCACAGTGTTCATGTGGATGAAGCTATTCGTCAGGGGGCATTGAAACCTCTTGATAGAATGCTGTCTTTTTCGGCAGATCTTAAATCAGGAAAAATTGTTCTTTAATCTGTCAATTCTATTGGACATATAAGTAAAATCAGATAGGCTTTGTTCTGGAGGAATACCATTATGAAAGGAACCATTACCTACTTTAATGCAGATGAGAATACCGGTGCGATTCAGTCTGA
This sequence comes from Succinivibrio dextrinosolvens, assembly GCF_900116345.1. Lineage (GTDB taxonomy): Bacteria > Pseudomonadota > Gammaproteobacteria > Enterobacterales > Succinivibrionaceae > Succinivibrio > Succinivibrio dextrinosolvens_B. The sequence goes on along the minus strand of NZ_FPAH01000037.1, from coordinate 18,754 downwards.
TGATGGCCTTTTACTGAATTTTTCAACAGAGAGCCTGTCTCCTAATCAGGATGAATCAAAGCTGATAAACGGCTGTCGTGTCGAATTTGATCTTGATGAAGATAAAATAGTTAAGAATATGCTTATCTCCAAGGAGCAGAATCTTCTTGAGGATAACATCTTCTATGTGGAGCCATCTCAGACAGGAATTATTTCATCTGGAATTCCTGATGGCTATGAGCTTATTGACTCAAGCGATATTTCTTTAAACCGTGAAGCCAGAAATTCCAAATCACTTAAGTTTGCCTTTATTGACTTGTGTGAAAAACTAGGCGGCAATGTTGTCTTAGATTACAAGGAAGAACGTTTTACCAGAAACTCTATCGGTTTTTCTTTTTACATGTACAGGGGAACTGCAAGGGTAGGTCTCATAGCGAAGAAAGCTGATGCAAATACAGATGGAGCTCTGTCTCTGCGTGATCTTAAAAATAAGATTAGACATGATGGTATAGAGAGAATTGCCAGTGATGAGAGAAAGAGCCAGCTTGGCCTTAAGCTTGTAAAAATCTCTGGTGCTATTCTTCTGATTATCTTCACTATCGGTTTTTTCCTAAGCAGCAGATGATAGTTTTTTGCATCGTTAGCTATAGCTAACTTTATCTGTTATAATTTCCTCAAAATGGAGATTATATATGACCGCAAAAATCATTCTTTTTATTCTTTTCGCAATAGCTGCCTTAGCCCTTTATTCTGGACTTAAAAAGATTTTTTCAATTCTTTCTTTTAAAGGAGGTTGCGGTTGTTCTAAAACCGGTGGGTCAGAGTGTCACTGCCACGATAACAAGGATGAATAGTTTTCACTCCTCAAAAAGTTGTAATTCTTTCTAACTTTTATAGTGAAGATTTTATATATACATACTATTCTAAAAGATATGTGAGAGTTAATTTTTCAAAAATATTAACATATTTCTTGAAATCTAAAAAAAGAACCCCATATATAAAAATAGTAAGAAATAGTATGGAAGAGTGGGTGTACTATGTTTGATGAAAACGAATCCTTTAACGTCAATGCCTTAACCGAGGACACAATACGTAAACTCGAAGCAAGTGGACTTAGAATGACTGTTCAGCGACGTCGTATCATTGAGATCCTGACTTCAAGTAAATGCACTTCTCCTAAAGAGTTATGGTATGAGGCTAAACAGTTTGTACCAGATCTTGGAATTGCAACTGTTTATCGTCTAATCAACCGTCTAGAGCAGATCGGTCTGATCTCAAAGAATAGAAATCTTGGAATGCAGAGAGTTGAGCCAAGACTCGGAGTTGTGGCTGACGAGAAGGGCAGAAAGATTTTAAACGAAGGCACCGTCAAGGATTTGGAATTATTAATTAAGCAAGGACTGGTTCAACGCGGTACAATATCTTCAATGAATAATGTTCGCCTTTCCCTTGTAGGTGATAAAATTAACGTAACTGTAATTTAATCGAAATTTATTTAGGAATTTAGTTTTAACATGGAAAAAATTAAGAGTGCACCATCAGCTTTAGATGCAGTTCCAGAGGCTGTTCAGAAAAAAACAGGAGAGATTGCAGAATCTGGAGAGACCTATCTTGAGACCATTCTTGTAATTAAGGAAAGAAGATCAAATGGTCTTGTTAGAGCTGTTGATGTTGCTAACGAGTTAAAACTAAGTAAACCTAGTGTTTCACGCGGTCTTGGTCTTCTAAAGGAAAAAGATCTGATAAGAATTGGTCTTGCCGGTGATATTGAGTTTACCCCTGAGGGTAGAAAACTGGCAGAATCTGTTTTTAAGCGTCATCAGTATCTTACTGTATTTTTTAAGAGTGTGGCCAACGTCCCTTCAGACGTTGCTGAAAGTGATGCCTGCAGAATTGAGCACGTGATTTCAGATAAGACCATGAAAGGAATTATTAAATACCTAAAGGATCATGAGCTGGTTTAACTAACATATCTAATTTTCGAATTTTTTCTAATTACAATAAAACCTGCTATATTGGCGGGTTTTGTTTTTTTTTTCTGTTCATGATTTCTCTATTAAACGTATACATGATAAAAAAGCCATTAAATGCTAATATTAGAGACGGTATGAGATTGTGTGATTTTCTGTGTGAGGCTATTTCTTTTTAGCCTATATGCAGGGTAGATAAATGGCTGAGATAGATAATAAAAAAGAAAAATCTGTACAGATGGAAGATACCAAGCATGGTTCAAATGCTTTTCCTATCGCAAGTTACAGATATAACGGCAATAATTTTACCAAGCTTCTTTATGCCCACTGGCATACAGAGGTTGAAGTTCTATGCTTTGAAAAAGGAAGATTTATCCTCAATATTGAAACTTCTCCTCTGGTTGTTGAATCCCCAGCTATGCTGCTTATACCTTCAAAGATGGTGCATAGTATTGCTCTGCCTGGCGACGCTGTTGAAAGTGCTATTGTGTTTAATGCGGAGATTATGCGTTTTGCCTATTATGACAAGCTGCAGAGCAACCTTTATGACTATCTTTACAGCACCATAAGAAAGACTCCATTTATCGTTAAGCCTGAGTTTGATGGCTATCAGAAGATTCTTGATGACTTTGAATATATCAGAGACAACTGCAAAACCAAGGAACTGAAAACTCAGTATACGGTTAAAATTAAAATTCTCGATCTCTTCATGGAGTTTGAACGTTCCGGTATCTTTAAGAACCTTGAGCTTAATACTCCTTTTGAAAAGCTCAGACAGGAAAAGCTCAAAGAACTTCTAGAGTGGATTCATGATCACCACTCCGGACCTCTGTCTATTTCTGATGCATCAAAACGTATGAATTTTTCTGAGGCTTATTTCTGCAGATTTTTCAAAAAAGCCATGAATATGAGCTTCACTGAATATGTTAATGACTACAGACTACAGATGGCGGCAGACGATATTCTAAGAGGTGAAAAGCAGATTTCTGATGTTGCCTCTGATCATGGATTTGATAATGAGTCCTACTTCTTCAGACTGTTCAAGAAGAAATACGGAATTACTCCTTTGAAGTACCGTCAGCATTAGTTCACTGTGAAAAATATCACAACTAACTCTTTGAATATATCTGATTTGTATTGTATTTTATACAAAAGTGTGAGCTTTACTTAAACATCTTTTTGATTAGGAAATAAAAAAATGTGATATTTATTCGTTCAATTGTTTAAAAGTCTCTATTTCCCCTATTTCCTCCGGTCTTTTCGTCCATTTTCTGATTAGTTGCCTTTTTTTTGCTAAAACACAGTTATTTTTGCTTGATGTCACAAAAAAAATGAAAGAAAGCAAAATGGTACAATTTTAGGTCAATAATGTATTGTTAATTTGTGACTCCAATATTTAAAATCTTATTAACCCTTGGAAATGCTGATAACGAATTTTTCAAGGTTTACTAAAGGTAAAACCCTAAAACAGACAATACATAAAGAGAATAAATTACTGGGATCATAAAATGAAGAAAACTATTTTAGCTTCTGCGATTTGCGCTGTTACATTGGGACTTTCAATGTCAGCTCATGCAGCAATCGAGAAAGATCAGTTAACCATCTGGGTTAACGGCGATAAAGGATATAACGGTATAGCCAAAGTTGGTGAGAAATTCACCGCTGACACCGGCATCAAGGTTACTGTTGCACATCCAGACCAGGTAGAAGTTAAATTCCAGCAGACCGCTGCAACCGGCAATGGCCCTGACTTAATCATGTGGGCTCATGACCGTTTCGGTGAGTGGTCAAAGGCAGGCTTGATTTCACCTATTACCGTAAGCGACGAAGTAAAGGCTAAATTCGCTAACGTTGGCTGGGAAGCAATGACCGTTGATGGCAAGATTGTTGGCTATCCTGTTGCTATCGAGGCTGTTTCTCTGATCTGTAACAACAAGTTTGTTAAGTCACAGCCTGAGAATTTTGAAGATTTAATGAAGCTAGGGGACGAGCTGAAGAAAGACGGTGTTAAGCCTATTATCTGGGCTTACACCACTCCATATTTTTCATACCCTCTGATTGCTGCACAGGGCGGTTATGCATTCAAGAAGACTGCCAATGGCTATGATGTAAAGGATACTGGAGTTGCTAATGCCGGTTCAAAGGCTGGTCTGAACTTCATCAAGACTCTTTTAGACAAGGGCTATATGGATAAGGGCGCTGACTACGGCGTAATGGAAGCTCAGTTCACCAAGAATCAGGCTGCATGTATCATCAATGGTCCTTGGGGCTGGCCAAACTATGATCAGTCAAAGGTTGACTTCACTGTCTACAAGTTACCTAAGTTAGGTGGCAAGGATGCTAAGGCTTTCGTTGGTGTAACAGGTCTTGCAATGAACTCTGCTTCTCCTAACAAGGATCTTGCTGTTGAGTTCCTAGAGAACTACCTTCTAACAGACGAAGGTCTTGAAGCTGTTAATAATGATAAGGCAATGGGTGTAGTAGCACTTAAGTCTTTCCAGGAAAAGCTTGAAAAAGACCCTCGTATCGCAACTACCAAGGTTAACGCTGAAAACGGCGAACCAATGCCTTCTGTTCCTGAGATGAGCAAATTCTGGTCTTCACTGGAGACTGCTCTTAAGAATATAACTTCAGGTCGTCAGGGCGTTGAAGAGGCTGCAAATACTGCTGCAAAGCGTATTGTAAGCGAATAGTCGTATAACTAATCTCCCAGCACGTCTGTTTAGTGCTGGGAATTTTTTTACTCTTTTTTTGGCAAATTAGGAATTTTAGACATGATTCTGTCATCGATTCAGGATAAGAAACTTTGTCCAAAAGTCGCTATGAAATGGACAATTGTTTTATTAATTGTTCTTGTAAATCTGTATGCTGATGTCTGCATGTACATTAACGGAGATATTGCTTATCCTCTGCTTGATCTTGTACTTGTTGGTGTTGGCGTATATGTTTTTGTAAGCAAGAAAATGTATGCTCAGCGCTACGCTTTCCCTGCTGTAGCCGGCATGACCGCATTTATTATTTTCCCTCTGGTTTACACTTTATGGATTTCATTCACCAACTATTCCGGTGCTCATGTTATGAGCGTGGAAAATGCCATGAAGTATCACCTGAAGAAAACCTTCAAGACAGAGGGCAGTGATTACGATTTTAAACTGTACGATCTTGGTAACGGCAAGTATGACCTTCTTCTAAGCAAAGATGGAGAGTCATTCAAACTTGATAAGCCTGTGGCTCTGGTACAGAATTCAGATGCTGATAATGACAATATAAAACCAATTTCAATTAACCTTGTGAAAGCTAGCTCAGACTCTGTCCAGGGAACTGTTGTTCCTATGAGACAGATGCTGACTTTAAAGAATAATATTCAGAAACTTAATCTGCATCTTACCGAGAAAAATCAGGAACTGGCCTTAAGCGGACTTAGAATGTTCAGCGCAGAGAACGAAAAATATATTCCTCTAAAGAAAGGCTCAACTGCTGAAAACGGCTATATCGTAAAAGAACACAATGCCTTATGGGATGTTCAGAACAAGCAGCTGTTCCTGCCTAATATGGACACAGGCTACTATCAGTATGCAAACGAAAAGGGTGAGCTTAGTGGCGAAGAATTTGCTCCTGGCTTTAAAGTTGGTATCGGCTTAAAGAATTACGTTAAGTTCCTGTCCAACGAAAGTATTCGTATGCCATTCCTTAAGATCTTTACCTGGACAGTGTGTTTCTCCGGTTTAACCGTAATGATCACTCTGGCTATCGGTCTTATTCTTGCATGTCTTGTTCAGTGGGAGTTCCTACGCTTTAGGGGAATCTACAGAGTGTTCCTGATTCTGCCTTATGCTGTACCATCCTTTATTTCAATTCTGGTATTCAAAGGTCTGTTCAATCAGAATTTCGGTGAACTTAATGTTTTCCTGAATGCAGTAATGGCACCTATATATAACTTCCTCGGACTTGAGTGGTCATCAATTGAATGGTTCACCGATCCTTGGGCAGCCCGTGGCATGATTCTGATTGTTAACTGCTGGCTTGGTTATCCATACATGATGATCCTATGCATGGGGCTTCTAAAATCAATTCCAGATGATCTTTACGAGGCAACTGCAATTGAAGGCGCAAGCCCTTGGATTAACCTCAAGAGCATTACACTTCCTCTGCTGATGAAGCCATTAGCTCCGCTGTTAATTGCATCATTTGCTTTCAACTTCAATAACTTTGTTCTGATTCAGCTTCTGACTTCAGGTGGTCCTGACATTATCGAGGCTACTCAGGCTCCTGCAGGTTACACTGATTTACTTGTAAGCTTTACCTACAGAATCGCCTTCGAAGGTGGCAAGGGTAACGATTACGGTTTAGCAGCAGCAGTTGCTACCATGATCTTCATCGTGGTCGGTCTTCTAAGTCTGCTTCAGCTTAAGTATGCAAAAAACAGTGCAATGCAGCAGTAGTAGGGAGTTTTGAAAATGGCTATTGTTCAACCAAAATCATTAAAATACAGAAAAGCAGCCGCACATGTTTTCATGCTGTTTTTCCTATGTCTAATCATGTTTCCTCTGCTGATGATTGTTGCTATTTCATTCAGACAGGGTAACTATTCAGTGGGTGACGTTATTCCTAAGTTATCCACCTCAACGCTGGACCACTGGAGACTGGCATTGGGCTTTGATGTAACAAAGCTAAACCGCGTTCCTGGTTCTGTTGTTAATTTTGTGAATGCAGATGACGGCAAGGTTCAGATGTATGTTTCAACTCAGGAAGATGATTCCTTCAGAGCTTTCATCTCAGAAGCCTTTGATCCTGAGGACGTAAAGAAGGTTGTGTCTTTAGATGATGCAGTTGAGGTTTCCTCAAGCTTTGATGTTGATTCAGTTGACTCAGACAAGCTTTATGATTCTGACTCAACATTCGCACTTTGCAAGTCTTTAGCACATAAGATTGTTGTAAAGACCGGAGAAGGGGACTCTTCATTAAGATATATCATTGATAAGAATGATAAGGAAGGAACCTCATACGGTATTTATAAGGAGACCATTACACCTCCTCCATTCCCTGTTCTTCGCTGGTTATGGAATTCTGTAAAGGTTGCCTTTATAACTTCATTCCTGATTATCTGTCTGTCAACAACTTCTGCATACGCTTTTGCCCGTATGAAGTTTGCTGGTAAGAATACAATCTTAAACGGTATGCTGATTTTCCAGATGTTCCCAGCTGTACTGGCTCTGGTTGCTATCTATGCTCTGTTTGATAAGATTGGTGAGTATATCCCATGGCTTGGTTTAAATACTCATGGAGGTCTGATTCTTTCATATATGGGTGGTATTGCACTTCATATCTGGACAATCAAAGGTTATTTCGAGACTATTGATGCTTCATTAGAAGAGGCCGCTGCAATTGATGGCGCAACCCCATGGCAGGCATTCAGACTGATTCTTTTACCTCTATCAGTTCCAATTCTTGCTGTTGTGTTCATCCTTGCATTTATCGCAACTGTTGCTGAGGTTCCTGTTGCATCAGTTCTTCTGCTGGATATGGATGAACTGACTCTTGCAGTGGGCGCTCAGCAGTACCTGTACCCTCAGAATTATCTATGGGGAGATTTCGCCGCCGCAGCTGTTCTGTCAGGTTTACCAATTACCATTGTATTCCTGCTGGCTCAGCGTTGGTTAGTCGGTGGTTTGACCGCTGGTGGCGTAAAAGGTTAATAATTGTAGAAATAGAGTAGTTTAAAGATTTATAAAAGAGATAAAAAAAATGGCAGACGTATTATTACAGAAAGTAAGAAAGAACTATAACCCTGTTTTATTAAAGGATACTTTAAGAAATATCAACCTTGATATTAAAGATGGTGATTTCATCGTTTTCGTTGGACCATCAGGCTGTGGTAAATCAACTCTTTTGAGAATGATTGCTGGTCTAGAGGATATTACTGACGGTGATCTGATGATTGGCGGCAAGCGTGTAAATGATGTTCCTCCATCACAGAGAAATATCGGAATGGTATTCCAGTCTTACGCTCTTTATCCTCACATGACTGTGTTTGAGAACATGGCATTCGGTCTGAAATTAAAGAAGATGGATAAGGAAGAAATCCGTCGTCGTGTAGTTCAGGCTGCTGATGTTTTAGGTCTTGAAGCTTTCTTAGAGCGTAAACCTAAGGCTTTATCTGGTGGTCAGCGTCAGCGTGTTGCAATCGGTCGTTGTATCGTTCAGAACCCATCAGTATTCCTGTTTGATGAGCCTTTATCAAATCTTGATGCTGCACTTCGTGTAAAAATGAGACTTGAAATTGCTAAACTTCATCGTGAACTGAATGCAACCATTATTTATGTTACTCACGATCAGGTTGAGGCAATGACCCTTGCAGATAAGATCTGCGTTCTAAGTCCTCTGGCTATGAACCCTCAGACTGAGTCAAACCTAGAGCAGTTCGGTGCACCTCTTGAGCTGTACAACCATCCTGTAAACAAGTTTGTTGCTGGCTTTATCGGTTCACCTAAGATGAATTTCCTAAAGGGTGAAATCGAATCAATCGCAGAAGACAAGTGTGTTGTAAAACTGTCAAACGGCGAGAAGATCACTGCCTGTGTTGATGCAAGAAGAGCTCAGGTTGGTAATACTGTAACTCTTGGTGTAAGACCAGAGCATCTTGTAAAAGTGGATTCACCTAAGGCTGACGGAGGTAAGATTACCTGCAAGGTATCTGTAACCGAAAATCTTGGTGCTGAATTCTTTGTATACATGGACTGTGAAGCTTCAGAGGTTGGTTCAGATTTCACTGTTAAGTCTGACTGTGAACTTGAGGTTCGTCCTGGTGACAACATGGAAGTAGGAATTCCTTCATCAGCATGCTATCTGTTTGATGAGGAAGGAAAGGCATTCCCTCGTACAGCAGTGTACAAGAGAAGCTGATGACAGCAGTTTAATCTGTCAAATTTGCCAAGAAAAAAAGGGAGCCGAAAGGCTCCCTTGTTTTAGGAAATAATTATACATGATTAAGCGTAGGTATCAATAATTCCACCTGTTGATGGTGTATTGGTTACCTGTGGTACCGGTGCTGCAGGTGCATTCATATGTGATGTCTGGGCTGCAGTTTGAGCAGCGCCGTTTAGCAGGGCCATAGCAATCTGTCCCTGTGCATCAGAGGCTTTTTTTATCATTGCAGCACTTAATGCTTCGTTTCCGAAATTAGAATTTACTGTGCTCATACCTCACCTCTCAACCTCTATTCCTATTTAACGGAAATTCAGCTCTCAAACTTTAAGTTTCAGTGAAAAAAGAATAAAAAAAGAGATTTCCTTATAGGGAAATCTCTAATAAATAAGGTGAAATTATCGAAAAAAAATTAAATCTTTATCTCGAGAATCTTTGCTATCTGTTGTAGGTTCTCTTCTGTGCCGGTAAACTGAACAGCATGCATTCCACGGCTTAAAGCAACCTCGACATTATTAATGTTGTCATCCATGAAGAAGGTTTCCTCTGGAACCAGATTGTATCTTTCAAGTAAGGTCAGATATATTCCTTTTTCTGGTTTTACCATTTTCTCCTCACCAGAAACCACGATACCTTCAAGTTTCTGCAGGAATGTGTATTTGTTGTAAGCATAAGGGAAGGTTTCTGCAGACCAGTTGGTCAGACCGTACATTTTGAATTTGCCTGAGTCTAAAACAGCGTTGAATACTTTGAGACCCTCAGGAATTTCTCCTTTAAGCATTTTCTCCCAGCCACTTCTGTACTGGTTGATTTCATTTTTGTACTCAGGATTTAACTCAGATAACTCCTTCATGCATTCTTCAAATGTTCTGCCTCTATCCATCTGGGCGTTCCAGGTGGAGGTAACGATATTTTTGATGAAATACTCCATTTTCTCATCATCTTTAAAAATATCTCGGTAGAAATAGCGTGGATTCCAGTCAAGTAAAACACCACCAAAGTCGAAAACCACATTTTTTATTGTCATAAAAATTTTCTCCAAAACGAAATAGAGACAATTATTTTGTGTGTAGCCTTTCTATTTTAGATTAAATCTTAAAAATATACATTTAAATCTTTTAAATTTGCACTCTAATAGTATGAAAAATATAGATTGAGCGGACTTTTGTTTTTGCTTAAACGTATCTGTTAAGAAAAAAAATATGCCAATATTTGTAAAATACCGGTAATTTTTTTGGCGTATGTCTCATATATTTGCTAAAATGCACCCATCGTTTGTGGGAACTGCAAACAGTTACATATGGGGGATTAAATATGAAAAAAGGTTTAATACTGGCAGCATTAACTATCTGCTCAGCTTTATCTATTGCTAATGCTAAGACCGTTAAGATTGGAACAGAGGCTACTTTTGCTCCTTTTGAGTTTACAAATGAGAAGTCTGAAATTATTGGTTTCGATATTGACATTATCAAGGCAATTGCTGCTGAGGAAGGTTTTGATGTTGAAATTGTCAATATGCCTTTTGATGCTTTAGTTCCTAGTGTTTTAACCTCTCAGCTTGAGGGCGCAATTGCAGGTGTAACCATTACTGAGGAAAGAGCTCAGCGAGTAAGTTTCTCTGATCCATATTACAAGTCTGGTATCAGTGCTGTTATTCGTAAAGAAGATGTCTCAAAGTATCCAACAATTGATTCTTTAAAGTCATCCCGTTTATGTGCTCAGATTGGTACAACCGGTGCAAATGCAGCTCAGAAGATTTCTGGTAATTTCGGTTCATACAACACTGTTCCAGAGGCTATTATGGAACTTAAGACCAAAGGCTGTGAAGCAGTAGTGAATGACCGTCCAGTTAACCTATATTTTTTACGTACCCAGAATGATGACTCTGTAGTAGAGATTAAAGAGTTATTAAATGGTGAAGATTACGGCATCATGGTTTCTAAGAAGAATCCTGAACTGTTAAAGCAGATCAATGATGGTCTGGACAAGATCCGTAAGAACGGCAAGTTTGCTGAAATCCATAAGAAATGGTTTAACGTAGAAGAATAAGTTGTCACTCCAAGCAGAGATTGCTTTAAGGTAAGATGATCTAAGTATGAATTCAATAATTGAATACTTTCAGACTATCGATGTTCAGTTTGTAGAAAGCACCGCTAAGCTTTTATTATTAGGTGCTCTTGTTACGCTGAAGATCACATTGGTAGCTGTATCATGTGGTGTTTTAATCGGTTTATTTGTCGGTATTGCCGAATTATCAAACTATAAATTACTGCGGTTCCCTGCAAAGGTTTATGTTGACATAATTCGTGGAACTCCACTTCTGGTTCAGATCTTTATTATTTATTTTGCTCTCCCATCTATTCTGGGAACAAGAATTGAACCATACATCGCTGCGGTAGTTGCATGTTCAATCAATTCCGGCGCTTATGTAGCCGAGATTTTCCGTGCTGGTATTCAGTCTATTGATAAAGGTCAGTTTGAAGCTGGTCGTTCTCTGGGCTTAACCTGGTCACAGACTATGTCTAAGATTGTAATTCCTCAGGCATTCAGAAGAACTATTCCTCAGCTGGGTAATGAGTTTATCGCTATGCTTAAGGATTCATCACTGGTTTCTGTTATCGGTTTCGAAGAACTTACAAGAAAAGGTCAGCTGATTATTGCCGCAACCTACAGATCATTCGAGATTTGGACTGCAGTTGCAATTATCTATTTAATTATGACTTTAACCATAAGCCAGTTTGTTGCTTATTTAGAGAAAAAGTATAACGCAGATACTCGCAGAAAATAGGTCTCCGAATGATTGTTATTAAAGATTTGCATAAGAATTACGGTTCCAACCAGATTTTACGTGGAATCGACTTACGTGTAAAAAAGAGTGAAGTAGTTGTTGTTATCGGACCATCTGGTTCAGGTAAGAGTACTTTATTAAGATGTGTTAATTATCTTGAGGTTCCATCCTCAGGAACAATTTCCATCAATGGTGAAACCATTACCAGATCAACAAATATCAACAAGATCAGAGCCGAAGTCGGCATGGTGTTCCAGCACTTTAATCTGTTCCCTCATATGACAGTTCTGGATAACATCACTGTTGCCCCTATTTCTGTTAGAAAGAAGAGCAGAGAAGAGGCTGAAAAGAAGGCTATGGAACTTCTTGTAAGAGTTGGTCTTGGTGATAAGGCAAAATCTTACCCTTCACAGTTGTCAGGTGGTCAGCAGCAGCGTGTTGCCATTGCCAGAGCTCTTGCTATGGAGCCACAGGTAATGCTATTTGATGAGCCAACTTCTGCTCTGGATCCTGAGATGGTTAATGAAGTATTGGACGTTATGAAGGATCTTGCTCAGTCTGGTATGACCATGATGTGTGTAACCCACGAGATGGGCTTTGCTAGACAGGTTGCAGACAGAGTTCTGTTTGTGGATCAGGGCAAAATTCTTGAGGACACCAATCCTGAGGAGATGTTCTCAAATCCTAAGCACGAGAGAACTAAAGAGTTCCTGGCTAAGATTCTTTAATATAGTTTCTTATTTTCAAAAGAGGGGCGGTTTAATAAAATCGCCCTTTTGCTTTTCTAAAACAGACTAAATTCAGTTAGTTGTCTCTAAATTTGATAATTAAATATCATGTGCTGTTACTCTTTTCAGAATGTGATATGCTAGCGTCAGATTTTTCGGGACAATATTTAGAACCACTAGAACAAGTAAAAAAAGCGTTATGTCTGATACTTCACCTCAACAACTGGCTTCAGGGCCAAAGCATGGCAATCTTTTTTCCTTAAGCTGGCCTATATTTATTGACCTGACCATGCATTTCTTTACCATTATCATAAATACTGCAATGGTAAGTATGCTGTCACTGCAGGCTGTTGCAGAAATGAATCTTGGCGGTCAGGCTTTCCAGTTTGCATTTACTCTGTTTAACTTTGTGAATATCGGTGTCTGTGTCTGCTGTGCTCAGGCTATCGGTAAGGGCAATAAGAAGATGTTAAGACGTATTGTTCATATGTCTTTTGGTCTTAACATCGTATGGGGAATTTTAATTACATCCGGATGTTTTTTTGGAGCAAGGCTCATCTGCGATATCATGAATATTCCTGAGGATATTTATGAAACCTCCAAAAATTATCTGATGGTTCTTTCTATCATGTTTATTGCCGAGGCAATTAATCTTTGCTGTTCTTCAATTCTGAGAGCTTATGGCAGAACACGTGACCCAATGTATGTAAACATTGCAGGCAACATCTTTGTAATTATCAGCAATTACGCTCTTTTATTCGGCCATTTCGGATTTCCTCAGATGGGAATTTACGGTGTTGCAATCAGTGCGGTAATTGCCCGTTTTCTTTCTGTTGCTTTCCTGTTCTATCTGATGAGGACCAGAACCAAGATTAGAATTATTCCTAAGTTTTTCTTTGTTGTTAATAAAGATATCCTAAAGCAGATTTTTGCAGTTGGAATTCCTGGTGCCGGTGAAAATATGACCTGGCAGCTTCAGTTCCTGTTTATGACATCTGTTGTTGGTACCTTAGGTTCGACAGCTCTGGCTACACACGGTATCTATATGCAGATGTGTACCATTATTATGCTTTTCTCAATTTCAATTGCTCTTGGTACTGAGATTCTGATTTCTCAGTATGCCGGTGCCATGAAACTGAAATTAGCTAATAAACAGCTTCTGCACTCTGTGAAGATCGGTCTTTGCATAACAGCTTTACTGGTTATCAATATTCCTATCTGGATGGGTGATGCTGTTCTTTCAATTTTCACCTCCGATGCTACGGTTTATGCTATTGCAAGGCCAATATTCTACGTTTCTCTAATCATGGAAATGGGTAGAATTCTAAACATCATTATTATCAATTCTCTTCGTGCGGTTAATGATGCCAAGTTCCCAATGTTTATGGCTATAGTTTCCATGTGGGGAGTTTCTGTTCCTGTTGGTACATTCCTAAGCCTATATATGGGCATGGGACTTTTAGGTGTATGGATTGGCTTCTGCTGTGATGAGTGTACCCGTGGTCTTATCATGCTGCTACGCTGGAAATCCAAGGCCTGGGTTTCAAAGGCTAGAGACAACTATAGAAAACATTACAAAACCAAGTCTAAGAAGAAAGGATATGCTCTTTAATTGAGCAGTAATTGTTCAATATATAGAATAATCTCACATTTTTTTTAATTGTGATATATTAAAAAAAATCTTTTTTTATAACAGGTGAATACATGTTTTTTGATCGTATCGATGCTGCTCCTGCAGATCCAATTTTAGGTTTAAATGAAGCTTTTAAGAAAGACACCAGAGCTAATAAGACTAACTTGGGTGTAGGTGTATACCAGAATAATGAGGGTAAAACCGTTATTCTAGATTGCGTTAAAGAAGCAGAGAAGATTTTGCTTGAGAAGGAAGAGACCAAATCATATCTGCCTATTACAGGTCTTCCTGAGTTTGGTCGTATGGCTCGTGAGCTTATTTTCGGTAAGGATTCAGAGTTTGTTGATGGCGGAAAAGCTATTTCCTGCCACTGTCCTGGTGGTACTGGTGCCCTGAGAATCGGCGCTGACTTCATCCATCAGCAAAATGTTGCATCAACTATCTGGATTTCAGATCCTACCTGGGCAAACCACTATCAGATCGCAACTTCAGCAGGACTGAAGTTTGAGCGTTATCCTTATTATGACAGAGCAAATCATAATCTGGCATTTGACAGAATGATTGAAACTCTGTCCCAGGCAAAGGAAGGCGATGTTGTTCTTTTACACGCCTGCTGTCACAATCCAACCGGTATCGATCCTACTCATGAGCAGTGGGAGATCATTGCTAAGTTCCTTGCTGAAAAGAAACTTTTACCATTCATTGATTTTGCTTATCAGGGCTTTGGTCACGGTATTGAAGAGGATGCCTACGGTGTTCGTACTATCGCCAAGTACAATCCTGAATTCCTGATTGCAAGTTCATTCTCAAAGAACTTCGGTCTGTACAGTGAGCGTTCAGGTGTGCTGACAGTTGTTTCTGCTGATGTAGAAACTGCTGTTAAGGTTATGTCTCAGGTTAAGATTGCCGTACGTACTGCAATTTCTAATCCTCCTGCACACGGTGAGAAGATTGTAACTACCGTTCTGTCAGATCCTACCTTAAGAGCAAAATGGGAAGATGAGCTAAAGAATATGCGTGAGCGTATTGCAAAAATGCGTGTTCTGCTTTCTCATAAGCTAAAGGATGCCGGAGCTGGTGATTTCGATTTCATCACCGAGCAGAACGGTATGTTCTCATTCTCTGGTCTTGATAAGGATCAGATTGAGGCCTTAAAGAAAGATTTCGGTATTTATGCTGTAGCATCTGGCCGAATCTGTGTTGCTGGTATTAACACCAATAACATTGATGATATTGTTAAGGCAATTACTGCTGTTGTTAAAAAACAGTAACAGTATGCTGTAAGACCAAATAAACCTGAGATGATGTCGAATTGTCTCAGGTTTTTGTTTTTTGTATATTTGTTTTTTTTTATTTTTTTTTTACAATAGATTAGAAATTCTATGTAAAGAGAATTTCTCAAGATTTTATTAAATATTTGCTGTTTTCACAGTTTGATCAGAAATAAACCGGGAGGCGAATTTTTCCGCTTCAGCCTGTTCTGAGCTGGAATGGATTCGCAAAAAAATATGACATTTCCAAACCCATTGAAAAATATCTTTGGAAAAATTATTGTTGGACTTATAGCTTTATACGTTTTTTACGTATTTGTAGTTGGTCTATTCTCTTCAACTTGTCCTGCTGGATTTAATCCTCCAAAAGCAGAGGATATTCAGGATGACAGAGCTCGTGCTACTGTAATGGCAGAGGCTACTGTTCATGCTCTTGATACAGAACTCCGTTCCTTATTCGGCTGGATCCCAAATGACCTGTTCTTTGTACCAAAAATTCTGGACAACATTGTTAACTATCAGAAGGGCGTTATTTACGCTACTAGACCTGCATCAGACATGATTGCCAAGACAGTTTCAAGATATGGTAAGAATGATACTTTGGATCCTCGTTTGGTTGATGCAACCTCAAGATCATTTGTTTATTCTGATGAGGTCTGGGGATTCTGGTTTATTTATGACACCGAGGGTAAGTATAAGCAGGGTATTCAGAACTGGAGATCCTGGGCTGCATCCGTTGATTCTGGTGTAAAGAATGCTGGAATTTATAACGTAAAATCCGATGATGTTTACCAGATTCTAAAATACTGTAATCAAATGCTTGAATATGCTTTAGGTTATTTGAACAAAGAAAAGATAAAACATCTTGATTCTGATAACTATGTTTATTTTGCTAAGGGCGTATCCTCTGTTGTTGAGAATATTTTAAGAGGTCTTGTGGCTGTTGATGCTTCTGTAATTCAGCGCGGTGGACAGGAAAATGTTGATGCAGCATTGAATCGTCTTGCTTTTGTAAGAGATTTCAACCCTTGGTATGTTGTAGCTGGCGGTAATGATGAGGGTGATGCTATGTTGCCAAATCATGTTGCAGCCATTGCAAGACACATTGATGTAGCAAGCAATCGAATCAACGATATTATGCAGTCAATGGAAAAATAGTTATTCATGATTTTTAAAGAAGGTTTATTCAATTTTTTTGAAAGCCTGATACCTCCATTTGAGGACAAATGTGAAGGAGTCCCTCCAAAGGGAATTATCAGATTTGTCCTTTTCTTCTCAAAAGGGTTAGGCAGATTTCTAGCCGCAGTTGCTGTTTTAAATGCTTTTATTGCTGTAGGTGAGGCTCTTTTCTTTGCTTGCCTTGGGTATATTGTCGACTGGACTGCCTCAAGTTCTCCTCAGAATTTTATCGAGCAGCATGGCGGAAGCCTTCTGCTTATGCTGTTAGGTGCCGGAGTTTTTCTTCCGGTTGCTTCCTTTCTGCATTCTCTGCTGATTCATCAGACTCTGTCTAGCAATTATTCAATGCAGGTTCGCTGGCAGCTGCATAATTTCCTCTTAGGGCAGTCTTTAGCTTTCTTTAATGAGGAGTTTGCAGGAGCTCTTGCCAACAAGGTCATGCAGACCTCAATGGCAGTCAGAACTGCCGTAATGAAGCTTATCGATGTATTTGTCCATATGGTTGTATATATTTCAACCATGCTGATAATGCTGATAAATGCAGATTTTTATCTGTGCCTGCCTCTTGTAGTCTGGCTTTGTCTCTACACCTGTTCACTGTTCGTCTTTATTCCATATTTAAGACGTACTTCCAAGGAACTTTCTGCTGAAAGGTCAACCATGGTGGGCAGAATAGTCGACAGCTACACCAATATTTCAACTGTAAAGCTTTTTGGCGGAGCGGGAAAGGAAAAGTCCTACGCCAGAGAGGCTATGAACGCTTTTAGAAATTCAGAGTACAAGATTTTCAGAATTCTGACCTCATTTGACATCAGTGTTCAGTTTCTAAACTGTACTCTGCTGGTTTCTCTCATCATTCTTTCTTTATGGCTTTGGTCAAATTATCTTGTAACCACTGGTGCTATTGCTATTTCAATTGCAATTGCAATCAGAATGATCAACATGTCCCGCTGGATTATGTGGGAAGCAGGCGCAATTTTTGAGAACATCGGTATGATTTACGACTGCATGAATACTATGTCAAAACCAGTCACAATTACCGATCCAAAGCTCCCTAGAAAGATTGACGAATTTAAAGAAAGTATTGAGTTTAACGATGTGTCATTTAGCTATGACGGAAAGAAAGAGGTTTTATCTAATTTTAATCTGACAATAAAAAAAGGACTTAAGCTCGGTATTGTCGGCCCTTCCGGAGTAGGTAAATCCACAATCATAAATCTGATCTTACGATTCTATGACGTATCCTCAGGATCAATTAAAATCGATGGAATCGATGTTCGTGATCTGAAACAGGATAACTTACGAGAGCTGTTTGCCATGGTAAGTCAGGAACCCAGCCTGATGCATCGAACCATTGGTGAGAACATTGAATACGGTTCAAAAGACGAACTGGATTCAGAGGAACTGGAGAAAGCAGCCAGAGCTTCGGATTCTCTGAACTTTATTGAAGCTATGTCTGATTACCGAGGAGGAATCGGTTTTGATTCAATGGTTGGAGACCGCGGTGTAAAACTTTCCGGCGGACAGAAACAGCGAATTGCCATTGCCAGAGTCATTGTAAAGAATGCTCCAATTCTGATTTTAGATGAAGCTACCTCAGCTTTGGATTCAGAAACCGAGGATATAGTTCAGAAAAATCTTCTAAATATCATGCAGGGGAGAACTGTTATTGCCATAGCTCACAGACTTTCTACTTTAAAATCAATGGATAAGATCATTGTTGTTAACGATGGAAAGATTGTTGAGAGCGGTTCTCATGAGGAACTACTTGCCTTAGATGGTATCTACACAAATATGTGGTCACTGCAGTCAAATGGCTTTGTAAAATAAAATAGACTATTTGATTTTTAAAAACCGCATAAATAAGCGAAAGTATTAAAATGTGACAAACTTCTAATAAAAAAATGTTTGACACTAAAAAAAAAGAGTCTATAATGCATTTCCGTTGTCACGAACGACAACGACAAATAAAACCAAGCGTTTTAAAAGTTCTTTAAAAACAAGTACGGACAATCTGTGTGGGCCCTCGGAAGAGGGAAACAAAGAGATAGAGAAGGCTAAGGCTGAAGGACTATCAAAAAAAATAAATCAAAATCTTTTTTATCGAAGAGTTTGATCATGGCTCAGATTGAACGCTGGCGGCAGGCCTAATACATGCAAGTCGAACGGTAACATAGGAAAAGCTTGCTTTTCCTGATGACGAGTGGCGGACGGGTGAGTAAAGTTTGGGAAGCTACCTGATAGAGGGGGACAACAGTTGGAAACGACTGCTAATACCGCAT
>NZ_FPAH01000003.1 GCF_900116345.1 Succinivibrio dextrinosolvens | reverse complement strand
ATGGTGGATGCTATAGGACTCGAACCTATGACCCTCTGCTTGTAAGGCAGATGCTCTAACCAGACTGAGCTAAGCATCCAATTTGGATGAACTTTTCTACATGGTGGATGCTATAGGACTCGAACCTATGACCCTCTGCTTGTAAGGCAGATGCTCTAACCAGACTGAGCTAAGCATCCGTAGAAAGTGAGTGCATTATAATGGGTGAATTGAGATATGGCAAGCGTTATTTTTAATATTTTTTTAGATAAACAAACAAAAGGCATATATTAGCTGTTTATCAACTCAAAATTTTTTTTAGTTTTTTTTGTTCTTTCTTTAATCCGGTCCACAAAATTAAATTACTCTGCCCCAATAAAATGCAAATTTAATGAATAACAAAAGCTTTATACACATTAGTGTATAATTTCAGCGTTCACATGAACTTTAGCTTCTTTTTAAGCAGCTAAAATCTTTCTTTTCATGGCAGGTTCACTGCCTTTAATTAGGTTAAGTCAAATATCATGAGTAACGCATTAACAAAAACCGAATTTAATTTCCCTGGTCAGAAAAGTGTTTATCACGGTAAGGTAAGAGACGTTTACAACATCAATGATGAAATGCTGGTTATGGTAGCAACCGACAGAATTTCTGCTTTTGACGTTGTTCTACCAGAGGGAATTCCATACAAAGGACAGATGCTAAACCAGATTGCAGCAAAATTCCTTGATGCAACTACTGATATTTGCCCTAACTGGAAGATCGCTACTCCAGATCCAATGGTTTCTGTTGGTATCATGTGTGAAGGCTTCCCTGTAGAGATGATCGTTCGCGGCTACCTATGCGGCAGCTCATGGAGAGCATACAAGAGCGGTGTTAGAGAGATCTGTGGTGTTAAGCTACCTGAGGGTATGAAGGAGAATCAGAAATTCCCTGAGCCAATCATTACTCCTACCACCAAGGCTGAATTAGGCCTTCATGACGAAGACATTTCAAAAGAACAGATTTTAGAAAAAGGTCTTGCAACTCCAGAGGAGTATGCTTTACTTGAGAAGTACACCCTTGCCCTATTCAAGCGTGGTACTGAGATTGCAGAAAAGAGAGGTCTAATCCTTGTTGATACCAAGTACGAGTTTGGTAAGCACAAGGGAACCATCTACCTGATGGACGAAATCCATACTCCTGATTCAAGCCGTTACTTCTACAAGGATGGTTACCAGGAGAGATTTGAGAAGGGCGAGCCTCAGAAGCAACTATCAAAGGAATTCGTTCGTGAGTGGCTGATGGACAATGGTTTCCAGGGTAAGGCTGGTCAGACCGTTCCAGAGATGACTCCACAGATTGTTGAATCAATCTCAAATCGTTACCTAGAGCTTTTCGAGAACATTACCGGTGAGAAGTTCGAGAAATCAGAGAACACTGACATTGCAGCAAGGATTGAAAGGAATGTTAACGAGTTCTTAAAGAACAAGTAACATTAAAATACAGTGATTGTAAGGAGGTGCAGATGCACCTCCTTTTGCTTATTTATATGGATATTTTATCTAGATTTCTTATCAGAACCTTGTAGGTAATATCCATAGCCTTTGACAGATCCTCTCTGGAGATATTCAGAGGAGGATTAAAGTAAAGAGTATCCCCTATAGGTCTTAACAGCAGTCCTTCCTTAAGAGCGTCCTGATATATTCTGTATCCAAGTCTTAAAGAAGACGGGAATCTCTCCTTTGTAGTCTTATCCTTTACGATTTCCATAACATTGATAAGACCGATACTTCTTACCTGACCAACATTTTCAAGTGAAGAGAATCTCTGGGCAAAAGAGTTTCTTAACCACTGAGCGGTTTCACATGCTTTTTCAATGATATGGTCTCGTTTTAGGATTCGTATGACACTGAGAGCACAGGCACACGCTAAAGGATTACCTGCATAGGTATGGGAGTGAAGAAAAGCCTTCCCCTCAGAGTATTCACCTAAAAATGCATCATAAACCTGATCTGTTACACCAACTACAGACATAGGCATGTAACCTCCGGTAAGAGCCTTAGACATACACATCAGATCAGGTGTTATTCCAGCATGATCACAGGCAAACCATTTGCCAGTTCGTCCAAATCCGGTAGCAATCTCATCTGCAATTAAAAGCACGCCATGCTTTTTGCAAAGGTCACTCAGAAACTTAAGGTATTCAGCAGGATAAATTCTCATTCCTCCGGCGCCCTGAAGCAGAGGCTCAACAATCAGAGCACAGAGTTCAGAACCATGCTCCTGGAAAACCTTCTCTGCTCTCTCCATACATTTATGAGGATAATCCTCAGGATGTAAAAACAGATCGGGAGCTTCAATATGGATGTTATCCATCATCATTGGCTTATACATCAGATTATATAAATCCATGCTGCCAACTGATAAAGCTCCAATTGTTTCGCCATGATAGCCTTCTGACAGACATGCAAATCTTCGTCTTTTTGTCTGACCAATCTGCTGCTGGTACTGAAAAGCGATCTTCAGTGCCATTTCTACAGAAGATGAGCCGTTGTCACCGTAGTTAAAGTGCGTAATCCCCTTTGGAACGATACTTAACAGTTCCTTGGTAAGCTCTACAACCCATGGGTGAGTAAAGTTTGCAAATATAACATGTTCAAGCGTCTTTGCCTGAGAGCAAAGGGCATCTGAGATTTCATCGTTGCAATGACCTAAAAGGTTACACCACCAGGAACTGATAATATCCAGAATTTCATGACCATCTTCGGTGTACAGATAACAGCCTTTTCCCTTAACTACCGGAATAGGCGGAAATGACTCATAGTCCTTCATCTGAGCAGCCGGATGCCATATATGCTTTACATCAAAATCAATTAAATTCTCGTTAGCACTCATCAAAATAATCTTCCATGTTCTGATAGCGTAAATTCAGTTCTTTATCACCTATTCCCAATGTTGCAATAACATTAACTCCAGAGATCTCCTCAATCATCTTTAGGTTATCATTATGCATTACAGAGGAATTATCAAAATTATTAAGTATTACGCCCTTTACTTTTATACTGTTCTGTTTAAGGTAACTTATGGTCAATACTGTATGATTAATTGTTCCAAGTCCGGCATCAGCTACAACCACTGCATTAAGTTTTAAAGCCTTGAGAATATCAAGATACATCAGATGATCATTCTTCTCCCAGACAACTGGACATATAATTCCACCCGCCCCCTCCGAGAGTACATAATCATAGTTGACTCTTAGGTAATTGAAGTCTTTTAAAATTTTATCCAGGCTTGCAAAGCGATTTTCTCCTCTTGCTGCAAGATGAGGTGACAGTGGTTTTTCATAAAGATAAGAAAGAAGTGATTCGGTATTCTGTTTTATTCCGGATGAATCCCTTACAAAGCCGGCATCAGAATGTTCGATACTATCGGAGCCACTCACAGCTGCCTTATAGTATGCAATAGACAAATTCTTTTTGGTAAGTTCTCTTGCTATGGCTGCACTTACATAGGTCTTACCGATATCGGTACCGGTACCTGTAACAAATAGTCCTCTCATTTTTTTAACCTCAATTATACTGAGGACATTTTAACATACTGAAAACGAAGAAGATTACCTAATGCCGATAGCAAAAAAAATCCCCTGAATAGGAGTTCAGAGGATTTTGCGGTTAAACAGATTTGTCTAAAAATCAGACATCAGTTGGAGCACCTTCTACAGGTGTCTTACCAAACTTCAGCAAGCTTACTAGACAGATTACAGCTACAACAACACCAATAATATTGGAGGTTGTAATATCTAAACCGAAGCCCATTGACTTCTCGTAGCAGATATAGCTTACTGATACTACAGTAATGAATGTAGCTGGAATTGAGCAGATCCAGTGGAACTTACCCTTCCTGAACAGGTAAGCTGCAGCGGACCATAAACAGATTCCTGCAAGAGTCTGATTTGAGAAACCGAAGTATCTCCAGATGATGTTGAAGTCAATCTGAGATAAAGCAATACCAATACAGAATACAGGGATAGCAATTATCAGTCTCTTACCTGGTTTAACCTGTGGCAGATGAATAACATCAGCAATAGTTAAACGGGCAGCTCTGAATGCGGTATCACCTGAGGTAACAGGAAGAATAACCACACCAAGAATAGCTAGAAGACCACCAACTCCGCCTAATAAAGCAACGCAGGAATCGTTAACTACAACAGCAGGACCACCTGCAGCTAATAGAGCCTGAGCATCTGGGTAGAAGGTCATACCAACAGTACACCATACCAGACCGATAAAGCCTTCAGCTACCATTGCGCCATAGAATACCATACGGCCTTCAGACTCATTCTCAACGCAGCGAGCCATCAGAGGAGACTGAGTTGAGTGGAAGCCTGACAGAGCACCACAGGCAATAGTAATGAATACTAGAGGGAAGATTGGCAGATCCTTAGGATGAGGATTGTGATCAAATGTTGCCCAAGAGTAGAAGCTATCTGGCATCTGAACAAACATACCAACGGTAACACCGATTGCCATGATCAGCAGTAATGCACCGAATACAGGGTAGATTCTACCGATAATCTTATCAATAGGAATAATGGTTGCGAAGAAGTAGTAAGCAAAGATTACGCCTAACCAAGCACCAAAGGTCATTACACCATCAAAGTGACCTACTGAAAGTTTTGCTAGAAGCCCCGCAGGAGCAGTAGCAAAAACAACACCTACCAGTAACAGCAGAATAGTTGCGAAAACACGCATACCGTTCTTGGCAATCTTACCTAGGTTATAACCAACTACATCAGGAACATTTGCACCGCCATAGCGAACAGAAAGCATTCCAGAGAAGTAATCATGAACAGCTCCGGCAAAAATTGTACCGATAACAATCCATAATAAAGCAGTTGGACCATAAACAGCACCAAGAATAGGACCAAATACAGGGCCTACACCTGCGATGTTAAGTAACTGAATCAACCATAGTTTCCATTTTGGCATGGCAACATAGTCAACACCGTCACTCTTGGTTTTAGCTGGGGTTGATCGGGCTGGATTTGGGCCGAAAATTCTTTCGACAATTCGACCATACACGAAATAACCTACAAGCAAGGCTATTACCGAGATAATAAACCACATATATCTTGGCATACACGACTCCTTATTGTTTTATGTTTGTTAAGTAACTGTATAATAAAATTTTCTTGCCAGGAATAATCTAAGAATTTATGAAAAGTTGATAGGACTCCACGAAATTTAACAGTAGTTTTAGATACAAATCACATTCCTAGGATTAATTATTTTATAAATACAGAAGTCCATCTTCTTTGAAAACGTTTTAGTTTTTACATAGTTAGATTTCAAAATCAAAGGCAGTTTTATGCCACTGCATTTGTTTCAGACATTTCAGGTAAACGTTTACAGTTAGATTACACCTAGAGACAATTTCTGCTATTCAGAAATCTGAATTTATGCCGTTATAACTATATATAACGATACATATATCATAAAAAATAATAATTATTTCTATCTAAAAAGAGGAAACTCAGAATGCCACTATATATGACAAATATAGCGAGTATGAGTGCTATGAGGACGTTGAATAACGTTACCTCAGAGCTTGATACAGTCTTTCAAAGACTGGCCTCTGGAAAAAGAATAAATTCCGCTAAAGATGATCCTGCTGGACTTATGATTGCGGACCGCCTTACCGCCCAGATAAATGGCTATAAGCAGGGCTCTAGGAACTTAAATGATGGAATTTCAGTTGCTCAGACCATGGAACATGCTCTGGATGAAAGCAAGAATATGCTGCAGAGAATTAGAACTCTGGCAATTCAGGCAGCGTCTGGTACATATACCGATGAAGATAGAGCAGCAATGGATTTGGAAGCACAGGAGTTATGCAATGAAATCAACAGAATATCAAACAGTACAACTTTCGGTGGAGCACAGATACTCTCTGGTAATACTGGCGGGCTTTTCAGTTCTAATGGCAGCATTGATATTCAGTGTACTGGCAATGTAGGAGATAAAATCTCCATTCCAGGCTTTGCCGATGGATTCTCGATTTCCGGCATGGCCTCATATCTCCAGATCTCTGATGGTGAATCCTATTTTAAGGTAGGAGGCGGTTCACTTTCTTTCTCGCTCACCTCTGCTTCAAACGCCGAGTCTGTACTTGGTTGCATCGATAAATACATAAATACAGTAAGCTCATATCAGGCAAGGCTGGGCGCTGTTCAGAACAGAATGGAATCAGCAATCCGCAACAACAGTTCTATGTACGAAAATCTTTCTGATGCGCGCTCAAGAATCGAAGATACTGACTATGCAGAAGAGGCATCAAAACTGGCTGAGCTGATGGTAAGACAGCAGGTTATTGCATCTCTTTTCTCAAGAATCATCAACAGCAAGAGTATTATTCTCTCCCTACTAGGCAGCTGACCGAAAAACAAAAAGCGCACTACCACTTACGCAATAGCACGCCTTATTATACTTTCAGAACAATCTATCAGTTAGCTTCAACCTTTACAGCCTGAGCACCTGAATAGTTCTTGAATTCTTCAACCAGAACGTCTGCAAAACCAGGATATAGTCTTGAAATTTCCTGATCTGGAATTGGTGTATCCTTTTCGTTATAGAAAGTAATTGCACTGTACTTCTTCTGGTGGATACCAACACGAATCTTGTACTTGCCGGTATTTATATCAAGAAGACGTCTGCCTCTTACATTCACCCAGTTATCTGTATTGTCATTAACTTCAACGTCATACTCTGCCTTAGCTACAGAGTGTTTGATAATCTTCCATCCGCATCTGTCAAACAGACCTTCCAGAATAGAGGTAGTAGTTTCGAATGGAGCTTCAACAATAATTGCCAGATGCTTGTTGTGATCCTTACCGATTGATACAACAAGGTTGTCTGGATCAACTGCAGACTCATGCTGTTTTGCATCGATCTCGTGAATGATATTGTTTGCAAAGCCCATAGCAAAACGTTCCTGCTCAATCATATCAAGAACATCTTCCATTCCCTTGCCTGATGACAGAGAAGTCATTGAACCAATCAGCTTTGAAGCAATACCTAAAGAACCGTCGGAATTTCTTCCCACACGAATCTGATAGATCTGATTGTACTTCTTAAGACCAACATCGGCATCCGTTATATCGTAAGGCTTACCGAACTCTGTAAAGTCACGGGAAATGGTGGTCAGAAGATACTGGCCTGGTGCAATTCTTCCGACACCAATATTCATGTGCTTGAGCACAGATGCAAGAAGCATCCACGCATCATCCTCTGTCTGAATTCCATGAGAACCGTTTCTCTCAAACCAGACAATAGCCTCACCATCAGACCACTGAGTATGAATACCCATATCAGACCTGTATGGAGCTGTTGGAGGACGAACATCAACAGCCTCTCCCAGAGGGCCATGTAGAGCCTTGGCATCAACCTGTGGAATGGTCAACTCAGAGTTAAGACCAGGATTATCCAAACCTTCAGGAACAACAAGAGTATTTCTGTAGATCTTTGAATCAACGTGCTCGTAATAGCCGGTAACTTCTCTTGTACTCTTATCCATACCAAAATATTCTTGGTAATAGTCTTTTACAGTAACGCAGCCTGTCATGCTAAGAGTTGGCAATGCCATTACAGTTACGACTAAAGCAAGTTTATCTAACTTATACTTTGTCACCTAAATACTCCTGTAATTCAATTATTGTTTTTTAGATATCCAATTATTCAGAATATCTATGTAATTATCTAATTATTGAGTCAGACCAGTTCTTCTTATTGCAAAGGGAACAGCTGACTTACCTAATACAGTTCTGTGTCGACTGTTTTCTTGTATCGCACAGAAGCTAATCTAATACATAATCAAAAAGCACCGTGCTTTACACGATGCTTGAATATATATGGATAATTCTATTCATCCTGCTGAAGAAGAGGTTTCTGCAAGTAATTGAATAAATTGGTACTTACCATATTCAAAACCTCTTTAATGGATGAAAGCTCAGGATCATAAGCATTGATATAGGTTGGCTCTGAACCTGGCTCATAATAGCAGACACTTGAGAATACAGCATCTACATCAGTATCAGAAAGAGTCAGTGAACATCTGAAATCGATTAAACGTTCAACACCAGCCTGAATTAAAAGAGGATCTCTCATTTCCTTTCGGAAATTGATAACTCCCATTGATCTATCATCTAGGAAGATCTGATTAGGACGAACACCAACCTTCACCCAATGCTCAGCTTTATCATAAGCTCTTTCTAGCTGATTATCAGAATGATAAGTGAATGCTACTTCATAATCACTTCCTGGTGGAGGCGCTACCTTACCCTCTTCCTTCTGAGCGTCATCATTTTCAAAATCTGACATAGTGTACTCACTCCTTCTTTCACTTATCGCTTGTTATACAGAAACTTTTTTGGTCTCTCTTAGAGCAACAGTAAGATTAAACTCTGGATTATCATCAGTAAAGTTCTTGCTGTCGACACAGAAATAACCTTCTCTTTCAAACTGGAAACTCTGACCAACCTTTGCATTCTTCAAACTTGCTTCTAAGGCTGCATTCTCAATTTCAATCTTAGAATTCTTGTTTACAGTTGAAAGGAAATCCTCTGCAGCACCTGGATTAGGTACATTAAACAGATTCTCATATAGATTAACTTTGCCACGATAGCAGTTATTAGCATCAACCCAGTGGATTACTCCCTTTGGCTTATGACCTTCAATAGTTGCACCAACTGAATTTGGAACTGCTACAACATGAACCACGGTAACCTTGCCTTCACTGTCCTTTTCGCAGGAAACGGCCTGAACCACGTAGGAATTACGCAGACGAACCTCATGCCCCAGCTTCAGACGCTTATACTGCTTATTAGCCTCTTCTCTAAAATCGGCCTCGTCAATATACAGCTCCTTGCTGATAGTGATGATTCTAGAACCTAAATCCTCACGCTCAGGATGATTACTGATAGTATATGAAGTATCAGTTACACCTTCCTCACCATAGTTATCAATAACCAGCTTGATTGGGCGAAGCACAGCCATAGCACGAGGAGCATTTCTGTTAAGATCATCTCTGATGCATGACTCAAGGGCGCTCATCTCTACAACATTTTCCTGCTTGGTCACACCGATACGGCGACAGAACTCTCTGATGGAAGCAGGTGTATAGCCTCTGCGACGCAGACCGGAGATAGTGGTCAGACGAGGATCATCCCATCCATCAACAATGCCTTCTTTAACTAGAAGGTTCAGCTTGCGCTTTGAAGTGATAGAACCTTCAAGATTCAGACGGCTCATCTCATACTGATGAGGACGAGCCTTGATGGAAATATGATCTAAAACCCAGTCATAAAGTCTGCGGTTATCCTGGAACTCTAAAGTACAGATAGAATGAGTAATCCCCTCAATAGCGTCGGAGATGCAGTGTGTAAAATCATACATAGGATAAATACACCACTTATCCTTTGTAATGGCATGCTCTGCAAATCTTACTCGATAAATAACAGGGTCACGCATACATATGAATGGCGATGCCATATCAATCTTTGCTCTCAGACAAACCTGACCTTCTTTGAATTCACCTGCCTTCATTTTCTCAAACAGAGCACGGTTTTCTTCAATTGGACGGTTTCTGAATGGACTCTCTTTGCCAGGCTCCTTTAAGGTTCCACGATATTCACGAATCTCATCAGGAGAAAGCTCGTCAACATATGCAAGGCCTTTGTCGATCAGCTCTAAAGCATAACCGTACAGACGGTCGAAGTAATCAGAAGAATGACGAATCTCAGTCCATTTAAATCCAAGCCACTGAACATCTCTCTGGATGGAATTGATATATTCCATATCCTCTTTTTCAGGGTTGGTATCATCAAATCTTAAATTGCAGGTTCCTTTATAATCTCTAGCAAGACCGAAATTCAGACAGATTGATTTTGCGTGACCGATATGAAGGTAACCATTTGGCTCTGGAGGGAATCTGGTTGCAACATGGTCATGGCGACCTGAATTTAAATCATCATCAATAATGTCGGTAATAAAGTTGCGAGGGATTTTCTCCTCTTCACCAACAGCAACAGTCATTTAATAAGCTCCAAAATCCAAAATAACCTAATTACACAAATCTTCCCATTCAGAAGATTCCTATGCTATTTAATAGCAAAAAAGGGCTGCAGTATTCTTTCGACTTATGCCCTTTGCTCTTTAAGTTTGCGTGTAAGTCTGTAAAAGTCAGTTTAAATTAACGTTATGACAGATACTCTTACGATTAAAGAGAACATTATTTATTCTTTTAATTTCTGCTCTATCTATCATGCAGATTTTATTTTCTAACATGCTAATTCTAGCAAAGTGCCTGTAAACACTCAATTTTATTAACTGTTTTTATTTCAAAAAAACATTTTTGAAAAATTTTTATCTTAAAGTTCAAAATGTTAAAAAAACGCTTTTCCATATTAATGTATAAATTTGCGAGATAGATTTCATTTTTCTTTGAAGATCAGCAGGTAGAATGCGGTCTGAGAATAATTTCAACTAAATGCTACACATACACTAAAAAAAAGCATATAATTCCATGAATTTTGTATTTGTATATGTAATCTAATTTGAGGATACAAAAATGAGCTTTGAGTCAGAAAAGCCTTTTAATGATTTCCAGCACTTTGCACGTGGTATCCGTCGCAGTGGTGATTTTACTATCAATGAGTCAAACCTGCTTGAGAAGTATGGCACTGCAATGATGGAGCTTTACAACGGAACTCGCAAGCCAAAAACAGAAGAAGAGAAAGTTTTTGTAAAACAGATTACTTCAGATGAGGTTATTACCGATCATAACGCAAAAATTTTCAAGAAGTATCTTCAGGTTATCCAGCCACGTCACCTTCACAGACTATGCTCTGTTGGTAATGATGACGAGTTAAATGGCAATGGCTACATAAACGGTTCATCAGACGACACTTCAGGCTTAGATTAATTCTGACGTGTGAAAAAAAGACGCTTTATAGCGTCTTTTTTTTGTCTTTAAAACTCTTGCCTCAATCTTAAATCATCGAGTAATTACTTAAGTTTCTTAATAACCTTGGCTGGGTTACCTCCAACCAGTGTCTTACTCTCCACATCCGAAGTTACTACAGCTCCACCACCAACCACAGCATCATCCCCTATTGTTACTCCCGGAAGTATCAGCGCATTGGCACCGATCCAGACTCTATTTCCAATCTTTACCCTTTTTGGATGCAAATACTGAAGGGAGCCAAATTCATGATTATCCGTAATGATTGATACATTAGGACCAATAAAGGTACCTTCACCAATCTCAATACCTCCTGCCGCCATAAAGGTACTGTTATGATTGACAAAAACATTCTCTCCAATAAACAGATGGCGTGGAAAATATATATGAATAGGAGGGATTAGAATTGAAGACGGAGGGAGCTTGCCATTGAAGAGTTCATCAAAAAGAGTTTTCAGAATCTTAAAATCAGGTTCGCTGAAATTGATTCTATGGCACATAGCATTTGCCCAATAGATATTCTCAATTGCGGGAGCAAATTCTTCAGAGCGAATATTTACCTTTCTTCCTTTTAATAGCTTCTCAAATACATCTGTCATGGCGTACCTCACAAAAGAACTCATTTTAAGATTAGGTCATAAGGAGGATTTCAGCAGATAAATCGGATTTAATTTTATTAGGAACTAGAGTAAAAAAACGTTTTATACAAAATTAGGCAAAGAAGATATAAGATTAGGCAAACAAACACGTAGGACTGTTTAATTTATTATATAAAAATGAGCATATTTTCCAAACATTGCTCTAGATCAACTTTTTTAATTTAATTCTCCGTATAATGAACCCATAAGTTAATTCTATACAATCAAACAAACATAAGGATCTTATCGGCATCAGGTGCTTCACCTGGTGCCGTATTTCTTTTCAGACTAGATAAGAAACCCAATCGTTACTCTGTCATTTCCGGCTAAATCTTTGATGGTTTCCACATTCTTATAACCGTTTTCAGTAAAAATAGTGGCAACGGATTTGCCCTGGTTATAGCCGTGTTCAATCAGCAGAGGTGCGCCTGACTCCAGATGAGAGAGAGCATCTGCACATATGATTCGGATATCATCAAGACCATCAGAACCGGAAGTCAGAGCACTTATAGGTTCATAAGGAAGAGAAGTCTTTGTAAGATGGGGATCATTCTCCTCAATGTAAGGAGGATTTGAAACAATTAAAGAAAACTTCTTATCCCCTAAAGCACTGAACCAGTCTGACTCAATAAAGGTTACATCCAGGGAATGAGTTCTTGCATTCTCTCTGGCAACATTTAGAGCTTTTTTAGAAATATCGCAGGCATAAGCCTCAACCGCATCCCCATACTCTGATTTTAAAGCCAGAATAATCGCGCCAGTTCCGGTTCCCATATCCAGAATTGGGCCATGAACCTTACAGTCGAGAGCCTTTTGAACTATTATCTCGGTATCAGGTCTTGGAATTAAAGTATCTTCAGTTACCTTTAGCTTCAATCCCCAAAATTCCTTATATCCAAGAATATAAGCAATAGGATAACCGCTAATTCTCTTCTCTATCAGCTCATTCAAATGATTTACAGTTTCATCAGAAAGTTCATCTGTATCATGAGTAATCAGCTGAACCTTAGTTAAATCTGTCAGATAAGAAAGAATTAAAGAGGCATCAAGAGAAGCACTTTCTATTCCTGCACCAGCAAGTTTTGCACGGGAGAGTTTTAAAGCTTCAAATATAGTCATAGGAAGGATTTTTAATAACTATCCACAGAAAACTGTGAATAGTTATTTATTTGTGATGGGATTACAGAGCACCCTGAGAAGCCATAGAAGCAAGCTGTTCTGCCTTGAACTCCTCAATTACAGGTTTAAGCATCAGATCAAGATTACCTGCCAGAACTTCGTCTAAACGATAAACAGTCAGGTTGATACGATGATCGGTAATACGGCTCTGAGGGAAGTTATAGGTTCTGATACGATCAGAACGGTCACCTGAAGCTAAGATACTGTGACGCATCTCAGTAGCCTGTGCATTTCTCTTATCTTCCTCTAACTGAGCAAGTCTTGAGTACAGAACTTCCATAGCACGGGCTCTGTTCTGATGCTGTGAACGCTCATCCTGACACTCAACCACAATACCAGTTGGAAGGTGGGTAATACGAATTGCAGAATCAGTCTTGTTAATGTGCTGACCACCGGCACCTGATGCACGGAAGGTATCAATTCTTAAATCAGACTGATTGATAACTGGAGCTTCTGCAGGTGGAATCTCTGGCAGAACCATTACAGTACATGCGGAGGTGTGAACACGGCCCTGAGTTTCTGTTACAGGTACACGCTGAACACGGTGACCACCTGACTCAAACTTCATATAGCCATATGCGCCTTCACCAGACATCTTGGCAATAATTTCCTTGTAGCCGCCCATTTCACCTTCTGCTACAGAGATAACCTCAAGCTGCCAGCCCTTTGACTCAACATAGTGGGTGTACATCTTGAACAGATCACCTGCAAACAGAGCAGCTTCATCACCACCGGTACCGGCACGGATTTCAAGGAAGCAGTTACAGTCATCGCGCTTGTCATGAGGAAGAAGAAGTAACTGAAGCTCATGTTCAAGATGCTCAGTCTTCTCTCTGGTAGGACCGATTTCTTCCTCGGCCATAGCCTTCATATCTTCATCATCACCATTCAGCATCAGCTCCATTTCTTCAAGATCTGATACAGCGGTTGTATATTCTTTATATGTAGTTACTGTAACCTGCAGCTGTGAATACTCACGGTTAAGTTCACGGAATTTATCCTGATCCGCGATAACATCAGGCTGGCTTAAAAGCTGTTCAACTTCCTGATGACGCTCAACCAGAGCCTCTAGTTTACGTAAAATAGATTCTTGCATAACACTCTTTCAACGTTAAAAAATTTGGCCTTATTTTAGCAGAAATCACATTTTTTTGAAGATTGGTAAAGAAAAAAATAATATACAAAAGACAAGAGGGTACTTCACAAAATCGAGAAATTTTTAAAAGGAAAAAACAAAGAGTTGATGTTTTACAGACATTCATAAAAAAGCCAACTGATTGATTCTATTGAATATCGGCTTTTATTAACATATTTCTGAATTCTGTATAAAAAATTGCTTATCTGAAAAGATCACCTAAAATTAAGATCCAATAGAAAGAATTTGATGTGCCAGGATTTCTTTTATCATTCTTGATCCTGGCACTTTTTTTGTCTGTTTAATAGCCTTGAGCCATACTATCTAACAGTTCATCATACTGTTTCTTCAGCTGAGCAACCTTAGCCTTCTTCTCCATAATGCTTGCATCTTCATCCAGATTCTTTACTGCCTCTGAAGAATTTCTGACATTGTTAATCTTTGTCTGAAGATCTTTGGTCATAGCATTCTTCTGTCTTAAAGATGCCTCAAGAGAACTTAGATTATCATTTATCTTATCCATCTCGGCCAAACGTGTAGTCCTGTCAGAAATAATAGCACTGCGCTGACTTTCAAGTTCAATAACACTCTGAGACAACTCTTTCTGCTGAGCAGCCAGATCTTTAATTTCCTGAGACTTGGCATTAACTCTTTTCTCATAGGAACCGGAAGCAACACAACCTAGTTTATCCAGAAAACTTGGGTCACTAATACTTGGGTCGCATTTATCCGGAGATGTTGTACAGGCTGTTAAAAATAATGAACCAAGTAAAACTAACTTATTTATATTCTTCATAAAAGCTTAATTCCTAAATACTAATCTGGCTTACATCGCCCTTTACAATTGAGGTTTGCTGAGCATAACTTGAGATTGAGTTTTCAAGCTCATATATATTCTGCTCTAATCTTTCAATCTCATTATCAAGCTCTTCAGCTTTTCTCTCGGCCACTCTGCTGTTAGTTGCAGGCTTGCCACCTTCACCCCTATCAAGGGAATCTCTTAAGGACCTGTATTCATTAAGCGTTGATTTATCCGAATCAAGTCTCTTTCTCATGTAAGCAAGATTTGCCTCCATATCTGAAAGCTTTTTCTCTAAATCAGCCTTTGAGGCAGTTCCTGCTTTGATGTTAGCCTTGATACTTTCAACCTCGGCACGATCATCAGCTAAAGTCTGCTCTGAAGTTTCCTTTAGGGTTCTGGTACTGTTTATACTGTCCTGAACCTGCTTCTTGCTGGCATCAAGCTGATCCTCAAGATTGTGATAATTAGCTCTGGTTTTATCAAGCATATAGTTGGCAGTCATACCTGCGGCACAGCCGGCAGTTGCCGCGATAAGACAGGCTGCGGCCTTGTTATCGTCCTTGATGCCAAGACATGCCAGACCTGCGATGGTTGCTCCGATAAGACAGGCGCCACCTCCAGATTTTGAGAAGAACTTTGGTTCGTCCTTTTTCAGATTTGGATTAACCGAACCAGAATCGGTGGAAGCGCAGCCGGTGACAAATACACTAAGAGCAACGGCAATACAAACCAAACTTGATTTCATCATAATGATCTTCCTGTTTACCTGTGAATAGTCATAGGAAATTCAGACTTTGTTGTTCCTGATGACTTGCCATCATAAGATGAAGTACAGTCAGAGTTTCCATCTTTACCAGGCTTACATACAACCTTAGGCATTGCATAGGAGGAACCATCGGTGCAGTTGGCAATGGAATTACCCTGAATTGTCAGAGCACCACCGGATAATCCTCCATTTACATTACCGGTACATTTAACACCATTTTTCTGAGAAATAGTAGCGGTTCCCTTTCCATCTTTGAAATTATATTCAAGCTGAATAGGTTTATTGGTCTTTTTATCAACAATTGCGGAATTTACTTTCCAGGTTCCATCCAGCTTTGTAATATCACCACTGTTCAGATCAGAGTTGGAAAGCTGAGGACCATCAGCTACTGGAGCTGTGGTGTTATCTTCACTAAGCTGTGGAGGTACAGGAACATTCTGATTGTCATCAGTCTTGTTCTGTAATGGATCCTGAGGATTCTCTGAAGGCTGTTCATTATCAGCGTTCTTATTATCTTCCTGTGCTGCAGGATTTTCAGGCTCCTGTGCAGGAGTTTCATTCTGATTTGCATTAGGATCTTCTGCAACAGGTTCATTTGCTGCAGGTTCAGAAACCGGCTCCTGCTGTGCATCTGGAATTACGTTCTCAGGAACAGTCTGTGGCTCTTCTGTTACAGGAACACTGCCCTGAACATTTTCTCCATCAACCTTTACGACTGTACCATCATTAAGGCGAACAATCTTCTCCTTGTCAAGTCTGTCAGGAACAACCAGAGTTTTCTGAGCAGGCTCTAATGATAAATTACCAAGATCAGGGAAGCTACCAAACAGAGGTAGTCCATGTACTCTTGCAAAGAACCACCACCATAACAGATAAGCAAGCAGCGGTAAGAGCAGTAACAGTAAAGGCAGAAGCAGCCAGCACCACTTATGAGGAGTTGCGACTGGAGTCGCTGCAACTGCAGGTTTTACAGGAGCAGCACCTGCGACAGGAGGTAGAGAGGCTCTTAATCTTGTGAAAGGATCACCAGATAAGGTATCACCTCGATTCAAAAAGCCCCAGAAAGTAATTACTGGACGGCCGTTTACAATGTAAACACATTCTTCATCAGGGAAATGAATTGCAGGATTAACAGCATCACCATCTCCGGTACCGGTCAGAAAATGAGCAAACAATCTGTCGTTGGCATTAAGAGCACGAGCCTGAAGATTAAAACCATAGTTTAGAAATTTCTCATTCAGACGATTAAGCTCTTCCATAGCAGCACGCTTTTCAGCCGGTGAAGCTGCCGGCCATGCGACCACACTGTACTCGCCCTGTTTGTTGTCAGCTGCAAACGGAATAAACCAGTCCACATGAGAACCATCAGCAGTAAATCTTGGAACAGCCAGATAATCAGCATATTTCTGACCAAGCTGTTCTGAAGTAATAATGGAGGATCTGAAGGCATCAGCTCTCTGCCATACCAGAACACCATCCTCTCCAATGGCAAAATAATTCTTCAAATCACCACTGTTAAGTAATCTTGATGCCATTTTTTCTCCTTAAACCTACTCTTAATATTCTGTTTTCGTATATAACAACTAATACTATCTGAATCTTAATCTTCACATACTTTCTTCAGTGAAGCACCAGCCTGTTTTAAGAAAGCTTCAATCTGCTTTGCATCCTTTGGCTTGAATACCTGTCCACCGGTATTTCTTGCAATACAGGAAGCAGAATCAATGGAATCACCAATCAGAATTGTATGGATCTTAAGCTTAGGCTGACGCTCATGAATCTTCTGAGCCACGGTACATACATTCATATTAGAGGTGAAAGGACAGGTATCCTCACCGTCTGAGATCAGAATACCGACTGCATCTGAGTTCTTACCGTCAAGCATCTTTGAAAGGGAATTCAGACCGTTTACAAGTGGAGTCTTTCCGTCGAATGCGTAAGGATTGATATTATCAATTGAGGCTAACAGAGCAGAACGTTTTGCAGGAGCGAAGAAACCTCTGTTCTTAGCTGCTGGACAACCGTTGATTTCCACAAGACCGATACTTACATTCTTATCAACGCTGCCGATCAGATCCTTTGCAGCACTCTTGGCTGCCTTTAATCTGGTTGTTGAACCGTATCTCATCTGCATAGACTCAGAACCGTCAAAAGCAATTGCCATCTGAGGCATCTTGCCCTGCTCCTTTAAGGTCTTACACTTTGGAACCTTCTTGGCTTCAGCCTTCTTTTTAGCTTCTTCGGCCTTTTTCTTAGCTTCAGCCTCAGCTTTCTTCTTGGCAGCTAGCTGTGCAGCTTCCTCTTCCTGCTTCTTCTTTAGAGCTTCAGCAGCAAGTCTCTCCTGTTCAGCTTTCTCCTCAGCTTCCTTTTTAGCCTTGAGTTCTTCTTCAAGAGCGAGTCGTTTTGCCTCTTCTTCCTTTAGTTTCTCTTCTAAAGCCTTCTTTTCTTCATCTTCTTTAGGTTCAGGCTGAACTACAGGTTCTTCCTTAACTTCCTCCTGAGGAGGTACTGGAGGTTCAACAACCTGTTCAGTCTGATTGCCAAATAAAGCATCGAAGCGATCCTTTAAGGTTCCTTCCATTGGCCATGGTCTCAGGAAAAACCACCATAAAAGACCTAGAAGCAGCAGACCTAACAGAAGCAGCAGTAAAAAAGGAAGGAGACATCCTTTCTTAGGAGGAATTGCTGCAGCTGCTACCGGAGGTACTGGATTTAGCCATACTGGTTTTGCATTCAATAAGGCTCCAACCGCAACCGGTATCTCATTCTGCAGAACAAAAAACTTCTCAGCATGAGCTACCGCGTAGGCATAATCAGCACGTGATGAGATAAGCTCCTGATTAAGCAGAGGCTTATCTGAGATCAGAAAGTTATAAACATGCTCTTTACGCTTCTCTAAAAGTTCAGAGGCTTTTGCAAACTGACTACGATTGGAGGAATCAACCTCAATCTGTTCACCGCTTTTAGGAGTCAGAAAATTTACATACTCGCCATCGACAACAGGCTGAGCCAGTATTGCTGAATATTCCTGACCAAGCTGCTGTTCAATTTCTCTGTCCCATTGTGCAGCATGAGGTGCATAGGCTAATACCTGAGGTGAAACTTCCTGTCTTTTGCATCTGTATATTCGTAGCATTTATTATTTTCCCTTTCCAACCTTGCTGCACTCATCTGTCCATAGCTTGTGGTTCTTGGCAGAATCCTTTGAAAGCTTCTTGTATCCATCCAGATGATGATAATAGGTATCTACATAAGAGTCATATTTTGTATTTGAACCAAAAGCTTCCTTGGCATTTTTTAGCTGAGATTTAAAAATACCCATGCTGTAGTTCATACGGGCGTTAGCCATGGTATCTCCGTAGTAAGTCAGTATCTCCTTTAAGGAAGCCTCATTTAATGCAATATTCGAATTAACTGACTCAAGATTCTTGCAGCGATCTTTAGATGACTCACACTGTTTTTTCACAACGTTCAGAAGGTTTCTGTAATAGCCCAAGGTATTGGCACCATCATTTACAGTCTTGCACAGGAATCCGCCTAATCTGAGATTTGCAGTAACAGCGACCTCCTTCATAGACTCAGCCTGAGCATTGGCAGTTGTAATCTTATCCTTGAGGTCCTTAAGCTCTGCTAAAAGTTTTGAATTGGAGGTATTCAGAGAATCATTTAATGACATCAGACTCTCATTGAGCTTCTGAAGCTTGTCACTCTTCTTTTCAAGGTTAGAGTTAAGCGCATTCAGAGAGGAATTCTGTTCCTTTAAGCTGTCGGTTTCCTTCTTAAAGCTCTCCTGAGCTTTTTTGCTTTCAGCTTCATACTGTTCAATACGCTTTTTGGCTGAAGCAAGAACATTATCAGATTCATCCTGAGGATCATGATCACCTAGAGATTCGACATCAGAATTGAGTTTTTTAACCTCATCGGTATTCTGAGCCACAGGAACAGAAAGCACAAATCTTGTGGAGGTATCATTGGATATAACATCAGCACCGTTTACATACAGATGTTTTTCTGTACGGAAGGAGCTGGCTAAAGAATCCTTAGGGGTTAAAAAGCTGCCGCCACGAACGCAGACGCCACCGGACAAACCTAGGAGTCTTCCGGTTCTTACAGCCTTAAATGGTTCTAGAATCATTTCCTGAGCGTTACCAAGCATGTCATAAAGTCCCAGAGGATTAGGCTTTTTCAGTCCGGAAAGCTGCAGTTTTCCATTCGCGCTCTGAGGCCCGTCATACCAGGCATACAAGGATAAATCATCATTTTCCATAGGAGGCAGATTAGCTTCAAACTGACTCTGAGTTACTGCATTACCACCGCGGGCAGCAAACTCCCATTCATCATCAGAGGCCAGTCTGGCGTAGGCCACGGTATTATTCTCTGACTTGAAACTCTCCTTTGACTGCTGAAGAAACAGCGAATAACTGTGAGCCGCATTCATAGCATCAAAATATGAAATCTTTACTGCAGGCAGTCTTGATAGCTTGTTAAGTTTCAGAGAAGAACACTTGTCTGAGTTGACAAGAGCCTCATACTGTCCGGCCATAAGCTCATACTTTGCCATCAGAAAATAATAGCCCTTTGAATCATGGAGTGAGCCCTGAACATATCTAAGATTAGGATTCTGAGCCATAGGTGACTTGTTCTGGGCAGAACCTGCATTGTAATTCTTATCCTTAATCTTTTTAGGATCGTTTGAGGTATAAACTTTTTTAAAAACCATCACCCTGTCGCAAGGCATAGGTATAACCACATCGTCCTTCTGAGGATTTGGATTAAAGATTTTTACTGCCTCGTCACTGCAGTAGGCATTTGCACTTAGAGCAAGAGAAACTGCCGCTGCAATTTTTCCTATTTGCTTAAACATTTCTTAAACTATCCGCAACCTTAAGATTCAAGACCTTGAAACGACATAGAACCATACTTACAGCTACACAGATAAGCACAGTCAGAATGCCGCCAGTTATCACGTGAGACAAGGTAAGAATACTTACCAGAGTCTCTGGACCTAAAAGGTCTTTAAAATAAAGATTAAAAGTAAACATTCCCGCGTAAAACAGTCCAAGTGAACACAGATAGGCACAGACTGAGAGAATGAAATTCTGAATTATGACAATAAAGAAAACTCCGCTCTTTGACATACCGCTTAAAAACAGCAGCGCAAAAGTTTTCTCAAGTCTTGAAAGATTAGTAAATATAAGACCAATCGTTGCCATTACGCCACCTGCTATAGACGTTAGCGCAATAGTGGTAAATATAAAGGAAAGCACCTTGGAGATTGCCTTCAGATTCTCTACAGAGGCAAGCTTGTCTGTAATTGAGTAATTCTGACGAAGCATTCTCGATACAGGTTCCAAATCACTTAAACTTTTCACATATATTCTGGCCTTGGCAAAGGTCTGTCGTTGTGTATTCGGATTGGCCCCGTCAGAGAAAACCGGAGGGTCAAAGCCATCGCGATAATCTTCCATATAGACCAGAGTATTGAAATTAACCAGAATCGTCTTGTGAGGCAGAAGCTCCTTTTTGATTATTCCCTTGAGAGTAAAAGGAACAACTGCATTAACTGTTTTATTGTCTGTAATTCTGGAGATTACAAATTTAAAGTTATCCCCTACCTTAAGACCTAAATCCTGAGCAGTAGTTTCTGACAGGTAGGCTTCAGTCTCAGACAGTTCACCGTTCAGTCCCATTTCCCTGACAATTGGATCACCAATGCCTGTAGGAAGAGTCTCAAGATTCTGAACAATTTTGCCATTAAAACTGATATTAGCAGTTACACTTAAAGAGCGGGTTAGAGGCATCACAAAACCAATATGGGGATTGCTGCTAAGCTCATCAAAAAACTGCCGATCCAGTCTGTATCCAGACATCATTCTGATTTCAAGATTTGAAGGATTTGAGCTTAATTTATGCTCAAGATTTGAAATGATTCCAAAGCGCAGAGAGAAAAGCAGAAGCAGAGGTGCAATCACAGCACAGAGAGATGCAACGATACAGATGCTGATAATCTTGTCAAATCTGAGAGAGCACAGAGCAAGCTTTAAGATCATAATGACTCCCTGTAGACAAAAATACCACTCTGAGAGTCATCTGACTCGTAGTCCAGAACACTTAGAGAGTGTTTTCTTACAAGTGCCAGATCATGGGTAACCATAAGTACGCACATACTGTATTTTGAACAGACCTCAAGCATGACAGAAATCAGTTTGTCTCCATTCTGAGGATCAAGAGATGAGGTTGGCTCATCAATAAACAGAATCTTTGGATTGTGGCAGATACTCTTGAAGAACACCGCACGCTGTCGCTGTCCGATAGACAGCTCATAAGGATAAAGGTCAAGAACGTCGCTAAGTCCAAAATCCTCAAACAGAGCAAGAGAATTTCTCAGAAGAGAGTCTGTATCGTCTGTCTTTAAATTCAGCTTCTTTTTAGAGATGCCAGAGATATCTATCTGAAATTTAAGGTTTTCTTTTATACTAAGATAAGGAATCAGCCCACCGCTCTGAGGCATATAGCCCATGAGAGCAGAACGGATAAGACGTCTTGCTTCGGCTTTTTCTGAAAGGACATCCTTATCATCAATAAAGTATTTACCAAAGCTGCTGTTGTCTCTTAAAAGGGCCAGACACTCTAAAAGAGTAGATTTACCGCAACCTGAGACACCGGTTACAGCCAGGACCGAGCCTGGCTCCATCCTAAGGGAATCAAGGCGAATGGTATACCCGCTCTTTTCATCTCTTTTAGGATAGCTAAAAGAGAAATCCTTAACTTTTAAATAAGCATCCACTTATGGAAGAACCTCTAGAGGAATTGGATATACAGCCATAGAAGCATCTTCAGCAGGGTTTAGCTTAATCCATCTTGCAGCATCATCATTGCACTGCTGATAGTAGTTAAGTTTTGACTCCAGATCACTTATGGTCTGATTCTGCTCATCTGGTCCCATATTTGCCCAGGTCTGCTCATCAAGCTCCTGGATACGGCTCTTGTATGGAAGATCCTCAAGATATTCACCTAAAAGACCAAGTTCACCTAACTTCATAGAGTTTGCACTGCCTAAAGAGCCAGGATCGCGTCCCATACTTACAGCAACAGATCTCAGCTGACTGAACATATCCTCTGGTTTTAAAATACCCTCATTGGCAGAGTCCAGAATCTTCTTGGTTATATCCTTCAAAGAGGACAGCTCATCCTTGGTTAAAAGAACCACTGGAGTACTTGTAACCTTGTCGTGGGCAATAAGATCACGATCAGAAATCCATCCGGAAAGGAAATCAGGTGCACTTGTACCCAGTTTCTCACCTAAATAGGCAAGCTGCATAGCATAACCTAAAGCAGCAGTATCTGATGCCATGGCAGAATCATCCTTTGGATCAGGAGCTGTACCTAAAGCATCCTTACCCATTGATGCAAGCTTTACCTGATTAGTAATGTTCTTTGAAAGCTCATCGATTTTATTACCGAAGCTGGTGACATCACCGGCATTGACAGGATAGTACAGAGACTTCTGAATGGTCTCGTTGTAAGTCAGATCCTGATACTGATTCTTAGCACGGTCATGATTTGAATTTCTCTTGCCGGAGTCTGTCAGAAGATGCATTGCATAAATAGCTACACCCTTGTGCTTAGCCTCAGCACGAAGCTCTTTTGAATCAAGACCGGTGGAAGAGAACTTATCGGAACCGCTGATACCACCTGCATCAGTAATCAGTACCACATATCTTCCGCCATAATTTGACCAGTCGATTTTCTCTAAAGCTGAATTAATACCCGCAAAGGAATCTTCATCGAAGTATTTACTTGAAACCGTAGCCTGATTAAGAGTTTCAAGCTTTTTCTTGAACTGCTCCTCATCAGTAGCCTCACCAGGTTTTACGAAAACCTTTGATACATATTCAAGCTCAGGTACAGCCTTGGTACTTGATCTGAAAGAGACAAGACCGAAATGAACACTGTTGGAAAGCTTCTGCTCTTTGATGTGCTTGGCAATCGATCTGATGGTTTCCTTGGTTCTGTCAATGTATGGCTGCATTGATATACTTGAATCGATTACAAATACAACGGCAGCTTTAAAGGTTTTCAGCTCATTCTGAAGATCGGTCTTACCCTTGGACTTATCCTCTTTCTTGGTGACCGAGGCAATCTTAAGCTCTCGCAGATAGTTGCCGTCATCAAACATGGTCTCTTCAAAATCAAGAATAGGCAGCAGATAGAACTGTTTCTTGTAGTCAACGTAGGTTTCAGGCTCTACAGAGATTACCCCTGGGATCTGCTCATTCTTTGAAAGCTTC
Source organism: Succinivibrio dextrinosolvens (assembly GCF_900116345.1). Lineage (GTDB taxonomy): Bacteria > Pseudomonadota > Gammaproteobacteria > Enterobacterales > Succinivibrionaceae > Succinivibrio > Succinivibrio dextrinosolvens_B. The sequence goes on along the minus strand of NZ_FPAH01000003.1, from coordinate 87,184 downwards.
TCCATCATAGGAGAAACCTTGCTCTTTGGATCACTGTCATCAACAATCTTCTGTAGCTCATCCTTTGTCTTGAAAATCAGAGCTCTGTTTCGTGAAGCTGGATTGGTAAACATCAGAGCAGTCTGCATCTTCCAGTCTACAACACAGCTCTTATCAAGATATCCGGTAGTTTTTCCAGAGACATCAGGACCTACCAGATAAGAGTTACCCTCATCCTTGTATATATAGAAACGGGAGAAGGCTGCAACCTTATCGCCTGAAGCATCAGCGGCGTTCTTCTTTAAAACACAGCCTGGAGTTGTCAGTACTCTCTGATAAATGGACTTTTTTCCATCCATCAAAAGAGGAGTATCAGCATAGGTATTGCATGACAGAGCTGTTAAAAGCACTGCACTTAATGTCATGTATCGAAGTTTCATTTACTTTACTCCTTAAGCTTACCTATAGCCTCATTGGCCTCATTCATACCCAGATCAGCTGCTTTCTGATACCAGTAGAGAGCCTGAGTCTTATCTTTCTGAATACATTTGCTCTGAGCTGTAGAATTTGGATCAAAATACTTAGCAAACAGATAGGCAGCAGAAGAATCTTTTCTGCCATAGCTTGATAAAAGACGTTTGCCTAAATCACAGCGATCGTTCTCTAAGGACTGTTCTGACAGAGTTGAAATAACCTCAATCTTAGGATTTGAACTCAGACAGTTGCTGATAATCACCTCATCCTTCTCCGCACTTAGTGTGCAGGCTGCAGAACTACTGTTTGCTGCAGTGCTATTTGCAGGATCTTTAGGAGTCTGTGCTGTACTCTGAGCAGGCTGATTATCTGCAGGATTCTGAGGTTCTTCATTAACAGCCGGTTCTGCTGGCTTCTGAGAATTATCATCTGAAGCAACAGTCTCGGTGTTCTTATTCTCCTCCTCTGCCTTCTTGCTCTCATCTAAAGCAGGATCTTTCTTTGGCTCCTCGGTAAGTTTTTCCTCAGTTACAGCTGGAGGCTGAGAAACAACAGAATCATCTCCGCTGAAAAAGTTCTTCCAAACCAGGAAAGCTGCCAGCAGAAGAAGCAGAGCTACAATAGCAGCAATCAGAGGAATCATAAAGGATTTCTTTTTACCTCCTGCAGACTGAACATTCTGCGAAAGAGGAACATCCTGATTAACACCTGAGAATAAGCTTTCAGATGAGGCTGAACCTGCAGCATTAGCTGAGGCTGCAGATGGAGAATTAACGTACTGAGCCTGAGGTTCATGAGAATCAAGAATCAGAGAGATATCACCTTCTGGAGAGGTGAAGAAATCCTGAGTACTGCCGCAAACCTTGTTATCTGCAGTAATAAATTCCTTCACAAAGGTTTCAAATTTTCCGTTGTAACGATTAACCTGAGAAGAGACATTGTTGAAGGTCTGAGCACTCAGTCTGACCTTATAGCCTTTCTCTGGAGAATAGAAGGAAATATCCTCAGGTCTGACACTTTCCTCTGCAACAAGCTCCTGTGCATTTTCAGGTCTGATTGAAATATTGAAGCTGTGGGTATTGCCTCCCACGCCGATATTAGAATCAAATAAGGACCAGCAGTTCTTTAAAATCAGGTAGCCCTGATTGTTTTCCTTAATAATGGAAGCAGTTAGTTTTTCTGTAAATTCAGACATTTTTCATCTCTAAAAAACACTATCGATCTGAGATAGAATCTCGCAGATTTCACGGTTAAGTTCAGGAGAGATATTGTATTTACTCTCGGCAGTTACATTCTTTGCACAGATGACATTCAAAAGAACACTGAAATAATCGTTGCAGTAATGCTGTCTGATACCATCGACATCAGCTCTCTTTATATCAGCCATGAAGTTTCTGTGCTCTGAACTTTCCTTAAACAGAGGACGGGAAGATTCTTTCTCATTCCTTTCACCATCGGCATGGCCCCTTACTTGAATGCGATCAATCTTTGAATCATCAAGCTTGCCAACACACAGATAGGTATTGAAGTCAGAGATAATCTGAAGAGCTCTTGCACACTGTCCGTCACACAGATCATCCTTCTTTGAGGTAGGAGACTCATAAGGATCAATGGCATCAATAACTGCCTGCTCAACATTCATCGCATTGTATGCCTTTGACAGTTCAACGGTTAAATACTGCATCAGCTCGTGGAATTTGTCTCTTAGAGCATTCTTGTCATTAATCAGAGAACCATTGTCTGCAATAAAGAAATTGTAAGCTTCGCGCTCATTCTCAGGATAGTCTTCAACGTTTTTCTTTTCTATCTCCCAGAATCTTAGAATATCTGAGAGCATTACATCAAAGAATACTCCGTTGCGCATAGATTCAAGATTATCTTCACGCATCTTGGTTAACGCCTTGGCAAAACGGAAGGCATTGCTTGAGCGTCCGCCACTGAAGTTCTCAAGATAATTCTCTCGAGCAAGATCCTCGCTGATTTCAATAAAGCTTCTGAAACGTCCAAAGGTTCCTGCCACAACATCACAGGAGGCCAGCTGTCTGAACTTGGATAAGGCATTTGCGTGAGCAATTCTTATGGCCTGTTCGCCAGATTCTCTTGCATATTTGCCGATACGGTTTCTAAGAGCAGAAGTCAGACTCTTGATGTTGTCATTGAATTTCTCTTTACCAAAATTGTAATCAGTAAAGTTATCCTTAAGGAAGGTAGAAAGGTACTGAATACCACCGTCGTTGGCTTTTAAAACCTCGGAGATAACAGGTGTATCCTCTGCCCTGCCCATCTGCTTGTAATGATTAAACTCATATACATATTTCATATCAGGGTCTTTTACGATTTCCTTTTTATAGGCATCGATATAAGACTGATATTCTGGACGGATTCCGGTTTCCACATCATCTGAGCTGAAGACGTATACATCATTCTTAGAGTGCAGATTTGGTCTTCTTACAAAGAAGAACTGATTGAACTCCTGACCATGTGCCCAGTTCTGAATCCAGCCTGTAGCGTAGCGCTCCATGGCTGTGGTAATAGTCTTGCCGATATCAGATAAAGAGGCAGCCTCCTTGCCGATGTCACGGGTAAAGCAGGCATCAAACTTGGTAAAGGCACCAACTACAGGGATCTTGTCGTAAGAAGCTCTATCCTCAGGCTCCTTTCCAATGTTCTCATATACCCATGAGGACAGATATGGAGTAACTTCAGCTACTTCTGCCTGACCTTCAACACTTGAACAGAACAGCAGCACATCAATTTCGTGACGCTGACAGTATCTTTCAATCAGATAGCCTACCTTACCACGACGGATAAACTCAGTTGCGGTATTCTGACCGTTCTTTGCAAGACCATCGGCGTCCTTCCAGATTGAGATCTCCTCTCTCTTTCTTGAACGGGCACCTGGGAAATCCAGAACATCAAAGTTTCCTGACTGAGATGCAGCTGGTACAGGGAAACTTATCTCTGCGGTTGCAAATGCCAGAATCGGGAAGCGAATCTTGGCAATATCTGAGGCCTCCTTATCTAGGGAGATATCCACAACCAGAGGAAGCTCTTCTCTGAAAACACCATCTAAAGCATGAATATCAATCAGAGTCTTCTGAGGGATCTGCATCAGTTTGCCGTCGATCTCGGTTACAAAGGCATTAAGTGGAGCATATGCCTCACGTTTGCCCTTGAATTTCTCCATCTCAGGAGCAATAGTTTCGTAAAGATTGTTAAAGGCCTTCAGATTTCCCCAGAACAGAGAGAACAGTCTGCCTCTACCCTTGAGATTAAGTGAAGAGATGATGTGTCTTACATGATTCCAGAAGTCACAGTCAGGCTTAAACTCCTCAGACATCAGACAGCAGAATGCGGCATGTGAATATACATACTCAGAAAGTTCTACAATATCATTCTGAGTAACATAGGATGTCTCTCCATCCTTCAGCTGATACTCATCTCCCTTAAGCTCATCAAACAGCGCTTCAAGCTTAGATTTATCCTTAAAGCGGTTATCGTACTCAATCATGAAGTCCTTGGCTGCTTCAAGGTTCATATCTAGATAGAAAGAGTTAACAAGAATCTTGATAAGTTCAACTTCATTTAAAATCTTAAGGGTTACTGGGAAGCCCTTTACAGCAGGAGAAGTCATACGGGTGAAGCGGGTTACAAGACCAGTTGCCTCACGGTTGCCTCCGGTAGGATTCAGATGATGAAAGAAGGAAATCTCCTTTCCTTCCCAGTTGGCAACAAGACCTTCGCCACCGCCGTTTGAAGCCAGAGCTGAAACCAGATAGCTCTTGCCGGCCTGTGAAGCACCGAATACACCGATAGTTGAATTAACAGGAAGAACCTCATGAGCGGCATCGGCCATGTTATGAAGCTGGCAGATGGCAATCCCCAGAGAATTCTCTTCCTTTCTCAGTTCTTCCTCATCCTGTGCAGCCTTTTCAACCCACTTATATGCCTTATCACAGTATTGTGCCAGAAGATTCAGACGATTATCTTTAAATTCGTTTTTCATAAAAAATTATTCCTTATCAAGAATCAAACCGTCGTTATTCCAGTATTCATCACCATCGCTGACGGTCTTCAGACTCAGCTTCAGGTAGTTGGTTACCTCAGAACCGCCATCGGTTGCATCCTTGGCATTTTCAATCTTTAACACAAAGATATCGCTATCAAGATCTTTTTCCTGCTCGCGCACAAAGCCAAGACATCTGCCCAAAGGAGAATCCTTGCCCAGAGCCTCTGTATTGACCTTGATGGTAATGTCAAAATAATGAGGTCCCTTGCCATCGCTGGCACCTTTTACGGCGGCAGTAATTCTGTCAAGTGCAGCCTGTCTGCTCTTACGCAGAGCATTGATGGCATTTTCCACACACAGACACAGCTCGCGCAGGAACATACCCTTAACTTTGTTTTTCGCAGCAGCTCCGGCATTCTCAATTGAACTGAAGATTGATGAGAGATTACTCTGCTTAAAGGCATCATAGCCTTCCCTGCGTTTCTCCTCAGCTTTGCCTGCGGCATTGGTAATCTTTGCCATAATACCGGTCTGTTTTAAAGTTGAGGCCAGCTGGTTTCCAGCATCCATTGCCTGAGCATCAAACTGACTGATAAGAGCTGCATATGGGCTGTCAAAATCCAGAACTTTAAGAGCACTTCTGTCTGCACCATACATCAGCGAAGCATGGCTCTTGGCTAGTGACATTTCGCTCTCAACCTTCTCTATTTCCTCAATTGCCTTGTCGAAAATCTCGCAGCCCTGCTCAGGGAAGTTATCCTCATGATCAGGATAAAGCTTTATCAGAAAATCCTCATAAAGCTTCTTTTTACCTTCAGAACTGAACTCAATAGTATCAATATCAGGGACAATCCAGCTCTTAGTAGCTTTTACAGATGAGAGTTCACTGATCTTCTTGTATGGTTCAATATGATAGAGCATGGTTGCCATAAAAGCCTGCTCATCAAACTGACGATATCCAAGATTTATAGGAAGAGTCGAACGCAGAGTCTTACCTGAGATAACATCTGAAACGGCCTCAAGCTGAGACTTATTGGCGTCATCCTTGAGATAGGTCTTATCAATATCAATCTCTTCTCCATTCTCTCTTGCCTTGATTTCCTTGGCTTCAGCTGAAGTATGGAATCTGTATTTGACTTCTCTGTCCTCAAGTTTGCACTGATCATCAACCTTACCCATATATCGTGCAGGAGAAGGAGCCTCCTGATAGTTTGGATTGATTCTGAAGGTTGAAAGATTGCTGATATTAGACTGCTTGATATAGCCGAGCAGAGCTCCTACTACAACAGAAGTCTTAGGATCACCGATCTTGCCGTTTACAAGAGTGAATGATGGATACCAGCTGCCGCACCTGTAGTCATGAAGAGAGATGATTCTGCGTGGAGACAGATGCGAATTGCTTTCGATCAGGGTTCTGATACCAGGTATCTTTGAAGGACGACCGGTTAAAATCAGCACATCGCACTGATAGGTATTAACAATGGTGTTCAGATAATTTAGAGATGAGCAGACATCATAGCGATCACCTACTGCAATCTCATGATTGATTTTATAGATATCAAACTCAAGCTCAATATCAAAGAATTTGTAGTCTGCACCTAAGTGCTTGCTGATAAAGTTGGCAACACAGTCATCAACACAGGCTTTCTTCTTTCTGTCAAAGCTGGCGATATAATCCAGATCTTCCTTGGTATCCAGAGCCTCACAGCGATCAATGCCATACAGGAACTCTGCTACAGTTCCCCTGTCAATTACAGAGGTAGTACCAGCAGGAGCACGATTCAGCTTCTCCAGTCTTGAAATGATTCTATAGGCAATCTTGGTAAAGACCTGCTCTACGGTCTGAGTTCTGTTTTTTACAAACTCAATACTGTCTGAGGAACCGGTACCGATGATTTTAGCTAAATCCTTGACGTCACCTAACTGAGGAACAATCTTCTCCTTGATCAGGTTTAATACCAGATCATCTCCGGCAGTCTTGGAACCGTCCTTTAAAATCTCACGGATTTCGACAGTGGCACTCTGATTACCAAGATCTTTTCTATCTCCAGATTCAGAATGCACTACACTTGGATAGCTGTAATCAGCAATCACAAGATCGGTAGTTCCACCACCAATATCAATTGAAGCAATACGGGCAGAGATATAATCAGCATCCTTGCCGCTGAACTTGTCACGGTTATGCTCATTGACACGGCCGTCTGCATCAGCTCTGCGGATGTGTTTAATAAAATCCAGACTGTTGCCGCCGAAAACCTTCTGAGTTTCGTTGTAAAGGTATACCAGCTGAGAAGTCAGAGTCTCATTCCACTTTAATATTACAGAAGGAGCCTTAGGGAACATTGATGATGCTTTTTCAATGTACTTAAACTCGGTAGCAGGAGTCTTGTCATAACCATAAGCCTTCCAGACAAGACCAATTGCCTGATAGGCGCAGGATCTGAATACTTCTCTTTCAAGATCAGGCATTGAAGGAGGAGTAGTTAAAACCACTGCCTTAAGTCTGCGTGGTCTTAAAGCATTAGCCTTGGTCTGACGGTAATGGAAGCTGTTCATCTGCATCATGGCCTGCATAATGATTTCCATCAGCATAAAGGTCATGGTGGACTTACCAGTGTAGTTGGCAAGAAGCTTACTCTCATCACCGGTGTCTGCAAACAGAGCATCACCGTAAGAATTGATGAATCTAGAAATAGGCAGATAAGTTGCAGAGCTTACATTCTCATCAAGTTTCAGATAGGAGGTATGATATTTGTCATCATCCTTTTCCTTCTCTCTGACAGGGATCTGATAATAATGATTATTAAAGTTCCACTTCTCAGATGTATTCAGCTCATTATCAAACTGCCACAGATAGCGCTTAGGAGAAATAAGACCTGTATTACCTTCATTACCAGCAGAGTTGGCACTCAGATGTTTTGCTTCGGTACCGACACGAACCAGTGATGGCCAGACAAAAGCATCAAGTCTGCTTGAGATGTCTGAACAGTAGTTAAAGTCAAAATTTGCTTTCTGGAACTGGATCTTGCTGTCGAAGGTGCCGACATATACATTTTCAACAGCATTTAAATCACGGATTTCAAGCTGAGGATTTCTCAAAAGAGATGATGAATGATCATCATCCTCTTCCATCAGAATACCACAGGAACGGGAATTTCCGACATCCAGAATCAGACTTACATCAATTGGAGTTTCACTGCCGTTTTCCTCAAAAGGCATTAGCTTGATATTGTTAGGCTCGACGAAGTATTCAAGGAAAGCTATCAGATTCAGATAATGCTTTTCAAAATAATTCTTCTCTATCCATTCTTTTTTGATTACTTCAACCCTAGGGTCATTGGTGGTCTTAGGATAGATTTTGTCAAAGACACTCTTAGCCCACTCTCTTACAAAGGAAGAGCCTGACTCATTGTCATTTAAAAGCTTGGTAGCAGCATAACAGCCTCTGAAGGTAAAGACATCGCTAATATCAGAGGAGGATGGAGCACAGTGAAGTGAAATGTTTTCATTGTCCAGCTTGGTATCAAAGGCAAAGGTTACGTGATATAAACCGCCCTCATCACGATCCTTCACATCAGACATATTGATAACACGGGCACGGGCCCAGTTTATAGGACCTTCATCATGACCTGAGCTGAAATAACAGATTGGGAACCATACGCCATTATAGAGATTAAGAGATTCAATAATATCTATAGGAGATATGTCTCCATAAACTTCACCCTTAGACATAGAGATTGACTCGGCACCTTCAATTACATATTTACCTGTAGACTTGTCTTCTTTAAATCTTGCAAAATGACGTCCACACAGAGGATGCTGCGCAAACTGACCTCTGGTGACAATTGAAGGGTATTTTTTTAGGAAATCGTCTTCTTCTGAAGAAAAGTTAATTTTAGAGTCGAACTCAAAATCAATGAACTGTATACCGGAATTAGCAACAAGAGAGATTGTCTTGTTATTTTCATCATTCTTATCTACTAGATTTTTTATAATGATGCGGTCATTTTTTAAATTCACTTCAACCACCCTACGTTAGTTATATATTCTAAGCATATAATTTACCACACAGAGACTTATGAGAGGATGATTTTGAGAGATAAAACAAATATATTGTGAGGTATTTCCTACTTGAAAAAAGTATAGAGAAAACCCGTATTGAAAAAAGCTTTTAAAAGGGGAATCAACGTTCGGATGGTGGGTCGTGAGGGGGTCGAACCCGCGACCAACGGATTAAGAGTCCGCTGCTCTACCAACTGAGCTAACGACCCATCGAAACGTTATAAATAGAAATTCAAACAGATGAAAATTTCAAATGCAGAATTTACAAGATGGTGGATGCTATAGGACTCGAACCTATGACCCTCTGCTTGTAAGGCAGATGCTCTAACCAGACTGAGCTAAGCATCCAAAATGGTGGGTCGTGAGGGGGTCGAACCCGCGACCAACGGATTAAGAGTCCGCTGCTCTACCAACTGAGCTAACGACCCAGCGATAAATCTTGCATCTTGCTTGGTGGGTCGTGAGAGATTCGAACTCTCGACCAACGGATTAAAAGTCCGCTGCTCTACCGACTGAGCTAACGACCCAAGCCTTGCAATTTGTTTGTTGATTAACTCAACGCGGACTATTCTACTAAATTTTTGAGATCATGCAAGCACTTTTTTAAAGTTTTTTTCAATTCTCTTTGCAAACCGCTTATACAAGCCGTAGGAATTTTTATATGCAGTTTAATAGCTTATACACACCTTCTGATGCTGTTTTCGCTCTCGTCTATTTTTCTTAAGGTCTCGTTTAAAACTTCCTCTCTGAGCTTCAACATCCACTCAGAAAATTTAACCTCATTCATGCCATAAGTTTTGTTCAGCTGATACTCATTCTCGCTCCATGATTCAATAGGAGACTCATTATGCTGAATTACTGCCTCTATCTTATCCAATGCCTTGTAGAGTTTTGCTTCTTTGCTCTCTAATGCCATCATTTCATCATAGAGTTTCATCATGACAGAAGATAGCTCCTGAGGAAGAGATTCTATCCATTTTCTGAAAAGTGAATCCTCAATCTTCTCGTCCGAACTTGTTTTGTTGAAAGATGGAATATCTCCTGTAAAGGCTTCTCCTAGATCATGAATCAGACACATGGCTATGACCTTGTCTATATCCAGTTCTGGAAATTCTGAACGAAGAAAAAGAGCCATAAGAGAGATACGCCAACTGTGTTCAGCGACACTCTCTGCTCTTCCTTTGGAGGTTGTACAGTGACGGGTGGTATCTTTTAGTTTTTCGGCAAAATGTACGAGCTGGAGGAATTCAACTGGTTTCATCACAATACCTGTTATTTATGTCTGACCGAAAAGATGTCAGATTAGAAAACACTTAACAAATTCGAGGGAAATAGTGGTAAGGAGTTAGACTCCAGCCTTTTATCAGACAGGAGTCTACATGGGAATCTTCTAAGGAGTATATGGTACCGGCTGAGGTCCTGTAACCACAGGCACTGACTCAACATCAATGGTACAGTTCTGATCCACATATTTGATCTTATCCAGTCTTGCAGGAAGAGAGGTCAGCCCCGGAAGCATACAGCCTTCACCAACAATATTACCTTGCTTATTGAAGTTTACAAACTGAATACCTTCAGGACGTTTAAGTTCTAAAGAGTTTACTCCGCGCTCCTTTAAGAACTGACCGTATACTCTCATAGCACCGGAGGAGCCGAACAGGCCTGTTGACTTGTTGTCATCAAAGCCCACCCAGGTAGCAACCACCTGATCAGAATCAATACCAACTGTCCAGGTATCACGGCTGTCATTGGTGGTTCCGGTCTTAGTAGCAATGGTTACGTTAGGGAACATATTGCCGATTCTGCGACCTGTACCAATCTTGGTAGCTTCTGTCATAACATACATTGTCAGATAAGAGTCCTTAGGATCGATGGTAGCTTTTCCCCTGTTGTCCTCACGCTCATAGACAATCTTTCCATCCTTAACTACAGTTCTTAAGGTGGTCAGATCCTTATACTGACCTTCTGTTGCAAGGCTGGTATACATCTGAGTTACTTCAAAAGGAGTAAGTTCAATGGTGCCCAGCAGCATTGAAGGATAAATCTGTCTTTCAACTTTTTCCTTATCAAGACCGATGTTGAGCAGAGTCTCTCTTACATGATTGAGACCAACTCTCATACCAATCTTTACGGTAGGAATATTCATGGAACGGGCCATAGCCACATATGTAGGAATTGGACCTATGAAGCGATTGTTATCATTATGAGGCTGCCATACCTTACCATCAGCAAGTCTAACCTTGATAGGAGCATCGTTGACCAGAGTTCCAAGATGAATTCCATGATGGAATGCAGTCAGATAAACAAAAGGCTTAATAATGGAGCCAACCTGACGACGGCCTTCCATAACTCGGTTAAAGCCCGCATACTGAGGGGTTCGGCTTCCAACCACAGCAGAGACTTCAGCAGTTCTCCAGGAACTGACAACCATGGCGGCTTCCATACCTTTACGGCCTGTCTCTCTTTCAATTACATTCAGCTCATTCTGAACTGCATTCTCAGCTGACTGCTGAGCCTGAGGGTCAAGACTGGTGAAGATCTTGATGCCGTTACCGGATAGGAAATCAGGACCGAACTTGGTTGAGATTTCCTTTTTCAGAACACCCATGAATGCAGGAGTCTTAGAGTAGTTCATTGAACCTCTCTTTATAACTCCAAGAGGTCTTGAGGAATACTGAACATACTCGGTATCAGAAATAAAGCCTCTTTTCTTTAAGACAGACAGTACAACATTTCGTCTTTCCAGAGCCTGATCAGGATGTCTCCAAGGATCATAATAGGAAGGACCTTTGATGATGCCGACAAGCAGAGCCATCTGATCCTGTGTCAGCTCAGAGATAGGAACACCAAAGTAGAAATATGATGCAAGACCAAAACCGTAGATACCGGCAGCACCGTTCTGACCTAAATAGATTTCATTCAGATAGGCTTCTAGAATCTGATCCTTGGTATATCTGTGATTCATGATAAGAGCCATAATGATTTCTTTAATCTTACGGCTATAGCTCTTTTCTGAATTTAAAAAGTAATTCTTAACCAGCTGCTGAGTAATGGTTGAACCACCCTCCACTACAGAGTGAGCCATGGTGTTTTTAACAAAGGCTCTGGCAATGGCCATGAAGTTCACGCCCATATTGGTTCTGAAGGTGCGATCCTCAATCTCAAGCAGTGTATTGATAAGTGCAGGAGGAACTTCCTGCAGCTGAATAAAGATACGGTCTTCCTTAGGATCAATTCTGTTTATTCTATCCAGTAAAACAGGATCCATTCTGATGTAACCTAATTCCTCTTTGGTATCTGCATTTAAGATCTGAGAAATTCTCTGACCGTTAAATTCAACCATAATTGAAATCTTGCCTTCTGATGCATCAGGGAAATCAAAAGGTCTGCGAATAATTACTACCCTGCCGTGCTTCTCATTCACAGCATATTCACCGGGGTACTGAGGATTAGGAACCTTACGGTATTTTAAAAGAGAAAGCTCATACTGCATCTGCTTTAAGGAAAGCTTCTGATCAGGATAAAGCTCAAGAGGTCTTGAATAGACTACAGCAGGAAGCACCCACTTATCATCAACACCAAACTTTGAAAGTACAACTGAATCAAAGTAAACAAACAGCAGAGCTAAAATTACAAAACCGGCGGCAAACACCTTTAGAGAAAACAGAGTAAGCTTTTTCTTCAAAGGCTTTTTGTTTTTATTCTTTTCAAAATTCTTATTGTGATTAGGCTGCTGATCCTGTTTATGCTGGTTAGTCTGACTTGCTTTTTCATTGTCAGAGCTCTGAGATGAATTCTCCTCAGAATACAGCTCTTCTTTTACAAGTGAAGGGTCAAACTCAGGTTCGATCTTACCGTCGTCATAATTGATCTGAGGCTGTCTTCTTTCATCATCATCCAAGGCAGACAGACCAGAAAGATAAGGATTTTCTTTATCGTTATTCATAAATAGTCTTTTGAAATTCCATCTAACTAAGAGAAACAAAGTCTCTCATGAAGGAAAAAAATCTTAAAGTTCCCACCAACGCTTTCTTTTTAAACCAGACTTCTTAACGCATATATACCTTTATATAAGGGTAAGTGCAGACTGACTAAAAGAACCTTCTATGCAATGGGTATACAAAAAAGCAAATGATACATCCTGAAAATTTGAGATAAATTATATCAGCATTAATTTAGACGGCAATTTATTATTCACCAATATGGTGAGAATAGATTTTTCGGTGTTAACAAAAAAATGTAAAAAACGCTACCTCTATCAATGATTTTAATATATTTAATTCTCTTATTATGGGCTAGTTCAAATATTGAACTTCAAATCTTGCTACAATCAAAATATTAAAGCATAATTGCTAACTCAAAAGATGAGCAATCTTTTAGAACAAAAAAAAATCTAAGAATAATATTTTATAAATACTTAATATAAATGCTGTGTTTTGGCAGTGATTAAGTTAAGGAAGAAGAATTATGGCTGACAATGAAAAGACTGCAGTGGCAATCGACTCCATGGGCCCTTTAGCTATCGCCGGCGTAGAACCATACCAAGAGCAGCCAGGCGAAGAATACATGAACGAAAAGCAGAAAGAACATTTCAGAAAGATTCTTACTGCATGGAGAGACCAGTTACGTTCAGAAGTTGATCGTACCGTTGACCACATGAAGAGTGAGGCTGCAAATTTCCCAGATCCTCTAGACAGAGCAACTCAGGAAGAAGAGTTTGCTTTAGAGTTACGTGCCCGTGACAGAGAAAGAAAGCTTATCAAGAAGATTGATAAGACTCTGACAAAGCTGGATAACGATGATTACGGTTACTGTGATCATTGTGGTTCCGAGATTGGAATTAAGAGACTAGAAGCTCGTCCAACTGCTGATTTATGCGTTGACTGCAAAGCATTAGCAGAAATCAAGGAAAAGCAGTTAGAAGGTTAATAGATTACCTCTAAAAAATACATTTCATAAGGTGGCCTAGTGCCACCTATTTTTGTTTATGTCCCAATATATAGGTAGATTTGCTCCATCACCAAGCGGCAGACTTCATTTTGGCTCACTTGTTGCCGCACTTGGTTCCTATGCCGTTGCAAAAATCAATGACGGAAAGATTCTGCTTAGAATCGAGGATCTTGATTTTTTCAGATGTAAAAAGGAATACACCAGGATTATTCTCAAGGAACTTGAGGAATTCGGCTTTTACTTTGATGGAGAACCATACATACAGTCAGAACACACTGATGTTTACTATAAAGTTGCAAAGAAACTCGTAACAGAGGGTAAGGCATTCTACTGCAACTGTACCAGAAGCTACCTCAAAACCAACACCTGTCAGTGTCTTCAAAAAGGCTTAAAAGAGGATTCTGAAGATAATCTTGCCCTTCGCTTTATTATTCCTAAGGTACATCAGGACTTTTTTGAAGATGAAATCTACGGTCAGATGAGCTTTCCTGTTCCTCAGGAATCACTGACGCTTATAAGACGAGACAAGGTTATCTCCTATAATCTGGCCTGTGTGGTTGACGACATAAATCAGGGAATAACCCAGGTTGTAAGAGGCTCAGATCTCATTGACATTACGACAACACAGATGTGTCTATATAAAGCTCTTGATGCAGACTATATCTCCTATCTGCATCTTCCTCTGGCAATGGCTGATGAGACCTACAAGTTATCCAAGCAGAACCATTCCCCTGCAGTCCTTGATCAGGGAACTCCATCAGAAATGCTGATTAAGGCACTGAATTTTCTAAATCAGGATATAGATGGTTTAAGCTCTGAAATGTCACCTAAGACAATTTTAGACAAGGCTTTAGAGCGCTTTGAAATCAAGAGAATACCTGTCGGAAAGAAAGTCATAGCTTAGGAAAGAAGTTTGCTAAAGAGAATTTGGCGCACAGTTGCGACACAGCTATCCAGATAGATCTGTATCACAAATTATTTTTTCGCATATAAATGATGATATAATGCACCGTGTTTGTTTGTTTTTAGGAGAAAAAAAATTAGCACACCTTTAGATTCACTTGATATATCAAGCCTTAAGAGCAGTAAAGCACTTGCTAAAAAACACGGCTCATCAAAACTTGAAGTGAGCACAGATGATCTTTGCATAAATCTCAATGAGATATCCAGTTATGCGATGCGTGTTGTTGCAACTCTGCAGAAACATCATTATGAGGCATATCTTGTAGGTGGATGCATCCGAGATCTTCTATTAGGAAAAAAGCCAAAAGATTTTGATGTATCAACAAACGCTACTCCTGAACAAATAAGACAGATTTTCGTATCAAACTCAAGAATCATCGGCAGAAGATTCAAGATCGTTCACGTGCTGCAGGGCAAGGAAATCATTGAAGTTACAACCTTTAGAAGCAATAAGGCTGCTCCTGCAAAACAGCACTCAGGAAGAACTCGTGTCAAGGCAGAGTCAGGTATGCTGATCCGCGATAATGTTTATGGAAAGAACATTATTGAGGATTCTCAGAGACGTGACTTCACTATTAACGCCCTGTATCTTGACCCTGTAAAGAAGGTTATCTATGACTTCAACGGCGGCCTGTACGATATGCAGCAAGGAGTCATTGACATCATAGGTGATCCTGAGACCCGCTACAGTGAAGATCCTGTCAGAATGATCAGAGCTCTAAGATTCTGCGCAAAACTAGACTTTAAGATCTCAAGAAGAACTCTGTCTCCTATAAAGAAGATGTCTTCAAATCTTAATGCTGTTTCAAATGCCCGTATGTTCGAGGAAGTAAACAAACTGTTCCTAACCGGACATGGACTGCAAACATTCAGAACCTTACGCAAGTACAATATTTTTGAGCTACTGTTCCCTTCTGCAGCAGAACTTTTAGATAATCAGAACTACATTAACTTCGTTGAGTACGCACTCAGCAGTTCAGATAAGAGATATCAGGAAGATAAGAGGAACATGCCTCACTTCCTTTATGCAGTTATTTTATGGGCTGTATTCCAGAAGAGAATGTTTATCTCCAACCAGACCTATAACAGCGCAGTAGTTCTAGTTCCTCAGAATAAGCTTATCAGTGGTCTTTTAAATGACATTATCACTGATCAGAACAAAATTACAGATATGCCAATGGCGGTTGCAGACAGTATCAGATCACTGTGGAGAATGCAGCTTACTCTGGATGATATTGATAACTGCAATGTTGACGAAATTTCTGCAAGAAATATCTTTAGAGCGTCATATGACTTCCTTGCTTTAAGAGGAAAGTTCGAGCCATATTTAAAGAGTGCAGTTGATTTCTGGGAGCCTTACTACATCAAGAGCAAGGAACTTGCAGATAAGAGAAAGGCAAGAAAGGAAGAACAGCACCTTGGCAGAAAAGCCAGAAAGAAAGAGAAGCTGGCTCAGAAGAAAAGGGCTTATGAGGAAAAACTGGCCTCAAAGAAAGCCAAAAGAAAGGCAAATGAGGAATCATTTGACGATGAGGCAAATCTTTCAGCTAAGAGAAAGAAGCAGCTTGAAAAGGCCAGAGCCTGGCGTGCAGCTATGCACCTGGATGTAAAATGACCCTTGCTGTTTTATCCTTAGGCTCAAATCTAGGTGATAGTTTAAAGATTTTAAAGGATGCTGTTTCCGATATAAAAGATATAAACGGAATCAGCAACTTTAAGATGTCTCCTTTTTACAGAACAAAGCCTGTCGGATATCTTGATCAGGATGATTTTATAAATCTAGCCTGCTCATTTGAAACATCTCTGGAGCCCCTCGATATTCTCCATAAAATGCAGGCACTGGAGCAGAAATATAAAAGGGTTAGATTATTCAGGAATGGGCCAAGAACTCTGGATATAGATCTTATTATCTATGGTGATGAGATTATTAACACAGAAGAACTCATCGTGCCACACCCAAGAATGCACGAGAGAGCATTTGTTCTGGCACCTCTTAGAGATATTGAACCTGATTTAATAGTTAGTACATTCAATGCAAGTGTTCTAGAGCTATATGAAAAACTTGCAGAAAAAGAAAAAAGTGATGTGGAACTTATAAATGGCTAAAGATACCGTTTCTATAAAGCTTATTGTTGGCCTTGGAAATCCTGGCTCACAGTATGAACATACCCGTCATAACATTGGTGTGGATTTTTTATATCTTCTGGCAAGAAAGTACAATATCGATTTAAGACCAGAGGGAAAATTTCAGGGAATCCTGGGTCGCGGCAATATTCATGGAAATGAAGTCAGACTTCTCTTCCCTACCACTTTTATGAACGAATCAGGTAGAAGCGTAGCTGCACTTTGCAATTTCTACAAAATCCAGCCTGAAGAGATTTTAGTCTGCCACGATGATCTGGATTTGAATCCAGGCTTCATGAAGCTTAAGTTTGCGGGTGGTCTTGCCGGTCACAACGGACTTCGCAGCATCACAGCAAATCTGTCTAATTCTCAGAACTATTACAGACTGAGACTTGGTATTGGTAAACCACCTTCAAAAGAAGTTATCAACTGGGTACTTGGCAGACCAGATACAAACGATCAGATTCTTATTGATAATGCATATAACACAGCTTTGGATGCAATTGATAAATTATTCACCGACGGCATTTCAAAGGCTACAGCATTAGTTAACGGTTATAAGCCTAATTAGGAGAGTAAAATGGGTTTTAAATGCGGTATTGTTGGACTTCCTAATGTTGGAAAGTCAACTTTGTTCAACGCTCTTACAAAAGCAGGCATCGCTGCAGAAAACTTTCCATTCTGCACCATTGAGCCTAATACTGGTATCGTTCCTGTACCAGATCCTCGTCTTGATGCAATCTCAGAAATTGTAAAGCCACAGAAGATTGTTCCAACCTCAATGGAATTCGTTGATATTGCAGGTCTAGTAAAAGGCGCATCAAAGGGTGAAGGTCTTGGAAATCAGTTCCTGATGAACATCCGTGAAACTGATGCTATCGCTCACGTAGTCCGCTGCTTTGATGATGAGAATGTTATCCACGTTGCAGGTCAGGTTGATCCAGTAGCTGATATTGATGTTATCAACACCGAGCTGGCCCTAAGCGATCTTGATATCTGTGACAAGGCCCTTCAGCGTCTTGAGAAGAGAGCAAGAACCGGTGGCGACAAGGAAGCTTTAGCTCAGGTTATCGCTCTTGAGAAATGTAAACCAGCTCTTGAACAGGGTAAGATGCTTCGTAGCGTTGATTTCACTGAGGCTGACAGACTTGCACTTCGCAACTTCAGCTTCCTGACCATCAAGCCTGTAATGTACATTGCAAACGTATCAGAAGATGGATTCACCAATAATCCATATCTTGATGCAGTTGAGAAGCTTGCAAAGGAAGAGAAGTCAATCGTTGTTCCTGTTTCTGCCGCTATTGAGGCTGATCTTGCTTCAATGGAAGAGGAAGACCGCAAAGAGTTCATGGACAGCCTAGGTCTTGAAGAGCCTGGTCTAAACCGTGTTATCCGTGCAGGCTACAAGTTATTAGGTCTACAGACATTCTTTACTGCTGGACCTAAGGAAGTTAGAGCCTGGACTGTAAAGGTTGGCGCAACAGCTCCTCAGGCTGCAGGTAAGATTCACTCTGACTTTGAAAGAGGCTTCATTAGAGCTCAGACCATCAGCTATGATGACTTCATCAAGTACAAGGGTGAAAGCGGAGCTAAGGAAGCAGGTAAGTTACGTTCAGAAGGAAAGGATTACATCGTTCAGGATGGAGATCTGTTCGAGTTCCTATTCAACGTTTAATTACTTTTTGCTATTAAATATCGGGGGCTTTTATAGCCCCCAAATTTATGGTTGCAAAACTCCTTTCATCCCCAATTACTTCCCACATTTATTCTTTGGTCTTAAGGATAAAAACTCATCAGCTTTTATAATTTCTTTTCTTACATCCTTATATTTACGCATTGGGTCTAATTTTTTATCATCAGTTTCCTTTAAAAGATGTTTTCTCAAAGCGTCATTATAACCACATCTACGCTTAACATCTGCCCCAGAAGGCATTGGAAATGGCCAGGTATGACCACTTACACCATAGGCTCTACATCTTCCACCGCCATCATAACCATTACCTCCACCGGCTGTACTTGCACAATGAGTACATTGCTTACACATACAATCAAGTACATGAGTAGCATTCAGATGTTCCATCGCAACCGAAATACGAAAATCATCGGTGTAGTTTTCCATTTTCTCAAGTTTTTCTTTTTTCAATTTCAGTCCGGCTTCATCTAAAGCAATTTTAGCCTTAGCTTTTTCAGAGACTTCCTTCATTCTTGTATAAGGTTCATTTCCAGCTTTATAGAGTTCACCATCAACTACACTGAAACTTACACCACAGTTGCAGGCACGGTCTGAAACAGCTTCCATGAGTTTCTGTTCAACCAGTTTTTTGTCACTATCTCCCCAAATATTCATTACATCGCAGAAATCCTGTTGAGCAAACTTATTTCTCCTGTTTTTTTCCTTTAAAAAGCATATTTTTCCATCTGGAGGAATCGCTGACATATAACCATTTTCAAGTTTGTTCTGAAGATCTAGAAAAGCCTCGAAGAGCTCTTTCTCTTCTTTACACTTGTCTATGTCAAAAATAGAAATATCTTGCAATTTTTGTCTTTTCTTAATATTTGCGTCATAGTATTTCTTGAAATTCAAGGCACATTGTCTGTTATTATCCTGAATATCCTTAAATATATCCTGAACTTCTTTGGTTCTCTCGAAAATCAAAGAGTTATTTTCCTCTAGTTTCTGCCATTCCTTAAATTGTTTCTCCAGGTAGGCTTCAACCTCATCATCAGTAAATTCGTTTTCTTTAAATTTAAGCTGAATGCAATTGTCGGAACTGTATCCAAATTTTGCACAGGTCTGACGTAATATTCGGGCATTCTCCCTGTGATTATCATTCAATATAGCCCCTGTTTCTTCATTGTAATGCAACGTCTTTGCCATTATGTTACGAACTTGAGAGGCAAGAGCATCTCCTCCAACAAGAAGAGGAACTTTTGTTTTTACATCTATTCTTCTGTTATATTCATCCTTAATATTTTTTTCTTCATCAGTAGATGCTTCAAAATCAGCATCACTCTGTCTTGTCATTTTCCATTTTGTATAAGCTGCAATAACCGCACTATCTCGAGCAAAATCTCTAACATCCAAAGCTGTGTGATAAGCTAGCCTTGCTGTAGATACAACTGCGGCGCATTTAGCATCAGCTCTACATAAGGATTCAGCTATGGCTGTTGCAGCACTTCCGTAGGTATTGGTTTTTATAACACCGTTATCAATGGTAATAAAGCTATCAGTGCCAGGGTCTGGCTTTGCATCCTTAAGAGCAGATCCAACTGCAAGAGTCTTATCAGCTCCAATAAGAATATTCTCATATTTTTGAGCCATATCGACATTTTTTAAGTATTTAAGACGATTAAGAAGAGGTTCTGTCAAAGTTGGAGCTCTTGAAGCCAGCGTTCCTATATTTGGATTTCTTTGAACAATCTTTGCCTGTCTTTTTAAGAATTCCTCAAATTGAGCATCACTCAAAGAACCAAAATAGACATTGGCTTTCTGCTTATCAGCACCGATAGCTTTAAGGAAGCATTCCGACTCGCCACAGGTATTGATAAGAGTCTTTAAAATAAATAATGAAGCTTCTTTTGCTGCATCTCCATATTTCTTTTCAGATAACGCATCAAGACCAGCAGCTCCGTGTTCTCTCAAATCGTTTCCTACTTTAAAAGCAGTCTGTACTTTTTCAAGACCACCTGGTACAGGCCATTCAGTCAACACCGATTGCGCAAAGCTTTTTAGTTCACTTTCCAAAGAGCTATCTCTTCCTAGGGTATAAGAGACTCGAGCATCCTCGAAAATTTTCTTTTCAATTTCGATATCACAGGCGTCTTTGAAATTTGCTACTTTTCTGAATTCAACTTTTGGAAGCAGACGAACTCTTTCTTCAGGAGAGTATTCAGAAATGAGTTTGTACACAGGTTCACTTTCACCCTCGTACTGAATATTAAGATCATACTTTGTGGATAAATCAGGGATAGTAATTGATGAAGAAATCAATCTTGGAGGGTTAAGCGTGATATGTACACTCATAAGGTCCTCAATATCTTTTAGAACCTCCTGCTCAACTTGACGGACATCTGCTTCACCTTTAATTTCGAGCTCAGAACTTGTAAGAAGTTGACCTTTTTCATCATTTCTATCAAACATTCTTAATTCATATTTTCCAGCCTCAAGCCCACTAGAATCGATAACTTGTTCTATTCCATAACGCTTATGATTCAGATTAAAAATACGATCCTTTGCAGCCTTGAAGCTACTATCTGGATCCTTTGGTGTGTCTTTTGGGACCAGACCAATAAAGGCTGACTTATTTAAATTACTTGATGCTGTAAAATCAAATTTTATATATCCTCCTAGATGGATCTGATTTGAGTAAAGTTCTAAAGAAGGAATGATAGAAGCATCCGAAGGATTAGGAATTACTCTAAACGAAGATACAAACTTAGGAGTTTCATCTTTTTCTTTTTCGTACAGTTCAACCTTATATTCACCAGTTTCATACAAGGCATCTTCTTCATAAAGATTTGACAAGACAACACTAGATGAAACAGAACGGTCCAGAATTGCTTTATCAGAGTCTTCCTTTTTAAGTAGATACTTAGTTCGTTCTGTATTCTCAGGTTTTCCGATTATTGCATGAACCTTTACCCCTGAAACATACTCAGGCATGGTCAGAAGCTGATACTCATCAGTTACGTTAGGTCTTTTGATGGTAACAGGAATGGAGGCTAATGGAAGTGAATACAAATAATTATATGAGCTATACTTCCTACTGCCTGATGGTCTTAGCTGTAATACATAATCGCCCTCTTCAGCAGGAGCTTTAATATTCATATAATCGACATTAACTAGACCATCTTCGTTAGCATAGATGTCATCTGAATGATTATAGCGTTTATCCCTGATTTCTTTATATCTTTTCTCAGAATCCTCTGCTTTTACAAGCATCAGATTTAAACAATCAAAATCATCCAGTCCATTTACTTTTAAACAGATTTCTTCATCTGGTGCAAAAATATTACGTTCAAGTTCAAATGCAGGAGTTATCTCGGATCTTACTTTGAAGGAATATCTTGCTATACAGGCACCAGCATTATCATTGAACATTCTGATTTCATAGTTTCCCTGATTAAGGGGCGTGATAAACTCACAAAGTCCATCAGCGGAATCTTTATAAAACGAGTCCTGCTCTGTGTTACTCTTGGTTTGCTCGTATGTTTCAAGAGGAAATGAAGATTTAACCAAGGCAAAATAAACTCTGGTATTCTTCTTGTCTGAATTTATATATCTGACGACAATAGGCGAATTAGGTTTAAAGGTATCGGTATTATCAGGTCCAAAAATATTGCAGTCTGAAACAATGGACTCAGTTTTCCCTTCATTTTCATCTGTTAGTTTTGCAGGAATACTCTTTACCAGCAGCTCTCCATGATTACCGAAAAACTTTTGAAACACCTGTTTTGTTAAATTTAGTCTCTCAGCGTAAATATCCTTGTAACTTTTTACTATAGTTGCCCCCAATGCTCTTAGGGCTTCAGATAAAGCTTCTTTATTAACCTCAACTGTTGCAATAAGCTCAACTCGGTTATTTTTTTTATTTGAAGAACTGATAACAGGCTTAGCAGAATAATTATCAGCCTTGGCTATAATTCCTCTTAACTCTTTGACATGGCTTTTTACAAAATCTTGTTGTAACATGTCATTCATGACAGTTCTTACTGCAGCAACTTGAGCATTAACAATTGCTGTATTCTCATCTTTACCAACAGCCTTCACTTCAAGATTTTCAGCAAACACCGAATTTAACTGAAAGGTAAAACAAAAGACACAAACAAGAAGAGAGAAAGTTATCTTTTTTATTCTGAAACTGAACTTATTCATAGTTTTTTCTCTCCGCTAAGATATGCCTCGACTTCATGACTCTCTTTTGTGTATTTTGGATGAGAGTACAACACACTGCTTCTTAGGTAATCTAAAGCACTTTTACCATTCTTATCCTTAACAGAAGGATCTGCTCCTGCCTTAAGAAGGGCCCTTACAATGCTGTTTTTGGGATCATAAAGCCCCATTGTCATCAGAGGAGTATGTCCATCATTATCAGCTTTATTAACATCTGCCCCATGTTTTATCAAAGTCTCGATAAGTCTTGATTCAAGTGAAAGCTGCAGTGCTGCCATTAAAGGAGTCATTCCGTTGCTATTAGGTGCATTAACATCAGCTCCAGCCTTTATCAAAGTCTCAATTCCCTCGTTACTCATCTCCCCTTTTAGCGCATAGAACAAAATAGGATTGAAAGAATTGTCATAATCAAGAGGAGCTTTAGCTTCAAGTAACCTTGTTACACATTTTGAACAACCATTTGCTGCAGCAGCCATCATCACATTCAGACCGGAATTATTCACGGCATCTGTTTTGGCATTATGTTCAAGCAGAAGATTCAAAGCATTCATTAGTGATGATTCAGATCTGTTACCTTTTAGTAAGGCAAACAGTCTTAAAAGAGGTGTATTGCCCTCTTTGTCCCTAACCTCAAGATCTTCACCTTTAGAGAGAAATAGCTTTAACAGATTGGTGTTTTTTTCATTATCAATTGGATAATCGAGAATAAAGTGAAGAGCAGTGTCACCGTAATTATTTTTGGTGTTAACTTTAGCGCCGCAGTTCAAAAGCAGTTCGACATTTTCAGGAGAAAATGACAAAGATCGAGAAGAATCACCCAAAGTTTTTTGAAGGACACTAACTCCATCCTTACCAATAAGATTGAAATCTGCTTTAAGTTCTCCAAGCAGTCTAAAAGCCTGTTCCTGATGAGGGTAGAATTTTGAATATAAGGAATTACGTCTAAACAGCCTGAAAATCAGATAATCACCATCTCCTCCAGGAGAATTTATAGCTTCAACAGGAGGTTTAGACTCTAGAATTTTGACAATTGCGGTCTTATCAGAATCATTGCTTTCAGCAAAAAGAAGAGCATTTTCCTGATTGTCAGCTTTAAGTGTAAAATCGACTTTTCCGGAACTTAAGAATGGTTCAATAAATTTGGATTCTCTTAATGCAGCAGCAATCATAAAAGGGGTAAAACCATAGACACCTTTTAAATTAGGATCAGCTCCTTTATCTAAGGCCTTTTTTATCAGATCTGGAGTTTTAGCTCTTTGGGTAATAAAACTAAATAGAGAACGGTTGCCTATTTGAGAATTAAGGTTTACATCACCTTTATCTAGAAACTCTGTAATTTTCTTTTCTGTACTCTCGGAATATTGTGAGCCGCTATAGACTACAGCATTAATCAACTCCTTTGAGTTAGCTGCATAAACATTGGAAATAATGCTAAAAACTAGGATAATCAAAGCTCTTTTCAAAAAGTTAACTATACCCATTAGTGGCTCCTAACAATAAAGAGTTTTGTACTTAGAGAGTTAATTAAAGGTCTTCTATAAGTATTTTTTTAGTACGATCTTTAGTTCTTTTACTGATTCATTGTCAGTTTCTTTGAGAATTTGCTTTAAAGTTTTTTCTTCATACTGCCCATCTTTATTCTTTATCTTAGTGGATGGACTTAACGCAAGATTAACATCTGCCTTTTTGTCAATAAGATGCTTTACTATATCTATATCACCGGTTGACATTGCAAAAGTTAGTGCAGTGGCTCCATCCTCGTCTTGAGCATCAATATTTGCTCCCTTAGATAAAAGCTTATCTATAACACTGATTGATGGAGTTTCAGGTTGAGAAATTGCGTAAATCAGTGCAGTACGCTTTTTATCAGAAACGGCATTTACATCAGCGCCCCCATTCAACAGCTCATCAACAATTTTTTCATTTTTTTCACTGTAATCTGAAACTGCTTTCATTAGAGGAGTAATGCCGCGTTTATCGGCAACATTTACATCACAGCCTAAATCTAAAAGCCCCTGGATATACTCGAGAGAAACAGAATTATCGCTTATGGCAGATAGGAGCATAGACTCCTGACGATGATTAAAAGCATTAACATCGGCTTTGTATTCTTTTAATAATTTCAGAAGATTAAGGTCTTTATTTTCATTAGCATAGAAAATTAAAGGATCTTTATAGTAGTCAACTATATTTGCATCTGCACCTGAATCAAGAAGTAATTTCGCGTAATCAACTCCTCCTGTTTCGTATGCTTCCTTAAGAATAGGATAGCGACCACGAACCAGACCATTAGGATCACATCCGATTTGAAGTAATTTTTTAAAGAGCTCCTTATTTCTCTGATCCTCAACATTTTTAAAGGACAATAGCCTATCTAATAAACTGACTTTCAGACTTTCATAAGATTTTAGTTTTTTTAAATCAGGATTCAGGCTAAGCCAGTATTCAACAATGTCATAGTCTTTGGTTGATACAACAGATTCAGCAATGGAGCTTGAGCCGTCATCACTCTCCCAATTGTAGTCAGCTCCAGCTTCAACAAGTTTCTTTACAATTTGAGCGGTTGGTTTGTTGTCACGCCATCTGTAAAACATGTGGAGATAATTATTTAAGAGACCTTTACCATCTGTTGGAGTTTCTTTTACATTTAACCCATGTGCAATCATTGAATCCAGCAAAACTTCATCATTATCTTTTAGGACCTGACGAGGAAACGAACCATTCGTTCCAATATATGCATTTGGATCAGCGCCTTTTTCCAGCATAGCTTTCGCATATTCAGAGCCTGTTTTTTCATATACTGTCCAAATCAATGGCTCTAGATTCAAGCTGACATTAGGATCTGCCCCCAGCTCAAGCAGTTTTTTAAAGATTCCCAAATGGTCTTTTATATCTTTTGAATCTCTTCTATCCAGCCAATTTCTTAAAAGGTTCTCTTGATTTCCGTTATAGAAATTAATCATTTTGAGTCGCTTTAAATCAGGCTTGAGACTCAACCAGTAATTAATAATTTCCTCTTTAGAATTAAGTATCTCTGATGCAATACAAAGAGTGCCTTCCTCATTCTGCCAGTTATACCAGGCTCCGGATTCACAAAGAAGTTTTACTACTTCAACTTGAGCCTGTTTCCAGGCAACATAACTGAACAATAAAGGAACCTTAGCAGATTTCTTTGAACCAAAATCTCTTGTTCCCAAAACATTAGGGTCACATCCTGATTTTATGAAACTCTCTATTTCTTCAATCTTTGTAAATCCTGTTAAAGTTTTCTGTCTGAACTTTTGGTTTTCCTCTTCTGAAGCTGAAACATGAGCAACCTTTAGCACCTCAAACCCAGCTGCAGATTCCGGAGAGACAGAATTAGAATCAGAGCCCCTCTGTGAAATTTCTTCAGATACGTTAGTTTGTCTGGTCTGAACAGTTGAATCTGGTATATTTTCAGCAGCAAAATCCCCCTTACTACCAGAAGAATCTGTCTTTTCAGAATTAGAGATCGATAAAGCATCTTCTGTCTGAGAAGAAACCGGATTAAGGGCTGTATTTTGAGCAATCTGAACCTCTGATTTGGTATCTGAGGTATCTGCTTTGACAGCACCTTCTTTTACCAATGGAGCCTTACCCAAAACCGACAAAAGCTTATCTGAGTCAACCTCAATTGAACCTTTTACCTTTACCTTGTTATTCTCAGTGCTATAAGCTGGGGTACCTGATTCATGTGTAAAATCATTTACCTTTAAAAAGACCTCATTTCGCAGGAGTTTTGCATTCTGCTTCATCTCGTCTTTTGATAAGGTCTTCTGAACCTCAGCTCGCAATGCTGCCATTTTCAGATTGCCTAAAGCAGCTGCTTCATCCTTTCCAGTTGCCTCAAGCTCATAGGATGAGGCAATAACACTTTCTGAAAATATGGCAATACAGCCTACTACGGCAAGATTTATCAAGCTTCTGTTAAGGTTCTTCATAACTTATCCTTATGTCATTCTCTATAAAAAATGCTACTGATGCTCTTTAAGATATTTTAAGATTTCATTAAAATTGGCTTCGTCATCGTCCTTAAGATGTTGTTCAACAGTCTTATCTTCCACAACCAAAGCTAATGCCTTTTTTAAATCAACACCTTTATCAATCAGGAGTTTCACTGTCTCAGGGGACTTTGCTTCAAATGCATGAGCAATCACTGGATATCCATAATCATCCACAACATTTGGATCTGCCCCTGCTTCAAGAAGTTTTTTTATTACATCTATATATGGTGACTTGCCAGATTCAATTGCATAAAGCAAAGGTGTAAAGCCTTCATCTGTATCTTTTGCATTGACATCAGCCCCATGAGATATAAGAGCATCAATAAGCTCCATTGAGACTGTCTTCTGTTCTATAGCGTACATAAGTGGAGATTTATTATCATCATCCTTCTTTGCGAGGTTTGGATCTGCTTTTAAATCAAGTAAGACTTTAATTAAATCAATTCCCAATGAATCTTCAATTGCGCTGAGAAGAGGAGTCTCTCCATTCTTAGTTACGGCGTTAATATCAGCACCAGATGAAACTAGTAACTTAATAAATTCCAGATCTTTTTTATTCACAGCCTCAAATATAATTGGCTTGTCTGAATATTCGATATTTGGATTGGCTTTGTTCTCCAAAAGAGCTTTCGCATACTCGATTCCTTTATCCTCGTAAGCCTTTAACAGTAACGGAGTCTTACCTACCATATAATTAGGATCTAAGCCTAAAGATAACAGTTTTGAGAAAACTTCAAGATGATGAGGATTTTCAGAATCTGACTTCAGATATTTAGAAGCAACATCCTTATAATCCGAAAGATCTGGACTTAGTGACAGATAATAAGACTGAATCTCATAAGGACTTGAAAGCATAAGTTCATTTACAGAATGCTTTCCTCTCTTGTAGCCAATATCAGCACCGCCTTCAACAAGGATCTTTACAATTTCAAGATTAAAAAGATCTCTTGACTTGCCCATCTGGTGTTTATCGAGATAATAATAAAGAGGAGAAGCAGGAGGATCATCAAATTCCTTAAACTCTTTGTTAACATCAGCCCCTTTACTTACAAGTAGTTTTACAAGATCAGGATCGTTCTCCTTTAAAGAGAAGATCAAAAGAGGCATTACAAATCCACCTGCATAAATGTCTCCATTTGGATTATGACCATTTTGAAGATCTTTCTTTAACTCAGCAATTTTTTCCTCACGAGTACCCTTTTGCTTAAAATACTCGGCAGGACTTTTTGGGATAAGATTAGAAGAGTTATTCTCTGAAACTGATTTATCTATATTGTCCTGACCATTATTAGCAACTTCTGCAGTCTGAGATTGAACCTGAGAATTGTCTGCAGTCTGAGAAACTGGCTCGTTAGTAGAGGTATTTTTATCTAAATTGTCCTTTAACAGATCATTTTGGGCATTTGTTGCGATTTCAGCGCTATTATCTGAATTCTTATCATTTAAAGATGCAGTCACAGCAGTATCATCAGACTTTGGAATACTACTTTCTAAAGAAGCAGAGCTTTGTGAAGAAGGACTTTGAACAGGTGATTCATCCCCTGAGTTAACCGTTTTTGCAGATGATAAACTGTTTTCTGTATTTTTCGTTACTATTGAGGTTAATATCGAATTATTGGATAAAATCTGCTGAATCGAAGAATCATCAACAATAACAGTTCCCTTTGCAAAAGTTTTTTTATTCTCTTTTCTGTACTCAATAGAATCATCTGTTTTGGTCAGATTGTTTACTTTTAGAAAAATCTCATTACGAAAAACCTTTGAGTTCTTCTTTAAATCATCCTTGGTGACAACTGTAGACACATATTCTCTTAAGGCAGCCATTCTGAGATTACCCAAAGCAGAAGCTTCATCCTTACCTGAAGATTCAAGAGAATAAGAAACATCAGCAAATACACTTTGGCTACTGCCTAATGTAATAAGAGCTAAAGGTAAAATCACCTGAAGAACACTTACTCTCATGGGATAATCCTCACTTTTACTTAATTCATTGTTGTTCTACATCTGGCTTTAATCCAACATCCTGCCAGCCATAATCCTGATCCTTAAAAAGCAACTCACCAACGCTAAACTTTAATACAGATCCATCTTTTAAATTGAAAACGTCCTGAATTAAAGATTTACCTGCTGAGACCTTACCGTATGTTGAAACCTTAGGATTATTGCTCTTTAAAGCACTTATCATCAGTTCAGCAGAACTTGCTGTAAGTGAATCCATGATAATGATGACTTTTCTATCTTTCGCTATTCCATCCGTTAAAGACTTGTGTTCCTCTGTACCGGATTTACTTTTATATGTATAAATTGTCTTTCCTTTTTCAAGGAACAAGGCTGCACATTCAGCCCCTTCTTCTAAGAAGCCTCCAGTGTTACCTCTAAGATCAATAAAGATTCTTTTTTCATCAGGAGTTGAAAGCTTTAAAAGCTCTTT
Source organism: Succinivibrio dextrinosolvens (assembly GCF_900116345.1). Taxonomy (GTDB): domain Bacteria; phylum Pseudomonadota; class Gammaproteobacteria; order Enterobacterales; family Succinivibrionaceae; genus Succinivibrio; species Succinivibrio dextrinosolvens_B. The sequence goes on along the minus strand of NZ_FPAH01000003.1, from coordinate 58,274 downwards.
TTTCAGTGATAAAGCAACTCCTTTTGAAAATCTGTTAATTTTTATAGTCTCAGGACCGTCACTTGTTTTTTCAACATCCTTATAAACTTTATTTAATCTTTCAATCTCATAGCTCTCCATATGACCATCAGATTTTTCTATAGTCAGCTCTACGGTTGTATTTACCTCACCTCGTATAAGTTCGGCTATCTCTTCAAGGCTATCACCTCTGACATCTATACGATCAACTGCAACCAGAATATCCTGATATTCAATTCCACAATTATCGGCAGGAGAATCAGTAAAAGGAATACAACGGATATTGTTCTGTCTGTCATAAACAAGATCCATTCCTACTCCTCCAATCTTACTGGTATTTATCTTCTTGATTTTTGTGAAATTCTCCTTGTCCATGTATGAGGCATATTTATCGTATTTTTTTAGACTGCTGTTAAAAGCATCTGAACTAAAATTCCTTATCGAATCAACATTGAATTCAAGAGAAGAGGAATCAATTAAGTACGCAGATTTTTCAAGATAACTTCTGACAGCTAATGATTCATCTACAGCATATACACAGGAAGGAGTAATAACGCTAATAAATGTGGTTACATATAAAATCTTTAAATTTACTATCATTACTACTCCTCCTGAATTCCTTAGGACTAAAGTCTGCTTAGAGCATCAGCTTCTAATTCCAGATTCTTAAGTTCCTTTTGCAGTCTTATAATTTCGGCCTTCTTTTTCTCAATATCATCAATCTCATTTACCTGAGCTGACTGTTTTTTAATTTGAGCACTTTTCTTCTGTAAGGCCGCAACTTCAGCACTGTTAGAGCTGTTTTTCATGCTGGCAAGATTATTATCAAGCTTGGTTTGTGAAGAATTGAGCTTTTTCTTCAGAGAATTAACTTCCTTTTGCAGGGAGCTCTTCTGTTTCTTTAAACTAGCCTGCTCTGCCTGTTCTTTCTGCTGCTCAGCTTCAATACTCTTAAGTCTTTCTTCTCTATCCTTAATCCTCTTTTCGTATTTGGTCGGACTATAACTGAACAAACCTCCGCTTCTTGGATCATCTGTTGTAGCACAACCACAGATGAAAGCTCCCAGACCTAAAACAGCAATAAAATGAGAAATCCTCATACAAACTCCTTAAACAGCAACACGAGCAGAAATACTTGCAAGCTTATTGTTGTATTCCTTCATCTCTTTAATTTGAGCATTCAGCTTCTTGATCTCGGCATCCAAAATTTTAGCTTCCTGTGTATTACCATTTTGCTTAGCATCAGCTAAAACAGTTTTCTGCTTTTCAACCTCACTCTCGAGATTACTAATATTCTTTTTTGTATCAGACTGCAGGGAAGCAATCTTTTTGCTCTCTTCTTTTAAGGTTTTCTTATCTGTTTTTGCATTCTTTGCAGTAAGCGTCTTTGTCTCTTTATCTAAAGCAGCAATGTCCTTTTTCAATTGCTCATTGTATTTCTTTGTATCAGCTGTTACCTGACGAGAACGATCAATACAGGCATCTAGCCATTCTTCTCGAGAAGCATACTCAGCCTTTTTATCCGCAACGTGCTTACCGTAGAAATATCCAGATAAAGAACCTACGCCTGCACCAATAGCAGCACCTGCCAATGCACCTTTACTACCACCAAATAAGGCCCCCAGACCTGCACCAAGTGCGGCACCAATTCCAGCACCGGCTAAGGTACCTTCGGTTTTAGTACGGGTTGAATCATCTTTAATGTTAGTGCAGCCACAGCTTCCCAAAGCTAAGGTTATAGCAACGGCAAATGCAGTAATTTTTGAAGAAATTCCAAAAGTTGTAGATGACATATTTATTGCTCCCTGTTATTTGAGATAATCCTTAGACCAGTTTTGAGGATCAAAACGCTTTTCCTTCTCGTAATAGAGATAATGTGCTTTTGTAATCTCTATTTTTGCGATTTGAGCGCTTAGATCTTTAATACGATTCTCACTACCTTCGTTCTTCTCTCCTTGCTTTTCTTTATCAAGCTTCTTTGTCATAGTTTTAGCGTATTCAGTAAAACCATTTACAACTGCTTCTTTTGGCAATTTTGCAAGTTCCACCATTATTTCGCTGTAGTTCTCAAGTCCAGATTTAACGTTATATTCAAACTGTTCGGCTCTTTGTTTCAGTTTTTCTGTAGGTGCATTCCTCGTCACTTCAAAGCCATGAAGATTTACGGATAAGTACATACCGCGCTCACAGGCAATTTTTACCCAGACTCTTGCGGAATCTTCATCTGCCTTACGTCTTACATTAACCATATCCAGTAAGGATGAACGAGTACCTTCAAGTTCATTTTTCAAAGAATCACTCAGGCCAGCCTTGGTTAAAGCTTCACCAATTCTGTCAAGGCGCTTTAATGCCTCATTTGCAGGTATTGCTTCTTTAGTTGACGTATCAGAAACAGAGACTGCAGCAGGCATTTTGGCACCATCCCCCTTACGATGGCTCTCCCAGTCCTTCTGCAGCTGAGCAATTGCTTTATTGTCGGTCATGATAGGAATTCCAATAGACAACCTAAACCCCATAGTTGGCTTGGCATTAGGTTTCATTCCTTTATCAACAGAGCCAATATAAAAAGGTTCCTCTGAGCGCTTTGAGGATGTCATATCAGTATCTTCCGTTAGATAATGCCCACCTCTTGCAGCAAATCCGCCGGAACGTCCCTGATAGTATTCAACACGATATAAACTGTCAGTCATCTCCTGAACATTACCAAGCATGTCATGAATACCTAAGGGATTAGGCTGAAGTTTGCCGATTTTCTGAACTTTATTGTGAGACGACTCTGGACCTGCATACCATTCAAAAGCAGACAGTTCATCATCAGATTCATCATATGGAGTATCTGCATCAAACAGAGTTGCGGACACACTAGTTCCGCCTCTCGCAGCAAATTCCCATTCTTCTTCTGTTGGTAATCTTATATAGCCAGGATAAGAGCCAGATTTAGGCATGTTCTTAATTTCATGTTCATATAAATATTTATTTAAAGAATCCATAAAATTCTGAACATCAAACCAGGTAACCTGAGTTATAGGATAATCATCCTGCCCTTCCTTAAATTCTTTACCTGTTACAGCCTTATACTGAGCGTTACTTACTTCATATTTTCCAATATAGTAATAACGACTATCTGAGTCAGCAAAAGCACCGCCAACAACAACCGCAGTTGGAGGAGTTCTAAAGTCTCCAACAGAAGAGCCCATAATAAAAGACTGACCAGCAAGTGACGAAACTCCGCCTTTAACTTTTACCTTGCAAAACTCAAAGACACTGTTGTTTGGGCCTTTAATCTTTAGTGAATCACATTCATTTTTGTTCTCATCAGCAAAGGCAGATGCGCAGATTGTTACTAAAAATAAAGGTAATAGAGAAAAGTTTTTTATTTTCATTTTTTCTCCTATTCATCACGTAACGACTCAGAAGGCTCAATCTTCATGATTCGTCTTGAAGCCATGAGACCAGAAATACTTGCAATTACACAGGCAATTACTACGGCGCCTAACGACTGAAGCACATTCAAATCACAGAATTTCTCATCACCGTTTAACTGGTATGAGAACATCGAATTGATTACATTCATAAAGATATAGAAAATAATCAGAGAAAGGACTATTCCTCCTAAGGTCAGGGTTATGGAGCCTACGAGAGGAAATACACCAAGTTCAAAACTGTTAACGCCCAATAATCTTAGGATTGCCAGCTCCTTTCTTTTACGTTCAACATTTGCATAAACATTGGCAATAAGGCAGCAGGTAGCACCAAAAATTGAGGCTCCAGCAATCAGAACAAAAAGCAGAGATAAGTATTTGTCCAAAGACAGGACTTCACTGATACGATCAGCTCTGCTGCTTGTTTTTATTCCACTCTTTGTAAGCTTTTCCTGAAGTAAAACCACATCCATCAAAGAAGAGGCGTACATTCTAAAGCCAGTATAGCCTCGACGTTTTAAAGTAAAAGCCTTTACCCCTGAATTATTGACTCCATCTGATAATTCTCGGACTTGAAGAAGACTTAATTGAGAAAGCAGACCAATAGGTAACATAACAGTTTCATCATCAAGACTATCAATAAAACCAACACTTACATCAAAGGATATTTTTCTTTCTATAGTCTCCCCACTATCAGTTTTCTGACTGTAAATAGCTTCACAGACCAGTGGTGAGTCTTTAAATGTGTTTTCAAGATTTCTTGATAAATAAACCTTTCGAATCGCCGGAGTTTCAGAAAATTCCGTAGGATCAAGAGACAAAAGCTCTTCGTTTAACATTCCTTTGAATGCCTTAAGAGAACGAGTTTTAAAAGACTGTCCTTTAATAGAAACAAATAGGTCATTAGTAAAAGGAATAACGCTAACATCTGACCTTCCGCGGAATCTGTCGCATAAAGTCATAAGATCATGCTTTGAGGCAGGATTGCCAACAGTGCCTAAAAGATACCCTTTTTTATTCTCAGAGATGAACGGCTGTAGAGCTTCTAACTCCTGACTATCTAGTCTTTTTATTCTTGAAAATCCTGTATTCTGAATCAGCATTGCCTCACGAACAGCATCAAGATATTCAGGAAGAATAATCAAAACTTCTGGAATTACAGGATAAGCAACACTTTCCGCTCCCTGCCACTGTCTCTTAGGAACAGCAATTCCATCCTTAAAGGCTTCAATCTCTTCAAGTTCTTCAAGAGTAATATAAGCACATGCAACCGAACCTGCTGCATCCGGGAGAACACCAACAACTAAAAATTCGCGCTCTACCTTGCTTGTACCCCTATCTCTTGAAACAACAGCCTTAACAGTGTCTCCAATGTTGGCACCGATTCTGCGAAAAGCCTCCTGTGAAAGCACACATTCATTTTCAGATGGAGCTTTTTGTCTGTAGTGTTCTAACAATGGGTCGCCAAGTGCGGAGGGATATAAATCCAGTGTTTTTTTGGGATTTTTACTGTCGCCTGTCTTTGTAAATTCAGCACTGGCTGCAAGACGTCTTGTTCTTGGAATAACAAATGAAACCTTAGGATCTTCTCTTTGTTCTTTGAACCAGTTGTCATCAAGTTTGCGATCACTCATGGAAATGATTTCTACCGTTGATGGATTGCTCAACAATCTATTTTCAAGAGTCTTCATGACACCAGACTTCAATCCGAAAAAAAGCAGTAAAGGAGTTGCAATTGCAGCTACAGCAAACATCACACAAAAGCTCATTCTCCACTCGTGGAAAACGTCTTTTACAGATAGAATTGCAATCTCACAGGCTTTCATGTTCTTATCCTATCCATTAAGTAAAACTGGCTCACAAAGCTGAGATTTGAGCTTATTTTCCTTGGTGAGACGGAAAGTAACTTCATAGTCAGCATGTTTACGCATCAGCGATCTGTCATGACTGACAATCAGAAGTGAAGAATTACTCATGGATACAGCTTTTTTGAATACTTCGCAGATGTCATTGGCGGTATACTCGTCAACCGCTGCAGTAGGCTCATCAGCAATTACCAAACGAGGATTATGGATTAGAGCTCTGGCTATCGCGACTCTTTGTCTTTGTCCACCAGATAAATGCTGAGGTTTTTTGTATAACTGCTCAGATATTCCTATTTTTGAGGCCAAATCTTCTGCCTTTTGTCTTAAAGAAGCACTAGAAAGCCCAATCAGTTTTCCTGGTAACATGATGTTTTCAAGAACATTCAGGAACGGAAACAAGCCACCTGACTGCAGGACGTAACCAATATCATGGCCACGAATAGATGCGAGTTTTCCGGTTGACGCACTCATCAGGTCAACCGATTCATCCTCCTTGTAAAAACAAAACTGATCACAACTATTTGGTCTTAGAATAAGAGCTATCAGATCGCTTAAAGTGGATTTACCACATCCACTTTCGCCAACAACTGCAAGGATTTTTCCCTGAAAAAGGTCGAGTGCAGGCACATGAAGTGAGAAGAACACTCCATTCTTCTCACGTTCAAAATTAAGATTTCTTATCCTAAGACAGCACTGAGGGATCATGGTAATAGTTCCAATGAAACAGCTGCTACATAATCACTAGCATCATCACCTTCATTAAGAGGGATCCACAGTGAAGAATCATCATGAATAGCCTTATAGGCATTTATCTTACTTTCAATGCTAGTTAAGAATGCATTCTGTTCATCTGGACCAAAGCTTTCCCATAATTCGTTATTCATTTCCATCAAACGAGACTTATAAGGAAGATTATTCAGAAAATCAGGAACCAAGCCAGAGGAACCGATTGACTGTGCATTGGCTAATTTATCAGGGTCACGAGCAGCAACAGCTGATGCAGCCTGCAGGGAGGTGAAAAAGTCCTCTCCGCTAACCTGATTGGTTTCACCGGCTTCTAATACACTCTGCAAAAGAGTAGTAATTGAATCTAACTGAGTTTTTGTCATCAGAAGATTTACATCTAATGACTGTCTTGTACTTTCTTTAAGATCCTTATCTACTACCCATGCCTCAATATCACGAGGAGGTTCAACATTTGCATTAGCACCTAACCAGGTTACCAAAGCAGCGTGAACACTCTGTTTTATCGCCTCATCTGTTGGAGCATCAGGCTTTTTAGCAGGTGCGGCACTTGCACTCTGAGTTGAATCTTCATCTCCCTCCTCCAAAGCGGCCATTTCTCCACCGCCTGATGAAGAAGTAGAAGGTTCTGCAGCTCCACCGATCTGAGAGGTGCTGTTATCACTTATAGCTTTAAACTCGCTTACAGCATTTTTAGCAAAGCTTAAGATACTCTCTGTTAATCTCGCTGACTGAGTTTCAAAATTCTTGAGATCAGTTGCATTGATATTCCAGTACATCTCACTGATATTTCCTGGATTTAATGACAATGGTCTAAACTGTCCCTGCGCAATCTTGTTATATTTTTTTGCCTTTGGAGGAGCAATATGCAGGGTATAGATGTTTACCTTCTTCTGGTCAGCAACCTGTCTGAAGGTAGCAGCATCAAACTTGGATACATTCCACTTGTGTCCTGCCTGATGGCCTGGAGCATCACCGACCAGGATTACAATTCTTATAGAATTGTCTCTCCACTTTGTTTTCTCAACTGCGTCATTAAGACCAGAGAATACGTCCTCGTCGTAAGTAACAGAATCGACAGTTGTTTCCTTAACTTCTTCAAGAGCCTTTGAGAAATCATCTATCTTCATAAGCTCAGGAGTAAAGTTTTTGGTGACATATTCAAGTCCCTGGATCTCCGCAGAATCTCTATAAGCCCAGGCGCCAAACATTACTCTTGAAGTTAATTCATTATCAGAACTGATATTTTTCGAAATATCTGAGGTTAACTGCTTAACTCGCTGAATGTATGGTCCCATACTACGAGTTGTATCAATACACCAGACAACATCAATCTTTAAATCCTCAAGATTCTTAGCGTGATTTGCGGATGTATCTGTAGCAGCATTTAAGTAATCCGTATTGGTACGTAAATCAGATGACTTTCTGTCTGATTCAGTACTGCTTACAGCAACAATATCAAGTAATCTAGCTTCTCTTCCTTCAAATTCAATTACCTTATGATCCAAGATTGGCATCAGAGTAAAATTGGCCTTGTTATCAACAGCCATTTTAGGTTCCATTGAAATAACAGGGAAATCCTGAGCCAGAGCTTCTTTAGAAGCAGAGGCTTTCTCAATTGATGCATAAAGATTATCAACAGAAGGTGTTCTGGTATCCTTATTCATCTCTACTAATGTCTTTAGGTACTCGTCATCTTCAAACATTAAAACAGGACTACGCCCATCTGGGTGGGTATAGGTAAGGCACATTGTCTGTTTCCACTCAAACAAATCGTCGCCCTTGATCCAGCCCTGAACGGTACCTTTATCGTCTGAACCTACCTCATACCATCCACTTCCAGAACCAAGCTGTTCTCCAGTTGGCCTTGTATATACAAAATATGAAGAGAAAGTTGGTAAATTACTTTTCTTAACCGATGAACCTGTGTTATCAGAATACAGATTTGCGCCTGGTCTTGTAAGAATCCTTAATGGAACTTTTGAGTTCTCATCAACATTCACAGGAGCCTTTGCATCTGCATATGCAGAAGAAGATAAAACCGTAGCCAAAATAATTGCTATAAATGGATTTAATGAGAAACATTTCGCATTCATGAAACAAACACCCTAGCGCAGAAAAAAGAAATAGATCCTTATCACGATAATATTCAGATCGCGTATACTTCAAGAATAAGATAAATAAAAGACAGGAATGAGACTGTTATCTAAAATCAAAGAATTAAAAGTTTTTAATGAGCATTTTTATGCTTTAACTCAAAATTTGAAGAGTTATAAAAATGTGATAAAAGTCTCACTAATAAGGTAAAAAAATAAAAATAGAATGGATCTGCAGAAGAAAAATAAAATTCAGCTCTTCCCCAAAAAACAGTTAGAGAGATGTCGGATTATGTATTACAAAAAAGTGAAACTTTTCGGTTTGAATGTTATTGATTTTCACTTTCAAGAAATTCCTGAATGGTCTTTATTACCTTGTTATGCATCTGCAGTTCTTCGAGTTCATACTCCATAGGGACCTCTGAAGTATAGCCATAGATCGCAATATACCTTTTTAGAAAGGAAACAGTTTTTTCTCTTTTGTCTATCCAGCTTTTCTGAAGAGCGAGAAGTTCTGAAGTGCATTCAGGAGTTCTACAAGCTTTTTTTGCCTTTATAAAGTTCTCTTTAAGCTTACTTAACTGAAACTTTAATGCATCATCATAACAAGCAACAGAATCATATCTTACAGTAACTTTCTGCATGCATTTATCAAATCCCGGAGCATATTCACTGTGCTTTACCAGGTCAAAGCCTTTAGGAATCTTGCTCTTATAGACCTTACCATTGAAATTAACGGAAACATCGACAAGATCTGGATTCGCTTTTGATGCGTCAGCACAGCAAACTCTACTTATGGATATGAGTGTCAAAAACAGTATGACTGAGACATAATTCTTCATAGTCTAAATATAAATAAAAAAATGCTTTATAAATATTTCTTGATAAAATCGTAGAAAGCCTTACTTTCCTCAGATATTTTTCCCTTTGCTTCTGCCTGTTTATAAGTTTCTTTGAGAATATCCTTCAAAGACATTTCCACTGCAGAAGTCTCATTCTTTCCAGAACTTTCAACCTCATATACTGGATTTGCAATTGAGACACTATTCCCCAAAAAAGCATAAGAAAGCATGACAGCGCAGAATACTATTTTATTTAGTTTTAGTTTATTCATACGATATGCACCTAAATGTCCAATTGCATATACATAGTTATGACATCTAACAAAAAGTTTTTTTCGATTCATCCCAAATTAAGGAGATGGATATTTCTTTTTTGCTGCATCTTCAATGTATTTAAGAAAATTCTCGTATCCAGCGGGAGTTGTTTTAACCTTGTCAATATATTTGGAATACTCATCAAAATCCTTATCTAAAGGATCTCCCGTCTCAATAAGATTGAATATCTTGTCGTAAAGAGGATACTTTTCCTGTTCCGTTAGACTTGCAAAATTTTCAGGACTCATTGTCATAAGTTGTGAAACAGTATAGTCCTTAGCAAATGAAGAAAAGGATACAACTATAAACACACATAGAAGCAAAAATCTTTTAATCATATAAACTCCTTTTATTAGTCTCACGCTTATAACCATTCTGTCTTTCATCCGCAATAACCTCCTGCTGTTTTACAAGCTCAGTTTCAAATGATTATAAAGAAGTTAAACGTATTATCTCTTAATCTTACATTGATCTTTTTTTCTAAGCTGAATAAAAGGATCTTCAGTTAGGATTTTCTCTTGAATATCCTTCTCGCTTGTGAGCATTGGATTTAGCGCTTCTTCTGAAGCTTTCTTATCTAGATAATTATCAAGTGCACTGTAATAACCACAAGCTCTTTTATCCGATTCCTTCGTTGAAATTGCAGATTTCCAGGATCCCCATCCAGACACACCAACAGAATTACATTTACCACCTCCGGCATATGAAGAGCCTCCGCCAAAGGCAGGTGCACCAGGACCTCGCATACAAAGACAATTTAGCACTTCCCTTCTTCCGATGTGAGACATAACATGGCCAATATTGTAGTCATTTGTATAATTCTTAATTTTCTCAATTTGCGCCTTTTTCATTTCAGGCAAGTTTTTCTGATATTCCATTTCCTTTTTGACTTTATCTGATATTGCTTTCATTCTATCTGCAGGTTCCATTCCGGATGGATACAACTTACCATCGACAACACTCAAAGGAACACCACACTCACAGCCTCTATCTGCTATTGTTTCCATTGCTTTCTGCATACTGTTTTTATCAAGTTCTGCAACAAGATTACGGTGATCTTCCTTTTTTCTTTCATAGTGGTAGTTATAATTCCATTCACGTAAGGAATTACATAATGTTTCCACAACTTCATTGTTGAGATCTTTTTTATTACGCCACCAACAGTTTTGCCCAACAGGAGGGAGAATATTTTTGTATTCATTCTCAATATTAGATTTCAAATTAAAATATGCCTCAAAGAGAGCCCCCTCATCTTCACATGGTTCTGATGTAAACCAAGAAGTGACAGTTTCTATAATTCTGTCCTTTGTTCCTTTTTTTTCCTGACGATTCTTTACATAAAACTCAAGATCAGCTCGACATCTCTTATCCATATTCTGAAATTCAGATTTCTGCTTTCTTGCATATTCAGCCATTTTCCCTTTACCATTTTCGGCTTCATCCCATTTTTCAAACTGTTTATACAAGTAAGTCCAGGCCTCATCATCGCTGATATCACTCTCTTTTAGTGAATTTTGTTCACATTTTTTATAGTTTGCTAATTCTAAGCATTTCTTATATGCGCCAAGTAGATGTTTATTGTCCTCAGATAATAAGCTCGCCGTCATTTTGTTTGTTCTTGCAGTCTTAACCATTATATTTTTTGCCTGAGCCAATAATGAAGACTGTCCAACTTTACCCAAGCCTCTCACTCCTCCTGCTTTAACAAGCCATTCCTCACTTGTACCTTCAAATTTCTGCCAATTTGAATACGCACTTAATACAGAACTATCTCGACAGAAATCACGCGTTGCAAGCGCTGACTGATAAGCAAGTTTGCCACTTGAAACTAACATCGCGCACTTAGCGGATGCTCTACATATTGCTTCTGCAACACCAAGTGCTATAGAACCAACTTTATCTGTCTTCACAACACCGTTATCCACGGTTATAAATCCTTTAGCACCATCATCTGCTTCAGCACCAGTAGCCGCTTCATAAACTGCTAACCCATTATCTGCCAAATCATGCAAATTACTTAACAACTCTCCTGCTTGTTGATGTGATTCCCTAAGCTTCTGCAAACGACCTCTTGCCTGAGCCCATAAAACATAGTATTTTTCCTTATTAGGATGAGTATTGGCGGCCTTGGTAATTCTGTTTACAGACTTTAAGAAATCCTCATCAGATAATGACCCGAAATATGCTTTAGCCGAGTCTTCAGTTTTTCCAACAATCGAAAAGTAGCAATCATCATCTCCACATGAATTAAGTAAAGTCTTGACCATATACAAACCGGCTTGCTTTGCTGCTTCAGTGTATTCTCCTTCTGATATAGCATCTAAACCAGCAGTACCATGTTCAAAAGTATCATTGGCAATTTTTGCTGCAGTCTGAAGCTTATCAAAACCGTGAGGCCACTCCAGGACCATAGATTTTCCAAATTCAACTAATTCTTTTTCAAGAGTACTGTCTCGACCTAGAGTAATATCCATTCTTGTAATTTCATTGAGTTTTTTATCAATACTTATGTCACAGGCATCCTTGAAATTAGCCACTTTTATAAATTTAGGAGTTCCAAAGAAAGCCTCTCTCTCTTCTCTGGAGTATTCAGAAATAAGTTTATAGGAAGGGCGTTCCTCATCTGCATACCACCAGAGTCTGTCATAAGTTGGATATGAGCTTGAAGCAAGCTCGCTCTGCTGTAAAATTGAAGGATCAGTATTTAAGACAAATGAACAACGTGAGTTATAAAGAGTTTTTTGTCCTAGAGATAAATCAAGGATATCATCTATTTCCTTTTTACGTTTTTCTTCATCCTTATCAGATAAGATAGTTACAGATTTCTTGGCTTTGAGAGTGCCATGTTCATCTTCTCTATCGTACATTCTCAGCTCATAAGCTCCCTCTGGAAGCTCAAGACTCATTATGCGATCGTTTTCTGAAAAACGGTGATTCAGATAAAAACGATGTTCTGATTTAGCAGATTCATATGTCTTTTTTGCATCATTAACCGTATCTTTAGGAACCAAAGCTATAAAGGCATGTTCATTCCAATCAGAGGCTGCAGTATAAGAGATTCTACAGTTTTCAGATGCGAAAAACTCATTGGAATTTGTCTCTAATGAAGGCTTTTTATTAAGAACATTTGGTAATACCCTAAACTCTTTGGATAATAAAAGACTATTTTTATCGCGCTCATAGAGATCGACTCTATAATCACCAGGTTCATATAAATCAAAGAAATCATGATAAACAACAGAAGCCTGTTTTCCTAAAGAATCTTCTCTTATTGGTTTGGCTTTGGGATCATTTATAGGATCATCTGCTCTATAAAGTCGAAGCACAGTCTTATATTCTGTATCTGATGGCCATGAAAAGAAAGTCTCTAATGTTGCACCAGAACGTATTTCGGCAGGTATTAAGAGCATTGCAGATTCTGCAATCTTAGGAGATTTAACCCTGATAGGAATATGACTTAATGCAAAGGATCTCCTATGGTTTTCAGTATTCTTGCAATAACCTTTACAACCATCTGAAATCATAATAATTTCATAATTGCCCTCTTCCTTCGGTGCTTTAAGATTTAAAGATGCTTTACTATTCTCGCCAAGCCTTGAGGTGTAGCTTAAAGAGCGTATATCTTCCGCCCTTAGCTTGTCATCTCCACTTTTTATAAGCCTTAACTGATAATTCTCAACTCCTGCAAAAGAATCAAAATGTACCCATATCTTTTCTTCTGGAGCAAAAACATCCCTATCAACCATAAAACTGTTGAGTTCAGTTTTCTTAACCTTAAAGCCCCAGCGAGCTTTACATTCAGAAGAAGTATCTTTTCCGTTATACATTCTCAGCTCATAGCTTCCTGGATTTAATGGAGCCTTTACCATGACAAGTCCATTTTTATCCGTAAGAGGGATGTAGCTTGAATTTGTCAGTCGTTCCTTGTTTCCTTCCTCATAAGAGCCAACAGGAAGATCCGCTCTAACCACCAAAAGCAGATAATCCTTATTCTGATGATCTTCATCTTTATAGTAACTGGCAACAAAATCTTCTTCAGGTAAAAATTCATTCTTTCCTGCTGGACCTGAGATGACATTATCATCAATCTCTTCACTCACTGGTTCAACAGTACTTAATTCAGCATAAGGTGTACTTTTAACTGAAAGTTTGCCCCCTTCTCCGAAAACAGCATTCAACACACTCTGAGCATACTCTGTTCTTTCAGCAAGAAGAGCTTTATAACTCTTAACAATTTTGGCACCTAATTCTTTCAATTTTGCCTCAAGTGCACCTCGATTTACTTCAACCTTAGCCTCTACATGAACATTCTTATTTTGATTTGTTTCGGACAGGATCTGAGCTTTATCAGAATACTTATCAACAGTTGCAATAATCTCTCTTAACTCTTTTACATGTGATTTCTGAAACTGCGGCTCAATCATTTCTAGCATCACAGATCTAACTGCATTTACCTGTGCATTAAGATATGCTGTATTAGAATCCTTTCCAATGGCTTTAACTGTAATCTGCTCAGCCTCAACATCCAAAACAGTAAAGAAAGACGTAAAAACAAGCATCAATTGCATAAAAAAACGAAGGAAGAAGCATGAAGAAGAATTCATATTATTTTGCCTCCTCTGATAAGAGTTTTCTAACTCGATTAAAGTGATCTTTATATTTTGGACTAGAGATGAATGGAGATTTTTCAAGATAATCTAGAGGCCCCTGACCTTTATTGTCCTTTTGATTTTTATCTGCGCCAGCTCTAATTAGAGTAGAAGCTACATCTGGATGAGGATCAAGATAGGCCATCGCCATTAACGCATTACGACCATCACTATCCGTAGCATTAACATCAGCCCCCATTTCTAAAAGAGTAGAGACTGTACCTTGAGTTGCAGAAGATAAAAGAGCTTGTATGAGTGGAGTTGTTCCGCTACCAGAATCTTTCTCATTAACATCCGCACCGTACTCTATAAGTTTTTTTAGAGCATTACGCTCTACTTCACCTTTTATGGCATAAAACAAAATTGGTATATTATTAGCCCCTTTTGGCTTCAGAGGCGCATTTGCTTCAATCAGATTTATAACACAGTTTGAGCAGCCATTATAAGCGGCAGCCATAAGAACACTGATTCCTTCATTATTAACGATATTCAGGTCTGAATTGCGCTCTAAAAGTAACTTACAATTATCTAAAAGAGATGAATTCTTATAATTTTTCTGATTTAAAAAAAGACTTAAGAGAAGGTTATTTCCTTCTTCATCAACTGTATCTTTTGCTTCAGGAGATGAAAGGAGAATCTTAAAAAGATTACCATTTTTCTGAATATTAAAATTCATTAGAAAATGAAGAGCATCTTCTCCCCTGTCATTTTTAGAAAGAACAGACGCACCATTTTTAATTAAAGAGTTAATAACATTCTCTGATATCCATATAAACTTTTTTCCATCAGAAAACGCATACTGCAATGGAGGAAGCCCCGATGAGGATTTTAGATTAAAATCAGCACCAAGCTCATGAAGCTTATCTAAAATTTCAAGATCAACAAAAGAGCGATTGGAAGTAACAATTCTATAAAGGATAGAATCACCATTCTTATCTTTTGTATCAAGACATTGTTTATTAGGTTTTGCCTCGAGTAATCTTTTGAAGACATCCTTATCATGGGAAAATGCATAAAATAAAACCGTTTGACCACTGTCAGATAATATATTCCAGTTAAGTTTTGGGGAGTTTAGGAATGGCTCTATAAATTCTTTTCGTTTAAGTCCAGCGGCAAGCATAAATGGAGTGTAACCATTAACACCTTTTATGTTTGGATCAGCACCTTTCTCTAACGCAAGCTTGATCAGTTCAACAGATTTTTCATCATTACCAGCAATTTTTACCATTGAAAAAAACAAAGTGTTATTTCCAACTTTCTGATTTAAATCAATTCCCTGCTCTATTCCTTTTTTTATGACATCTTTATTAAAGCTGTAAAGGGCTGCTGCTTTAAATTCATCAAGAGATAATGGTTTTTGATCATTATCTGTTGCAATGGCTGTTGAAGAAAAAACATATAACACAACAAAAATAGAACAGAGGAATCTTGTTAACAATTTGTTTACTCCCTAATTCAGAGAAATTATTAAATGTAATTACTCAACAATACTTGCGTTAGAACAATGGCTCTTTATAAATGACATAACAAATTCAAAATCATCTTCATTTTCAAAATACACATGATTTCGTGTCAAAAGATGATTTAACCTAATTACATGGAGTTTCTTATTGATAATTATTTTTCTGATTGAAGAAAATTTAGAGGTTAAACTCTGACTAGAAGAGACAATCTGTCCAAGACCAATCGTTGATAAGTTCTTTGTCATTATGCCAACTGAAGTTGCAATTGCCCCTAATACCTGAGCTTTTTTAAACTGATGAGGAGCCTGAATATGATTGATAAGCTCATCATTCATTTCAAAGATAACAACGTATTTAAATCCATGAAGCCAGGCAACTATAAAATAAGCAATCACCCCAATAAACATTAGGCCTACAAAGATAGCAGAATGAACCAGAACTAATGTAATGAAGTCATCGAAATCAAAACCATTATCAAACAGTTGAATCAGAAAAATCATTAAAAATACAATAAAGACAGTTAACAGGAATACCTTCGTCAAGGTAATCAGAATTGTAGGATTTTTAAGCATATTCAGCTCATAAATCCAGCGATAAAAACCATCCTTGCAGAGATAAATATTACTTGAGACCTGCTTGTATTTTTTATCATTAGAACCTTTCTCTGCCTTATGTGTCTCTATCTTAGAGCCACATTCAGGGCATAAATCTGAGTGATTTGGAATTTCTTTTCCACACTTACTACAAATCATGAGCCACCATTAAAAAACAACAGATACACTTTGAAGTATAGAAAAGAAAAAAATAATGAAAAAAATAGATTTCT
Source organism: Succinivibrio dextrinosolvens (assembly GCF_900116345.1). Classification (GTDB taxonomy): domain Bacteria; phylum Pseudomonadota; class Gammaproteobacteria; order Enterobacterales; family Succinivibrionaceae; genus Succinivibrio; species Succinivibrio dextrinosolvens_B. The sequence continues at coordinate 42,034 of NZ_FPAH01000003.1, read as the reverse complement.
AAAAGTTTATTCCTGTCAAAAAAATGAGTCAGTATAGAAAAGTATAGGGAGGTAATAAGATCTTGAAAGAAAAAGGGGCACCGTTATAAATTTTAGTGAACTGAACTATAAAACAAATTTAAAACGGGCCCCATGATGAATAATAATGTTCTAGCCTCGTTTAAGCAATATATACTTCCGGTCAAATAGAGTTACATTGCAATCTCATTTACATGTACTGTACTAAAAAAATGCAGCATCTTCGTTTTTGGAGGATGCTGCAGAAAAATGACTTCACTGTAAAAATCTATTACTGCAATAATTGCAGAGCCATCTTTGGTTTTGCATTTGCCTGAGACTGTAAAGACACAGTTGCCTTCTCAAGAATACTCTGAGAAATCATATTTGATACCTCTTCAGCATAATCCGCATCACGAATTCTTGAATGAGCATCTGCAATATTTACTGCAATATTACTCTGGTTGCTGATTGTTGACTCAAGCCTGTTCTGCATCGAGCCCATTTCTGCCCTACTAGAATCAACATACGAAATCATTGAGTCAATTGCACCAATAGCACTTTCAGCATCAGACTGAGTAGAGATACTCAAAGTCTGATGAGAGTTTCCTGCTGCGTCAGTATTTGTCTGAACATTAGCATTAAAAGCGCCACCATAAGTATTTCCTGAAGAATCGCCATTCTGTGCAACATTTACCATGTCCTGCATTCTGAAACCATCGTCAAAAACTGAGGATACGGTATCACCAGAATTAGGACCTACATGAAGAGTTACTGTACCGCCATTTTGAGCGCCGTTTAAAATCTGCTCTCCATTATATGTGGTGTTTTCAGCAGTATTATCAATGCCTGCAGCAAGCTCATTAAACTCTGTCTGAAGCGCCTGTCTGTCAGAATCACTTAAAGTTCCATTTGAGGCTTGAACTGCAAGAGTACGCATTCTCTGCAGTGATGAGGTTGTTTCATCAAGAGCGCCTTCTGCAACCTGATATAAAGCTATACCGTCATTTGCATTACGGTTGGCCTGATATAATCCACCAAGCTGACTTGATAATCTGTCAGCAATAAGTACCCCAGCAGCGTCATCTTTTGCGGAGTTGATTCTATTTCCTGAAGCTAGTTTTTCCATAATGGAATTTAGCTTGCTGGATGTTTTATTCAGGTTATTTATACCTTGTAAAGCACTGGTATTAGTTACCGATGATATTGCCATATAAGGTTCCTCCTTTAGACTGTTGGGTAACCAAAAAAAACTTAGATCTACCCTTCTAACTGTTAACGTCCAAATTTTCTTTAAACTTTAATTTATAAACACTTAATAATCAGATAGTTATTTTTGATTACATAAAATTCGGTATTCATCACAATTCTGACACTGAACAGCCAACATTCTGAATTACAAAGATTTTACGCAAAATAAAAAAGGCCGGAACAATTAGTCCCAGCCTTTGGATTAATTTAGTTATATTCAGTCAGCTATACATGCTTTTTCTTTGAGAACTTCTCCTGAAGAGTCTCAACTATTATGTAGAATACCGGTGTAATCAGTACCAGAGCAACAATACCCAATACCATACCACCAACAACACTGACACCCAGTGAGCGGTTACCGTTAGCACCGACACCATGAGCTGCAACCAGAGGCAGCAGACCTACAACCATACATATAGAGGTCATAAGAATAGGTCTTAAACGAACCTTTGCTGCATAGATAGCGGAATCGACTATGCTCTTTCCTTTCTTATGCTCCTCTGATGCGAATTCTGTCAGCAGAATAGCTGTTTTTGCAATCAGACCAATCAGCATAATCAGACCTGTCTGCATGTAGATGTTGTTTTCAACTCCCATAATCTGGGCAAATATGAATGAGCCTAAAAGAGCACTTGGGATTGAAAGCATAACCGCAAATGGAATCAGAAGACTTTCATATAGAGAGCTTAAGATCAGGAAGATGAAGATCAGACACATTGAATAAATGATAATGGTAGTACTACCTGTTGAAGCTTCATCACGGGTCATTCCACTAAACTCATAGCTATAGCCCTGAGGCAGCACCTCACTTGCTACCTTTTCAACCGCCTTAATGCCTTCACCAGTACTGTAACCTTCATTCAGAGAAATGTTAACTGCAATGGAGGAGAATAGATTAAAGCGAGTTAAAAGCTCTGGACCGTATACACGCTCTAAAGTCATAAACTGGGCAATAGGCAGCATTTCACCTTTTGAATTGCGAACAAATATTGAGGAGAAAGCGCCTTCATCCAGACGATGCTCTGTTTGAGCCTGAATCATAACCTTATACTTCTTTGAATACAGGTTAACGTCAGATGAGTAACCTCCACCAATATATAGACCAATGGTATTCAGAACATCTGAAGGAGAAACGCCCATACGTATACATTTAGGAGCATCCACTTCAAGTTTGAACTGAGGGAATCTTGGGTCAAAAGTAGTAATAGAACTCATGACGGCAGGTTCCTTATCCATAGCGGCATTAAACTGAGAGGTAACCTTGAACAGATTTGCAATATTACCGCCGGTTCTATCCTGAATAGATAGAGTCAAACCGTTAGAGGTACCGTAGCCAGGAATCATTGGAGGTGAGAAAGCGAATACCTTAGCGCTGGTTATATCACTGGTTCTCTGCATAATCTCAGCAATCACAGCATCCTTACTGTTTTCAGCACCAGGACGTTCCTCCCAGTTTTTAAGTCTAATAATAAAGGTACCACCTGAAGAAGACTGAGCTCCGCCAATAAGGTTATAGCCACTGATATTGGTCAGAAGATCAATCTGAGGAAGATCCTGAATTCTCTCCTGAACCTCATCCATACTCTTCTTGGTCTGATTCAAGGTATAGCCAGGAGAGGTTACAACGGCAACGAACACAGTGCCTGTATCTTCATCAGGAATTAAACCGGTTTTAGTATTAAACATCAGAAGAGTCATCATGCAAAGAGATACCGCAAGAATTATTCCTGCAATAATCTTCCTGCCGATGATAAGCTTAAGCACTGTCAGATACTTGTCGGTAAGCTTTCCAAATGCGGTATCAAAAGCCACATGAAAACGATAAGAAAATCCCTTCTGATTTTCTGGATTATCATAATTCGTAGCTTTCATGAACAGTGCACAGAGAGCAGGACTCAGAGTAAGAGCGTTTACAGCAGAGATACCTACCGCTACAGCCATGGTAACACCGAACTGAGTATAGAAAGTTCCTGAGGTTCCTCCCATAAAACATACAGGAACGAATACAGACATAAATACCAGAGAGGTTGTAACAATAGCAGATGAAATTCCCCTCATGGCATCTACTGTTGCATCATAAGGATTGTCACTGCCACCTTCAAACTTAGCCTGCACGGCCTCAACAACCACAATCGCATCATCTACAACCGTTCCGATAACCAGAATCAGAGCAAACAGTGTTAGAAGGTTGATACTGAATCCCGCCACAAAGATAAACGCAAAGGTTGCAATCAGAGAAACTATGATGGAAATCATAGGAATAACTGTAGAGCGAATACTCTGCAGGAAGATATAGACCACAAGAATAACGAGGATAATAGCTTCAACCAGAGTCTCTATAACTTCACCAATTGAAGCATCCAGGAAGTCCTTGGCACTGTACAGGTCAACCAGATAAACACCACGAGGAAGATCTTTTCTGATTCTATCCTCAAGATCATTTAGCTGCAGAATAATATCATTTGCATTTGAACCAGCAGCCTGCATAACCATAAAGGTTGAGCCTGCAAAACCTTTGACCTTGTTACTGTATGCATAGCTCTCAGCACCAAGTTCAATAGTTGAAACGTCTTTAAGTCTTAAGACATTACCGTTAGGCAGAGATTTGATTACAAGGTTACCAAACTGCTCTGGAGTTTCGTAACGACCGCGATATTTCAATGCATAGAGGAAGGTATTATCAGAATCACTACCCAAAGTACCGGTAGCAGCTTCAATATTCTGTTCTGCTAAGACCTTGGATATATCTGATGGCACAACCTTGTACTCAACCATCTTCTGGGTATCAAGCCAGATTCTCATAGCATAGTTGTTACCAAGAACTGTAACGCCACCGACACCACTGATTCTCTTGATTTCAGGTACAACGTTAATATTCAGGTAGTTGGACAGGAAGGTTTCATCATATGCCTTATCGGTAGAATAAATACATATAATCTTAAGCTGACCTGCCTGCTGCTTTTCGGTTGTCACACCGTTTGATATTACATCCGCCGGCAGCGACGACTGAGCCTTGGCAACTCTATTCTGAACATTAACCGCAGCCATATCGGCATCAACGCCCTGCTTGAAATAGACCTGAATTGTAGCAGAACCGGAGTTGGTTGCAGTTGAGGTCATATAGATCATGTCCTCAACACCGTTAATAGCTTCTTCAAGCGGAATAATAACTGTCTTCTGAACAGTATCAGCATTAGCACCAGTATAATTTGCGGTTACAGATACTGTTGGAGGAGCAATATCTGGATACTGCTCAATAGGAAGTACGGTGATACTTACAAGGCCAAGAAGTACCATCAGAAAGGAAATACAGGTGGCCAGAACCGGACGATCAATAAAAAACTTTGCTGACATAGACGTACCTCCAATCACCTACTTGCTTTCAGCAGCAGCTTGATTATTGGCCTGAGGCTGAGCCTTAGTCTGATCCTGGTTCTGAGCCTGAGTCTTATCCTCACTCTTTCTTGTTACTGGAGTTCCATCTCTGAGTAGACCCGCGCCTTCTGTAATAATCACATCTCCAACTTCCAGACCTTCATTTACAATGTAATGAGTTCCATCATAAAAAGGCAGAAGCTGAATTGGAGTAGACACAGCCTTTCCATCTTTGAACTTATATACAAACACCTTGTCCTGAAGCTCATAGGTTGCAGTCTGAGGAATTACAATTCTGTCATCCAGGGTTACAGGGATAACCACGGAACCGGCACCACCGCTTCGGATCACACCATCAGGATTAGGGAATTTTGCACGGAAGGTAATTGCACCGGTGGTTGAATCAACAATTCCTGACTCAGCATCAACTTCACCTGATTTGTCGTACATAGTTCCGTCTGCAAGTTTGAACTTAATCTCGAACTTAGCCTCTTTCTGACCTTCCTTTAATTTTGAATTTTTGTTAAGGAACAGAACAATGTTTTCTGTTAAAGAGAAGTAAGCATGTACATAACTGTTATCAGATACAGATACAAGAGGAGTCGAATTTGCATTAACGAGAGCACCAGGACGAATACTGCTCATACCGAGCTTACCATCTACAGGACTCTTAACTACGGTATTGTCAAAGTCTTCCTGAGCCACCTTAAGTTCAGCTTTTGCAAGGCTCAGATTAGCTTCAGCCACCTTGCAGGCATTATCTGCTTTGATTGATTCGTATTTTGAGGTTGCCATCTTAGTATACAGAGAAACTTTAGCATCTCGATTAAATCTGGCACTTGATAATTCTGCTTCTGCGCTTGCTACGTTAGCCTTTGCCTTTTCAAGTTTTGCCTCATAAGGAATAGGATCAATGATAAACAGTTCCTGATCTTTCTTTACGGCCTGACCTTCAGAGAATTTAACCTCATTTACAGTACCGGAAACCTGAGGATAAATATCAACGTCCTGAATACCTTTAACAGTTGCAGGAAATTCCTGTACCAGTGTCATACTTCCCTTTTCAATAGTCATCATTGGATAAGGTTTCGCCTGTAAACCTTCGGCACTATGCCTGTTACAGCCTTGAGACAGAATTGCAATTGAAACAACGAGAGCCAATGTCGTAAAAGCGGAAGATTTTTTCATACGATAAACCTAGATAGCAAAAGAAGCAGATATAAACAAAAGTTGTCTATTATATTTATCAAGATACATATGAAAAAAAATAAGTAAAAATGAATTTTTAAATTTTTAGAATGGCGTAGCAAAGAAAAACGGCAAATCTATACCAAATCACAATGTTAGAGCATTAAGAAGAAAAGGAAAAAACAAAGGGACTCCGTTTTAATCAGAAATCCCTTTCAGAACAACGTACTCTAATCAGTTAGAGAACATTACAGATCTAGGATTTTAGCGTCGGTAACAACACCATTTTCAAAATTAATACGGAGTGATTTAGCATCCTCATCTTCTTTAGCTTTAAACACCTGACAATTCTTCTTGCCTTTATCGCACAGGGTTAAAACATGGTTATCAAGGAACTGCCAGCCTAAAAGTAGTCCGGTTGTAACATCTCTGCCAACATGAGAGCTAGTGTAATCGTAGATTAACTTATTACCCATGGTTGCCTGAGACTGAGGGCTGCCTAACAGATTTTCAACCTCCTGTACTGTTGTTTCTCCCTTAGTCAGAGTAACCTCGACATCTGATGATGAAGAACAGCCTGCCATCACTAGAGATGCAATTGCCAACAATGCTACTTTTTTCATAAAGACTCTCCAATTTAAAGGAATTTATCGAAAATTTATGATTTCTCAGTAAAACAGTGCTCTAGAGGTATGGCTCCCCATACCTCTATAGAAATAAATCCAAGATCTTATTTACTTTAAAGTTGCAGCATTTACGATGAAAACATCACCGTGGATCTGATCTAAGACTAGTTCGCTTGCTGATGAATTTACAGAACCAAAGAAGGAACTTCTAGGAGTGGTTCCCATACAAACCATTCTTGCATTGAGCTTCTTGCACAGACGAGGAATTTCCTCATCTACACGCCCCTGAAGCACATGTACATGATCAAGAGGAACGCCATGATTCTTTGAGAATTCCTCTGCTAGTTTGTTGGTAACATCTTGAGGACTTGCAATACCTCCTGCAACGATTCTGGATTCAGAAATATTGCCACGCATTGTTCCTGCACTACGAGGAACAATACAGTTTGCAACATGAAGCTCACCGTCAAAGCTCTGAGCAAAGGTTGATGCAGCTTTGAACAGATACTCATCGAGTTTCTTCGAATGGGCAACCTCAAGGAAATCGATAGCTAAAACAACCGCGCCACCTAAAACGGACTCTCCGCCAGCTTCTCTTACAACAAGAACAGGAACTTCGCTCTTACGCATAATAGAGCTGTCGATATTGCTGATAAACAGATCCTTAATAGCATTACGCTTATTGGCAGAAATTACAGCAAGATCATAACCACCCTCACTGCATTCCTTGATAAAGCCTTCAGCAACATCATGATTGAAAATCAGTTTAAATGAAATATTATCAACGCTATAAGATCTGCGGATTCTCTCAAACTCAGATTCTTCTTTGATTTTAATCTGATCTTTATCATCGGTCTCAGCGTACTCATTAATTACTCTGACAGCAACAATCTCAAAATCAGGGTTCATACGAGCGTACTGGGCAGCACGATCAAGTGCAGGTTGAGATGGTCTTGGTTTGAGTAATACAGCAAATTTTTTAGGGGTTGACGTCGTCATAAAAACCTCCTCTAGCAACGATTTCATCTCGATTATAGGTTGATTTTTTTATAAAAAATAAGACATAAGGCCATAAAGTTAAAACAATTATTGAAATTTTGTTGCAAATCAAATTTATATTCACTTTTATTGCACATATTGCAACACAGTTATTTTTATATTGCATAAGGTTAAATAAAAGTTATAATAAAAATCACATTAGTTTTAGGATAAGAAAATGACACAGAGAACTATTTCTTTTACGGATGCTGTATTTGCCTTAAATGAAACAAAAGATGTGTCCATAGGCAATATAAAAATATCACCAAATGATCTGATCGTACTGATTGGAGGTAATGGCTCGGGAAAGACTTCAATAGCCAAAGCTTTCAATGGAGAGCTTCCTTTAAAATCCGGTGTTGCTCCTGACAATTATCACCCTACCTTGGTTTCCTTTGAAAAACAGATGGAACTGTTTGAAGCTGACTACCAGATGAGAAATTCAGACTGTACAACTCCTGATGAAGAAATAGGTATTACTCCAGCAAAAATCTTTAAGGATGATGATAAAGAAACTATAGCTAAGCTTGTTGAAGGATTAAAACTGCAGAATCTTATAGATAAGCCTATAAGACAGCTATCCGGTGGCGAAGGAAGAAAAATACTCCTGGCCCATGCTTTGGCATCAAAACCAAATCTCATTATCTTTGATACACCTTTTGATGCTCTGGATGTTCAGACTCGAGCAGAGCTCTTAAAACTAATTGAGCAAATCCATACCGTATACAATACCCCTACAATGCTGATTGTTAACAGACCATCTGAGATCCCTTCATCACTAACAGCGATGGGAATTATTCAGGACTGCAGAATAACTAAGTTAGACAGCCGAGAGGAAATTGAAAAGAATGAGGATGCTAAAGCTCTTTTAGGCAGTATCTCAGTCCCTGTGACTTCTCTTCCTTCCGTACCGGTTAAGTATCGTCTTCCAGAAATACAGGATGATTACATAGTTAAGCTCAACCAGGTAAATATTGAGTATGAGAGAAAGGTTTTAGACAACCTTACCTTCAAGGTTAAGAAAGGTGAAAACTGGCACATCATGGGACCTAACGGTGCCGGCAAGTCTACCCTGCTCTCTCTTATAACCGGAGACAATCCTTTTGTCTACACCAATGACGTAACCGTATTTGGATTCAAACGAGGCAATGGAGAATCAATCTGGGATATCAAAAAGTATTTCGGAGTTGTTTCAGGTGCCTTACATCTTGACTATCGAGTCAACGGCAGCTCCTTAAACGTTGTGTTATCAGGATTCTACGATTCTATCGGTCTTTATTCAAAACCTTCTGATGAAGAGATTAGTGTCGCCAAAAGATGGCTTAGACTTGCAGGTCTTCAGGATAAGCAGGATATGCCTTTTAAATCACTGTCATTTGGTCAGCAGAGACTGCTTCTGATAGTAAGAGCTCTGGTAAAACAACCTCCTCTTCTTATCCTTGACGAACCTCTACAGGGACTGGACGGCTATGCCCGTGCTCTTGTTAAGTCTTTCATCAGCAAGGTTGTTGAGTCAAAGAAAACAAGTATTCTTTTTGTATCTCATCATGCTGAAGATCTACCAGCAGGTTTTACTAATCGACTGGAGTTTGTAAGAAAAGGTAACTCTGAAGAATACGATGTAATTCAAGAAGCTCTTTAAACTTATCCTTTCTTAATCGCGAAAGATAAAGATGAAGTTAAGTTATCTAAAGTATAACTTTTAAGCTTCTGGGAAACACATTCGTCAACAGAGAATAGAACCACATCCAAAGCATCGTGGATGTGAGCTCCTACAGGACATTTAGGTTCAGGTTTTTCATGAAATGAAAACACCTGAACATTATCCTCAACAGCACATAAAACATCATAAAGATTAATTTCTGAAGGAAGCTTTGAAAGAGAAGCTCCGCCTTTTCCTGCTTCAATTTTCACTAAATCAGCTTTTTTTAATGCACCAAGTATTCTTCTAATTATTACAGGATTAACTCCAACAGAAGAAGCAATGAACTCAGAAGTACATTTCTCATCCTTGAAATAATCAATACATAAAAGAGTATGTACAGCGATAGTGAATTTTGTTGAAAAATGCATAGTCTCTCCTTTTCTTTGATTATATATTGTAATTACCACTATTACAACAATAAAGCAAATACAAAAATATTTTTTAATATAATTTATTTTATTATCTGTTAGTTAACGTATTAATTGTATTATTTATTTGACTTTATCAAAGATTACTTTATTCTAGTAGTTGTAACAATAATAGTTACAGTAAAAAAACAGGAGATAAAAATGAAAGTAGCAGTAATTGGTGCAAATGGTAAATCAGGTAAATTAGTTGTAAAGGAAAGCTTATCAAAAGGATTTGAGACAACCGCTATCGTAAGAAACGCAAAGAGTATTACAGACAAAAAAATTTCAATCATAAATAAAGATATAGCGTCTCTTACAAAAGATGATTTAAGCGGTTTCGATGCTATTGTGAACTGCTTTGGAACCTGGACAGAGGAAACATTACCTCTACACAAGAAATATGAAGAGCACTTATGCGATCTGCTTTCAGGAACAAATACCAGACTTATTGTAGTTGGCGGTGCAGGTTCACTTTACCTAAATAAAGAACATACTATGCAGCTGTTCCAGTCTCCAGAGTTTCCAAAGGAATACCTTGCAATTGCAACATCACAGGTTGATGAACTTGCATATCTGAGAACACGTAATGATGTAAAATGGACCTTTTTCAGTCCTGCTGCTATCTTTGATCCAGAAGGAAAAAGAACCGGCAAATATACTTTAGGCGGGGAAGAATTTATTGTTAATAAGGCAAATGAAAGCTATATTTCATATGCTGATTACGCAATTGCACTTATTGATGAAATAAAGAATGCAAAGTTTATTCAAAAGCGCTTTACTGCAGTTGCAGATAAAATCTAGAAGAGCTTTGTAAAGATAACACTGTATATTCAAGCAAAGGAGCTCCTTTGCTTGAATTTTGTTTATATTATAAAGACTGCAGTTCTTTTTTAGCTAAAGCAGATGAGCTAGCATTAGGATAAGTCTTAATCAGCACATCAAAGAATTTCTTGGCCTTATCCTTGTCGCCCAAAGCCTTTGAAGTAACACCTAGCTTATACAGAGCATCAGCTCTCTTATCGGAGTCCTTGAATTTAGCTGTATTAAGGAAGCTTATTCTGGCATCCTCAAACTTGTTCTGCTTGTACTGAATCTGACCTAGCCAGTACCAGGCGTTTGGAGTTAAGGCATTACCTGAGTATTTGGAGGTATAGCTCTTAAAGCCTTTGGCTGCTGCATCAAAATCACCCTTGTTAAGCAAAGCATAGGAATCCTGATATAGTTTCTGTGCCTCAGCTGGTACAGATGGTAGATTTGCTTTGGCAACAGTCCCCTTCTTTGCTGGTGATAACGTTGCACTTCCACCGCCTAAATCATTCTTCATGGCCACTGGCTGACCATTCTCCTCAGAAGATTTATTGGCATTCTCTTGAGGAGCTGCAGGAGCTGCTGTATTTGCAGCAAGCTGAGAAAGCTGGGTCCTTAGCTTTTCATTTTCAGCCTGTAATAGTTTTTTCTCATGATTTAACTCTTCAATCTGTCCCTGAGACTCAGCCAGCTTATCCTGAAGCTGCTGAATCTGATTCTGCATATTAAGCATTGCTCGCTGCATAGAATCTGTCTGAGCATCAGCATAAACAGGTTCTGCAACAGCAAAGGCAGAAATAACTAAAGAGATTGCAAACGCTCTTTTTGATAAAGAATAAATATTGTTCACTTTATTACCTCAAACAGAAGAATCTGAACCTTGCAATTTCTGTCAAAAATCCAAAGCATGCGTGAATATAAAAAGGCGTAAAATTAACTTTTACGCCTCCTTATAAACCTGTCTGATTTTAAATTAGTAATTTAAAACAGCACGACGATTCTTTGACCATGCACCTTCGTTGTGACCATCAACTGCAGGCTTCTCTTCGCCATAGCTTACAATTGAAAGCTGGTTAACATCAACACCTAAGTTCTGCATGTAGCGAGCAACTGAACGTGCTCTTCTCTCACCTAGAGCAATGTTGTACTCTGGAGTACCACGCTCATCGGTATGACCTTCGATGATAACTCTTGCATCAGGATTCTTCTTTAGGTACTGAGCGTGGGCCTGCATTACACCTAAGTACTGATCCTGAATGTTCTCTGAGTTATATGCAAAGTAAACAGTGTTGTTACCCTGTAGCTCAGCAGGACCATTAAATCCGTCGCGAGCGTTAGGATCACCAACGGTTAAAGCACCATCAGCATCTAGACCTAAAGCAGCATCTGATGAACCATCTTCAACCATAGCTGAAGAATCATCTGATGTAGAACAAGCAGTTAAAGAGCAAATTGCTACTGAGCACAGTAAGATTGACAAATACTTCTTAAACATTTTCGATTCCTTAATTTATGAAGTTATTTTGATAAAAGTGGACCCCAAGCTGGTGCGCTAATCTCACCTGAGCTTGAAGGAAGGTTTGCCTTAAATCTGCCGTCAGCTGAAACTAGGGCTAGACCTTTTCTACCCTGATATACTGTTGAGTATATTACCATACTTCCGTTAGGAGCAACACTTGGAGATTCATCTAATGATGATGTGGTTAGCATATAAATGCTACCGTCAGCGTCGACACGTGCTACACGGAAACCGTTAACCTGAGTAATTACAATCAGAGAGTTTGTACCTGGAATTGATTTTGCTGAAAGGTTACGTGCACCCTGATAGGTCACGCGCTCAGTCTTGCTGGTTGCAAAATCAAACTTATAAATCTGTGCCTTACCGCCACGCTCTGAGGTGAAGTATAAAGCCTTGCTGTCTGGAGCCCAGGTAGGTTCGGTATCAATTGCTCTGTTAGCAGTTACACGAACAAACTTTGAAGCATTCAGATCATAGTAGTAAATATCAGGCTGACCATCCTTTGAAAGGGTCATAGCAATCTTGCTGCCATCAGGAGACCATGATGGAGAACTGTTCAGACCCGAGAAAGAAGCAAGCTTGGTACGCTTCTTAGAGTAAATATCCTGAACGAAAATTGCAGGAGTTCTCTTCTCGAAACTTACGTAGGCAAGTCTCTTACCGTCTGGAGACCAAGCAGGTGTCATAACAGGCTGAGTTGACTTAACAATTGGAGTCTCGTTGTAGCCGTCATAGTCAGCAGTCATCAGCTGATATGGAAAGGTAGCCCCCTTCTTATATACAACGTAGGCAATACGTGTTCTGAAACAGCCTTTCTGTCCGGTGAAAGTCTCGTATACTCTGTCTGATACACGGTGAGCAGCCTGACGCATGGTTGCTACTGATGAATTGCCCTTGAAGTGAGCTAAAACCTTACCCTTGTTTGCCCCCTGAAGACCGGTAACTACAAACTCAACATTGTAGTTGTTGGCACCAACCTCATTTACAATACCAGAAACAGCAACCTCAGCACCGGTAGCTGCCACTGCATCAAGATTGGTAATGCTGCCATTTGAAACAGCGCCCTGTGGAAGAGCTGAAGCTGCAATTGGAGAGAACTTACCGGATCTCATTAAATCTGCAGAAACAACTGAAGCAACATCCAGTTTTACAGCAGGATTCTGTGTAAACGGATATACTGCAATCTTGTGGCCCTCGTTGATACCACCTGTAATCTCAATCTGCAGATCCGCATTAGCTGTAGATGCAGCTAACAGAAAAGCAATTGATGCAAAAAAACGTTTTAGCATTCTTTTATAACTCCCCTTGTACATTATATTAACCGGCCTTTGCTTATCTAAAGCTTAGGTGTCATTGAAATTTTAATATTAGAACACTCTGGACAGGTTGCAGGTGGTGCTGGGAACATTCCCACCAGTCTGATTGCATCCAGTGCGCTCTTACATACCTTCTCATCGCCCTGACAGCTTTCATCGGAAACAAGTCCGTTTGAACCGATCTTGATTGTTACCACAACCTTCTTTCCATTCATGGAAGGATCGATTCTCCAGTTCTGTTCAATCAGACCGCGAACCTTGTCACCGTATCCGGCTTCACCGCCACCACCGCCAGAACCTAAGCCCTGACCGTTGACCTCATCTCCATCGGCTGTACCTAAAATGTCATCCTCAAGAGAATCTGCCTCTGCTTTGGCTTTTGCCTCAGCCTGAGCCTTCGCCTTAGCTTCAGCTTCTGCTTTCTTTTTAGCAGCTTCTTCAGCTTTTTTCTTGGCTTCTGCTTCAGCTTTCTTCTTTTCTTCTAATTTTTTCTTCTCTTCAAGCTTTTTCTGCTCTTCGAGTTTCTTTTTCTCTTCTAGTTTTTTCTGCTCTTCAAGCTTCTTTTTCTCTTCGAGCTTTTTCTTTTCTTCTTCAAGCTTTTTCTTTTCAGCCTCGAGCTTCTTTTTCTGCTCTTCTAGCTTTTTCTTCTCTTCAAGCTTCTTCTTTTCCTCAGCTTTCTTCAGAGCTAGCTTCTTAGCTTCTTCCTGCTGTTTCTGAATCTTCTGTTCCTGAATCTTCTGCTCTTCGATGCGTTTTTCAAGCTCTCTCTTAGCTTCCTGCTGTTTCTGCAGCTGTTCCTGTTTGGTATCAGGTTCTTCCACAACCGGAGCTGGAGCCTGTTTTTTAGCAGCTGCTTTTCCATTTGGATTACCCTTTGCAGGAGGGACAAAGGTAGCATGCATAATATCGCCCTGCCCCATATTTGGCTTTGATGGTTTGCTTAATGAAACACGAACCAAAAGCACACCAAGAATAATCAAATGAAGGATCACCGCCAATATAAAGGCCACCTTCATGTTAATCTTCATAACAATAATACCTAAAACTTAATTAGTTTGATATTGGTTCAGTAACCAAACCAACACTTTTTACGCCACCGTTTTTCAGTGCATTCATAAGCTGAATAACATTGTCATATGCAACCTGAGCGTCGCCCTGTACAACTACCGGACGCTGATGAGCCTGATCTTTCTGCAGTTCCTCAGCAACATAATTGGTTAACTCATCTAAACTGCCCATCTTTACAGTTGAGGTATCGATGGTTACATAAAACTGACCTACCTTATCCACTGTAGCAATAATAGGAGTCATCTCATCCTGATTCATTGTTTCAGCTTTAGCCTGAGGAAGATCAACGGTAACGCCCTGCATAACAACAGGAGCTGTTGCAATAAAAATAACCAGTAGAACCAGCATAACGTCAATGTAAGGAACCACATTGATTTCTGCCTTGGCTCTTGATTTAGTATGTCTGGTACGGGCCATCTGCATTTTTTACTGTCCCTGTAATGGTGAACGAGATGAATTACGGTATCTGTCACCCTCTACACCAGGAGTCTGGTATGGAGAACTCTGGGTATTTACTCTGGCTCTTGAATACTGATTCTGCTGTTCTTCACCTAGTGGGTGATTAAAGCTTTTCTGAGAATAACCTGCAGATGGCTGAACATTATTCTGCGGAATCTCATTGGACTTCATATTCATTTCAGAACGAACTCTTACCAGTCTGCGATTCAGAATAGTAGCAAACTCATCCATGAAGTTAATATAACGGTTCTCTAAAGCCTCAACCTTTGAAACGAATCTGTTGTAGAACATAACTGCAGGAATAGCGGCGAAAAGACCCATAGCAGTTGCAATCAGAGCTTCTGCAATTGGAGGAGCAACCATAGACAGAGTTGCATTCTTAACTGCTGCTAAAGCAATAAATGCGTGCATAATACCCCATACGGTACCAAACAGTCCGATATAAGGACTGATAGAACCAATGGTAGCAAGAGTTGCCAGATGAGATTCAAGATTCTCCATCTCTCGTGACTGAGAAACCTTCATCTGACGATATGTACCGTCCATAACAACTTCCTGATCGGCAGGACCAGAGTTAATCAGTCTTACGAACTCTTTGAAACCTGAAGAATAAATAACCTCAAGACCGATAAGATCCTGTCCTTTCTTGATACATTCCTGATAAAGGTTATTAAGGTCAATACCAGACCAGAACTTATCTTCAAACTCATCAGCCTTAGCACGAGCTGCCTTATAGGAATTTGATTTTGAGAAAATAATTGTCCAGGATGCAATAGATAGTCCGAGCAGGAACAGCATAACAATCTGTACAAGCGGACTTGCATTAAATATAAGGTGAGTAATTGATAATGAACCTGAAGTATCCATTTTTAGATTTTTACCTCTAGATGAGAAACATCCTCTGGAACAAACTGCTTGATATATTCTATTGCCTCTTTAGGCATGGTTGCAGGCTTATGTTTAGCCAGATCAACGAATGCAACACTGCATTCAAACTCAAACAGCAGTTCGTCGTGCTGATTATAAACTTGTTGAAAAATTTTTAAACTTGCAAAGCGAGCTTTTGTAGGGATGCAGGTTATCTTGAGCATGTCATCAAGCCTTGCTGAACTGATGTAGTTGCCCTTGATATTTTTGATAACAAAACCTTTTTTATCCTCAAGCATTGAAGACTGAGAAAGCCCCATTCCTCTAAGCCAGTCGGTTCTGGCTCGCTCACAGAATTTTAAATAGTTGGCGTAATAAACGATTCCACCAGCATCAGTGTCCTCATAGTAAACGCGGGCATTTATAGAAAATGTTTTGGCTGACATTAAATTATGATCCTTTCTGCAGTCCGAACTTTGCATAAGCTTTGGCTGTTGCCATTCTGCCCGTTCTCGAGCGCTGAACATAGCCCTGCTGTATGATATAAGGCTCTACCACATTTTCCAGAGTATCTCTATCGTGACCTAAGGATGCGGCTAGACTCTCTATTCCCACAGGACCGCCATTAAAATCTTCGATTATACAGCGCAAATACTGCCTGTCAAAGTCATCAAAGCCATCCTCATCAATTCTTAACATCGATAGTGCAGAGCGGGCAAGCTCAAGAGTAACAACTCCGTTACCCTTTACCTGAGCATAGTCTCTGACTCGGCGCAGCAGTCTGTTGGCAATACGGGGGGTGCCTCTTGATCTTGAGGCAATCTCCATAGAAGCATCCTCTGTGATTTCAACATTCAGCTTTCTGGCAGAGCTTCTGATAATAATGTTAAGTTCCTCTGGAGCATAAAACTTAAGCTGCAGAATTATACCAAAACGGGCTCTCAGTGGAGAGGTCAGGGTTCCTGCACGTGTAGTTGCTCCAATCAGAGTGAACGGATTGAGGTTAATCTTGATTGATCTTGCAGATGGGCCTTCACCAGTCATAATATCCACCATGTAATCTTCCATGGCTGGATATAAAAACTCCTCGATTACAGGAGACAGACGATGAATCTCATCAATAAAAATCACATTTCTTGGCTGAAGGTTTGTCAGAAGTGCCGCAGCATCTCCCTTCTTTTCCAAAGCAGGACCTGAAGTCTGAGAAATACCTACAGAAAGTTCATTGGCAATGATGTTAGATAAGGTTGTCTTTCCAAGACCAGGAGGTCCGAAAATTAGCACATGATCCAGAGCATCGCCTCTGAGCTTTGCTGCTTTTAATGCAATTGAAAGCTGTTCTTTTACTTCTTTCTGACCAATATAGTCCTCAAGACACTGAGGTCTTAAAGCTCTGTCCTCAGAAGTTCTCTGATTCTCAGAAAACTCCTCATCAGGAGTCTTTTCTGGCCTTATAACAGAATCCACTGTCAGAGTATCAGCAAAAATTCCCTTTTCATCTAGTGACATAAATTATGATTTTCCCTTTGAAATCAATGCAAGAGCAGCAACGATTATCTGCTGAGTGGAAAGAGAACGATCCTTTGATACCACAGCCTTTACGTACTTAATAGAATCAGAATCACGATAGCCTAAGGCTGTCATAGCGGCAACAGCATCATTGAAGCTGTCACTCTGATCTGCTGATGCAGAAGATGAATCAACAGAAATATCTACACCTGACTGGGCGAATTTCTTGAGGTTATCCTTAAGTTCAACCACCATTCTTTCTGCGGTCTTCTTTCCTACACCAGGAATCTGCTCAAGACTCTTTGACTGTTCAGAAATCACCATCTGAATAAACTCATCTACCTTAAAAGTAGACAGAACAGCCAGTGCCATTTTAGGTCCGACACCGTTAACCTTAATAAGAATTCTAAAAAGAGAACGCTCAACAACAGAAAGGAATCCGTACAGGATCTGAGCATCTTCTCTTACGATATGCTGTGTATAGACAAAGCAGGATTCACCGATTTTAAGACTACCTAAAGATGATACCGGCATATCTACTTCGTAGCCGACACCATTGACATCAATCAGAGCGGTGACTCCGTCGATTCTTAAAACTTTACCTGATAAACTTCCGATCATTTGAATTTATTCTGTAATCTTCCATGGATAGAGGAGGTATCTGCAACTTCCTTACCCATTGCTGTTGTAATCTGGTTAGTAAAACAGTGGCAGAGAGCACATGCAAGCCCATCTGCAGCATCAGCCTGAGGATTGCCGCTTAATCTGAGGATTCTTTTGACCATGTACTGGACCTGTTCTTTCTCGGCCCAGCCATATCCAACAACAGCCTGTTTGATCTGCATTGGAGTATATTCAAAAACACTTAGGCCAAGATTTGCCCCGGCTACAATAGCACTGGCTCTAGCCTCAGAAAGTTTCACTGTTGACTGAACATTTTTGGATAGAAAGGTTTCCTCTACAGCCATTGCTGTAGGATGAAACTGTTCGATCAGAGAATAGACGCCGTCATAAATAATCTTCAGTTTAGAGGCAAGATCCCCGTCTCCGGTTTTGATACATCCAGAACCAAGGTAATTAGGAGTATTTCCTATGTACTCAATGATTCCATAGCCGGTAAACCTAGAACCAGGATCAATACCAATAACAATTGAAGACATGCGCTATCTACTGAAAACTAACAAACCGCACCAAACTCATGCTTATAACTGCAAAAACAACAGTCTGAAAAATGAGCCTGATACTTTCCCAAAAACTGATTTGATTATTAAACTATGCAATGTTGAACGGGTTATTCCAACGCTTAGAATTATATCATTATTTTTGATTTTTACCTTTGAAAAGATAGGATATTTCTAATGTCCTAAAACTGATTTAAATCGGATGTTTTATTGTTCACAAAGGTTCACCGTATTCTTTGAAAATTATGTGTTTATATGAGCATTTGCTCATAGAAAAACATGAAAAAATTTCTTAGGAGTAAGCATAAACTAACAGAAAAACTGTGACATAATTATCAGGTTTGATAATGGGGATACTAATGTATTTTTTTAATAGTAAAAAACAGGTAAAAGCATATTTTCTTATTATTGCTTTCATCACTTTTAGCTGTTTTTTCAATTTCTATAAGACCAGTTTTGCTGCCCATCACTGTGATCAAGAGGATCATTGTGTTATCTGCACTTCACTGCATCTTATAAACGATGAATCCCCTACTCCTCTTGGAGCAAACTTAAACAATACAGCACTGATTTTAGCAGTCAGTCTTTTTCTTTATACAGTCTGTATCTATAAGAAAACACTTATCAGGGCTACACCAGTTTCAAACCGTGTAAAGAAGACGGAATAAACAAAATACGAATCTTAATAAATTTTTGTTATTCCATTTTTTACGAGGTCTATATGTTATTTAATAAATTAAAGTCAGTTTTAGCTTTAACATCAGGATTAGTAATCCTGACCTGCTCACAGAGTGTATTTGCAAAAGAACTGAATATCATCGCCACTAACTTTCCTCAGTACGATTTTGTCAGAAACATCACTAAAGATAAGGCAAAAGTAACCATGCTCCTTAAGATTGGAGCAGAAGCTCACAGCTACGAGCCAACACCAAAGGATCTTATAGCAATCGAAAAATCAGATCTATTCGTTTACAACGGTGGAGAAAACGATGAGTGGATTGAAAATTTTCTCAAAGACAACCTCGACAAATTAAATACTTTTGCTTTTACCAAGGAAGTTGACCTCAGAGATGAGGAGGAAGTTGAGGGCATGCAGCCAGAGGCTGAGGAAGAAGAACATGAAAACGGAGAGGAACACGAGTTTGACGAACATGTCTGGACCTCACCTAAAAACAATGTGGTAATCCTGAATAAACTCTGTCAGGCTATTGTAAAATTAGATCCAGAAAACAAGGATTATTATGAAAAGAACTCCGCTGAATATATAAACAGATTCAATGAGCTGGACAAGAAATACAGTGAGATCATTTCAGATTCAAAAAATAAGACTCTGATTTTCGGCGACAGATTCCCTCTTTTATACTTTGTAAAGGACTATGGGCTGAATTATTATGCCGCATTCAAGGGATGTTCTAATGAAACAGAGGTATCTGCCTCAACCATAAAATTCTTAATTGACAAGGCAGAAAAGCTAAAAGTTCCGGTTATTTTTAAAATAGAACTATCCTCTGACAATATAGCATCAACAATTGCAGAAAGTGTGAATGCAAAGGTTATGACTTTCAACACCGGCCATAATATTACCGTAGAGGAATTCAAGGCAAACAAAACCATGGCAGACTTGTTCAATGACAATCTTCCTGCGCTAAAAGAAGCTTTAAACTAACATTACGACAGTAGTAGCGAAAGCTACTACTTTATTAGGATATGACAATACTTAACGTTAACAATCTTTCAGTTAAATTCGACAACAGCCAGATACTAAAAGATATCACTTTTCATCTTAGCCGTGGCCAGTATCTGGCCGTAGTAGGACCGAACGGTGCTGGTAAAAGCACACTAGTGAAAACTCTTGTTCGTGAAAACAGGCGTTATGAAGGTGTATTCTCTTTTGATAAATCCATCAAAACCACAGGCTATGTAGCCCAGCAGAACAATGATGGTTCATACTTTCCGGCAACTGCAAAGGAAGTTATCATAAGCGGCCTTTGCAGACACCATCTGCTGCCTTTTGTTTCCAAGGCGGACAAGGAGCGAATTAACACTGTGGTTCAGGAACTTGAACTGGAGGATTTACTCGATAAGGGATACTTTAATCTGTCAGGCGGTCAGAAACGTGCAGTGCTGATTGCAAGAGCTTTTGTTGCCAGTGACAAAATGCTGATTTTAGATGAGCCAACAGCAGGCCTTGATGTAAGCTCACAGTCTCTTCTTTACAGCAGTATCAGAAAACTCAATGATAAGTTCAAGACCTCTATTCTGATGATCAGTCATGATCTTGAAAGAATTATAAAAGAAGCTGACAGCGTTCTTTGTATAGAACATGAAGTAAAATTCTTCGGCAAAACTGAGGATTTCATAAAAACCGAAACCTTTAAGAGTCTGATGGAGCACCACGTTTAAATGATCGATTCAATAGTTCAAATGTTCTCCTACTCTTTCATGGTGAGAGCCTTTATTACAGGTTTATTTATCAGTGCCTGTGCAAGCATTATCGGCGTAAGTCTGGTTTTAAAACATTACTCCATGATGGGTGACGGTCTATCACATGTAGGATTTGGAACACTGGCGATAGCTGTAGTTCTTAATCAGTCTCCGCTTTATCTGTCACTGCCGATTGTAATGCTCTGTGCATTCCTGCTTTTGTCTTTATCTAAAAGATCTAAAATTCATGCCGACGCAGCGATAGCACTTATATCAACCTCTGCTCTGGCTTTAGGTGTAATGCTGCTTTCAGTTACAACAGGAATGAACACCGATGTCTGCAATTATCTTTTCGGATCTATTTTAGGCATGAAGATTTCTGACATGTACCTGACCATAATACTATGCTCTGTGATTATCGTTCTGTACGTGCTGTTCTACCCAAAGATTTTTGCAATTACCTTTGATGAGACATTCGCAAAGGCATCAGGGCTTAAGGTTAAATACTACAATCTGGCTTTAGCCCTGATGAGTGCAGTGATTATTACATTGGGCATGAGAATGATGGGCGCCCTTCTGATCTCCAATCTGATTGTGATACCAGCTCTTACAGCTATGAGAGTCTGTAGAAGCTTCAAAAATGTCGTACTCTATTCTTTAGCAATCAGTCTGTTCTGTTTTGCTGCTGGACTTTATGTTTCATATGAATTTTCAACACCGACCGGAGCTTCAATTGTACTTATCAATGTTGCCCTGTTCCTGATTCATGTTGTGATCGAAAAGTTAAGAGGCGCAAATGCTATTTAGGAAACTGCTGACTTCTGTATTTATCATCATTATGGCTTCAGGCTGTGTATACGGCAGAGAAATAGTCATCAAGGACAAGCTCTTTATCACAACCATGAATGATATCTATACCAACCTTGAAGAGGAATACAAAGACGATATCATCACCTTTGAGGGCAACCTTCAGCGAGGAGAATTCGATGATCCGGAGTTTGAAGGAAAAGAATTTCCCTTTGTATACAGACTAGGTCCTGGCTGCTGTTATAACGACAGCTACGCCGGAATGTATATTGATTATGATGGAGAGATCCCTCCTGATAATACCTGGGTCCGTGTATCAGGTCACGCTGTATACTTCGAACACAACGGTTTTACTGAACTGTTTTTAAAGGCTGACTCTATTACAGTCATGGATAAACCAGGTATGCTTACAGTAAAGGATTAACCAAAAACTTACTGTAGTTTTTTCTCAACAGTATTCGAACTCTTCTTTTGGTGTCTAACTACAATCTGTACCAGAAGGACACCCAAAAGAAGCAGAACCATACCAAAAACAATCCTCGATGACAGCCTTTCAGATAAGAACACTACTCCTCCTAAAACACCGATTAAAGGTGTAAGCATTGAGCTCACAGCCAAAGCGGAAGGATCCATCTGATCAACAACGAAACTCCAAAGCACAAAACATAAAGCAGATGCCAGGACTCCGTTATACAGAAGACAGAGAATGGAGGTTAGATTGAATATAGGAAGACTCTCCACAACAATGCAGGAGTAAACAATCAGAAAGAAGGTACCGAATCCAAGCTGTAAGGTTGTATGAGCCAGCTTATCCAATCCTCCAAGTTTTGTCTTAATGATAAGATTTGCTACCGCCCAGGATAAAGCTCCGCTTAAAGCCAGAAACATCATGGAGAGCTCACCTTCAAGACGGAAATTCATAATTATGAAAAGACCGATGAAAGCTAGACCTATACCAAGACTTTTTACAAAAGAGAATTTCTCTTTTAACACGATATAGGAAAGAATGGCCACAAATATCGGCATTGTATAGTTAAGAACACAGGAAACTCCTGCTCCTAGATGCGCAATTGCTATCTGTACTACAGCATTTGAATAACTTATATGCAGTATGCCTACAAGAGCAATCCAGAACAGACTATTATTCTTTAATCTTGTTATTAGAGATTGATTGGATTTGGATACACTCTCTGAATATGATAAAACACCAGAACAAGAAATACCGTCCCGAATTATATTCATAAAATTTGTGCGATGAGTTTTATGAAAGAAAATCAGCGGCAGCAGGACAATAAAACCAACAAGGAATCTGGATGTTGCAAATAATTCCGGCTCGAAATACCCAGAGGCAATTTTCATTACCGTCCAGTTCATTCCCCAGATTAAATACAGTAGCACTAAAGCAAATATCAGCATAAACAGTCCATAAAAATATTCACTTTTATTGTAACTGTCTAACCAACATATATGAAAACAAATTGTTTAAAATGATATATTCGTTTGAAAAAGAAAGGGAAAAAGAATTGAGTTAAAACTTGGTGCCCAGGACGAGACTTGAACTCGTACTCCCGGAAGAACTACCCCCTCAAAGTAGCGTGTCTACCAATTTCACCACCTGGGCACAACAAGAAATATAATACCAAATTTTAACAATTTGTAAAGATTTTATTTGTTAAAACTCAGTATGTTAAGTTTAATATTTATACTTTCTTTCGTTATCCTTCAAAAGAAGATCGGTTTTACCAGTCAGAAGCTTCTTATAAATCACATCATATAAGAGTACATTCTGCACGTAAAGACGGGTTTCCTTAAATGGAATATTCTCAATAAACATTGGCGTATCACGCTTCTTACCATCAGCAGACTTCCATCTTGGAATTCTGTTAGGGCCTGCATTATAGGCAGCTGCCGCCAGAATTCTATTGTTATCGAATCTCTCCAGCATATCCTTCAGATAAGCAGAGCCTAAACGAATATTGTTTTCAGGGATAACCAGATCTCTAGGTCCGTTGTAATCCCAGTTATTCTTCTTAGAAACCACTCTTGCAGTCTCAGGCATAAGTTGCATTAAACCGACAGCACCAACTGGAGATTTAATATTAGGATTAAGCATACTCTCCTGACGGGAAATGCCATACAGGAATGAGAGTGGAACATTAGTTAAAGATGAGTATTTCTGATACAGATTCAAAAATGCTTTAGGGAATCTGTAATCCAGAGCATCCCATCTCTTGCCTGCAATAACCGACATGATTGCATAATTGACGTTTCCTGAGGAAAGAGCCCAGTCAGCCATTACCATAGCTTCATCGTTAGTGCCGTGTTTTGCAACTTCGTTCCACTCTATATTTGCATTGGCACTGTCTAAAGCTTTGAACTCAAAGAATCTGATTGCAGCCTTATTGTTAGCAACAGTTGAAGGCCACTTTGCTGTCTTTGAAATTCGCTCATGATTAAATGGAGGCTGCTGACCTAACTCCTGAGCAGCAAGGAATCCAAAGAAACTGCGATCTTTAGCAACTTCTTTCATTAGGATAAGACTCTGATCCTTCTGGCCTATCTCATATGCAGCTCTTGCCTTCCAGTATTTCCAGTTAATCTCCTTCTTGTCATTTGGATTCAGATGATTGTAGAGATCATAGACAACATTCCACTGTCCGAACCAGATTGCCTTTCTCATTCTCATGATTTTGATTTCATCTGTCCATTCAATAGCAGGAAGATGCTTATCAACCCAGTTGACTTCATCTAGGGTTGAATTTCTGCCTAAAAAGCCTCTCGAAATAATCTGAATAATATCAAGACGCTCTGTAGGGGTGATATGGAATTTCTTGCAGAAATACTCAAAGTGAGGATTTGCATCCTCAGGTTTTAGATTGGCAAAACGTTTGAAAGCTAATACCGCTACACGATGATCATCATCTGAACCTGGTACATAATCCTCATTAAGAATTTTCGATGGGTCTTCGTAAAGAGCCATTGCCATATTGATTCGATTCTTGAATTTGGAATCAGCAGAGAACTCTGAAGCAAGATTTCTGGTTGAATCTGCATATCGGCGCTGAATGTAAAGTCTCTCAAACTTGTCCATACGATTGGTGTCATTCAAATTGCCATTCTGTCCCCAGACGTAGATTAGCCCCGAACAGCCTGATGGATATGGTTTAAGCTGCATATAGATTTTGTTTGCAAAAATCTGTGCAGACATATCTGCCTGTCCTAGATGCCATCTTGCCTCGTAGAAACGACACTGCAGAGTCTGCTGAGAGGAAGTCATTTCCATATCATCATTAAATGGTTTCTTCTTTCCTATAAGTTCTGAAACCTGCTTATAGTTTCCATGTCTTGACAGAAAATCTATGTACTTGTTTTTAAGAATCTGACTTAGTTCTTTGTGATCATCACTATTGATAAAATCCACAACTTTGGAATACTTTGCAACATCCATGTTATTGGTAAGATACCAATAATCAATCCATAGGGCCAAAGGATAGTCTTCAAGATGATTTCTCTTGATTCTCATGGCCTCTGCAGTATCACCTTTCTTTGCTGCAGTTTCTGCGTCCTTAAAATACTTTCTCTGATTAATTAGTTTTGGAGTGGTTGCAAGTAAAGGATTAGTAGCACTCAGATCAACTACAGGAGCTACGTAGGGCTGTTTAACCTCTTTTCTTTCAATCGGAGCCTTGTAATAATTCTTGTTGCTCTTCGGTGCAGCTTTTTTCTGAGCTGACTTTTGAGAATTTTTGCTGTTTTTCTTGGTGTTAGCGGATTTTGAAGTATTTGAGTTCTTTGTATTATTTGTCTTTTTAGTTGAATTAGCTTTCTTGGTTTTCTTCTGAGTCTGAGCAGTCTTATTTCCATTGTTCTGGGCAGAATAGGCACAGTTGAAATTAGCAGCCAGGAAGCAGACTGAAGTTCCAAGAAGAAGAGATTTTACTAGATTTGATAATTTCATAAAAAACCAGCTTAACTTTTGTAACAGTATCTCTTTCATTATACAAAGTTAGAGCCGGTTTTTAAGAAAAAAATGTCACAAATTGCTGAGATATCAACAATTAGAACAGACTTATGTTGAATACCTTTAAATATCCAATGAATAGGATTACAGCAATTACGGTTGTCAGAATATATCTGTAGTAAACAAACAGTTTCTCTGAAATCTTATAGCCGATACCGGTATTACACTCTTTAATGTACTTCTCCCATTTCATACCACGCTTTGAGGTAATGAACAGAACAAATACTAAAGAACCGATTGGCAGTACGTTGGATGAAATCAGGAAGTCACAGAAATCTGTAATGCCAGTGCCATTTCCTAAGATTGAAACATTTGAAAGAACGTTGAAACCTAATACAGGAAGAATAGCTAACAGAAGGATAACTACGAAATTAACCAGCACAGCCTTCTTTCTCTTAACGTTGAACATTTCAAGGTTTGCGGCAATGATATTTTCAAATACAGCAATCAGAGTTGAAACTGCAGCAATCAGCATGAACAGGAAGAACAGAGTTCCCCACATTGAGCCAAGATACATGTTAGAAAAAACAGTAGTCATAGACACAAACAGTAAATTAGGACCTGCGTCTGGATTGATGCCATAGGTAAAACATGCAGGGAAGATTACAAAACCAGATAACAAAGCAATCGCAGTATCAAGACCAGCAATGAATAGAGCCTCGTTTAAAAGACAGTGACGGTTTGACATATAGCTACCGAAGATTGCAATACCGCCCATACCGGTTGATAAGGTAAAGAATGCCTGTCCCATTGCAGCCCAGATTGCCTCACCAAAATTATTCTCAAGTTTTGTAACATCTGGCTTTAAGTAGAAGGAAATACCCTCAGCAAAACCAGACATAGTGCAAGAACGGAAAGCCATAAACAACAGAAGGATAATCAGCATCATCATTAAAGGCTTGGTATAACGCTCAACACCTTTAACCAGACCTAAAGCCACAATCATAAATGAGAAGGCGACAACAGCAGCCATGCACATATACAGGGTTACAGGATCAGCCAGTAATGAAACAAAACCTTCAAGGGCAACATCCTTTGGCAGGTTTGACTCAACGGTACCGAAAGCAAACTTCAGGAAATAATAAAGCATCCAGCCGGTGATAATGCCATAGAA
Organism: Succinivibrio dextrinosolvens; assembly: GCF_900116345.1. Classification (GTDB taxonomy): domain Bacteria; phylum Pseudomonadota; class Gammaproteobacteria; order Enterobacterales; family Succinivibrionaceae; genus Succinivibrio; species Succinivibrio dextrinosolvens_B. The sequence continues at coordinate 15,352 of NZ_FPAH01000003.1, read as the reverse complement.
AGACATCAGAATATAGTTACCGGCAAGCTGCCACCACTTATTAACATGCCACTTGGTACCAGGCTCTTCTAATTTTTCATAGCACTTTGCAATTGATGATCTTGAAGCTCTTCCGATTGCAAGTTCAACAGTTAAAAGAGGAATACCCATTGCAAGCAGGAAGAACAGATAAATCAGTACAAAAATTGCTCCACCGTACTGACCTGTAATATAAGGGAAACGCCAGACATTACCAATACCAACAGCACATCCGGCTGCAATCAAGATAAAACCAAGTCTGGTTTTAAACTGCTCTCTTTTCTCGTTCATTCGATTATCCTAAATCTTAAAATTTTAATGTTAAGCTCTACCAAAAATCTTATAGTAACCAACTGCAAGCACAATGATTACCATGGTGGTCAGAATGTACTTATAGTAAAAATAAAGTGCTGTTGGCATAGAGAATCCCTTACCGACATTACACTGGTCAATATAGTTCTTCCACTGCATGCCACTCTTAGAACAGATGAACAGAACAAATACAATTGAACCGATTGGAAGAATGTTGTTTGAAACAAGGAAATCAAAGAAATCCAGAATACCTGTATTAGAACCAATAATATGAACGTCTGAGAGAACATTGAAGCCCAGCATTGGCAGTAGACTTAAGGCGATAATCACGACAAAATTGATCACCACAGCTTTAATTCTGGTCCATTTGAACAGCTCAATACAACCTGCAATTGAACTTTCGAACACTGCAATCATGGTCGATACAGCAGCAATCAGCATAAACAGGAAGAACAGACTTCCCCAGATAGTTCCCAAAGTCATATTTGAGAATACCACTGTCATGGTTATGAACAGCAGATTAGGACCAGCATCTGGATTGATTCCATATGTGAAACATGCAGGGAAAATTACAAAACCTGATAATAAGGCAATGATGGTATCAAAGGTTGCGATGAAAACAGCCTCATTCAGAATCTTGTGACGTTCTGACATATAGCTGCCGAAGATAGCAATAGCACCAAAACCAACTGATAAGGTGAAGAATGCCTGTCCCATTGCAGCCCAGATTGCCTCACCGATATTGTTCTCAAATTTCTCAAAGTCTGGCTTTAGATAGAACTTGATACCCTCTTCAAATCCGTCAAGAGTAGCAGATCTGCAGGCCATAAAGAACAGCAGAAGAATCAGCACAATCATCAGAGGCTTGGTGAAACGTTCAACGCCCTTGATAACGCCTAAGGCTACAATGGTGAACGAAAAAAGCACAGTGATAAATACACACAGGAACATGGTCTCAGGATTTGCAAGAAGTTCACCGAAATTCTGACCTGCTGTTTCCCTAGTCATGCCTGGGGTGATATTGCCTGATACAAAGTTACAGAAATAGAAAAGCATCCATCCAGCTACAACTACATAGAAGGCCATCAGGATATAGTTACCTGAAAACTGCCACCATTTATTGAAATGCCAGTGAGAGCCAGGCTGTTCAAGTCTTTCATAGCAGTAAGCCATTGAGCTTCTTGAAGCTCTACCTATGGCAAGCTCAACTGTAAGTAAAGGAATACCTACAGAAAGCAGGAAAAACAGATATAAAAGAACAAAATACGCGCCACCATACTGACCGACAATATAAGGAAATCTCCAAACATTTCCTATACCCACAGCACAACCTGCGGCAATCAGCAGGAAACCAAGTCTGGTTCTAAAAACTTCCCTAGTTCTTACCTTTGTACTCATAAAATTATGTTTCTCGTTATTATTATTTATTAAAAACAGATATATAGCCTTGAATTAAAAGGAAAACTACAATTAAAGGCAATACATATTTGAAATAGAACTTAAATTTGTTGGTTAATTTAAATCCTGAGCCCTTGTTGGTCTCCTTTAAATATTTATCAAATCCCCATCCATAATTCCATGAGACGTATAAAACATAGATAATTGCACCAATTTGGAGAATATTCTGAGACAGAATAAAATCATATAAATCAAGAATTACAGTGCCCTCACCTAGAGGATGTACATCTGATAATACATTGAAGCCGAGAATTACGGGCAGAGCTAAAACAAGAATCACTATGCAGTTGTATACAACAGCTCTCTTTCTTGAAATATTGAATACATCAATACTGATACCAACGATGTTTTCAAACACAGCAATCAGTGTGGAAACCGCAGCAAACAGCATAAAGATAAAGAAAATACTTCCCCAGATCTGACCAGCAGCCATGTTAGAGAACACAGAAACCAGAGTAACAAAAATCAGACCAGGGCCCTGACCTGGCTCAACAGAATAGCTAAAGCAGGCTGGGAAGATAATGATACCGGCTAAAATAGCAACAATAGTATCTAACAGTGTAATAACGGCTGCTTCGTAGGTTATGGATTTGTGAGAATTCATATAAGAACCGAAAATCTGGAGAGAACCTACACCTAATCCCAATGTAAAGAAAGCCTGACCTAATGCTGCATATAAAACCTCATACAGATTCTGTGATGAAATTTTAGAAAAATCAGGCATCAGATAGAACTCTAAGCCCTTTTCAAAACCAGGTAGGAAAAATGATCTTGCGGAAAGGAAAACCAGCATCATGAACAGTAAAACCATCATTGGTTTGGTAATACGCTCTACACCGTTCCTTACACCACAGGCACATACAGAAAAACCAACTACGGTAACAATGACAGTACAGATAATCTGAGTAACAGGATCAGCAAGCATACCGCCGAAAATAGCACCAGAATCTCCCTGGCTCATTGGAGCTGCAGTAAATTCACCTAACAGCATTTTTGTGGAATAGTAGAACATCCATCCAGTAACCATGGTATAGAATGCCATCAGGATGTAGTTTCCCATGATCATAAAATACTTACAGATATACCACTTCTTGTTAGGAGTCAGTATTTCAAAGGAGCGACCGATAGATCTTCTTGAAGCTCTACCTACTGAAAGCTCAATTGTTACCAGAGGTATTCCAAGCAGAATCAGAAATGCTATATAGATAAGTACAAATAAAGCGCCGCCATACTGACCAGTGATATAAGGGAAACGCCATACATTTCCAAGACCAATTGAACATCCTGCAGCAATGAGAAGGAATCCTAGTCTGGAAGTAAACTGTTCTCTATTATTATTTTGAGTACTTGTCATTTTTTTTCTCACAAAAAAGGCCCGTATTTTTAACGAGCCTTGTTTTATTTAACATAGCACGAGCTAAGGATTATTCCTCGCGAGGGCTATTCTCATATGGATTTGGCAGATCCTCTGATGAAGCCTGAACATATGTGTTCTCTGCTGGCTCAGCATCTTCCTCTAAATCAACTTCAGGAGTTGAATCCTGTTCAGCCTTCTGTTCTTCAGCCTTAGCATTCTCAGCCTCAGCTAATGCCTTGATTGATAAGCGGATTCTTCCAGTGTTATCAATGTCTAGAACACGAACACGAACTTCATCACCGACACATAGATAATCATTTACATTCTCAACACGCTCTTCGGTGATCTGAGAAATGTGTACAAGACCATCTCTGCCAGGAAGAATGTTTACGAAAGCACCGAAATCAGTGATTCTTACAACTTTTCCATCATAATCCTGACCAACTTCAACTTCAACTAAAAGATCATTAATGCGCTTAATTGCAGCATCAGCTGATGCTAATGAAGAAGCTGAAATCTTTACGGTACCATCATCATCAATATCGATCTGAGAGTTGGTATCAGCCTGAATTGAACGGACATTGAAGCCTCCCTTACCAATAACTTCCTTAACCTTGTTTGCAGGAACCTTGATGGTTACTACACGTGGAGCATAAGGAGACAGAGTCTCACGAGGACCAGGGATGGCCTTCTGCATTACATTCAGTAAGTGAATTCTTGCAGCGTGAGCATCAGTTAATGCATTCTGCATGATCTCACGGGTAATACCGTCGGTCTTGATATCCATCTGCAGAGCGGTAACACCATCACGGGTACCGGCTACCTTGAAGTCCATATCACCTAAGTGGTCTTCATCACCCATAATATCGGTCAGAATAGCAACTCTGTCATCTTCCTTAACAAGACCCATTGCAATACCAGCAACAGGAGCCTTGATAGGTACACCGGCATCCATCAGAGATAAACAGCCTGAACATACAGATGCCATTGAAGATGAACCGTTTGACTCAGTGATTTCTGAAACAACACGAATTGAATATGGGAAATTCTCCATCTCAGGAAGAACAGCCTTTAAGGCTCTCTTAGCTAGACGACCGTGACCAATTTCACGACGCTTTGGAGATCCAATCAGACCAATCTCACCTACACAGTATGGAGGGAAGTTGTAGTGAAGAATAAATCTGTCTGAACGAACACCAGCCATATCCTCAAAGGTCTGAGCATCTCTCTCTGAACCTAGAGTACAGGTACCAATAGACTGAGTCTCACCACGGGTGAATAAAGCAGAACCGTGCACACGAGGAAGAATACCGGTAGCGATAGTGATTGGACGAATCATTCTTAAGGTACGACCATCAATACGCTTTTCACCTGAAAGGATTCTCTCACGAACGATGTTACGCTCTAACTCAAAGAAAATCTTGGCGATTTCGTTATCCTTCTCTGCCCACTCTTCGTGTTCAGCCTTTAACTTCTCAGTTGTATTCTTCTGGATCTCAGCCAGCTTATCCTGACGCTCCAGCTTATCAACGATTCTGAATGCGTCACCAACAGCCTGCTCAGCATCAGCCTTTACAGCCTCGATTAAAGCAGTGTTCTCCTCTGGCTTTACCCAGTCCCAAACAGGACGGTTAACCTTCTTGGCGAACTCTTCAATCTCTTTAATTACAGTCTGCTGCTGCTCGTGGCCGTACATAACAGCACCAAGCATTACTGACTCAGGTAGGCAGTTAGCCTCTGACTCAACCATTACAACAGCCTTCTCTGAACCTGCAACAACAAGATCAAGATCAGATACCTTTGACTCTGAGGTTAATGGGTTTAGAACATACTGACCATCAATATAGCCAACACGAGCTGCACCTAGTGGGCCATTCCATGGAAGACCAGATGAAGCTAAAGCTGCAGATGCAGCGATGATTGAAATGATATCTGTTGGGATTTCAGGATTTGCAGACATAACAGTAACAACAACCTGAACCTCATTTACGAAACCATCTGGGAATAAAGGACGTAATGGACGGTCGATAAGACGAGAAATCAGAGTCTCACCTTCTGTTGCACGACCTTCTCTACGGAAGAAACTTACAGGGATTTTACCTGCAGCATAAGAACGTTCCTGGTAATTAACAGTTAGAGGGAAGAAATCTCTACCTTCAACTTCTTCTTTACGGTTGCATACTACGGTAGCAAATACGGTAGTATCGTCCATTGATGCCATTACAGCAGAATCAGTCTGACGACCAATTGCTCCAGTTTCTAATGTAATAGTATGACGACCATATTTAAAGGTGTGAACTATTGGCTTTAAATTCATCGATTATTATCTCCACTTTTTTCCCACTTTTGTTTGCCTCTTTCGTGGGAATTCACTTTATCACTACCAGATGCGGATACCCTTTTTTCTTCTTTATACTACCTAAAAAAGGGACAGCCTCTATTCCAACAGTGTTACATAAAAAAGCTGAAACTAGTTTCAGCATATCCTCAAGGATAAATATTCATCCTTAAAAAATTACTTTTTACTCTAAACAGTAAAACAAACTGATTGCCAAGCTAAAAATCAAAGATCTTTATTACTTTCACTTTGTATTAACAAGCAAGTTTATCTGCAATATTATCACACAGATACATTTTCAAATTCTTGCTTTTGATAATGTTTTTGTAAGTTTTGAGATCTTTCTCGCGCCTGAAAAAGGAATTTCTGCGGATTGAAGAATAGAGTAAACAAAAAACTGTTACAAATCCAAATATCGACTCATCAGTTAAACTACAGAACCAATGAATTTAGCAAAAGAACTGCAAATCTTAAACAAGACTTACTGCAGAAAAGAACTGCAAAAAAGACATGAAACATAAAATTCGGGCGGCACCAAAGCCGCCCTACTCTGCCACTGATTAGCGACGGAGACCTAACTTCTCAACGATTGCGCTGTAACGTGCAAGGTCTGAAGTCTTTAAGTAGTCAAGAAGCTTACGACGCTGAGCAACTAAGCGTAGTAGGCCGCGACGGCTGTGGTGATCCTTCTTGTGAGTCTCAAAGTGAGGCTGTAGGTCAGAAATTCTTGCAGATAGTAATGCAATCTGAACCTCTGGATAACCAGTGTCCTGTGGGTTACGACCAAACTCAGCAACGATTTTTGCCTTATCTTCTACTGTTAACATAATTTATATGCTCCATATTTTGTGAAAAATAAAACTTCCAAACCGATCACAAACTCAGTTGAAAGCGTGCTAATTCTATCATAAAAGATAGAATCTTTATACAAATTTAACTTTATATTTTACAAGAATTTAAAAAAGATTTAAAAGAATTGTATCTAATTGATTTAAAAGAAGAATTATACCTTACAACAAAAGCTGTAAGGTATAAATTCGGATTATTTTCCGATATTGGATGCGATTTTTATAATGGTATCTGTGTAAAAATCAGTAAAACCAGTTTCATTGATTGTACCTGAAAGAACCTGATAGGCACGTTTAATGGCATGATAGCCCTGACGATCAGGCTGCTGACAGATAACAAACTTGTAAATACCGGCTCTTACCATTTCAACAGTTGTGTATATATCATCAAAAGCTATACCTATAATATCATCTCGACCGGTTGCAATAATTGAGGCACCTACGCCCTGAACTCCAGCACCGGTAACATATACGCAGTTGACTTCATTATGTTCGTTCAGATATTTTGATGTCTGAATCTGAGCCTGAATGTCAGAATCATTTGATTCAATCTGACCGCAGATTTCAAAATCAACATTGAGATTCTTTAATTCCTCAACAAAACCTTCAATACGCTTTCTGTGCCCGTGCATCAGACTTGAACCGGTAACAACCAGAATATTAAGCTTGTCAAACTTTGAAATCAGAGACAGTAAACCAGCACAGGTCTTTCCGGCCTTCTGATAATCAGAGCCAACATAGCAGACTCGCTTACAGTTCTTTACATCTGAATTAACCAGAATAACCTTAATTCCCAGTAATTCACATTCATTAATCTTCTGAGCTACAGATTCTGTATCAATGGTTGCAAGACAGAGAGCAGAACAGCCCATCTGCTTTAACTCGTCAATGGCTTCTAGATGAGTTTTCTCATCATAGCCCTGAACTTTTTTGTAAATAACGTCTACGCCAAGTTCCTCGTACTCAGATATGGCCTTCTCTATACCTTCAATAACGCCTTCAAAGAAGATATTTCCAATACTTGGAAGAAGCACACCGATCTTGAAGCGATCTCTAATACCTGATAAAGCACGACCAGCTCTGTTTGGAACGTATCCTAATTCCTTGGCCAGAGTCTTAATTTTTAATGCTAGTTCTTTTTTTACCGAACCACGATTATGCAGTACTCTATCAACAGTTCCTCTTGATACGCCAGCGGCCTTTGCTAAAGTTTTAACTGTTACTGTCATCGTGTAATAATCCCAAAATTATTATTCTTATATTTAATTGTTATCAATAGGAGGACATAGCTGTCCCCCTATTCAATGCAGACTAATCTATAAACAGATTCTCACCGATTAGTTTGCCTGTAGTCATGTTTGCCTTACCCTCAGCAGAGTCCTTATGTGCATACAGCCACTTGTTGTTGTGAGTTAGACAGCCAGACTCGCCATCACGAGATACACCTTCAGGTCTGTCGGTATTTGTGTCCTTAGGTAAAACCACACCAACCTTGAAGTGATCGTAGCCAGGAGCAACACAAGGTGCATAATGCAGGGTTGTCTCATAGAACATAACTGCCTGACCTTTTCTTACGATAAAGGTTTCAACGTCATTGGTATCAATGATACCGTCATGAACTGCAGTCATAGGAGCAACCATTAGAACAGCATCGGTAGCAGCAATGTTAAGTTCGCTGTTGCGGTGATACTCGAGGCAGTTTAATCCCTTGTTGTCACCGTTGCAGTAGCCGAACTGGATATTAAGACCACCAAAGACCTGATTCTTCAATACAGGCATTACTGAAGGGTCCTCAAGATAATCAACAGATGCCTTGTAGTCAGTACCAGGAATTAAAGGAGTCTTCTCAATTAGAGATAGAAGCTTAGGTGTATCAATATCAGTGATTACCTTACCGTATCTTTCAAATTCTACGTCGGTAACTTCCTTATATTTAGCAACCTCTTCACCATCAAGTTTCTTTCTCATGGTGTCAAGCTTAGAGAATGCAGGACGTAGAGTTGGATATAAGAATGAATAGATCTTATAAACCTCATCATACATCTTAGCTACGCTCTCATTGGTTGAAGACTGCTTGTCAGACGTCTTGACCAGTTTTGCACAGCCTTCCTCAACAGACTTGAAGATACCTGCAGCAACACCAGCAAGGATAGCTGCACCTAATGCAGGACCTTCCTTAGAGGTGGTGGTAACAATCTTACACTTTAGAATATCTGCCAGAAGCTGACGCCAGAATGGTGACTGTGCACCACCGCCACAGGCTGTCAGAGTAACAGGATTGATGTCCATCTGATGAAGAACATCAAGATTATGACGCTGAGATAAGGTAATACCTTCAAGAACAGCTCTTGTCATATGAGCTTTGGTGTGTCTTGCGCTTAAGCCAAAGAATACACCACGGGCATTTGGATCTAATACAGGTGATCTTTCACCCATCAGATATGGAAGATAAATCAGACCGTCTGAACCAACAGGACACTCAGCTGCCTTTGCAGTCATCAGATTGTAGACATCGCTACCGGCTTTAGCTTCCTGTTCCTTTTCAAAGGAATAAAGCTCATCACGTGTCCAGCGTAAAGATAGACCTGCAGCTAAGGTACATGACATAGCTGTCCAGGAATTCTCAACTGCAGCACAGAAGGTGTGTACACGTCCGAGAGGATCGATTGATGGTTTGTTTGTGTGAGCAAAAATAACACCTGAGGTACCTAGGGTAACAAAGGCATCACCTTCCTTACATACACCGGTGCCTAAAGCAGCTGCGGCATTATCACCTGCACCGCCAGCAACAATAGTCTTCTCGCTTAGGCCGGTTAATTTTGCAATTTCAGGAGTAATGTGACCTGCAACTGCGCTTGATTCGATAATTGGCGGTAACAGAGACTTATCAATATTCAGTTTCTCTAGAATCTCATCAGACCAGACTCTGTTTGTAATATCCAGAAGATTAGTACCGGAAGCATCGGAAATTTCCATAGCTTTATTGCCGGTTAACATGTAGCGAACATAATCTTTTGGTAAAAGGATAGTACGACACTTGTCGTAAATCTCAGGCTCATTTTCACGAACCCATAAAATCTTTGGAGCGGTGAAACCAGTCAGTGCAGGGTTTGCATTGATTTCAATAAGTCTCTTCTTGCCTACTAATGCAGTAATCTCATCACACTGCTTCTGAGTTCTGGCATCACACCATAGAATTGAATTTCTGAGAACCTTACCGTTCTCGTCTAACATTACAAGTCCGTGCATCTGACCTGCAATAGATAAAGCAACTACATCCTCAGCATTTACCTTGCTGTCTTCTAATACAAACTTAATTGAATTGATAGTTGCGTCGTACCAGAACTTTGGGTCCTGTTCAGCCCAGCCATTCTTTGGCTGTAATAAAGGATACTCGATAGTCTTTGAAGAAAGAGTATTTCCGTTTTCGTCAAATAAAACTGTTTTAGTACCTGATGTACCTAGGTCAACACCCAATAAATAACGCATAAAATAGTTGTCCTAATTAATTATTATAGAGAAGTAACTAAAGTTAGTTTATTTGCTTGATAGATCTTTGTTTGGGAAAGAATCGGGGGCTTTTAAAGCCCCCTGTTTTTTATTAGTTAGTTACGCGCTTCTTTGACATAACATCAACAACCACGGCAACCAGAAGAACTAGACCTTTAACAGCCTTCTGCCAGTTAGCATCAACACCTAGGATTGACATACCGTTGTTCAGCACACCCATGAAGATAGCACCGATAACAGCACCGCCAACAGTACCAACACCACCGTATGCAGAAGCACCACCGATGAAGCATGAACCGATTGCGTCAAGCTCATAGCCGGTACCAGCCATAGGAGAAGCTGAGTTGAAACGAGCCACACAAACCAGAGCTGCAACAGCTGCTAGTAAGCCCATGTTTACATATGACAGGAATAGTAAGCGGTTGGTATTAACACCAGATAGCTTAGCAGCCTTTTCGTTACCACCTAATGCATAGATACGACGACCAACAACAGTCTTGTTAGCGATGAATGCGTAGATGATTACAACAGCAGCGATTAGAACTAAGATAACTGGAATACCCTTGTTCTGAGCTAACAGTAAGCTTGAAGCGATTAAAGCAGCTAATACGATTACATGCTTGAACAGGAAGCCTGATAGAGGCTCAACCTCGTAACCCTTCTTAATCTTTGAAACACGGCTGAATAGAACACCAACAACGTAGATTGCAACGATTACCATGGTGATTGCAACTGTGGTTGCATATGCATCTGCACGGTTTGCTGGTACGAATGAGGTGAACAGCTGTAAGTACTCATATGGGAATGGGTTGATGGTAATACCGTCAAGTACAATCAGAGCTAAACCACGGAACAGTAACATACCTGCTAAGGTTACGATGAATGATGGAATACGGATATATGCAATCCAGAAACCATGCCATGCACCGATGATAATACCTAACAGAATACAGATAGCCATTGACATGTAGATGTTGTATTCATTGTTAACCATCAATACACCGGCAACAGCACCGATTAAGGCAACGATAGAACCAACAGACAAATCGATGTTACCGCAACCGATAATCAGGAATAACATACCTACGGCTAAGATAATAACGTAACTGTTCTGGTAAATAATGTTAGTAAAGTTCTGAGGTGAGAATAGAGATCCCTTATCAGTAGACTGAATCAGAACTTCAAAGAAGATCATTACTAAAACTAACGCAATCAACAGAGAATTACGTTTGAACATGTTTAAAATATAAGCCATTTTTATTATTGCTCCACAATATGTTTCTTACCGGATGTACGTAGGATTGCACCCATGATTGATTCCTGACTTGCTTCTGAACGAGGCATTTCTCCAACAATCTTTCCTTCGTTCATAACATAAATACGATCTGACATACCTAAAACCTCAGGTAATTCAGAGGAAATCATCAGCACAGCCTTTCCTGCTTCAACAAGTTTGTTGATCAGACAGTAAATTTCGTATTTAGCACCAACGTCGATACCACGAGTAGGTTCGTCCAAAATCAGAACCTCTGGATGAGCCAGCATCCACTTAGCAAGTAGAACCTTCTGCTGGTTACCACCAGACAGGTTACCTACATTCTGCATTACAGATGCGCACTTGACGTTTAGATCCTGTTTCAGTTCCTTGGCTTTAACAATCTCAAGGTTCTTGTCTAAAACCATGTTCTTTGAAACTTCTTCAAGGTTAGCCAGAGTCATGTTGGCTGCGATTGGGTTCTCAAGAACCAGACCATCGCCCTTACGATCTTCTGTTACATATGCTAAACCTGACTTAATAGCCTGAACTACAGTCTTAAACTGAACAGGTTTACCGTTCATCTTTACATCACCGCTGATGTTTACACCGTATGAACGACCGAACAGACTCTTAGCAAACTCTGTTCTGCCTGCACCCATCAGACCTGCAAGGCCAACCACCTCACCACGATGAATCTTGATGCATACGTTGTCATTAACCTTTCTCTTAGGATTCAGAGGGTGATGTACAGTCCAGTTATTAACCTCAAGTAAAACCTCATCAGAGATCTTGTGGCTTGGGTCTCTCTTAGGGAAACGATCGGTTAGAGCACGTCCAACCATTCCTGCAATAATTCTGTCTTCAGAAACGTCGTGATTAGAATTATCTAGAGTCTCAATTGTTGAACCATCACGGACAACAGTAATTGAGTTTGCAATATATGAAATCTCATTTAGCTTATGAGAAATGATGATACAGGTCATGCCTTCTCTTCTGAACTTGGCGATAAGTTCAAGTAACTTCTGGGAATCGTCTTCGTTCAGAGATGCTGTTGGCTCGTCAAGAATCAGTAGACGACAGTTCTTAGAAACAGCCTTTGCAATTTCAACCAGCTGCTGTTTACCAACACCAATATCTTTAATTAAAGTATGTGGATCTTCATCTAATCCAACTAAATCAAGTAACTCTTTTGCACGCTGATAAGTTCTAGGCCAGTCAACAACACCTTTGTTCATTGAGCTTACACGCTCATTACCTAAAAACATGTTTTCAGCGATAGATAGATAAGGTACTAATGCTAATTCCTGATGGATAATTACAATACCTTTATCTTCGGAATCGTGAATTTTACTAAACTTACAGGTTTCATTATCAAAAATAATGTCACCTTCATAAGAGCCATAAGGGTAAATTCCACTTAAGACATTCATAAGGGTTGACTTACCAGCACCGTTTTCACCAACAAGTGCGTGTACTTCGCCCTCTTTCACCTCTAAATTAACGTCTTTTAAGGCTGTAACCTTACCAAAACGTTTGGTGATATTTTTCATCTTAAGCAATACTTTTTGCTCGGTCATAACGTGTTCTCTTCTCCAAAACAGGCCGGAAGAATTCCGGCCTGAAAAGTACTTTAACTACTTAAATTATTTGATTTCCTTTTCTGTGTAGTAACCAGAATCAACTAAAACTTCCTTCAGGTTTGCATTAGTTACAACAATTGGAGAACATAGGTATGAAGGAATTACACCAGTACCGTTGTTGTAGGTAGTGGTATCGTTAACAGGAACATCCTGCTTATCTACAATTGCGTTAACCATCTTAACAACCTGGTCAGCTAGAACACGGGTATCCTTGAATACAGACATAGTCTGTAGGCCGCGCTTAATGTTCTTAACTGATGGCTTATCACAGTCCTGACCGGTCAGGATTGGGAAGTTATCCTTGTTGTAACCTTCTGCAACTAGAGCATTGGTTACACCGTTTGCGACAGAGTCATTTGATGATAGAACTGCGTCTAACTTAACACCCTGAGGACCATACTGTACTGAAGAGATTAAGTTTTCCATACGCTTCTGAGCTTCTTCAGTTGACCAGTTCTGAGTAGCAACCTGCTCTTTCTTGGTCTGGCCTGACTTACATACTAACTTGCCTGAATCTAAGTATGGCTGTAGAACGTCAATTGCACCGCCCCAGAAGAAGTTAACGTTGTTATCATCGATAGAACCGGTGAAGAACTCGATGTTCTTAGGTGCAGTCTTATCATCCTTTAGCTTTAAAGCATCAACGATGTAGTTACCCTGAATCTGACCAACCTTGTAGTTATCGAAGGTTGCGTAGTAAGAAATTGCATCTGAGTTCATGATTAAGCGGTCATAAGAAATAACAGGAATGCCCTTCTCTTTAGCGCCCTGTAGAACCTGAGTTAATGAACCACCATCAATTGGAGCAACAACTAGAACTTCACAGTTTGAAGCAATCAGGTTCTCAATCTGAGATAACTGTGTAGGAATATCGTTGTCGCCTGCGTATAAAAGTTCAACTTTATGATTTGCTGCTTCTAACTGGTCCTTTAGATTGTGACCATCCTGGTTCCAACGCTGTAATGACTGAGTTGGCATTGAAACACCGATTTTAGCTGCGTTAGCGGTTGATGCGAAAGCAGTGCAAGCTAATACAGCACAGCAAAGAGTAGTTAAAGTTGTCTTAATCTTCATAGTAAACCTCATGTTTATTGTTTTCATCTGTGCACGTGCACAAAAACATACTAATTCTGATCTAAAAAAAATGCATTATTTTCTTTTTAATTTGATTTTATTTTTAGATTCATATCTCACTTTTTATTTATCTACTTGTTTTATAAGTATTTTATAAAATTTACACTTAAAATTGTATAAGCCAAATATTCATAAAATATATAAAACATCTTACCGTAAACGGTTTTTGCAAATAATTAGTTTTATCACAAAACTAATATATATCAATCTGTTTTTTCTATTTATTATTTTTCTGTGTCTAACCGTGCCATATACACATCAGACAAGTTAGTTCACTCAGTAAACTTATTATATATGGTTTAATATTGTGTAATTTTTAGGTTAATTTTTTTTATTTTTGCCTCTGTTTTGGGCATAAAAAACAAGAATTAGAATTTTTTTTTCAAATATTTTATCTTTGCTTTAGTGTGCTGATCCGTTGATCAAAATAGCTATTTTTGAAGCAAAAGTGCATTAAATGTGCTTTTTTCAAATGCACACACTGTACTTGGGTAATTTAGTTTGTCGCAAAAAATAGATGTTATGAAATTATATTTGTCACACCTAATTCCAATTATCTTTGTCGCATATTAAGAAGAGATGTAATAGATAGAGTTTTCTTTATATAACTATCTCGTTTTCGTATTTAGAAAGGTTGCCCGCTGAATTGATAAGAATTTTTGAGTAGCCCAACTTTATATAGCGGAAGTTGGGCTTTTGTTATATGTTTATGCTTTAGCTTTATCCTTATATAGGAATTTATCTGCAGTCCATCTTGACAATGGCATTTCAACAATATGATGACAGAAAACTGCAAAAATAAGCATTGCAACAATGACAGCCGTAGGCACTGCTATACTATGTTGTATACAAAAATCAGGATGGGAATTTATAAATGATCCACTTATCCATAAGATAACGTAGTGTGTTAGAAATATTGAATAAGTGTATTTTCCAAAATAGATTGCCCAGGATTTATTGAAGAAGTTTGATAAAAAAACTTTCTTTATTAAAAACATCCAAAGTAGTAACGCAATTGTTCCAGACATTACGTTATTTCCAAGATTGAATCCTAGGTGTTTCCAATATAGTCCAATAAGAAGAGATATGAAAATGAATATCTCAAAAGCTGAGACTGCATAATAAGATATTCCTTTTTTGATGGCAGCTGGAGATTTGGAACAGCGAAGCTTATGGAACTTAAAGGCCTATGGTATCTGCATATTCCTGTAACCAGAGAAAAAGAAGATTTCAAAAAAGAGAATGTAAAACATATAGTGGGAATAGACAGAGGCTTACGCTTTCTGTCTGTAAGCTATGATGAAGAAGGAAAGACCGAATTTATAAGCGGAAAGAAGATTGCAACAAAGCGAAACAAATTCCTTGAGCTGAGACGAGAGTTTCAGGCTAAAGGAACAAAATCAGCAAGACGAAGACTAAAAGCTATATCCGGACGAGAAAACCGCTGGATGTCAGATGTAAACCATCAGATATCAAAGA
>NZ_FPAH01000031.1 GCF_900116345.1 Succinivibrio dextrinosolvens | reverse complement strand
AGAGCATATCATCATACCTATGGCATGAATGTAACCACCTCTAACTGCTCAAACAATTATGGACCAAAGCAGAATCATGAGAAGCTCATTCCTCATATCATTGAGAATGCCTTAAATCTTAAGTCACTGCCTGTATACGGCAAAGGACTGAATGTACGTGACTGGTTATATGTACTGGACCACTGTAAGGCAATTGACTTAATCTTCCACAAGGGCAAGTCAGGTGAGACCTACAATATTGGCGGTCATAACGAGCGCAATAATATCACTATAGTAAATACCATCTGCTCAATTCTGGATGAGAAGAGACCACGTAAGGATGGAAAGTCCTATGCTGAACTCATAACCTTTGTGCAGGACAGAGCTGGTCATGACTTACGTTATGCAATCGACCCAACCAAGATTGTAAATGAATTAGGCTGGAAGGCTGATGAAACTTTCGATACCGGTATTGTTAAGACTGTTGAATGGTATCTTGATAAGTTTAAGGCTTAATCTGGTAGTATTATTATTTGGAATATAATTATGTTTTCAATAATCATCCCAACTTTACTGAAAGATACTGAAGTTTTAAATAAACTTTTAGCGCAGTTAAATGAGAATTCTTGCGTTGGAGAAATTCTTATTATTGATAACTCCTGTTCTTCCTTCAAGTCAGAGTTTTCAAAGGTAAAAGTTCATGTACCAGAAGCTAATCTTTTCGTAAATCCTGCCTGGAATCTGGGAATAAAGCTTAGTTCGCCTGAATTTAAGTATTTTGGCATTTTAAATGACGATATTATTTTTCAGAAGAATCTGTTTGAACAGGTGCATGAGTTCCTTGAATCTTCAGCAGATGATGCCGGTCTTGTTGGAATCGACTGTATTGCCAATACTCCAAAGGCTCAGTTTGATACATATCCTGAAGACTCAATTGTTGATATTCAGAAAACTAATAAGTTAGCAGGTTTCTTTGGCTCTGCATTTTTTGGAAGAAAAGATCATTATTTTGAAATCCCTGATGAAATGAAGGTTTTCTACGGTGATCATTTCCTATTTACTAGAAATATGCAGGCAGGTCGTACAAACTACAAGATCTGCAATGTTGGTGTTAAGCATCTTGAGTCTCTCTCGTCTCACAGCTCTCCTTTCATTTCAAAAATGTTTAAGAAGGATCGAAAGATTTGCATTAAGCATGATGGTGTTGAGCATCAGAAGTTGAGCTTCTTACAGAGAATTCTCTCTTTAACAACTTATCATAATCATTATGTATTCTGTCTTTTAGGCTTAAAAATGAAATTTAAGATGCGTCAGAAGTAACATAAGAAATCTGTTTCTCCTCTCTTCAAAACAAAATGGGGCATTTATTTAATATGCCCCAAGTCTTACAATAATTCCTATTGTTCAGAAAATCACTTCATCAATAAGCCTGAAAAAGTTTCACTTATAAAATTAAAAGACTGGCTTGCAAAAAGTAAATCCAGCATCAGAAGAATCATTGTTATCAGCTGGACACCGCATACAATTTCAATACTTGCATTTATTCCTTTAGCATAAATGTACTGACCCAGAACCAGTCTTGCAAAAGCGCAGATTCCTATCATTGAGAGGGCAATCTGCCATTCAAGAATCAAGAATGTAAGTGCTATACAGAATAATACTGATAGGGTAAGCCCTAATAGTCCTAATGAGCCATATGAGCTTACAGGATCATCATTGCCACCATAATTGATTGAGGTAGCACATAAAGCGGAAAGCATTACTACAGCACCAAATCCAAAGCAGAAGGTTAAATCTGGCTTTAATACGGAAATGTAGTACTCAAAGCAGGCTGTAAATATCGCTGCGGTTATAATTACAATTGCAGCTTTTACATAATTGTCTGGTTTTCTCTGTGAGAATTCGCCTAAGAGCTTACCTATTCCTCTGAAGCCATCACATCCTACCAGTAGGAGATAGATAACCAGAACCAGCTGGGCGCATAACAGCGGATTAGTATAATCTTCAATACCTAGAGCAAAAAGGCTACAGATAAAACCAACCGCAAAATAAGGTATTGGCATAAAGCCTGGCTTGGATGGTCCTACCCATTGCAGCGCAGAACGTGAGAATACCACACCAAGATTTGTAAAGTTGAAGAAAGAAGCAAAAAGCTGTCTTATAAACAGGAACAGATAGATACCACCTGAGATACTGCCTGAACCTGAGCTGTTCACCTGAGCTGTATCTTCCATGCTGCTTACTTCAGCAGTATTTACACTGGTATCTTTAACATTGGCAAAAATAGTTTTATTCAGAGTGTTCTGAATGTTTTTATGATCGTAATCAGCAGGTTCCTTAAAACGAGGCAAATCATCCAAGGAGTTTAGCTGTTCTTTTAGATTGCTGTCTAAAGCGGACTTGACATTAGTCTGAGCCTCTTTTTCTGAGGCAGCTCTCTGCTCTTCAAGCATAGCCTGTTTTTTCTGTCTTTCGGCATTGAGTCTGTCACCTTCAGCACCAGGAGTGATGTAGATCGGGCCGTCATCATCTTTTTTATCATAGACCTTTGGCTTTGCGCCTGGGGTGATATAGATGGAATCGGAATCATCTGCAGGTGCATTAAGTCTGGTTTTCTCAAAGAGTTCACGACGTGCATAGCTATTATTCTCAGAACTATCTTCCGACTTAGCAGCTCGTTTTTTATTTCTGTTAAGAGGTGCTCCTGGAGTAATATAAGGTGAGTCTTCCCCCTCCTCATCTACAGCTTTATCTTCAGAGTTGTTAAGAACAGAGCGGATTTCCTCCTCATCCTTATCCTCTGAGGTTCTAATGATAGTATTCTGAGTGGCAAAAAGCGGAGCTTTATTCAGATCTCTGTTATCATCACCAGTAGACTTGTTGTCAAAAAGCTTGGCATTTTCCTCCGCCTTGAGCTCCTCAGGTGTCTTTTTCTTTTTAACCAGAGGCTCTCCTGGTGCAATATATAGATGGTCTTTGTTTCGCCCTTCCTCGTTTAAGTAGGATTCATCGGATTTGTATTTGTAGTAATTGTTGGATATATCCTCGTAATTATCTACCTTAGATGTATTCTCTGAATTTGAGAAATTTGAATCAGCTGGATTCTGTCCCTGTGCAGAGGCGTTATCTATAAAGCCTGTCAGGGGATTACTCTGATTTAACTGATTATTCTCTCCAAACTGTAGATTCTGATCTGATGGTACATTTGTGTTTGCAGGGGAATTATTCTGACTGTTCTGATAAGGGGTAAAAGAACTGCTCCCAAAACTAGGCTCGTTGTTTCTGAAGTTATGATTTACACTTCTGTTCTGTCTTGCTGAACCTTTGTTTGTTTTTATGTTGCTTCTGATCTTTGTAAACAAAGAAGCTTTAGCTTTTGCTTCTGAACCTTCACTTGAATTATCACGTGTGAACAAGCTAAATCCCATTTTTTTGTCCGTATGTCTAATATTTTAAGAATGAATTTTTACTATCATATCGTATAATAACACCACACTTATGGTTATAAAAAGGGCTTTTTTCTACAAATTTCCTAATTTTTCTCAAAGAAATTAAAAAGTTGTAATACAATAACAGCCTTTACAGACGTTTTTAGCTAAAAAACAATTCACAATGATTAAATTAGAAAATATTCATAAAATCTATGAGTTAGATCATGGAAAGAAACTTCATGCTCTAAAAGGTATTGATCTTCATATCAACAAAGGTGAGATCTTTGGTGTGATCGGCCTTTCCGGTGCTGGTAAATCCACCCTTATCCGTATCATCAATATGCTTGAGCTTCCAACTGAGGGCAAGGTCGTTATTGATGGTGAGGATATTACCTCCTATCGTGAGGCAAAATTAAGAAAAGTCCGTCAGTCCATCGGCATGATTTTCCAGCAGTTCAATCTGTTATCTTCAAAGACTGTTTTTGAGAATGTCGCTTTTCCTTTAGAGCTTGATGAGTCCCTATCTAAAGAGCAGATTATGACTCGTGTACATGAACTATTAAAGATGGTGGAGCTTGATGATAAGGTGGATGTATATCCAGCTCAGCTATCTGGCGGTCAGAAGCAGCGTGTAGGTATTGCCCGTGCTCTTGCCACCAATCCTAAGATTCTTTTATGTGATGAGGCAACCTCTGCCTTAGACCCTAAGACTACAAGTTCGATTTTAAAGCTGCTGACAACCCTTCGTGATAAGCTCAATCTTACCATTGTGATTATTACCCATCAGCTTGAGGTAATCAAAGAATGCTGTGACAGGGTTGCCGTCATTGATGGTGGCCTAATCAGTGAAATGGGAAATACCATTGATCTGTTTGCAAATCCTCAGAAGGATTTAACCAAACGTCTGGTTAGTGCTGTAGTAAGAAAAGATCTTAACGATTTGCTTGAATACACGGAGCTTTCAGATACCTATTCAGAAGGTTCAAGAGCCTGGTTTGAGGTTTTATTCCTTGGAGATAAGGCTGAAGATCCTGTTATTGTTGAAGTTGCAAAAGAGCTTAATGTTAACGTAAGTATTCTGGCAGGCCAGATTAACCATATTCAGAATCAGCCTCTGGGTATTCTGGTGGTTGCGGTTAAGGGGGACGAGGCTCTAATCAAAAGAGCCTATGATGAGCTTGAAAAACGTGTTTATCATGTTCAGCTATTAGGTTATGAGGTAGAGAATTAGTATGAACAGCTTTTTACTTTCTTTAGGTTTATCTACCTATAACGCTAAGATCATACAGCTTTTGATTGATGGTTCTGTTGATACTCTGTACATGGTGCTTTTATCTACAGCAGTATCTATTATTTTCGGAGTTCCTCTAGGAGTGATTCTTCTGGTTACATCAAAAGGCTACTTCTGGGAGAACAGACCATTCTACTCTGTATTAGGAACCATTGTTAATGCATTGCGTTCTGTTCCTTTTATTATTCTGATGGTGGCTATTATTCCTATCACCAAATTTATAGTAGGTACCAGTATAGGAACTACAGCCGCAATTGTGCCTCTGACTATTTCAACTATTCCTTTTTTAGGAAGACTTGTTGAAACCTCTTTAAGAACTGTGCCATACGGTCTGATTGAGGCTGCTCAGTCAATGGGAGCAAGTCCTTTCAGAATTATTAGAAAGGTACTGCTGCCTGAGGCTCTGCCTGAGCTGATTCAGAACTTTACTCTTACTGTTATTGTGATTATCGGCTGTTCTGCTATGGCGGGCACCATCGGCGGCGGTGGACTTGGCGATATTGCCATTCGCTACGGCTATCAGCGTTTCCAGCTGCCGATTATGATTATGACAGTGATTATTCTGGTACTAATGGTGCAGCTGACACAGTTTATTGGTGATTATCTGACTAAGAAGGTTGATCACAGATAATCTCTGATGAAATAATTGAACAAATTCTGAAAAGCTTAGAAGCCGAAAAGTTTCTAAGCTTTTTTTATTGTCTATTCTTCTTGACTACTACATAGCATGTAACTTGAAATGAATTTTGTACTATTTTTTTAAGAATTTTGTGAAAATCTATGCTTCTTATCAAAGAATTATGTGAAAAATAATGCTTTTTACTTAAGGATTATGTGAATAATTTTTACTAACCTGTTGAATATTAAAATAATTTCTAAGAGATTATTTGGAGTCTGGAGAATAAAGGGGATGATGAAAAAAAAACAAATCAAAACTAGTATTTGATAATTTTATTTTCATGAGTTTCCTGGTTTAAATACACTGTGCAGTCCTGATCAATCAGATATAAAACATTTGTAAAATTCAGTCGTTTCAATAGTTATAGCTTTTTCTTATATCTCAGTATTCTTAAATAGTATTACGAATTTCTTGTATTTAAAAGAAAAAAAACGCATATTATATCCAACAGCTCTTAATGAGCATAAGGTAAGAAAATATTTGGAGATAAATTATTATGACTAAACTAAATAAATTATTAGGAGCAACCGCTGCATTAGCTTTTGCTGTTTCTTCTTTTTCAGCTAATGCAAACGAAACTGTCAGTGTAGGTGCAACTCCAGTACCTCATGTAGAGATTTTAGAGGTAGTAAAACCAATTCTTGAGAAACAGGGCGTAGATTTAAAGATTGTTGAATTCAATGATTATGTTCAGCCAAATCTCTCTGTTTCTGATGGTCAGCTAGATGCCAACTATTTCCAGCACCGACCATATCTTGAGTCTTTTATTAAGGATAGAGGCTCAGATCTAGTTGAAGTTTGCGGTGTTCATATTGAGCCAATGGGCTTATATTCTCACAAGATTAAGAAGCTGGATGAGTTAAAGGAAGGCTCAACCGTAGCAATTCCTAATGATCCTACCAACGGTGCCCGTGCACTTCTGCTTCTTCAGTCAGCAGGCTTAATTGAACTTGAAGATCCTTCAAATATCACTGCTACTGTTTTAGATATTAAAACAAATTCAAAGAAACTGAACTTCAAAGAGCTTGAGGCTGCTCAGCTGCCACGTTCTTTAGATGATGTTGATGCTGCTGTTATTAACACCAACTTTGCTATCAGCGCTAATTTAAATCCAATCAAGGATTCAATTATCATTGAGAAATCAGACTCTCCATATGTTAATGTTCTGGTTGCCAACTCCAAGTCTGCTCAGAAGGAAGGTTTAAAAGCTTTAGTTAAAGCATTACAGAGCAAGGAAGTTAAAGAGTTTATCGAGAAGAAGTATAACGGTGCTGTTGTAGCTGCTTTCTAAAATACATCTAAAGCTTATAAAGCTTCGATAAAAATGTTCAAAAGCCTTTCAGATCTTAGATTTGAAAGGTTTTTTAATTTAGAATTAGACATAATTACTGAGATTATTAAGTTATATGTCTGAGATTAAATTCGATTATAAAAGCTTTTTAAAGACTGTTCCCAACCGACCAGGCTCCTATCGCATGTATTCTGATGAGAATACCGTAATCTATGTGGGCAAGGCCAAAGATCTGAAAAAGCGTCTATCATCTTATTTTCTAAAGGAAATCAATCTTAAAACCCGTGCTCTGGTTGAGCATATCCATCATATTGAATTTACCGTAACCTTTTCTGAAGCTGAAGCTTTTATCCTTGAGAATAATCTGATTAAAAAGTATCAGCCTCATTACAATATTCTTCTAAGAGATGATAAATCCTATCCTTATCTTGTTCTGTCAAAGGGAAAACATCCGGGCCTCTATTACTACCGAGGACGAAAGAAGATCGACTGTGAATATTTTGGTCCCTATCCGGATGTATCTGCTGCAAAAGACAGTCTTAAACTGCTGCAGAAACTTTTTCCTATAAGACAGTGTTCGGATACAGTCTACGCTCATCGCTCTCGTCCTTGTCTTATGGCTCAGATAGGCAAATGTCTTGCTCCCTGTGTTCCCATGAGTGAGGCTGCTTATAAGAACTATATGCAGCAGGTTGATTATGTCAGAATGTTCTTAAAAGGTCAGAATCAGGATGTATTAAATGACATATCCACAAAAATGGAAGAGCATTCAGCTAAACTTGAATTTGAGGAAGCAGCAAAGCTTCGAGATCAGCTTTTATCCCTGAGAAGAGTTCAGGAGTCTCAGTCTGTATCAGGTGATCTGATGTTTGATATGGATGTAATCGGGCATGAGGTTGATCAGGATTTATGCTGTAACCACGTTCTTTTTATTAGAAAAGGGCGTATTATTGGAACCCGCTCTTACTACTCTCAGTGCAATCTTACAGATGACAACGATCCTTTAAGTGCTTTTGTAAGTCAGTTTTATTTATCTGACACCAGGGCAGGAATGTATCCTAGGGAAATTATTACAGATTCAGTAGTTGCAGATAGTGATTCTCTGTCTGAAGCTATTAAAAAGATTTCAGGCAAAGATATTGTTTTTCTGTCCAATGTTAGATCGGAGAGGGCAAAGTATTTAAAATTAGCAAAGGAAAATGCTAAAGCATCACTAATAGCGAAACTTGCTGATAAATCAACAGCAAAACGACGTATCGATGATCTTGAGAAACTAATTGGTTTAAGCGGCATTGAACATATGGAGTGCTACGATATCTCTCATACTATGGGAGAGAATACTGTTGCAAGCTGTGTTTCCTTTAACCGGGAAGGTCCTGACAGTGCCAATTACCGTCGTTTTAATATTGAAGGTATTACTCCGGGCGATGATTTTGCAGCAATGCATCAGGTTTTAACCAGACGTTTTAAAGAGCCTACTGAAGGTATTATTCCTGACGTTGTTTTTATTGATGGAGGCAGAGGGCAGTTAAAACAGGCTGAAGAGGTAATAGGGGACATTTTCTCGAAAACGAAAGTGAAACCTCCTTTGATTATAGCTGTTGCTAAAGGCGAGGGTAGAAAAGAGGGACTTGAAACTCTAATCAGAGGCTATACCCGAGAGGAGATTCATTTATCCTTATCCGATCCTGCGCTGCAGATTGTTCTTCACATAAGAGATGAGTCCCATCGCTTTGCGATAACAGGACACCGACATAAGCGACAGAAAGCCAGAAGTCATAGCGTACTTGAGAATATTCAGGGAATTGGACCAAAGCGTCGTCAGGCCCTTCTCAAATATCTTGGAGGAATAAGGGAAGTTCATAATGCCAGTGTGGAAGAACTCAAGAAGGTTCCTGGTATATCTGAGAGTATGGCGCAGATGATTTATGATGAGCTACATTCCCTGTAAAATAATATTATTAAGTTATTTTTACTGTTTTTTTGTTATATTTTTGCGGATATATCAAATATAACTGTATAAAGTCAGGCGGATTATAATGATAAAAAATAAATTACCATTAACTGTTGTTATTCTAGCTAGAAATGAAGCTGAGAATATTCAGGACTGTATCAGAAGTGCTTTATTTGCAGATGAAGTCTTAGTAATAGAAAACAGCTCAACAGATAATACTGTTGAATTAGCTTTAGAGCTGAATGCAAAAGTTTTGAACAGATCTCTTAATAACGATTATGCCGGTCAGCGAAATTTTGCAATTGAGAATGCAAAACATGACTGGATATTTATGCTTGATGCCGATGAGAGAATTACCGAGACGCTGCAGGACGAAATAAAAGATGCCGTTACTGCCAATGAGAATTTCTGTTATCAGGTGTCAAGAGAGAATCATTTTATATCAGGAAGTGTTCTACATGGAGATTTACGCCCAGATAATGTTGAAAGACTGTTTTTAAAAAATACATCTCATTATGAAGGTGCAATTCACGAAAGACTTCATAGCACTTCTCCTATAAAGAGATTTAAGGGGAGACTGATACATTGCCCTTACAAATCATGGGAAGCTCATATGAATAAAATTAACTTTTATTCATCTTTGGTAGCAAAAAAGTACCATGATAAAGGGAAAAAATGCTCTTTTATACGAGATATTTTAATAAAACCGGTTTGGGCTTTCTTTAAAGTGTATTTTATTCATCTGGGCTTCCTAGATGGAAAGCTGGGGCTGATTTTTAGTGTATTACATTATTTTTATACTTTAGAAAAATATTTAAAGCTAGATAGTTTAAATCGAAGTAATGGCAGAATATAAGGTTAATCTTCTAATTAAGATGATATCTATAGTCTCCTTTCTTTTTTTTATGTTAGTATAAATCGATTTAACTAATTTTTTTGTGTGTGGTTACGCTAAACGATTATTAAGGGATAATGATGTCTTCAAAAGAGTTATGTAGAAAAATAACATTTCCTGATTTTGGTGATGATAGAGGCAATCTGGTCGTTGTTGAAGGCGCAATTGATATTCCTTTTGAAATAAAAAGAGCCTTCTATATATATGGCTCAGATTCAACTGTTGTAAGAGGTTGTCACGCCAATAGAGAATCTGAGTTTGTTTTGATTAATGTTTCAGGCTCATCAAAAGTAATGATTACAGATGGAGAGCGAAAAGAGGTTATTTCATTAAGTAGACCTCGTGATGGTGTATACATTCCCAAAATGATGTGGAAAGAAATGTACGAATTTTCCCCTGATTCTGTACTGATGGTTTTAGCTAGCACCCATTATGATGGTAGCGAATACATTCGTGATTATGACGCTTTTTTAAAAGAAATTAAAAAATAGCGGTTTTTTTTATTATTTTTTTCTTTGTTTTTCGAAATTATGAAAATTGCTATTCTAGAAACTGTTGTTCCATCAGGTCATGAAGTCGAGTATGACAGAGGACTGGTGGAAGCCTGTAAGAATTTAGGTCACACTCCTGTTTTTTTTGTACCAAAGAATTATCCATTTAAAACTGATTACGGTACTGAAATTGAGGAGTTGAATGGAGGTGAGGCTATATCCTATAGCCACGCCGGTTTCTTTAAAAAAGCCATATTGTCTGCAAAAAGAGAATTTAGAAGACGCTGCTGGTTCAATAGTGCCAGAAAGATTGCAAAGGAAAAGGATTTTTCCCTTATTTTTATTCCGACTGCCACACCTAGATATTTAAGAGCTATTCTGGGAAGCAGTTTGTGTAAATCAGAAGTTCCGGTGGTTGTTAATCTGCAGGTATTCTCTTTTGAAAAGAAAGGCAGACTGGAGCAGTTTATTTCTTTAGCAAAGAAAGTCGAAAAATTCAGTAATATACATATAACTATAACCAGTCCAAATCATGTGCTGACTGATTTACCAAATGTTTCCTATCTGAATCCTCCTTTCTATGAGCCTACTCTTATTAAGCCTAAAGCTGAATATGACGGACGAAAAGTTTTAACACTTGGTCTATATGGTTTTTACCGTGATGATCGTAATGTAAAGAAGCTATTTGAGATTCTTTCATCTTCTGATTTTAAGAGAGATTTTAGAATAGTAATACAAGCTGTAACAAATAATCAGAAGGATGAAGATTCCTGTCGCGAACTTATTAGCAAATACAGCGATAATCCTCGGTTTATTTTTACTAAGGAATACCTCAGAGATGAGTCTTGGCAAAAAGCTTTAGATGAAACAGATGTTATCCTGGCTCCTTATAGTTCAAGACAGTATGTTTATACTTACAGTGCTATGTGTTTTAACGCACTGGGATTTAAAAAGCCTGTTATTCTGTCCTACAATGTTAATCCAGAAGTTACAAAGGAATTTGATGTGGGCTTGAGCCTTGATTTTGATAATGACGTAGCTTTGAAAGATAAACTGGTAAATTTTATTGATTCTTTTGATGATAAATATCCACACTATTTATCAGAGATTGCCAGAGCAAAGAATAAATACAACTTTGAAAATGTAGTAAAGGATATTCTTAAGTTTTCATCTGCAGAGTAGATTTCTTATCTGTTTTTTCTTTTATTCCTTCCTTTAAATTTTCAAAAACAAAAAGAGGAGCATATAGCTCCTCTAAAAAATCTTAATTTCAGCTTAAATCTATTTAAACCTTGATTCTTGCCAGAATATCTACAAGCTCGCGCAGCAGAATAATTGACTTATCAACTTCACCTTTAGCTACGGCGCAGTCGTCAGATAACTGCTGTGAAGCATGGGTAATATCCTGCATATTGCCTGAGATTTCTGCTGTTGCAGTAGTCTGCTCTTCAGCTGCAGTTGCAATCTGGGTAATCTGTGAATTAACCTGACTTACCTGCATTGTAATATTGTTGAGCAGTTCCTCAATGGTTGATGTTTCAACTGCAAGCTCGTCCATGTTCTTTACAGATGACTGCATAGATTCATTTGCAGTATTTGCATTAATCTGAATCTGAGAAACCATCTTGGTAATTTCCTGTGTTGAGGATGAGGTTCTTGAAGCCAAAGCACGAACTTCATCTGCAACAACAGCGAAGCCCTTACCTGCTTCACCTGCACGAGCTGCCTCGATAGCTGCGTTCAGAGCTAAAAGATTTGTTTGAGATGCGATATCATCAATGGTCTGAACAATTGAGCCAACTTTCTGGGCCTGATCAACCAGAGCCTGAACGTTGTCAGCATCCTGCTTGGACTTAACAACCTGATTCTGAATTCCTTCAATGGTAAGCTGAACCTTGTTAACACCTTCGCGAGTTGTTTCATTAGACTGATTTGAATTTGCAGCAGCAGATTCACAGTTCTTTGCAATATCACCTGTGGTGGATACCATCTCATCAGCTGCAGCTGCAACTGTTAATGAGCGAGACTGGGATTCCTGAGACTTCTGATTCATGCTGTTGGTCATTGCAGTGATGGTTTCAAAGGCATTCTCAATCTTGCTTGCAGAATCCTTGATCAGAACAACATTGCTCTGCCAGTCTTTTCTCATCTTCTCAAGTGAGCTTAACAGCACACCGAATTCATCACTATGACCTTTGTTGCTGATAGTCTGAGACAGATCACCTTTAGAGATAATTGAAGCCTGATTAACAGCATAATCAAGAATAGACACAAATGAACTTGGAAGTTTGATGGCCACGAACAGTGATAAAGCTACTGCGATCAGGGTTACGATGGATACGATCCAGATTGGGGTAGGATCGGTCATTTCTGTAATGTGATTGTTAACACGTCCCAGATATACACCAACCAGCTTGTTTACCAGTTCAATGGCACCATTAATTGTTGGGAATACTTCGGTTGAATAGCAGTTTCTAACGTCAACAGAATAGCCCTTGTCCACCATGGTCTCCATCTTGTTCTTCCACAGGTCGATTGCGGAGTTCAAGGAGGATTTGATGTTTTCTACATCCTTGGTGTCAGACTCTCTGAATACAGTCAGATTTGCAATTGCATCCTTTAAGGCTGCAACTTTCTCTTCAGTTTTAGCTGCTGATTCGGGATTGTACAGAGATACTGAGTTATTGTACATAACCAGATCGTCACGGAAGGCTGTTGCGGCACGAGAAACATTCACAATTCGTGCATAATGATTCTCGATTACTCCCTTAACAAATCCTGCAACTTTTCTGGATGAATTTGCGTTTGTGATTGAAACTATAGCGATTATCAGGGTCAGTACAATTACTAACGCAAACGCCATACCTAATTTGGCCTTAACGCCAAGTGATTTTTTGTTGTTCATTATGGTCTCACACTAAGAATTACAGAAAAAACTTAACGCAACACAATATCTTCGGATAACTCTCTGTTTGGACAGGGATATATCCTCTGATACCGCAAATCTACTATGATTATAGTCAAATGACAGCTAAAAAAATGATATTCAAAAGGTTTTTTAATTAGTTAATTTATGAAAATTATCAGAAATTAAAGAAAGTTCACAATATTGGCAGAACCTGTTTAAACTTTTTAAAGATTCTTATGGTCCTGCCGATTAGAGCTGTTTCATTCCTCTAGCTCTGCAATTCCCGTCTTAGCTCTTACTATATCAGAGTTAAGAACGCTGTTGAGTTTTTCTAGGTTTTCTTTTTCTAAACTGCGATCATTCTCTTTATGGTAAAGATGAAATACTCCCGTTGCATAACGTCCTGATTTAATCATCAGACCTGAATGAATCAGTCTGATTGCAAGCTCTGAGTCCTCATATCCCCATCCTGTGAATGAGCTGTCAGAACCGTTTACTTTGAAATAATCTTCTTTAAAGAGAGCAAAATTACATCCACGGGCTTTTTTCCAGTTGTCCTTCAGATTTCGTAATGACTGGAAGTATGGAAATATGAATAAAGGAATTAATCTGTTTATTCCTTTATTTAGATAAGTCTTTATCCAGGTGATTAAATTATAGGTCCAGATTTTCTCGTCGTTTTTTATTATAAAGGATGAAAATTCCTCAGATAAAAGAATTCTGTTTCCTGCTACAAGAAAACCTTTCTGAGCCAGCTTTCTGTGGGTCTCTATAAATGATGCTCTTGGAATACAGTCTCCATCTAAAAAGATAAGATATTCTCCCTTGGCTTTCAGTGCAGCGCGGTTTCTAATCATTGCCAGTCTGAAGCCATCATCCGCCTGCCATACATGAGTAATAGGGTAGTTAGAATCAATGATCATTCTGTTTATGACCTTTTTAGTTTCTAAACCCGAGCCGTCATCTGCAATAATCACCTCAAAATCCCTATCTGTCTGATAGTTGAATGCTTTTAATATTAGAGATAAAGCCTCAGGACGGTTGTAGGTTGATACAATTACAGAAATAAGCATCAGATTCTTCCCTTGTATTTATTCAGACTGTACAGCTTCAGGTATTTTTCCATTGTGTAAAAATAATGAGCGGCACAAAACTCAAAACCAAGCTTTCCATCCAGGAACCCTCCATGGATGAAATACATTTTTATAAATGCCCAAACTGGCTTTAATAGTATACTTGCAAAACTACATTTTTTTCCTTGTTCGTGATATTTTTTTGCAAGCAGGCTTGTATAACGATTTGCTTTCTCAAGATGTGCTTCCCACGTCTTATAAGGAAAATGTATTAATCTTCCCTTTAGTTTCTGCTTTTGATATGGAGAATGCAGTCTTTCATGAATAATTCCTTCGTAAAAGGAGCCTTCCTTCTTAAAGAGTCGTTCTACATTGTCAGGCCGAAGTACTCCATGTAGCACCTTACCCTGAATAAAATGATTCTCTCGACTTATCTGGTAGCATATGTCTTTATTGACCTCAACACATATTTTTATGTCATGCGCAAGCTCTTCTGTGATTCTTTCATCTGCATCGAGCATAAAAATCCAGTTGTGTTTAGCATTCTGAATGCCAAAATTCCTCTGTGCAGAATAGTCATTTGCCAGCTCTCTTTTTATTACTTTTGCTCCTAACGATTCTGCTATTTCAACGGTTCTATCCTGAGAATCATCATTTAATACAAGTATTTCGTCGGCAAAGAGTGCACTTTCAATGCAGTCCTTTATATTATCTTCTTCGTTGCGGGTAAGAATAATAACTGTAAGAGGTAATTTATACATATGGAAATATACAGAGAGTAGATAATAGATTGGCAGTGCCAGAAAAAGCACTGCCAGATAAGGTATTAGTGAGACATTACATACTTAACAAACTTAAGCTTGGTTGCATCATCTGCATTATTATACATATTGACAAGCTCATTGTATGAGGTTGAATTTACAACTCCGCCACCAGCTGCTGAAGTGCTCATTGCAGAGGTGTTACCGCTTAAAGGCTCCATGGTCAGGCCCTGATTTGGATTGGAATATGACCCACCGCTACCGCTGGCTTTAATGGTTGGTACGCCATATTTGGTCATGGTGATTCCACGCTGAGCATCTGGAACATCCAGTGGAGCATACAGTTTGCCTAATGAAAGCAGCTCAGCCTTGTAATCTCTTGTCAGAGCAAAACCTCTTTCAGAGGTTAATACAAAATAGCTGGCTTCAGATGGAGCAAGTACTTTACCGTCGGTATCAGTCAGGGTGATTTTCTGCTGTCTTGAAAACTGCTCTGCCTGTCTTATTCCTGATGGAAGTTTGTACTGGAAGGTTAAAACCTGATCTTTTTTCAGATTCTCAATATTGATAACTACAGGATTTACTGACTGAACCACTCTGGTATCTTTAGCTTCTTTAAAGGTATCTTTAAAAACTAAAACAACCTGATGTTTGCCTTCACCCAATTCAATTACTCGGCTGAATCTGCTGTATCCATTGTAATCATCAATACCGTCAACAAGTTCAACCTCATAGTGAACCGGTACCTTAAAACCGGTATCAGCAAGAGCCTGAGTAGAAAAAACAGTAGCAAGTGTAATTAGAGAAATTTTGATTTTATTTGATAACATATTACTTCCCAATTAAAGTGTTTGTTTAGTGTTTATAATATCATAGCTAAAAAGCGTATTCTGCTCCGATTAATCCCTTATTTCTATCAAGCGCCATTCTACTGATCTGGGCGTTTGAATAGAATCTGTCCGGTTTGGAAGAAACATCGAATGATGCTTCTGCAAATACCTTGAAGTTTGGATTGAATTTATAATAAAGTCCCAGAGTTAAATCTGAGATGATATTTGCTCCGTCAAATCTTTTCATACCATAACCTAATGTTGTGGAGAAGCCGTTTTCAAAACTGTAGTTTATAACTGCCTCATAGCTGTAAAGGTTGTGGGTGTATTTGTTGTATTTGGTGACGGTTCCATTGATAGCCGCATACAATCCTTCACCAAAGGTTCCGTAGGTTATGGACACGCCCTTATCTATCTTGTAGGTCGGTCTTAAGGCGTAGGCTGCGTATAAATCCCATTCAGAACTGCCTAAATTATACATTTTCTGAATATGCGGACTGAATTCTTTTGCCATTACCTGATTATTATCAGGCTGCAGATAGTAGTAGCTTACACCGTAGGCAATACCGATACCGTTATCAAGTCTTGTGGCAACCGCAAAGGAGGCGCCGTTATGTATATTGATATTGGTATTGTTAACATTATCCTGTGCTGTCTGATAGGACAATCTGAAGTCCCAGCCTAAAGCTGAGAGAGAATACATAATAAGACCAGGCTGATAATCGCCAAATGCATAATGATCATTAACCTGACAGTCCAGTTCCTGATAGATGTCGGTTACACCTGCGACGGTATAGAAGGCATTATCTCCTCTGCCAAAGGTGAGTGTTCCATACTGCTGAGCGTCAATACCTACGTACTGAGCTCTGGCGCTAATGCTATTATCACCGTTAGACCCTGTAGGCATGAGCCATTCGGTATAGCCTATAGCATAGACATTATCAGAAAGCTGTGAGCGACCGGCTACACCAAAATATACTGTAGTCTGAATTGCAGGATCACTTGAATTCTTATTTATATTCTTGCTGCCTTTTACATGACGAGAGGCACTGTCAGAGAGGTACATGGCATTGATTCGACCGAACAGGTCAAGATTTGTTCCATCCTTCTCATAAACTGTTGCAGCTTGAGCCTGAGAGGTAAGAATTACAGATAAGGCTGCTGCAAGAGGAATTAACTTCATAAACACTACACCAAAATGTTCTTTATTTTTTTAGGCATATCTTAGCAAAAAATAAGACTTTTTAAATGAGCAACATCTTCAGCTTTGTATGTTGCCCCCCAGCTGTCTATATCAGGACACTCATTCTGACCATATCCCCAGAGAACAGCTACAGAATCAGTATTTGAGGCTATAGCCGCCTTTATGTCGTTTAAATGATCGCCAACGTAGAGCGCATCTTCCGGGGCTGTATCAAGCAGCTCTAAAGCCTTTAAAATCGGCTCTGGATGAGGTTTGGTATGAGTCAGTGAATCGCAGCCTAAAATAAGCTCGAAATTTTTAGAGAATTCAAACTTTGATAACACTTTTTTGGCCATAACATAATACTTGTTTGTAATAACCGCTGTTTTGACTCCGTTTTTATGCAGTTCTTCGATAAGAGTCTCAATTCCGCTAAAATCTTTAGTTCTGTCACAGATGTGTTCTGTGTAGTAACTGGCAAAACAGTCTCTCATGACTGTTTCAATTCCGGCACTGTCCCATTCTTTCTCTGGAACTCCAAGCCTTAGCATTTCTCTCATGCCGGCTGTGACTTTTGTTCTGATTATTTTTTCATCAAGCTTTTTATAGCCGAACTTACTGAGAGTGTAATTGCAGGCTTCAATAAGATCGGGGGCTGTATCTAAAAGAGTGCCGTCCAGGTCAAAAAGAATAGCTTTATATTTTGTGTTCATCAGTCAAAAAACTTAAAATTATTATGAAAGTTTGCTAGAATATCCCGCTGGGCAAATTTTAACATAGCTCATTTAATAGGACTAAAGACTAACAATGATTGATACATCTAAGATAGACAATTTTCAAAACCGCATTCAGTATCTTAAGGATTCTGTTGCCGCTGTAAAGGATTTTCCTCAGGAAGGTATTCTGTTTCGTGACATTACTACACTTTTAGAGGATCCTAAAGCTCTGAAGGATACCATCGACCTTCTGTACGATGTATACAAGGATGAGAAAATTGACTACATTGCAGCTGCAGATGCCAGAGGCTTTATCTTTGGTTGTGCTCTAGCTTATAAAATTGGCTGTGGTCTGGTTCTTGTCCGCAAGAAAGGCAAGCTACCTCGTGAGACCATCAGTCAGGATTATGACCTAGAGTATGGCAAGAATACTCTGGAGATCAGCAAGGACTCATTAAAGAAAGGTGATAATGTTCTACTATTGGATGATTTACTTGCAACTGGCGGTACAGCTGGTGCTATGATAAAATTAGTAGAAAAATCAGGCGCAAACATTGTGTCCTTCGCTTTCATTATTGAGTTGTTTGACCTTGGCGGAGCTAAGCATATTAAAGATACCTACGGTATTGACTCCTTCAGCTTAATCCGTTTCCCTGGTCATTAAGAAGATAAAATGGCAATAGAATCCTCAGGACAGTATCAGGCACTAGCAAGAAAATACAGACCGCAGTCTTTTGATGATGTTGTAGGTCAGGAGCATGTAGTGAATGCTCTTAAGAATTCCATCGATTCACAGAGAATTCATCATGCTTACCTCTTGACTGGTACCCGAGGAATAGGTAAGACCACTATTGCCAGAATTATTGCAAAATGTCTTGAATGTGAAGAAGGCATTTGCTCAAATCCTCACGAACATTCCGAGTCCTGTTCAATCTGCAATGCCATCAGTGAAGGTAACTTCCCTGATGTTATTGAAATTGACGCTGCGTCCCAGACCAAGGTTGATGATACCAGAGCTCTTTTAGAAAATACTCAGTATCCTCCTCTGCAGGGACGATTTAAAGTTTATATCATCGATGAGGTTCACATGCTGTCCACCAGCAGTTTCAATGCACTGCTGAAGACTCTTGAAGAACCTCCATCATATGTTAAATTCATTCTTGCTACCACCGATCCTCAGAAGATCCCGACTACGGTATTATCCCGCTGTCTGCAGTTTCAGCTTAAATCACTGACCATCGATCAGATTGCCTCCCGTATTGAGTATATTGCAGGAAAGGAATCTATCCCATGTCAGAATGAAGCTGCGGTTATTATTGCCAGAGCTGCCAAGGGCAGTATGCGAGATGCCTTATCCCTATGCGATCAGGCTGTAGCTCTTGGTAATGGAGAGATTAAAAGAGATACCGTACTGTCAATGCTAGGTACTGCCGGTGACGGCTTTATCTCTCAAGTGCTTGAGCTTTTAAAGGTCAACTCTCAGGTAAAACTTGCTGATGTTTTATCCTCCATAAGATCTATCTGTCCTAACTACAAGAGTCTTTTGGATGAGCTGGTACAGACTTTCCATGATCTGGCCTTATATCAGATGATAGGTGGCAAGGATGCCTTAAATGTATTTACCACTCCTCTAGCAATTCTTGAGACCTATTCTAAGGATTTATCTGCTCAGGGTATTCAGCTTTATTATCAGATCTGTCTTCAGGGCCTAGAAGAGTACAAAGTTGCAGCTGACGGAGCCTCTGCCTTTGAGATGACCGTGCTGCGCATGCTTGCCTTTACACCCGAAAAAAAAAAGATTGGCTAGGTGAAGACTGTCCTGAAATTCTTGAATATCTTAATGAGGAATTACAGGGATTAACTCCAGAGCTGCTGTTATCTGAAGACATTTTATCCTTATCTCTAACTTCCTTACCAGAGAACTCTGCAGGAAGTTTAGCTGATACTCTTTCTGTAAATCCTACTTTAAATTCTGATTTAAACTCTAATTTAAACTCTAATTTAAACTCCGCCGTAAACTTTACCACTGGGAATATAAATGTATCTGAGCTCCATGATTCTTATGATAAAGCTTCAGAAGTTCCTGTAGTAGAGGTGGGTAAAGGAGCTGAATTACCAGAGGGATCAGAAGAATCAGAAAAATCTGAAGAATCAGTTTTATCAACAGGCTCTGCAGCCTCAGAGGAAATATCTGTTGCGCTTAAAGCTCCTGAATTATCTGATGTATCAATAGAATCAGCTACTTCCGCTGTTTTATCTGAAGCCGATACTGAAATCTCATCAAATGCAGAGAGTACAGCTTCTGAACCTGCTAAAAGGGAATTAACTGATAAGAGTTTTGCTTTATCGGATAATAAGCAGCTCAGTTCAGAGAATAACGGTTCTGATTTATTTGAGCTTCCTAAGAATTCTGGACCGGTCTTTAATTCTCCTATGGACGGCTCTGATATCAAGAATGTTACTCATAATAATTCCAGTGAGTTATCTCTTCTTATCAGTGCGCTTGAGGAACAGCAGAAAAGAACTGTTACTACACTTAGAACCGATAATTCTGAGTACACCAGAAAGCTTGATGAAATCTTTAATCCAACAGTTCTGACTTCTGAAATAGTTCCTCAAAAAGAGACTCTTAATACCTCTAATCTTTTCAACGAGAAATTTCAGAATGCCAGAAGTGTTATAGACAGCAAACTTGATATTGTTCTGGATACAGAAAAGTATCTCAATGAGCTCAGAGATTCTGTAAGCAAACTCACCTCAGATGGTGACAGTCAGGTTTCAAGCGATGTTTCCAGAAGTATTGAAGGTATATCTTCTATTGTTGCCGATTTAACCTCGACTAAGAACACCTCATCAGATCTGAAATCTGCTTTAGCAAAACTGCCATCCTTTGATGAATCCGGAAACATTGTAAGTGCAGCGCCAATAGATGAGAAAAAAGCTACTGAAGATAATGATGATAAAGATGAAGTCCCATTTGAACTAACCCCACAGAGTGAGGAATTGAGTGTTGATGAGGCTTTTGCTCAGGCACAGAAGGAAGCTCTGGCTCAGCTTGAACAGGACAAGGAATTAGAGTCACAGTTAAAGGAAGATGCTCAGAGATTTAATCAGGCTCTAAGAGATTCATCTATTAGTATTGAGGCTGTAATCAATCCAGAGTCAGCCCCTCAGGATAAATCAGATCTTCTTGCAAACGAAGATGATCACTATATTCAGAATATTGAAATACAGAATAGTGATGATTCTGATGTTTCTTTTGAAGGACAACCGGTTTCAGAACTGAATTCAGAGTCATCAGAAAAAGCAGGAATTCTGACTGCAGAACAAGCTGCTCCTAAGGTAGAAACTGTTTCTGACCTAAAGCCTGGTATTGCTGTAACCTATGTGGCAGGTTTCTTTGAGGGAAATACTAAAGAAGTTACAGAGATTATTCCTGATAAGCTTGAGTCTCTGGCTTTGGTTTTATCTGAGGTTGAGCGTAATTCTTCAGATGTTTTTGAGCATAAGCTGTCATCTTTGGATAATGAGATTTCAGGTAGCGTACTTCCTCCTTCTTTACAGCAGGCGGTTGACTCTGCCTTATGCGGAACTTTTGGTCAGAATACCAATGCAGCTTCAGAAAATGGCTCTGTTGTTCAGACTGTGCTTTCTTTGGCAAAGGATACAAATATAACTGAAGCTACAGTGAAGGTTGTACCAGATTCTGTTTATGCAGCGGAGATCTCATCCGGAACTCCAACTTTGGATTCTGGATTCACTCCTGTTGTAGATGATGACGATGCAGATGATGACTCTCATATTGAAACAGTTCGTGTAAGTGATTTAAAGGCTGTTGATAGTTCTAATACCACGGAGGCTGATAGCAATCTTATTGACGGCAATCCTAAGATTGTTCGTGAATCAACCTTAAAACTTATAGAGGCTGAACGTCAGTTTGAAAACAGACGTCTTGGTAGAAAGCTTGAACCAAAGGATTTTTACTATAAGGTTGAAGAGACTGATCCCTGGTTCCAGACTATTCTAAAATCTGGCTACAATGATGGACCAGTTTTCTCTGCCTTATGCTATTCAAAACGTATTATTGATCCAAACGATCAGTACAAATGGAAACTTCAGATTTCTACTGATTTTGAGCTTATGACCAGTGCTCCTGATTTTCATCATAATCTTAGAACCAGATTCTCCTTTGTCTTAAATCACCCTGTGGAGATTGAACTTGAGTCTTTCAAAGGAGTTCCTCCTGGATGCCCAGAGGAGTTAGCAAGGATGTGGTTTATCAAAGAAATTGAGAATGCCAAGTATGAAATTTCTCAGAATGAGGAACTGAATACTCTGCTGATGAAGCTTGGTGAGGATCTGAGAACTCTCAATATCAGTATTTATACCCAAAATGGAATTGCGGATATGACTTAGAGTAAAATCTTTAGAATCGTTTAGCATTGATCTGGCATAAGACTCTTCTTCATGGTCAATGCTACGCGATTATAAGAAAAATAATTATCGGAGCCGTCGTCCCCCCCCCCACACACACAAGTTTTAGTGTGAAGTAGGGCAATTGAGTTAATTTTTAAGGGCTGTTAGAGGAACGACGAATACACCATCTTCTCTTTTATAGACTGCATTAGTTAATCCGCAGATGATACACAGTACTTTTGGCGGACGACCTTTCTCTTCTTTTTCAATCTGATTTTTTATTTTAATCAGGTTTTTTGCTGCTGCATCTATCTGATTTGCTCCGAGCTTTATTTCAAATGCACACCAACTTCCATCTTCAAGTTCTATTACTGCATCTAATTCCTGATTTAAGTAATTCTGGTAATGATATAGTTTTCCCCCAAAGGTCTCTGCGTATATACGAAGGTCCCTTTCTACCAGACCTTCAAAAAGAAAACCGAATGTATTAAGATCTCCGATCATTTTTTCTGTATTCAGCTGTAGTAATGCACAGGCTAGTGAAGGATCGATAAAATGTCTTTTTTCGGATTGTTTTACTCTAACAGAAGATCTTATATTTGATGCGAAGGGCTTCTGATTTTCAATAAGGAATAGTCTTTCGAAAATATCAAGGTAAGAAGCTATAGTCCGAGTATCTATATCCTCATCATCAATTTCTTTTATGTCATTTTTTAGAGTCTTATTTGAAACAGTAGTACTTTCATTTCTCGCCAGAGATCGAAGCAGTAGCTTAATTTTTTGTCTGTTTTTGGGAAGATCATCTATCCTGTGAACATCATCTTCTATAATTGCCTTTATATATTCTGAAGGAATTAATCCTGCGTCTTTAATAGGAATATCCTGATTTCCTGGCCATCCTCCTCTTATTATGTATTCAGCTAAACTTTCTAGAGAAACTTCACCCGTCAGTTTTGGTGTAATTTGTCCTTCACACAATTCTTTAAGTGATATTATTCCAGATGAATGTCCTGACTCAAAGAGTGACATTGGTCGCATTTTTAATCTTGCAATACGGCCTGCTCCACTATGGTTTATTCCTTTATGTTTAGGTGTTGATGAGCCTGTAAGAATATATTGACCTGGAGTTGCCCTTTTATCAACTTCATATCGAACCGCATCCCATAAAGGAGGAACCTCCTGCCATTCATCAATGAGTCGAGGAACAGTTCCTTCTAAAACTGTTGAAGGGGCAAGTTCAGCAAGTCTTCTATTCTGAAAATTACCTTCAGGACTTCCTATAAGAATCTCACTATTACAGTGATGCCTTGATGTCCAGGTTTTTCCACACCATTTCGGGCCTTCTATGCATACCGCGCCAAATATACTTAGATATTTTTTTACAGTATCGTCTATTAGTCGTGATTTGTATTTGTCATTCATAGAAATACCTTAATGCTGAGTTAAATTTACTCGTATTTACAAGTATATTATAATACTAATGTATCAGATTTAGTAAATAGAATGTATCATATTTAGTAAATATAGTGTATCAGATTTGGTAAATAGAATGTATTAGATTTAGTAAATAGAATGTATCATATTTAGTAAATATAGTGTATCAGATTTGGTAAATAGAATGTATCAGATTTGGTAAATAGAATGTATCAGATTTGGTAAATAGAATGTATCAGATTTAGTAAATAGAGTGTATCAGGTTTAGATAATGGAATAAATCAGATTTAAGAATTTGTATCCGTGATTTACTGCTCCTGTTCTGCTAATTATAGATACAAAAACGCAGCTCCTTTGTAGAACTGCGTTTAACCTAATCTTTAGTTGAAAAGTTGAGACTTAATCCCAGCCTTCACCTGAATCTTCCTCAACCTTTCCTGAGTTCAGCTTCATAGAATTCCAGACCTTGTTGGTGATCTTGGTAACCTTTGAGGAGGTTGGAGTTAAGAAGTACATGGTCTTCATCTTCTCTTCAGGAATATTCAGGGATGGATTAGCCTTAAGCACATCATCTAATCCCTTGATAGCGTCAGTTACTGGCATCATATAGCGCATATCATTGGCTACAGTGGTAGCAACCTTAGGATCTAAAAGGAAGTTAAACCACTTATGAGCTGCATCGTAATGATCTGCATTTGCGGCAATGGTCCAGCAGTCAAACCAGAATACAGAGCCTTCCTTTGGAATTACATATTCGATATCAAGCTTGTTGGCTTTAGCTCTTTCAGTGGCCTGAAGCACATCTCCTGAATATCCTACTGCCATACAGATTTCACCTGAGGCAAGATCGTTGATGTATCTTGATGAATGGAAATAAGACACATTAGCTGCAAGTGAGGTTAAAACCTTTAAAGCCTCATCGTAGTCGGATGCATTCTCTGAGTTAGGATTCTTGCCTAAAACATGCATAGCAGTTGAAATAACTTCAATAGGGGAATCGATGATGGCAATTCCGCACTGCTTTAATTTCTTTGAATTCTCTGGATTGAAAAGCACATCCCAGGAATCAAGTTTGAAATCTTTGCCGAATATTTCTGCAATCTTCTGTTTGTTATAGCCGATACCGACAGAAATCTCTGTATATGGATATGCATACTGATTGTCAGGATCGATCTTAGCTAAAGCTTCCATACGTACAGGATCAAGATTCTTCCAGTTTGGGATCTTGCTCTTGTCGATCTTCTGAAGAGCACCAGCCTTAGCTAGACGAGGTACATAGTAGCTGGTCATCATCACGGCATCAAAACCGGATTTGCCTGATAATAGACGTGCCTCTACCAGCTCGTTACTGTCAAACAGAGCATAGTTAGTCTTAAGACCTGTTGCCTTTTCAAAGTCTACAACTGTTGTTTCACCGATATAATCACTCCAGTTCCAGACATTGACGTCATAGCCTGCATTTGAAGCTGTTGCTGCAGATAGGAAAGCCAAACCTACAACAGTCTTAGAAAAATTCTTCATGTGCAATTACCTTTAAAAAATGAAGAAAAAATTAACGTTCAATGTTTTTGCATTATAGAGAGAACTGAGCTGATTACAATAAAAAATTTCACTTTATTGTATTTAATTTTAAATTTATAAAAATATTTTTATAAATCATAGTATTAAGTTGATTTTTCGATTTTTTCAAAAATCTGCTCTGATAAATAATGATGCATCATAAAATAATGCACAGAATCTCAAAATAACACTAAATAATTACAAGATCCTTTTGATATTCATTGAGTTTCTCTTACAATAGGTGGAGTAAGGAGACAAATATGGGCGTAATTATTACACTTTGCAATCCAAAGGGAGGTACTGCAAAAACCTCAACAGCGGTTAATCTCTGCTGTGGTCTTAAGGCTGTGAATAAAAAAGTACTGCTTGTGGATTTTGATCCTCAGCGTTCTGCAAGTGTAGCTCTTGGGTACGAATACTTTGATTCAGAGTGTAATATCAGTTCCTCTGTTCTGGATGGGGTACCAATTGAAGCCTGTATTGTACCTTACGCCAAAGGTGGATTTGATCTGTCTTTAGCCAGTGATGATCTGATTGCGGTTCCTGCGGCCTTAAGAGAAAGACTGAATGCACATGAAGTGTTAGCTGATGCTCTGGCACCGGTTAAAAATAAGTATGATTATATTGTGGTGGATACTCCTGCTACTCTTAATATGATCACCATTATTGCTATATGTGCTTCTGATTATCTGATTATTCCTGTCTCCTGTGATATTTTCTCTGTAGATTCCATGATGGGACTTATCAAGAAGTTTCATGAATTAAAGGAAAACGGTCTTACCCACTGTAATATTCTGGGGATATTAAGAACCATGTATGACAAACTCCTTCCTTTAGCCGCAACTATATCCTCAGAGCTTGAGAATTCCTTCAGCGACATGCTGTTTAAAACCAAGATTACCTACAATCCAAGAATATCCGAATCATCCTCAGCTGCGGTTCCTGTTCTTTTGTATGACAGAACTTCTCTGGGCTCTCAGGAGTATCTTTCTTTTACAGGAGAAGTTTTGAAAAAGATACGTCTTCTCGAAGGCGAGAGTTAGAGTTAAGTCTTTAATCCTGTATCAGGTGGCAAGATATTGCCGTTATTTTGTTTATCTTGCCAAAATGAAACTGGTATTAACTGTTTTGGGCTTGATTTAATTATACTTTAATTAAAGTAACTGTCTAATTTACAAGATGTTTTCTTTTTAATCATTATCCATTCTATTGGCATGTTAATTGCTGTGTTTTTCTCATAATAACCAAAGTGAGAGAAATACCATGGCACTATATATTCAGACAAATACTGCATCTATTAATGCCCAGAGAGATTTGAATCACGTAAACCGCGTCAATAAAAATGTTACCCAGAGACTGGCTTCTGGTTTACGTATCAATTCTGCCGCAGATGATCCTGCCAATCTGCAGGTTAGTAATCGTATGACCTCTCAGATAAACGGACTTAAACAGGGCAACAGAAATACCTGTGACGGTCAGGCTCTTATCAATACCGCTGAAGGTGCCTTATGTGAGGAAATAAGTATTCTGCAGAGAATACGTGTCCTTGCAATTCAGAGTGCTAATGGAACCTTTACACAGCAGGATCGAGACTCTATGCAGCTTGAAGTTAATTCAATCTGTAAGG
This sequence comes from Succinivibrio dextrinosolvens, assembly GCF_900116345.1. GTDB lineage: Bacteria > Pseudomonadota > Gammaproteobacteria > Enterobacterales > Succinivibrionaceae > Succinivibrio > Succinivibrio dextrinosolvens_B. Next base: position 6,925 of record NZ_FPAH01000031.1, on the reverse strand, counting down.
AGATTACCAGAATTGCCTACGATACCACCTATGGCGGAGCTCAGATTTTAAACGGTACCAATAACGGACTTATCAATCCAAATGGTAATCTTAGAATCCATGTTGGTGCTCAGGCAAATTCAGTCGTTGATATAAAGCTAGATATTGCCTTTTCAATGTCGGCTCTGCATGCTTATATAGGTGGTCTTACCAATGGTGGCTATGATCCTGTCAATCAGTCTTTTGATATTTCCACAAGAGAAAATGCTGAAAAAGTAATAGGCGGTATTGATGATTACATTCAGTATATTGACTCAAAGCGTTCAGAGCTCGGTGCTATTTCCAACCGCTTTGATTCAACTGTAAGGAATCAGGATACCACTCATGAGAATCAGAGTTTCTCAAGATCACAGATCCGTGACAGCGATTATGCTGAAGAATCGTCAAGATATATTCAGAACAATATTCTGACTAATGCTTCCACACAAATGCTGGTACAGGCGAATGCCAGACCAGAGATTGTGGCAGCACTGCTTTCATGATGAAGTTTATTTAGATAAATCTTTTCCTTGTGATTCTTTCATTATCTAATGGAAGAGTTACTGTTTCTTTTAACACATCATTACTTTGACTTTACTGTTTTCCTCGTGATTATCTTTAAACAGGTAATTAAAAATCTGATTATGCTATAATCACGCATCTTTTTCTGTTTCAGTAATTTTTTGAGAATAAATGTAACCTATGACCAAAGATAGAATCATCCCTGATAAATCAAGAAGAGCCCCTAAAAGAGATATTGATGGTGTTTTTCTTCTGGATAAGCCTACAGGAATCAGCTCAGCCTTAGCCTTAACTAAAGTTAGGGGAATCTTCAGAGCAAACAAGGCTGGTCATACTGGTTCACTAGACCCATTAGCCTCAGGACTGTTACCTGTCTGTCTTGGTCAGGCAGCAAAGTTCTCTTCATATTTTCTTGAAGGCTCAAAAAAGTATATTGCAACTGGTAAGCTTGGCATTGTAACTGATTCTGGAGATGCTGAAGGTAACGTTGTTGAAGAACACGAAATAGGGGATGCGTTTAATAATCTTGAGGATGCCATTAACAAGTTTGTAGGTGACATTACTCAGGTTCCTCCAATCTACTCTGCAATTAAAGTAGATGGCAAGCCTTTATATAAATATGCAAGGGCAGGCAAGAGTGTTGAAGTGCCAAGTCGAGATGTAACTGTCTTTTATATAAAGCTTCTTGATAAAACTGAAGATTCCTTTACTATCGAGGTTTATTGTTCAAAGGGAACCTACATCAGAACACTTGTTTCAGATATTGGTGCTGAACTTGGCTGTGGTGCTCATGTAACCATGCTAAGACGTATTGAAGTAGATGGTCTTCCTAAGGGTGAGATGCATACTCTTGAATCCTTACAGAAGCTTGCTGATGCTCGTGAGGATTTTACTGATTTTACAGAAATGGACTCAATGCTTATTCCTATTGATGAGGCCATGAATTATCTTCCACGAATTGATATTCCTTATGATATGGCTGTGCTGCTGTGTCAGGGACAGCGTCAGGATAATCTTGCAGATTGCTCCTTTAGTGGCTGTGACATTGAATATAAGGACACTATTCAGATTAGAACCAATGATATGTTTATCGGTGTTGGTCATATTCAGAATGGAACCTTAATCTCAGACAGAATGATGTCTGATCCGTTGCATACCAATAAAGGGTTGTACAAGTAGCTAATAATAAATGTCTGTATAAGTAGCAACCAAAATCCAAGTATAGAAAACTATAGGCAAATCTTGCTATTAACAGTTTTTATTAACAGCATTTTATCTCTATCGGCCATTTCCTGATTCTGTATCAGTAATTAATGAGTCAAGTGATTCTGGAGGGTAGCTTCACTAAATAATGACCTTTGTACTGTTTCGTCAGTTTTGTTCTGCCCACATTGTAAAGGAGGCAAAAGTGGTAAAGGGGGGTAAATGAGGTGTTTGGTTCTCAGTATTCCTCTGACTTAAACTGATAAAGCAAAGCGGAAGTAGCAAAATTTAGGAATGATAGTAGTATATCTTTCTTTGTTTCCTTATAATGAGACGATTGTTTTTAGTGGATAAAGAGAACTATGTCATTTCTTGATAAAGTCTGGTACAGAAAATTAGGAGTTATGAATGCTCCTGTAATCCTTCCTCTTCTTCCTTTATCTGCTGCATTTTCACTGATCACAAGAATCAGACGTGAAAGATATAAATCGGGTAAGAAATATTCACTAAGAGTAAAGCCTGTTGTAATTGTTGTCGGCGGTATCTCTGTAGGAGGTACCGGCAAGACTCCACTTTGTATCTCTCTGCTTCAGCGCTTAAGTGATCTTGGCTATACCGTAGGTCTTTTATCACGAGGATATAAGGGAAAATCAAAAGAATATCCTCTGGTGGTAACCTCCTCTTCAAATGTTTCAGAGTGTGGCGATGAACCTCTTTTAATCAAATTAAGTGTTAAGGATAAGGCAACCGTAGTTGTTGATCCTAACCGTGAAAGAGGGGCTCAGTATCTTGAAAAACTTGGGGTTGATGTAATTGTTACTGATGATGGTCTTCAGCACTACGCACTGCAGCGAGATTTTGAAATCATAGTTATCGATGCTCAGAGAATGCTAGGCAATGGTTTTCTTTTGCCGGCAGGTCCTCTAAGAGAAGGTGAATGGAGACTTGATACAGCTGATATTGTTGTAACCAATGGTAATCCTATAGAGCCTAAGAGTAATTATCAGGCGATGCATCTGGTACCATCTCCTGCTGTCTCTATAGAGTCCTTCTGTTCTAATCAGGGCTTTCATGATTATCTGCAGAAGGGGACAAATGTTGTGGCTCTAGCTGGAATTGGAAATCCAAACCGTTTCTACAACACCTTAAAATCCTGTGGCTATAATATTGTTTCAACTATTGATACAGGTGATCATGGAGTTGTAAGCAAACAGATTCTCATAAATAATGCAAAAAAGTTTCCTGTCGTCATGACTGCTAAAGATGCTGTAAAATATGCAGAATATAAACTTGATAATCTTTATGTACTGAATGTGGAAGCTGTACTTCCAGAAAAGTTCTATCAGATTGTGGCATCGAGACTTTATGATCTGACTACAGAAAGATTTAAAGATTAAAGACTGAATTTAATTTAAAGACTGATTTTATAAAGTCTATATTTAATGAAACTGAATTTCATAAAGTCAGAATATAATAAAACTGAATTTAATAAAGACTGAATTGTAAATAATAAGAGAACAAAAATGACAGATTACGTTGTAGCTATCCCTGCCCGTTACGCCTCAACTAGATTCCCAGGAAAACCTCTGGTACTGGTTGGTGGTGTTCCAATGATTAAAAGAGTCTGTATGCAGGCTTTAAAATCAGATGCCAAAAAGGTAGTAGCCTGTATTGATGATGAAAGGGTAGAATCTGCTCTTTCAGGTATGGATAAGGTTGAAGTCTGTATGACATCACAAAAGTGCAGATGCGGTACCGACAGACTTGCAGAGATGGTAGAAAAACTCAACATTGATGGAGATACCATCATTGTTAATGTTCAGGGGGATGAGCCTTTAATTAACCCAGAGCACATAAGACAGGTTGCTGCTCTACTTGAAAAGAGCAATGCGGATATGTCTACCCTTTGCTTTAAGATTGATAATGTTAAGGATGTTTTCGATCCTAACTGTGTTAAGGTTGTTTTTGATAAGAACAACATGGCCATGTACTTTAGCCGTGCTCCTATTCCTTATGAAAGAGAGAACTTCAGAAACAAGGATATTTCCTCTTTGGAGTTTGAGCATTTCCATCACATCGGAATTTATGCCTACAGAGCCAAGACTGTACTTAACTACACCAAGATGCCTCAGGTCACTTTGGAGAAGTGCGAGTCTTTAGAACAGCTGAGATTACTTCAGAACGGTATGTCAATTGTGGTTGGTGTAACAGAGAATCCTCCTGAGACTGGTGTGGATACTCCTGAAGATTTAGAGAGAATTAACAGTATCCTTAAAGATTAGAGTTTTCTTGAGCAGGAGTCTATTTATATTTTATATAGAGTAATCTTCTGGAACAGCTTAAGGGAATAGGGTAATTTTAGTTTAGAACTTAAGGCCCTGAGTGGTGTTAGGAAAGGCCTCTTCTTGGAGGATGTATTAATCTTTACGGTGACCAAATGATACGGACTTTGGTCACACTTTAAATTGGTTGTAATCCACTTACAATCTGCTTTTTTAAAATCTAATTCTTTTCTTAATGTTTTGAATTAAGGATCACGTTCTACATTTATAATGTGACTCAGGGATCAAACTATGATATTTCTCTGGATTTCTTTCTGTGTTTCTGATCAAATAATGATAGTTTAGTCTTTTGGAAAACTATCACGATGGAAGGCGAATTCAATATATCAGAACAATTAGAGGAGCTAGCTCGCTCTTCTAATCGCTTTTCATCTCCTGTTAAGCCTGAAATTGATTATGAGCAGGAATATACAGAGGTATTTTCTGCTTTCGGATTGGGAGAGGAAGAAATTGAAGATCAGCTTGATAAATGGGAGCTTGCCAAGTTAAAAGCTGAACGTTTCTATAAGCGCAATCCTAAATATCAAATAATTCACGATATCCTTGATGACATTTATGCCGATGTTGTGAATGTCGATACCCGTGATCCCGATTTAATCTCCTATAACATCGCAGTTGTTCTCTTTGTTGTTTTACTGGCAGGAGTCTGTGACTGCAATGATGATGCAGAGATAGCAGAATTATGGTTCTGCAATAACATGGAGCTGCAACATCTAATTCCAGGAATGCCTTCTCCAAAACACATGATCTCCGATGAAACAGTTAGAACCATTCGCAAACTTGTTCCTGAGGATGTTATGCACTCAATCTTTACGAAGTATTTTGATAAAGTAAAAGTGTGTATAGCAGATATGATTATGAACAAGGTCTATGATTCTCAGAACTACGGAAAGACCTTAGGCGGAGATGGACAGGAAATGAGAGCAACCTTTAGAGAAGGAAGTTTCAGCCGCAAGAAAAAAGGCGGACATGGAGTCAGCATCTACGACTGCGACAGTCAGACTGTTGTCGGATTCAAAACGGTTCACCTGAAGAATCAGGAAGCTCAGGCTTTCATTGATATTCTCGAAAAAAATCACCATTGATGAGGATGCCCTCTTCTATGCAGATGCACTGAATCTCCGAGATATTCTCTTAAACTATCTGTGTCTGAGAAAGATAGACTGGCTTTTCCCTGTTAAAAACAACAATGGAAATAAAGAACTGAGAAAAGCTATAGAAAAGGCTTTCAATGAGAACTCAGATAGTAAAGAGACATTCTCTCATGACTCTCTGGAGAAAATCTCAGGGGGAATCGATGAAAACTCTATTCAGATGATGAGTGCTGAAGCTATTCCCGAGGAAATCAGAAGTCTGTACGGTAATGCAGCCACCATCATCAAGGTTACCAAAAAGACCTCTAAGTACTGAGCCCGTAATACCAATCCAAAGGAACAGCCAAGACCTGTCACCACAGAAAGGTATTATATTTCCTCTCTTAAAACTAGTCATGAGAATTTCCGTCAGCTTGTTCATTCCATCGGTGTACGCTGGTACTATGTAACACATCATAATACTCTGGAATGCTTCTTTATGCAGGACTCTCAGGCTTTATGCAATAAGGATAATATCGAAGCTACTGTTGCAAAGAACAAGATACTTTACAACGTCGTATCCTATGCAAGACAGAGATTGTCTCAGGAAGGATTCAGACGAACCAGATTCCGAACAGAGAGTTCTGAAAAACGAAAACCGCTGTCCTACAAATTGACTCGTCAGGCTCTGGCTAGTGATATCTATCTGGCATTCAAGATAGCGGTTGATTACTTCATAGAAGAACAATAAGCTACTTTCATACATCATGGCTGATGCAGAATGTCTGTTCAAAAAAATCTGAAATAATCAGACATATCGCTAATAAATTCTCTAAAACTCAGAAAATTCCTTAAGAAAAGAATTAAATTTAAAAAAAGCAGACTGTATGTTGAATACAGCTTTTAACGTTTAATTACAATGTGACCTATGTCCGTATCATTTGGTCACCGAAATTAATCTTTAGTATGACCTTAAAGAATTGAGAATTACTAGGGATGAACTTAAGGGAATGGAGAATTTATAAGAAAAGCATATGAATGGGGCAATGATTAGATAATCATCTTGTTTATCATATTTATTTTAAATGTAATACCCATAAATCAGGTATTGTTTAGTTCCTTATTTACCTGAGCCAGATTGTTTATCTGCTCAAGCTGATTATTGGTCAGCAGCTCCAAAAGGTTGCTGATACAACATTTTCACCAAAGAAACTGGTGAATCGCATAAAGTGCCATTTCATGGATATAATTGAGTTGGCTCTTGATAACGGAGAGCTCTTAAAATCATACATTGAACGTCATCTTGAACTGTTCAAAACGTATGCTAAAAGCTCTACAAGTTTTATAAACCGCATGAGAGGTAAAAGCATTAAACACATTATTGATGTTATATCTAAACCACCAAGAATGCCTTTATATTGTATGGCGCTAACACGATCTGATCATGATCTAAAAATCGATTGGACCTAGATTTAACCGTATCAGCAGACATTTCTGCTGAAATAAAAATTTTTGTTATGCCTGTTTTTTTTCAGGCACGACAAAGTCCCAAGGTTATTCACTAACTTTGGCTTTGCTCTTTCAAAATTTGATTCAAGATTAAAGCTATTTCTTCGCTTTGATTTTCTTTCTGGTCCTAGCAAACTTCTCTAATGGAGTATCGTCGTCGATACTGGATTGAAAACCACTGTTCTCCAAATCATCAGGGACATCATTTCCTGTCGATTCAGGATGTTTGTAAAAGAGACCGATGAATCTTTCGTCATT
>NZ_FPAH01000029.1 GCF_900116345.1 Succinivibrio dextrinosolvens | reverse complement strand
TAAAATACAAAGCTCAAGAGACGGGCTCTGAAGTACTTAGGGTAAGTGCAAAATACACATCTCAGAGATGTCCCGTATGTGGAAGAATCCACAAACAGAGCAGAGATCATAACAGACATCTGTATAGCTGCCCATGCGGCTATAAATCCAATGATGACAGAGTTGGAGCCATGAATATTCAGAATCTTGGAAAGAGATGGCTGTCAGGAGAAAAGAATCCTAGATACAAAAAGGAAAATAACTGATTAAGAGTAAACTCTTTTTCAAAGCGGGCATTGTCAATTGTCCGATGATGCTGGCAGTGTAGGGAGATTACCAATTGGTATCGCTTGTACCTATATTATGCTGACTGGCAAGCCCTCGGATTTATCCGAGGGTATTTGACCGGTTCTCTTGAAAATCTGAGTATTGTTGCTAAGAATGAACTTACTGTTCGATTTCTTCGGTTGCCACAGATCCTTTGTGAGCTTCATCGTATAGTTCCTGAATATCTTCAGGAAGCTTATCTGGAATCATTTGTTGTATTTTCTCCTCAGATCCATCTTTTAATGCCTGTTCGTAGTACCAGCATTTAAATTTAATCATGCTTAGTGTTCTGTTGAGCTTTTCCATTTCCGCTTCAATGTTCTCTTTCTGCTTTTCAAACATATCTTTACGTTTCTGGTAGGTGGAAGGTCCTTCATCACACCATTTCATGAACTGACGGATATCTTTGATTTCGAGACCTGATTTTTTTAAACACTCTATAACTCTTAATGCTTCAACCTGTCTGTCATTGAATTTACGAATGCCAGATGTTCTCTGGAGATCTAAGAACAGACCTTCCTTGTCGTAGTATCTTAAGGTAGATACCGGAAGATCAAACATCTTTGAAAGCTGGCCGATTGTGTACATTTCTTACCTCAGTAAAACTTTTCTTATCATTGTTATTAATTATAAATCCTAAAGTTAACTTTAGGTTTAAATTAATTTACTGCATTATTAACAGGTTATAAAAAAACTTACAGTTTAGCCTTGACCTAAAGTTAACTTTAGGTTCTATAGTTTACTCAGACTTACTTAATGGAGAACAAACAAATGAAAACTCTTTTAAAATCTGTTTTATTAGGTTCCGCTCTTTCATCTGCGGTTTTCGCCGTTTCTGCCGCAGACGTTAAGAATAATACAAACGAAATTCAGTTAACTCAGAAATGGGATAAGACCTTTAAGTTAAGTGATAAGGTTAATCATTCAAAGGTAACCTTCAAAAACAGATTCGGTACAACTATTGCTGCAGATATGTACGTACCAAAGTCAGCAACTGGTAAGCTTGCAGCCATTGCTGTAAGTGGTCCGTTTGGTGCTGTAAAAGAGCAGGCTTCAGGACTATATGCTCAGACTATGGCGGAGAGAGGCTATCTGACAATAGCTTTTGATCCTTCCTTTACCGGTGAAAGTTCTGGTACCCCAAGATATATGGCATCTCCTGATATCAACACTGAGGATTTTCAGGCTGCAGTAGATTTTCTCTCTAATCTGGATAATGTAGATAAGGAAAGAATTGGCATTATCGGTATCTGTGGCTGGGGCGGTATCGCGCTAAAAACTGCTGCTGTAGATACCCGTATCAAGGCTACTGTAGCCTCAACAATGTATGATATGAGCCGTGTGATTAGAAATGGTTACAACGACAGTGAAGATACTAAACAGCAAAGACATGAGAAGCTTTCTGCAATGAATGCTCAGAGAACAAAAGATTTTGCTGCAGGCTCCTACGATAGAGACGGAGGTCTTCCTGATACTCTTCCTGAAGGAGCTCCTCAGTTCGTTGTTGATTATTACAATTACTACAAAAAGCCTCGTGGTTATCATGAGCGTTCAGTAAACTCTAATGGAGGCTGGGCTAAGGTATCAGCATTATCCTTCATGAATACTCATCTTTTATCAACAATTGATGAGATTGAATCTCCTGTGATGCTTGTTCATGGAGAGAAGGCTCATTCAAGATATTTCAGTGAGACTGCATTCAAGTCTTTAAAGGGGGATAACAAATCACTCGTGATTGTCCCGGGTGCAAGTCATACTGATTTATACGATCAGACTGATATTATTCCATTTAACAAGATTGACGATTTCTTTAGCAAGTATTTAGCAAAATAAGAGAGGAAAACAGACATGCAGATTTCTTTTTATAATCCAACCAGACTTGTATTTGGCAAAGGCAAACTAAAAGAGCTTGGCAGTTATGCAAAAGAGTATGGTAAGAAAGCTTTAATAGTCTACGGTGGCGGTTCCATAAAAAAGAACGGTGTATTTGATAGTGCAGTAGCTTCACTTAAAGATGCTGGTATTGAATTTGTTGAGTGTGGTGGAATTGAGCCAAATCCAAAGATTGATTCTGTAAGACGTGGTATAGAACTGGTTCGCAGCAATAACTGTGATCTGATTATTGCAATTGGTGGTGGCAGTGCTATGGATGCATCAAAGGTAATCGGAGCTGGTGCCTTATATGATGGTGATCCTTGGAATATGATTTTCCACGGTCAGGATAATGTGTATATTCCAACCGCATGTATGCCTATTATAACTGTTCCTACACTGGCGGCTACCGGCTCAGAGATGAACCCTGGGGCAGTTATTTCAAACTCTGAGACCAAAGAGAAATCCTTTGTTCAGACTGATGCTCTGTTTCCAAAGGTTGCTCTGGTTGATCCTACTTTAACCTTGTCAGTTCCAAAGAATCAGACTGGATACGGAGTATGTGACATTATTGTTCACCTGACTGAGTCATATTTTAACGGAGTAGATGGAACTCCAATTCAGGATGAATTTGCTCTTACAACCATAAAGAACTGTATGAAATACGGTCTTAGAGCATATAAGGACGGAGCTGATCTTGAGGCTCGTGAACAGGTTCAGTGGTCTTCAATACTGGCTTTGAACGGCTTTGTTAACTGCGGAACCAACGGAGCCTTCCCTGTACATATGATTGAGCATACTGTATCAGGAATATACGATATTACCCATGCTGCCGGTCTTGCAATTATTAATCCTGCGTGGATGAGATTTACCATTACTCATGGAGGAAATCTTGATAAGTTTGTAAGTTTTTCCTCTTATCTCTTTGATGTTAAATCAGACGGTGATAAGGTAAAGACCGCTCTTGCCGGCGTAGATAAATATGAGGCTTTCCTAAAGGAGATTGGCTGTCCTATTAGATTCAGTGAACTATCAATAGATGATAGTAAATTTGCAGAGATTGCCGATACCACTCTTAAAGTTATTCATGACGAGAATGGTAATTTACCTGCTCGTCCTGCACTATCCAAAGCAGATATTGTTGCAATACTTAATTCTGCAAAATAACTGTAAGTAATCTCTATCCTAGATATGTATGTCTGATTTTGATGTTTTTTTAATCTAAATCAGGCATGCCGTCTGCAATCGCTATTATTGGGTGTCGCAAATGAAAAGCGTTCTATTTAAATTAGTTTCCTCCTTTGCCGCAATAATTCTGTCTGGATTTGCTTGTGCTGCTCAGGCGGCAAATTCTGATACTCTAGTAATGTATTTTTCCGCAACAGGTAACACAAGTGGACTGGCTACTACTGCTGCAACTGTATTAGGCGCAGATATAAAAGAGATTGTTCCTGTAAGTCCATATACCATGGATGATTTGAACTACCATGAGCCTAACTGCAGAGCAAATCTTGAACAGCAGAACAAAGCAGTGCGACCAGAAATAAAAGACTTAAATATAGATCTGACTTCATACAAAACCATTGTTCTTGCTTATCCTCTCTGGTGGGCTGAAGAGCCTAGAATCATTGATACTTTTGTTGAATCATATGATTTCTCTGGAAAGACCATTGTTCCTATATGCACCTCTGGCGGTAGTGATATTCAGAAGAGTATTGAAAACATTAAGAAACTGGTAAAAGGAAATGCTGTTGTAAAGAACGGCAGGAGATTTAGCGGAAATACCGCTTCAGCTGAATTTAAGTCCTGGTTTGACTCTATCCTTTGAAAATTCTCATAAGGAATGTTTTCTTAAAGTCAGTAACTCTAGTTATGTTTTAAATTTACATGAGGGAAACTTGATTTATAAAAAATCGTCTTGACTTAAAGTTACTGTAGTTTCTCTCTTATGATCAAATCAATGAAAAACGCGGTGAGGTTTGTTAAGTGAAAAGTACGAAATTTCTTTCTGGACTAATATCTGCGGTGCTTTTGTTTCTCTGTTCATATTCTTATGCTGAGGAAGGAAATATGGAACATCTGTACATACATGTTAACAACACGATACTGGATTGTGAATGTGTTGAAAATACATCCAGTAAAGCTCTCCTGGAAAAGCTTAAAGAAGGTGACGTTGAGCTAAGTATGAGTGATTATGGAGGCTTTGAGAAAGTCGGAGAGCTTGGATTCACTCTTCCTCAGAACAATGAACCACTGCAAACAACAGCAGGAGATGTGATCCTCTATCTTGGATACAGATTTGTAATTTATTACGGACAGAATAACTGGGAACTGACTCGTATTGGCAGAATCAGGAATATTAGTGGAGCTGACCTCAAAGAATTACTGGGGGCAGAGCAGATAAAAATAAGACTTTCACTGGAAAAGTAATCATAGATTTAAAAGATGAAAAGGATAATGATAATTCTATTGGCGATTTTTATCGCAATCACAGCTTTTGCGGCCTATTTTTTTAATACACCTCAGTTTGGAAGAGCGCCTTCTGGACAAAGACTTGAAAGAATAATGAAATCTCCAAATTTTAAGGATGGTGTATTTCAGAATAAAGAGCCGATTGTAAATCATTTAGAAGATGGCTTTCTGGTTAGTTTCTATAAATTCATTTTTGAAAAAAGAGCAGATTTGCGTCCGAATAACGCTATTCCGCATATAAAAACTGACCTAAAATCCCTGAATAAGGAGCGTGATTTAATTGTCTGGCTGGGACACTCTTCCTTCCTGCTTCAGTTGTCAGGACACCGTTTTCTGGTAGATCCTGTATTAAATGGCTATGTTTCTCCCGTTTCTTTTTTAATGACCTCATTTGAAGGCTCTAACATTTTCTCGTTATCAGATCTGCCTGAAGACATTGACACAATTCTGTTATCTCATGATCACTGGGATCATCTTGAGTACTCAACCTCTAAGGCACTTAAAGATAAGGTTCATCATGTTGTTACGGGACTTGGTAACGGTGAGTATTATGAAATGTGGGGCTTTGTAAAAGATAAAATCCATGAACTGGATTATGGAGAGGATGTCAACTTAGCCGGCAATATTAAAATAACCATTACTCCTGCCCGTCATTTTTCCGGAAGATTTCTAAAGGAGAATCCAACAGAGCCAGCATCCTTCGTAATTAAGACTGACAAAATTAAGTTCTTCTACAGCGGAGATAGCGGCTACGGCAAGCACTTTAAAGATATTGGAGATAAATACGGACCATTTGATTTTGCCGTAATGGAAGATGGTCAGTATGACATGCAGTGGCACAATGTCCATATGCTTCCTGAAGAAGTACTAAAAGCTTCAGAGGAAATTGGAGCTAAAGCAATTCTTCCGGTACACAACAGTAAGTTTGTGCTAGCAAATCATAAATGGCAGGAACCGCTTGAAGAGCTAGATAAACTCTCTGACAAACATGATGTAAAACTGGTTACTCCAATCATAGGAGAAATAATTTATTTGGATGCGCTTCCAGAAGAAAACAAATGGTGGAAGACCATCAATTAACAAATATAAAGACATCTTCGATTTCTAAAGGAGTCTAACAAAAAATGACAAAGAAAATTACACAGACAGCAGGAAGAACACTGCTTGGAGATATCGCTCCTGAATTTGCTCACTTCAACGATGATGTACTTTTCGGAGAAAACTGGAACAATCAGGATATCACTCTCAAGACAAGATGCCTTGTTACTGTGGTTGCGCTTATTTCCTCAGGAATAACAGACAGCTCATTGAAATACCACCTCGAAAATGCCAGAAATCACGGCGTTTCAAAAAAGGAAATAGCGGCAACCATTACTCATGTCGCTTTTTATGCCGGATGGCCAAAGGCATGGTCTGCCTTTAATATGGCAAAAGAGATCTGGCGTGAGGATTTAAAACAGAATGAATCTTTAAATAACTATCCAGAGGAACTTAAGCTACATCAGAAATGCATGATATTTCCTGTTGGAGAACCAAATAACGGCTTTGCCAAATATTTTACAGGACAAAGCTACCTTGCTCCATTATCCACAAAGCAGGTCGGTATTTACAATGTAACCTTTGAACCTGGCTGCAGAAATAACTGGCATATTCACCATGCGAAAAAAGGCGGAGGTCAGATTCTAATCGGTGTTGCTGGTATCGGCTATTATCAGGAGGAAGGAAAAGAAAAGGTTACCATCAATCCAGGTGATGTAATCAATATAGCTCCAGGAGTAAAACACTGGCATGGAGCTTCAACAGACAGCTGGTTCTCGCATCTGGCAGTTGAGGTTACAGGAGAGGAGTCTTCAAATGAATGGCTTGAACCTGTAACTGATGAAGAATATTACTCAAACTGACCAATGATTAGATTGCCATGGTGAGATGTCAAATATATCGAAAATTTTAAGATAACTTCTTTCTAATTGTTCTAATAATTGGTTAATATGAATTTGGTTGTAATACCTTCATCTTAATAAGGGACTTTTGGTATGCAATGTAGATTAGCAACTCTCAGCGATATTGACCATATTGTAAAACTCTATGAGAGCGCCCGTGCTTTTATGGTGGAGAACGGCAATCCTCATCAGTGGGGGAGCAGCTGGCCTCCAAGAGAACTTATAGAAACTGATATAAATAAATCACAATGTTATGTCTGTGAACATGAAGGTCGAATTGTAGGGGTTTTTGTTTATATCTTTGGTAAGGACTGTGATCCTGCATACCTGAAGATTACAGAGGGAAAATGGCTTGATGATTCTGCCTATGGAGTAATTCATCGTCTGGCGGCAGATGGTGTTACTAGAGGCGTTGGTTCTTTCTGTATCAACTGGTGCTATGAGAAGGCAGGGCATATGAGAATAGATACACATTCGGACAATAAACCGATGCAGGCTCTGGCCAGAAAGTTGAACTTTGTTCACTGCGGCACCATATATGTTGAGCACGATAACTATCCACGTCTGGCCTTTGAAAAATCAGCCTTAACAGAGAGTCTCAAAAAATAAGGCAGCTCCATAAGGAAACTGCCTTACGTTAAGAAAAACTTTCTTTCTAGTAAAGTTTTTCTAAAACCTCATCATCAATCTTGAAGCAGTGTTCTGCTGAAGGGAATGCAGAAGTCTTAACTTCAGAATCGTAATTATTGAAAGCCTCAAGGATCTGGTCACCAACATTGCCAAAGTGCTTAACAAATTTTGGAGAGAAATCCTTATACATGCCAAGCATATCCTGATATACCAGAATCTGACCGTCACAGTCAGGACCAGCACCAATACCGATAGTTGGGATTGATAGCTTCTCGGTCACGATTTTTGCAAGCTTGGCTGGTACACACTCAAGTACAACGGAGAAGGCTCCAGCCTCCTGAACTGCAAGAGCATCTTCAATCAGAAGTTTTGCTGCAAGCTCGGTTTTTCCCTGAACCTTGTTACCGCCAAAGGCATTTACAGACTGAGGTGTCATTCCAATGTGTGCCATTACAGGAATACCTGCGTTTGTAATTGCTCTGATGTGCTCTGCAACTTTTTTACCACCCTCAAGCTTTACTGCATTTCCACGTCCTTCCTTAAGTAGTCTGCCGGCATTGGTAATAGCCTGTTCAACTGAAACCTGATATGACATGAAAGGCATATCGATAACTACAAGCTTATCCTTACAGCCTCTGGCTACAGCATGACCGAAGGTGATCATATCCTCCATGGTAACGGATAGGGTATCTTCATAGCCTAACATTACGTTACCTAGGGAATCACCGACTAAAACCGCATCCACGTTTGAGGAGTTCACTATCTTTGCGGTGGTGTAGTCATAGCAGGTCAGCATGGAAATTCTTTCTTTCTCTGCCTTGCGCTTGGCGAAAGTTGAAACAGTAATCTTCATATTTTGTCCTTCTTATTCGCTTACGAATTTTTCTAATTTACTAAAATCTCTGTCCGGATTTTTTATTTTTGCAATCTTTAAAAGCTTGCGGGCTAAAAGTGTGTATAAAAGCCTGTCACTATAGGTATCAAGTGTGCGCATATGTCTGCTTAAGGTATTTACATCTCCTCTCTGTACCGGACCTGTCAGGGCCTGAACCGGACCTTTATCCAGAATATGTTCGACATTGCCTAGAATGAGAGGGGAAAGGGCCTTTAGGGACTCTTCTCTGGTAAAACCGCACTGTTCAAGGATTTCAACACCTTCATTTACCAGGGCTACTACCTGATTACTTACTACAGAGGCTGCAAGATGATATTTAACCTTGATATCAGAGTTTATGAGTTTTACTTTTAGACCGATATCTGAAAAAAACTTCTTCAGTTTTTCAGTAGTATCAGAATGTCCTTCCATAAAGAAATAGACTTTTTCAAAATCCTTATAACTCTCCTTTGAGTCAACTGCACACAGCGGATGAATACTTACCTTGTATAATCCTGTGCTGTAATCATCCTCTCCGAAAACCTCTTTGGCGGTAAGTGAACCTGAACAGTGGCAGACAATGGTGTCTTTAAGACTGTCCGCGGAGATACTCTTATAAACGGATGCAATTTCATCGTCAGGAACTGTAAAGAAAAGCAGATCACTGTTAGCTGCAAGGTCATTGAGATTGGAGAACACCTTAGAACCTGTTCTGCTCGCAATATCGGCTGCATGCTCCTGAGTTTTAGAAAAGAAGCCGGAGATAGTGCTGTTGTGAGAGTGAAAATAAAGAGCAAGAGCGCATCCAACCTTTCCTGCTCCGATAAAACCTATTCTCATTATTATTCCTCAGCCTTAATGCTGAGTCCTTTTATGTTATACGCCTTAAGAAACGCTTAATTGTATCACTCTTTGGCTTTTTCTTCACATCACATATATGTATAGAACATTGGTTTATTTTCTGATTATTAAGAATGGCTCTAATTTTTATTTTTCAAACTTTATTACAATTGAAGATAGGTGTGTTATTTAGTGCTTCTTTTGTATAAGTCTTAAAGAGGCAGGAAACATTCTAAGAACCTGTTTTTTGAGAATTGTCTTGTAAGGAAATTTCAGATTATGAGTTTTTTAGATAATTTTTCTATAAGAAGTAAGCTGATATTCAGCTATGTGATCATGATTCTGGCAACTCTTGTTGTTTCATGGTCTGCTTTAAGCAGTATGACCAAGAGCCACGATGTGGCCTCTTTTGTTCATACCACCTTAAACGAAAGATATGGCAGAACCAGAAGAACTGCTGATTATGCTGCTCATATTGAAGAATTACTTGACCAGTTAACCAAGGGCGGCAATGCAGCCGAGATTATTCCTGAACTTCAGAAGAATTCCAAGGGTATGAAGGATGCGGCCGATGCTCTGCAGATGGCCCGTTACCCTAAAGAGATCGGTGCTGTAAAGGAAGCAACCAAAGTATATCTTGATGTGCTGGACAACAAGATTATTCCTGCACTTAATCAGATGAGAAGATCACAGGCTCTTTCCTACCATACCTCTGCAATGATTCCTCAGTACATTATCATTCAGAATAATGTGGTAAAGGTTAACGGTTACCAGATTAAAGCTGCCAATGAGAGTGTAGCCACCATCAATGATACCTCAGGTATTTATACTGTGGCTGCAATTACCATTGGTGTGGTTGTACTTGCAATTATCATTATCTTCTACATGCCAAAGATTATTATCAGCAGCATTGAGACAATTATTCAGATTTCCAAGGTTCTTGCTGCAGGTAAACTTAACAGAACTATTGAGACCAAGCGAAAGGATGAGTTCAAACCTCTGATGCAGGCTTTAGAGCAGATGCGTCAGTCATGGGTTGTAAGTGTTGAGAATATTCAGAGTGTAAGCTCAAATATCAATCACAATATGAGTGATATTACCGCTTCTGCCAACGTGATGAGCAGTACTGCAAAGGAAAATCAGAGTCAGGCCTTAACCGTTGCCGCAGCTTCTGAGCAGATGGTATCTACCACTGGTGATATTGCCAAGAACTGTGAGCATGCAACTATGACTGCAGAGGATTCCTCACAGAGTACCACTGTTGGTATCAACCGTGTTGAGGAAACCATGAATATGCTGAATCAGCAGGTAGAGAAGTCCAAGAAAGATGCTATTCTGGTTCAGCAGTTGGCTGAGACCGCCCAGAAGATCGGTACCATCACCCTGACCATTGAGGATATAGCCTCCCAGACCAACCTTCTGGCTCTGAATGCCGCTATTGAGGCTGCTCGTGCAGGTGAGGCCGGTAAGGGCTTCGCTGTGGTTGCTGATGAAGTTCGAGCTCTGTCCTCAAGAACTTCCAAGTCCACTCAGGAAATCACCAAGATGGTTATGCAGGTCCAGTCTGATGCCAAGGTGGCCAACGATGCAATGCAGCAGTCTGTGGCAGTTATGGATCAGATTTCTCTTGAGACCGGTAAGATGCACACTGTCCTAAGTGAAGTTACCGACAAGGTTCGCGAGGTTAACTCTCAGATCAATCAGATTGCTACTGCAGCTGAAGAGCAGACCACCGCAACTTCTGAGATTTCTACCAATATGAAAGGTATTACTGATGGTTCCTACAGACTTGCAGAGCAGGTGGAGATGGTTGAGAAGAACATTCTTAACACCAACAGTGAAATTGAAAATCTCTTAAAGATTGTAAGTCAGTTTGAGATTAAATAGAGTTACCTTATAGATACGAAAGAGGGCAATTTGCCCTCTTTTTTAATTTCTGTAGGAGTGTTAAATTGTGATTAGTTGGCTGCGTTGCCGAACCACTTCTGATAGATCTTGTCATAGGTGCCGTTCTCACGGATCTTCTTAAGACCTGAGGCAATCATATCGGTAAGATCCTGTCTGTTCTTTGAGGTAACGATACCGTACTGCTCAACAGTAAGCTGCTCTGGGATCATAACCAGGTTATCCTTCTGGGTAGTGGCCAGATAGTATTCGATAACAGGCTTGTCGGTTACAACTGCGCTGCAGGAGCCTTTTTCAAGTTCTAGGAATGCTTCAGCGGTGCTGTTGAACTGAGTTACATTGGTGTTCTCAACCTTTTCTGCATACATGGCACCGGAGGTTCCAAGCTGTGCACAGATGGTCTTGCCCTTTAAGTCATCCTTGGATTTGATGTCGGCGCTGCTGCTCTTGGTGATAAGAATACCAAGACCAGCATCGTAGTAAGGCTCTGAGAAGTTAACCTTCTGTGCTCTTTCTGGGGTAATGGTGAAACCTGAGATTGCTATATCCACCTGCTGGGTGATGATTGCAGGGATCTGTCCATCAAAAGACATGCTTGAAACGTTCATCTTGTAGCCTTCAGCTTCACCGATAGCGTTGATGATATCAATATCAAAGCCTATCAGGGTTGAAGTGCCCTTATCAACAAATTCAAATGGAGCAAAGGTAGGCTCGGTTACAACGTTAAGAGTCTTTTCTGCGCTTACTGCGGTTGCACTGTAGGATGAAAAAGCCAGCATGCTTAGCAGACATAAAGATTTGTAAAATTTCATATATCCTCCGTTTATGTTTATTCTAGTTTACAGGCGGAGGCGTAAAAGTACATTTAATTTAAGAATTGCACTGTATCAGATCAAAAAGCCACCAATTAAGGTGGCTGTAAGGTGCTTTCTGAATTCTATTCAAACCATTTACGGTAGATTTCCCAGAAATACGGAGTTGCTTTTACCTTTTCGAGGGCTTTGGAAATACGCTCGGAGATATCAGGACGGTTCTTTGAGGTCATGATACCGAATTGTGCAAAGGTAAGCTTACGGCCTAAACGGTAGAACTTGTCTTTATCAGGACTTACTTTCAGGTAGTACTGCAGAATTGGTTCGTTGGTGATAACACCATCGCATTTGCCCTGATTAGCGGCTTCAAATAGCTTTCTTTCTGAGTCCAGAGAAAGTACCTGGATATCAGGCATACCTAAAGCGTAGGCCTCACAGGTGGAAGATGTCTTAGCACAGATGGTTACATCATGAAGGTCTGTATCTCTCTTGAATTCACCCTGATATTTCTTGTTTAAAAGAATATCAAGACCGGTATCAAAATAAGGACCCACAAAATCCCAGATCTGAGCTCGTTCCTCGGTGATGGTGATCATGGAGATTGCGCAGTCCACCTGTTCTAGCAGTACATCTGCGAACATGGCGTCAAAAGGCATATCATGGAATTTAATGCTCTTGTAGCCTGCTTCCTTGGCGACCGCTTTAATCAGATCGATATCGTAGCCAATATAATCGTGAGTCTTCGGATCGATGATTACAAATGGCTCACTACTTGCCTCAATACCAACTACAAGCTCATCTCCGTCCGCATAGGCATTAAATGAAAAAGCCATTGCCAAAGCTAAAGCAATGCTTCTGATTGGTTTCATATGTACTCCGAGAATTTATACCGCTAAGTTAAATATAGGTAATAGAAACGCAAGTAACAAAGAAATTTGCCAAGAAAAGGGGGAATTATCGGAAAATTATGTAAAACTTTGCTTGTTATCAAAATTAAAAAAAGAGAGCCTTGAAGGCTCTCAAATATTTGCGTTTGCGAATTGGTTTTTAAATACGTCTTAGCCGAACCACTTCTTATAGAGCTTTTCATAATCTCCGTTCTGCTCGATTCTCTTAAGTCCGGTTTCAATTTTTTCTCTAACCTCAGGTCTGAGCTTAGAGGTCATAATTCCGAATTCCTCTGAAGTGAGATTGTTATCAAATTTATAATACTTGCCAGGACTCTGCTTCATGAAGGAATACTCTATCAGAGGGGCATCGGTTATAAGCAGATCGCACTGCTTCTTCTCAAGGGCGTAAAAGCTTTCTTCCTCTGAGGTGTATTTGATAATTTCAGAGCCTTCACGGGTAACAGCATACTCCTCACAGGTGGTGCCGGTAACTACACAGATCTTCTTACCGTTCAGATCATAGCTGTCTTTGATGGTGTCCTTATGCTCGTTGCGGATCATGGCGTTAAGACCTGCCTCGTAGTAAGGGCCTACAAAATCCACAATCTGCTGTCGTTCTTCGGTTATGGCAATACAGGAAATTGCCACGTCAGCCTGCTCGGTAAGTACTGATGGCAGCAGTGCATCGAAAGGCATATCCGAGAATTCGACCTTCATGCCGTTTTCTTTGGCTATAGCCGTCAAAAGATCAATTTCAAAGCCTTCCAGTTTTCCCTGCTGATTGATATAAACAAACGGTGCGCGGGAGGCTTCGACTCCTACCACCAGTTTACCCTCATCAGCAAATGAGGCTGTGGATAATGCACAGGCTAATATCAGTGAAATCTTTTTGAGCATACACATAGAGATAATCCGCAATAAAGGTTGAGAACTATAGTTTCAGTATATCTAATTAGTTATCACTAACGCTAAGGTATAAGCTAAATTTTGCAAGCTGTTTCAATATTCAGAACAGACAGAATATTAAATGCACATTTTTGTAACAGTATTTAAACAGTGCTGTTTTTGAAACTATTCTTTTTTCAGAAGCTGGCTGCGTTATGGACTGGAGTGAGAAACAGAATTCAAACAAAAAGCCTTAGTGCAGAACTAAGGCTTAAAATGTTTTTTTTTGTCAAAAGTAACTATTTGTTGGAGACGTTATCGAACCATTTACGATAAATCTGATCATAGACGCCGTTCTTTCTGATCTTCTTAAGACCTTCGGCAATATTGTCGGAGATTTCTGTTTTATTCTTTGAGGTGACAATGCCGTACTGTTCAAAGGTTAGTTTGTCCTTTAAGACTGCGGTCTTATCGTCATGGCTTCTTACGTGGTAGTATTCAAGCACAGGCTTGTCGATAATGACCACGTCGCACTCTCCCTTATCAATTGCTATAAAGGCTTCGATTTCTGTCAGATAATTCTTGGTTTTGGCGTTTTTTATATTCTCTGCAAAATAAGAGCCGGTAGTGCTGCTTTTTGCACATATGGTTCTTCCCTGAAGATCATAGCTGCTGTGAATACTCTTGAGCAGATCGGTACGGACCAGAACACCAAGTCCTGAGTCATAGTAAGGCTCGAGCTTTACGATCTGAGCTCGCTCCTCGGTGATGGAATAACTTGAGATAGCCACATCCACCTGTTCGGTTAAAACAGATGGCAGCAGGGCATCAAAAGGCATATTGGCGATCTCAACCTTAAAGCCCTGTTCTTTAGCGATAGCTTTGATGATATCAACATCAAAACCGATTACCTCTGTAGAGCCTTTTTCTCTGAATTCAAATGGAGCAATGGAGTCTTCGATTCCGACCTTCAGAATCTTCTGTTCGGATGCGAAAACGTTAGCAGAAAATATCGTCAGTCCAAGTAGCGCTGCTTTTATTATAAGTTTCATATATGCTCCGTTTTGATAACAAATTTCAGAACAACAAATTTTCACATAATTAGAATATAATTCTTTTTCAGTTTTTCTTTATTTGTTATTTTGCAATTATGCGAAGTCTATACAGGAAAAAAATGCAAATTCTTCACGAAGTAACAGAATCGTTTACACATTTAAAAATAATTATTCAGAATTTTATTAAAGCCAGAAATCTTAGAGCTGATCTGGTAAAAAACGAGGATGAGCTGCTCTTTAGAAGGGGTGAGCGCGGTGATCTGAAGAAGATTGTAGCTTTGCATAACTGTCTTTATTCCCGTCCTTTTTTAGACTGGCTTTTAAAGCTGTACCGTCTTAAAGCTTCAGAGCTTATCAGTGTTGCCGTGAACCGGCAGGGGGAACTCGTAGCTTACGATCTTTTTATGTTTGAACCTGCGGAGATAAAAGAGAATATTCTTCACGAACTTTATGTAGGCGTTGATCCTGCATATCAGAATCAGGGAATTGCCGGAAGACTGCGTAAATATTCTGCAGAATGCTACGATCAGGGCAGGGTAAACGGTCTTTCAACTCTGGCTCCTTTCTCAAACGTTAAGGCTCTGCGTTCTGCCCAGAAGGCAGGATACGCCATAACCAAGGCCAGTGCCAAGCCTGCCGCCTATTATCTTTTCAGATATCTAAAAAAAGCCTGAGTTTGGATCAATCAAGCCTAAAACTTCAGGCTTTTGAGTGATTCTGGATGTTGCACTGTCTATTCTTTGCTCTGACTGGTACTCTCTTCGAGGTCTTCGCCACAGCTTTCAAGTTTTCCTTTGTTCTTTGCATCACAGATGGAGATTCCCCACTTGGCAAGATTCTCCATGATCGGGATCAGCTCCTGTCCTTTTTCTGTAAGTGAGTATTCAACCTTTGGCGGAATTACAGGAAAGATTTCACGTCTGACGATACCGTCGGCTTCAAGCTCACGTACACTCTGGGTGAACATCTTGTTGGAGATGCCGGTAAGAGAGTGCTGCAGGGCAGAAGAGCGCATGGCTCCGTTTCGAAGGTGAAAAATCAGCAGAGTTTTCCATTTTCCCCCGATCACATCCATAGCCAGCTCAAGTGTGCACAGGTATTTCTTTCCTTTATAAAGGAAGTTTTTTGTGTTTTTCTTATCAGTAGCAGTAGTCATAAAATCCCATATTTATGCTTTATTCTCTTAAAGTGAAGTATAACGTTTTGCTACTTTTAATTCTAGTTTTACTTATGATTAAAACTATCCAGTTGATAATAATTATTGAAACTAAATAAATAATATCCTTAACTATCAATAAAATACACTATTTTGTTATTAGTCTACAAAAATGTATGTACTTCCAATTTTCAACATTAAACTCTATTCTAGATGTACTTATTCGGTGTCAAAAGAAGTGCTCTTAAGTGCTACAGAGCTCTTTTATTGATGAATGTTTTTCAGCAGCAGGGGGCTTCTTCCTGACTCGGTAAAACAGAAAATTACATTTATTTTCTTTAATTACTTGTCTTCGAAAAATGAGTGTGTTTCTGTAATCTAGAGATGTTCTTCTGCTGCTCTTTCTAACCGAATAATCTGATTCTGTGAATTTTGTCATTATTCTTTTTAAAGTTAATGTCAAAAAGGCAATTCGGATATCAGAATTGTTTTAGGCTAATGGTTATGATAAAAAGACTGATGCTTAACTCTGAGTCAGAGGATAAGTTCAGAATATCTTTTTTGTTCGTAACTTAATTCCCTTAATCTCCGGGAGCTGTCTTTCCGTTTTTTTGTAGACTTTCTGGCAGAGTTTCCTTTCAGCTAAGCTCTGATTGATACAGGTTTGTGCTGCCAACACGTGCTTAATATAGGAGTTAACATGTTTGATTTTGATCTATATCTTCCAACCCGTCTGGTTTTTGGTAAGGGACGTATCGATGAGCTTCCTGAAATCACTAAATCATATGGCTCTAAGATTCTCTTAACCTATGGCGGCGGCAGTATCAAGCGCAGCGGAATCTACGATAAGATTAAGGCTCTTTACAAGGGAGCTGAGATTTTTGAGTTAAGCGGAATCGAACCTAATCCAAGAATCACCTCTATCAGAAAAGGTGTTGAGATTGCCAAAAAGGAAAAGGTTGATTTCATTTTAGCTGTAGGTGGCGGCAGTGTTCTGGATGCTTCAAAGAATATTGCAGCTGGTGCTTTCTACGACGGTGATCCATGGGATCTGGTCTTAGATTCATCAAAGGTTGGAAAAGCTCTGCCTTTATTCTCAGTGCTGACTCTGTCTGCAACCGGTTCTGAGTACGACAATTCTGGTGTTATCACCAATGAGGAAACTCATGAGAAGATGCCTATCTTCGGTAACCTGTGGCCGGTAGCCTCCATCTGTGATCCTACCTATACCTTCAGTGTTCCTGCCAATCAGACTGCTGCTGGTGCTGCAGATATCATGTCCCACACCTTTGAGTCATATATTGTAAATCAGGGCAATACCTTAACTGACGGTATCTGTGAGGCTATGCTCCGAACTGTAATCAAGAATGCTCCTATCGCTATTGCCGAGCCTGATAATTATGAGGCCCGTGCAGAGCTGATGATGGCAAGCTCCTTTGGCTGCTGCGGTCTTTTAAGCATCGGCCGTGAAGGTTCTCCTTGGGTATGCCATGGACTTGAACATGAGATTTCTGCCTTCTACGACATTACCCACGGTGTAGGTCTGGCTATTCTGACTCCTGTATGGATGAGATACAGCCTGAATGAGAAGACTGCACCTCGCTTTGCAAATTACGGTGTAAATGTATTCGGTCTCAATCCAAAGGACGATGTAATGACCAATGCCAGCAAGGCTATTGATTTAACTGCTGAGTTCTTCAAGAAGATCGGACTGCCATCAAAACTCTCCGAGGTAGGCATTGATGATACCCATTTTGAGGAGATGGCAGATCACGTTCGCAAGATCTGGTTTGGTGATTTCAAGGATGCTATCAGACCTCTTGAGAGAGAGGATCTGCTGAACATTCTGAAGGGATGCCTGTAGTTGGAAAAGGATTTTTATATGAAGAATATTTTACTTTTAAATGGGGCTAAGGTTTTCGGTAGTTCAAAAGCTCAGCTGAATTCAACTCTGCATGAGACCGCAAAAAAGACTCTGCTCTCTTTAGGAAAAGAGGTCCGTGAGTGTGAAATAGACAAGGGTTATGTACCTTCTGAGCAGGTGGAGAATTTTCTGTGGGCTGATGCTGTAATCTGGCAGATGCCTGCCTGGTGGATGGGAGAGCCATGGATTGTAAAGAAGTATATTGATGAAGTCTTTACCGAGGGTGGTGGAAACTTTTTAACCTCAGACGGCAGACATCGTACCGATCCTGCTCACGGCTACGGAACCGGTGGTCTTCTAAAAGACAAGTCCTACATGTTTTCCGTAACCTGGAATGCACCTATCGAGGCTTTCACTGAGAAAGGGGAGTTCTTTGAGGAAAAGGGGGTAGATCTGGTTTATTTCCATCTGCACAAGGCAATGCAGTTTGTAGGTATGAAAGGCCTTCCTACCTACATCTGCAATGATGTGATTAAAAATCCAAAGTTAGATGAGTTCATTTCTGGATATGAAGCTCATCTGAAGAAGGTTTTTGCTTAGCCTTTTTAACTAATACTAGGCTCCGGAAGTGGAATATTCTCGGGGCCGATTTTTTTTACAAAGTCTCTGATCTCTGATTTAATTTCTTCTGTTTCAATCACCGATCTCTCGCCAAGACGGTTAAAGGTTTCCCGATCTATTAAGGAATAGTACAGATCGTCATCATACTTTTTGACCGCAAGATGTATCATCTTTCTGCGGATCAGCTTTTCAGTAAGTATTTTCTTCTTCTCTTTAATCCAGGTAATTCCCAGTACAGTAAGAAGCAGCATGCCTATATATCCCAGAATTGGATACATGATGGATACCAGCGTCTTAAAACCGCAGAAGCTTAAGCCAAAGCCTAGCACTACACTTACAATCAGAATTGCTTTAAGCTTTTTCTCATTTCTGCCGGCAAATCTTTTGGCAAAGGCATAGAACAGTGAGAAGGCGGTATTAAAGATCAGTGCAAATATAGTCAGTGCATAAACAAAGGCAAAAATAGGATGAATATGCTTTACGATCTCAAGCATTGGAATATCTGCATCTTTTACTGTATCAATATTTGCAAAGATGGTAATTGCTGCTGCACTAATGATAAAGCCGATAATCGCACCTCCTAATAGGCCCCCCTTTTCGGCTATACCGATTCTGAGCACTGAACCTCCAAGTACGAAGGCCATGGATACAGCAGAAATGGCACATAGTGCATAATAGTTGACTACCGCCATCCATACGTTAGGCATAGGAGATTCGATTGTGGCAGCAACAGTATCCAGAGCTTTAAAATCGTAGAATTTACCTATGAAGGTATAACCACAGACAATCAGAATCATCACAATGATAATAGGCGTAAAGATACCCAGCACCTGAGTAATCTTCTGAAAATCCAGAAAGGCTACCACAATGGTCAGGACTGCACAGACAAAAGTTCCCACCCAGAAAGGCAGATGAAACTGCTGACTCAGATTGGAGCCGGCACCGGCAAACATCACAAAGCCCACGATAAAACAGGATATGATAAGCGAATAGTCAATCAGCCTGTTAATAATCGGATGAGTGATTTTCTCAAGAACCTCCTGATGGTTTGAGGATCTGAAATAGCAACCTATAGTAATGATAATTTTACCAAATATAATGTGAAGAATTGCCAAGAGAATTACTCCTACGATACCCAGAGTACCATAGCTTAAAAAGTACTGCAGAATATCCTGTCCTGAGGAAAGTCCTGCTCCAACCACAATTCCCACATAAGCCATTGCTATAGATATATATTTTCTCCTCAAACTTTACCTCCTGATGGTTATTTACTGTTTTTGCACAGGTATAAAAAAGGCAATAAAAAACAGTCTTGAGACTGTAACTTTGATATGAATATAGACTGGTGAATAGTATATTGAACATCTATTGTAACATAAAAATCTTATTTTAACTTAGAAAATATGAAATTCCTTATGGATTAAAAATGAAATTATTTAGTATCTTTTCTTATGTAGTGATATAGACAGATATGGAGAAACAGGAAAATATTTTGAGATAACGCTCGTAAATGTAGATCGTATTCAGCTTTATGGAATAGCGATATTCTGTTTATAACCTATGCTTAAAAGTAGCATATAACAAGGTTGTGTTGGAGATCATCAAGATGCGAATTAAGACTCTGTTGAGTGCTTTGGCTGTAGGTCTGACTCTATGTTCCTCTGTTGCCTTTACTGAGGCCTCAGCGGATGAACTGACCTTTGCCGGTGTCGGTAAGATAAGTACTCCATGGTTTGCGCGTCATAAAGCAGGAATTATGCTTGGCGCTGAAGAGAATGGGGTAAAGGCAGAATATATGGCTCCGACGGTGGCAAGTCACAGAAAGCAGGCTGAGATTTCTTATGACTTTATAAAAGACAGTGTAAATGCTCTTCTGGTTGTTCCTAATGATGCCAAGTCTTTAGAGAAGGTATTTCAGGCTGCAAAAAAGAATGGCATCACTGTGATTACCCATGAGTCTCCAAATCAGGTTAATGCTGATTTTGATGTTGAGCTTATTGATAATGATAAGTTCGGTATACTGCTTATGGATGAATTTGTTAAATTATCCAAAGCTAAAAAGGGCAAATATGCCATATACGTAGGATCTTTATCTGTTCCTTCTCATAATGTGTGGGCTCAGGCTGCAATAAAACATCAGAAGGATAAATATCCACACCTTGAACTGATAGAGATCTTCCCGATTTCTGAGAATAGAGGTGTATCAGGTAAGACCGCTATATCTCTTATTAAGAAGCACCCTGATCTGGTGGGTATTATTGCTTTAGGCTCAGAAGGAGCTCCTGGTATAGGTCATTCCCTGAAGTCAAAGAACCTGAAGGATACAATCACCGTGGTTGGCGTTACGACACCTTTAGATGTAAAAGACTACCTCAAAGAGGATTACGTCCAGGAAATTCTACTGTGGGATCCTGCTCAGGCCGCAAGAGTCCAGACCATTCTGGCTAAGATGGTAATAGATGGAAGAAAAGATGAGATTAAACCGGGTTTTTCTCTGTCAGAATTCGGGGCTCCAAGGTTTGATGGTAATACACTGATTTTTGATGAGCCTCTGATAGTTACTAAAGACAATGTTGATAATTACGATTTCTAAAATTCATCTCATCTGAAAAGTAAAAACCGACAGCATGATAAGTGCTGTCGGTTTTTTAGCATCCCATTCTTTGCACATTTTTGTGTAACTATGGGAAATGCAATAAATCCTCAGCCTAGGCTGGGGATTTTGTTATGTTTTTAATCTAGATTTTATTCTGCTTCCGCAGCAATATCTTCTTCATACTCGATATCCATCTCTGACTCAGGGAAAGGTATTTCCAGTCCTTCAAGTAATTCTTTCTTCTTTCCAACTATCTCAGAGAAGTAACCACCATCAGGGAATATTGTCTGAGTAATATTTGACAACGATGCCAGCATCTTTGGTACAGAGTCAAATGGAAGCTTGATGCCTTTAGCTTCAGCTGTATGAATACGATGTCTTAACATGCAGAGAATACTGCAGGACAGGAAGTGCACAAAGATTTTTCCTGAAAGAGTTTTTGATGCGGATACGTGTAATCGTCTTGCACCAGTGAAATCCTTGAGCTTTCGGAAACTCTCCTCAACCTCGTTACGTTCTGTATAGGCACGTGATGCTTCAACCGGATCACTTATAAAGTCAGACAGTAGAACTCTGATACCTTTACACAGCATGTATTCGAATTTTTGGGTATTGTTGATTACCTTTCTGCCATTTGAGTCTTCAGTAACATAGGTTGAAAGGAAGTCCTTTTCCTCCTGAGTAAGAGCCTCAGTTTCTGACTTCTGCTTATCCAGAAGCTCAGCTACTCTTGCACGGAATTTATCTTCAGCATCATTTCTGATTTCATGGTCGAGGTAGATATGAATAAACATTCTGCCTTTCTCTCGCTTACATCTTGCAGAATCCTTGTTGAAGTTACCAGGATAGCTCCAGTCAATCTCTTCGGTCAGAACATTCTGTCCAAGTTTTCGATTATAGCTGCAGTCATCAAGCAGATAGGACAGATTCTTTGCAATCAGATTCTTACAGATGCCGAAGGAGAGCTTCATATTGAGGATAAAGCTCTGATTATCCTGATAGAGCTTATGGATATTCTTAACTGAGCCATAGCCCTTGTCTGCAACCAGAATAGCTCTGCGGTTTAAGCCCATCCTTGCATATTCCTTGAGCAGATGGTTAAAGGTAGAGACATCTGGTGTAGAGCCAGCATAATGTCTGTAATACAGAGGACATCCTGTCTGCTGATTTACCAGCATTACGATGTTTATCTGCTTTAGCTGGTCTCCATCTTTGTTGTGTCCCCATTCTGCGAAATCAAGGTTGTCAGAGCAGGTTGAGATAGATGTTGAGTCCAGAGCATAGTAGACATTTTCCTTATTCTTATCCTCTTCCTCAATACAGCACTCATTCAGCTTTCTGAGAAAAACATCTATTCTGTCCTGGTCAATGTGCTGTAGAAATCTGGTGATGCTGCTTATACCAAGAGGTCTGTGATATGGCAGTCTGGTACAGGAAGCAAAGTCCTCATAAAGGTACATTCCCTTATCAGGCTCTATAGTTTTGAAATAAGCCAGAGACAGAAGCTTCTTAGCTCCGTAATACTTGTCAAAGGCTCTGCCCAGCGCTTTTGACAGAGGTGTTGATGCAACCACCTGGTCTAAAAGCCAGGTTGCTCCTGCATGAAGAACCTTAAGAGAGGTAGCCTTTCTTATGAACAGAGAATTTTCATCCATATCATCAGCCTGTGAAAATTCAAGTTTATAGCGAGTAAGTTTACCTTTTGATTTTAGCTTATCTACAACTCTGGTTGTCTTTAAGGTCTCAAGGATTGGATACTGATTCAAAAAATCCTCAGTCCATTCGATAGTCCCGGTCAGTTCACCGCCAATAATCTTACCTACTGTATAGGTCTTTCCCTTAACTCTGACAGACATATGTCGTTCAGAGTCCCAGGCATTCTCATAAGAGCAGACGTAAGTGTATTTACCGTTTCTGTTGAACAGTAGAGGAGGAAGTTCAGGAGCATCAACCACAGCCATAATTGCACCTATATAGTTACATAAGAATATGTAACTATAATAACACAAAAAATAAAGGAAGTCCCTTATTTTTTCAGGACTTCCTAAAATTTATTTTTGAAATGTAACTAGAACTTCAAAGAATGGGTAGCATCAAAATTCAGACTGTTGTTACTTGGTAACCTTCTTGAACTTAAGTCTGTGAGGCTGGGCTTCTTCACCAAGATTTGCCTTCTTCCAGGCCTCATACTCAGTGTAGTTGCCTTCAAAGAATCTTACCTTGCCCTCATCACCGTAATCCAGAATGTGGGTGGCGATACGATCGAGGAACCAGCGGTCGTGGGAAATAACCATAGCAGAGCCAGGGAATTCTAATAAGGCGTTCTCAAGTGCACGCAGTGTTTCCACGTCAAGATCATTGGTAGGCTCGTCCAGAAGCAGCAGATTTCCGCCAACCTGAAGCAGTTTTGCCAGCTGCAGACGGCCTCTTTCACCACCTGACAGATCGCCAACACGCTTCTGCTGATCGGTTCCTCTGAAGTTGAATCTTCCGATATAGGCTCTTGATGGAATCTCGTAGTTACCTACCTTAAGAATGTCTGAGCCCTGTGAGATTTCTTCAAAGACGGTATTCTCGTTCTTCATCTGGTCGCGGAACTGCTCAACATAAGCGGTAACTACAGTATCACCCAGCTTGATAGAACCTGAATCTGGCTTCTCAATACCGGTGATCATTCTGAACAGAGTAGACTTACCAGCACCGTTAGGTCCGATGATACCAACAATTGCACCCTTAGGAATGCTGAAGGACAGATCATCAATCAGCACCTGATCGTCATAGGCCTTTGACAGGTTGTTTACCTCAAGCACGGTCTCGCCTAAACGTGGCCCTGGTGGAATGTAAAGCTCGTTGGTTTCATTTCTGCTCTGGTACTCAACTGAAGACAGTTCTTCAAAGCGCTGCAGACGAGCCTTGGATTTTGCATGACGGCCCTTGGCACCCTGACGAACCCACTCCAGCTCTCGCTCGATGGAACGACGTCTTGCAGACTCGGTGCTTTCTTCAATCTGAAGTCTCTTATCCTTCTGATCAAGCCAGCTTGAATAGTTTCCTTCCCATGGAATACCCTCACCACGGTCAAGTTCCAGGATCCAGCCTGCTACATTGTCAAGGAAGTATCTGTCGTGGGTAACTGCAACCACTGTACCTGGGTACTGGTGCAGGAACTGCTCGAGCCAGTCGATTGATTCAGCATCAAGATGGTTGGTAGGCTCGTCTAAAAGCAGCATATCAGGCTTTTCTAAAAGCAGACGGCATAAAGCTACACGGCGTCTCTCACCACCTGATAAAACCTTAATCTTTCTGTCTGATGGAGGTAATCTTAAAGCATCAGCCGCCTTATCAATCTGCACCTCAAGATTGTGTCCGTCATGAGCATCAATAATTGCCTCAAGCTTTGCCTGCTCCTTGGCCAGGGCATCAAAGTCGGCATTCTCATCTGCATATTCGGCATATACCTCGTCTAAGCGCTTTAATGCTGCATAGACTTCTGCAAATGACTCTTCAATAACTTCTTTTACGGTCTTCTCAGGATCAAGCACAGGCTCCTGTGGCAGATAACCAATCTTGATACCTGGTTGTGGTCTTGCCTCACCCTCAATGTCAGTATCAACACCTGCCATAATCTTGATAAGTGTGGATTTACCGGCACCGTTTAAACCCAGCACACCAATCTTGGCACCTGGGAAAAAGGACAGGGAGATATCCTTTAGAATCTGTCTCTTTGGTGGAACAATCTTTCCCACCCTATTCATAGTGTAAATGAACTGAGCCATTTATATTCCTCAATGTATGTACAACGGCTCATTGTAACATGAAAAGCATATTTCACATGTACATGATGAGATTATCTTTGCAGAGTTCAAAAAATTGAGGTAACAGTTGATTAGGAGATGTTTTGTATAGAAGCGGAATTCAGAGCGCAAAGACAAAAAAATTCCTTCGTAGTAACGAAGGAATCACACAAAACAAACATAAGGAGTAATTAGTAGCTTTCCTGAAGCATTTGCAGTGCAATCTGAGGTTTCTGATTTGCCTGGGTCAGAATTGAAATAGAGCCCTGCTGCTTCATCTGTTCTGAAACCATGTTGGAGACTTCTTCTGCATAGTCGGAATCACGAATTCGTGCACGGGAGTCAGAAACATTCTCTTTTACGTTATCCTGGTTTCTAATGGTTGCCTCAAGACGGTTCTGAACTGCACCCAGTTCTGAACGTTTTGAGTCAACTGCTGTAATCAGATAATCAATACCGGCCAGTACAATCTGTGCCTGGGACTGAGTACGGATATCAATACCACCTCCGTTTACAGAGTAATTAAAGATATCCACAAAGTTGTATTTTGATGGGGTGACCCCTGCATCTGGAGGAAGTTCAAATTCGTCACTGCCGGTAAGTTTTGCTGCCATTTTTGCAAGATTTGGTACATCAAATCCAGTTGCCAGATCAATCTCAATAATAGAACCTGGAGCAGGGGAGATCTGGAATCTTACAATAGAGGCATTTCCAGAAAGCAGATCCTGTCCACCGAAGGTGGTATCACGGGCAATACGTCCTATTTCTGCATTCAGCTGATCAACTTCGTCCTGAAGGGCTCTACGGTTATCCTGAGAGTAAACACCGTTGGCAGACTGAACTGCCAGAGTTCTGATTCTCTGGAGCATGGTGGTGATTTCTTCAATCGCACCTTCTGCGGTCTGAGCGTAGGAGATGGCATCCTGAGCATTTCTATTGGTCATACTCAGAGAATTGATCTGCAGAGTAAGTCTGTCAGAAGTTTGAACACCGGCAGGATCATCCTTTGCAGAATTAATCTTAAGTCCGCTGGATAAATGATTATAGGCGGTGTCAATTTTATTGGTAGCTCTGCTTACTGCTCGCTGTGCAGCAAGAGCTGTAAGATTGGTATTGATGTAAAAGGCTGACATTTTTTTCTCTCCAGTTTTGTTTTGTGTGGCAAAAAATTGCCTTTTTACTGGAGTATGAAAGAATTATGCCAACTTTTCAGCTGGCATAATCTCATGATAGACAAATCAAAAATGTAAATGAATAATGGATGTTACTTCTTCATTTTGCCTTTTGTGTCCTGCTCCGCACTTCTGATATCCTCTGCCATGTCCTTAGCCAGATTGATATCGTGGAACTTCTTGTCATTATGCAGAATCATAGTGAACTTGTCTGTCTTGTCCAGATAGGCTGTTCCTTCCTTAATTGACAGATCCAGAATATGTCCTCCTTTCTTTTTATCATCGGATATAAAATGGAAATGCCAGCCGACAGAGTTAAGTTCTCCCATATAGCTAGGACAGTAAAGTCCAACCAGAGTGCCCTTGATATTCTTTTCTGTAAATTCAGTCTGTTTCCCTTTTAATGCTTCCACAAGTGTAGGATAAGGCTCCTCGCTTCCATATTCACTGCGGAACAGAACAGAGTCAAATTCTGCTGCAAGTTTTACCATGTAGAAACTGTTGGCTCCGGCCTTCTGTACTTCTGAATTCAATGCATTCTCAAAATCTTTCTTATTCTTTATGTCAGTTAGCTTGACTGGAATATCCGGATCAAAGAAGGTTACGGTAGCATATGGAATAACAGTTTTGTCTGGGGCTACGAAAACCGTGCCGTCACCTAATGCCTGATAGACCTTTCCGTCTAAAACAATCATTTCTCCGTTGAGTCCTTCAAAGGTGCCAATTCCGGTATCACCCATGGTTCTTAGCTCTCCGGAGGTAATGGTTCCTCCAAAATATCCCTGGGCCAGTGACTGCAGCAGAGCAACCTGAACAATGCTTTCTCTGTCCGCATCTGCGGCATATACCTGTGTTGCTCCGATAGCTAATGTACCTGCCAGAACAGCAGAGATAAGTTTCTTTTTACAGTTAAATTTCATCGGAATTAGTCTCCTTATATAAATAACTCAATTAAGATACTTATGGGGGTAGGAAAGGACAAAGCGTACAGGAAGTTATATTTCAAAGGACAGAGGTTATTCTGTTGAAAAACTCTGTCTCAAATAAACTTCCAAGGTTACTCTTCGTTGATTGTGAATACCGATAGATTCTTAACCTGATTCTTCGCCATCTTGCGGATCTTCTGCACGGCCTGCTTGGTCTCCTGGATATGATCAAAACACTCTTCGGTTACAGTATTGATGTTTTCAATCTGGGAGTTTACCTCACCTGCGATGCCGGTCTGTTCGGTACAGGAGTCCACGATCTGTTCAGACATATCGGTGATGGTTGCGATAATTCCCATAATCTCTTCGATGGCACTGTTTGCTCTTGAGCTCTGATGTACCGAGTTGTTCATTTCCTCTTCACAGGATGCAACCACGGTTACACACATTTCAACCGCCTCGTTCAGTCTGGTGATGGTGTCTGTTACTTCCTTGGTGGATTTTGCGGTCTTGAATGCCAGATCTCGAACTTCATTTGCCACCACGGCAAAGCCTTTGCCGTGTTCACCGCTTCGAGCTGCTTCAATGGTTGCATTCAGTGCCAGAAGGTTGGTCTGATCTGCAATGGCGGCAATGGTTTTAACAATGGAGTCGATCTGGGAACCCATTTTGTTGATGTTTTCAATAGCAATGGAGGTTGCTTTAAGCTTATCTGAAAGAGAATGGGTTGTGGTAATGTTATCCTGCATGGTAACACGACAGGTATCAGATGCTGTTTCTGCAGTCTGTACCTCTGACAGGGTGGAACGGGCAAACTCTGTTACTTTTTCAATGGAGTTTTCCATATTTGAGGTTGCGCTGGCAACGGAGCTTGCTCTTGATTTCTGAGTGGCGATAGCATCGGCGGTACTTTCCAGCATCTGAGAGTTGCTGTTTACCATCTCCAGCATCTTGTTAAAATCGGAGTTCAGCTTGCCGATGGTTTTCTGCATGGATTTGGTTACGGCATTAACCAGCAGATCAATGTTGCCGATTTCATTTTTTCTGATCCTCTTTTCGTCATGGTCACGTCTGAAGTCACCGGAGGCCAGTTTCTGCAGGGACTTCCATACATGGCGAACCTCACTGTTAAGAGATTTTGCCAGGAAGATGGACTGTATTACTGATACAAGAATGGTAATAATCAGTACTGCATACAGGGTATATAAAACTTTTTTGTATGCTCCCTTATCTAACAGACCTTCGCGATTTGCCTCTTCAAAGCTGTCAATTATAGCTGAAGCCTGTTCAGCCTGCTGCAGCAGCTCTTTTGGAGTTAAGTCCTGATCTAGAATCTGCGTAGTGTTTTTGCAGAAGGCTGTGATTTCCTTATGAATCTTGCCTGCAGTTTCATTATTCTGAATAAAGCCCTGGTATTCTGGTGCGTTCAGAATTGCCTCAAGCTGTCTGACTGAGGCCTGTGCTTTTGTAAGTGACTGAGGATCATCATCAGGATGGGTGAGACTTATAAGCGATGAATTAACCTTGTTGAGGCTCATACTTAATCGCTCGGTACAGTTTTTCTGCAGCACATATTCATTCATGCTGGAAATAATATTAATGGAACCTACTGCAAATATGATAATTGCCACAGCAAAGGAGAATATGATTCGCTGGGCAATAGAAATATCACCAAATTTAAAAGTTAACAGAGACTTGAAGAAAGGAGCAGACTTATAACTGAAATTCTCGATGTTGAGGTCAACTGAATCCTCTTCCTCATCATCTTCATCCTCCTGAACTTCCTGCTGGGTATTGTCTTGAGTCTGAGGCTCGGCTTCCTCATAGGTT
The DNA here is from genome assembly GCF_900116345.1 of Succinivibrio dextrinosolvens. Taxonomy (GTDB): domain Bacteria; phylum Pseudomonadota; class Gammaproteobacteria; order Enterobacterales; family Succinivibrionaceae; genus Succinivibrio; species Succinivibrio dextrinosolvens_B. The sequence continues at coordinate 8,128 of NZ_FPAH01000029.1, read as the reverse complement.
TCTGTTGAGGTCTGTTCCTGAGGTGCCTGTGGCTCGTAATAGGAGTTCTGCTCATAACCTTCTGGAGCACCTTCGGTTTCGTCGAAACTGCGCTCTGAAGCGTAGTAGTTATCAGAGGTTAATACAGGAGGAATATCCTGAGATGCGTTTTCAAATTCCTGTAGCTGAGCACTGTCTTGTGTATTTTCGTTCTGACTGTTCTCTGTTTCAGACTGTTCCATACCCAATCTCTCTTAAACGCTTAAAGGTAATAGCTTATCCTGAGCACTATCAGTATCAGATACTTTGTTAAGACAGATACAAAAAAATGATAATGTTCAGATCTATTTATAAAAAATATAGATAAAACCTCACATAATAATTGTATGTAATAAATCGGAGATCCATGGGGACTTTTTTGGAAGAATTGGAGTTATAGCATGTTTTTTAGGGCATAAAAATGAGAAAACCACCATTGAATGGTGGTTTTCAGAAAAAACAGACTGTTTTTTAGATTACAACTTTTGCTAAAGACAGACCTACAGAGCAGGCTACAATCACACCGATTAAACCTGGAACCATGAAGGAGTGGTTGAAATACCACTTGCCGATCTTGGTGGTTCCGGTAACGTCAAAGTTAACGGTTGCAATATCTGATGGATAGTTTGGAATAAAGAAGTATGCATAGGTTGCTGGCATCAGACCGATCAGCACAGGGCCTGGAAGACCGATGGCGATAGCAACTGGAAGCATAATCTTTGCTGTAGCAGCCTGTGAGTTAACAACTACAGATACAGCGAATAATGCTAGAGCAAAGGTCCAAGGTGCATCATTTACCATGCCGGTAATTGCTGCCTTGAACTCAGGCATAGCATAGGCAAAGTAGGTGTTTGACATCCAGGCGATACCAAAGATTGCAATACATGCAACCATTCCTGACTTGAATACAACACCGTTTGGAATCTTGTTAACAGGAGTCTTGGTTGTAATCAGAATAATAGCACCGAAGCCTAACATCATCATCTGAATGATTACGCCCATTGAAATAGGACGGGCACCTTCACCGATGGTTCTTACCTCTGGGAAGATAGCGATAAGTACAATAAGAACCAGAGACAGCAGGAAGATCCCTACAGATAGCTTGGCACCGAAAGGCAGTTCCTCGTTCAGAGTGGTTTTTGTGGTGTTCAGAATCTGATCTCTGTATGCAGGATCCTGTAATCTTCTCTGATATTCCTTGTCATCCTCAAGCTCACGACCTCTGAAGTTAGAGTAGATTGACATGGCGATGGTACCTAAAAGGGTTGCAGGGAAGGTAACTGCAAGAATGTGAAGCAGGTTTAAATCCTCAAGACCTGGAAGCTGAAGTACGTCTTTACCCAGATAGCAGGCAACAACAGCTGCAATAGGAGAACCGGTTAGAGCAAGCTGTGATGCTACAGATGCTGCAGCCATTGGACGCTCTGGTCTGATTTTGTTCTTAAGAGCAATATCGCCAATAATTGGCATGATTGAATAAACAGCGTGGCCGGTACCTAGCATGATACTTAAGGAGAAGGTAACCAGTGGTCCTAGGAAAGTAATTCTCTTTGGATTCTTACGCAGGATCTTTTCTGCAATCTGAAGCATGTATTTCAGACCGCCTGCTGCCTCAAGAATTGCAGCACAGCTGACTACTGCAATAATGATCAGCATAACATCTACAGGAGCACCTGCAGGAGGCATTCTTAAAATAAATACCTCAATTAAGATACCAATTCCTGATACTACACCCAGACCGATACCACCGTAGCGGCTTCCGATGTATAGCATCATAAGCATGAAAATAAACTCTGCAATTAGCATATATATTCCCTTTTATTATAATTTTTTGAATGACGTAGTTTAGCCCAAAAATGGCTTATAGACTAGCTTTGGCTGTACTTTCTATTATTCAATTTTCAACAGAAAACTGTTTTTTCCTGTCTTCATAAAGCTGAAAACTTTCGTGATTCTATAGAGTAATGATTAAAAAAAATCAAAAGTCGGTCAAAGATTTATGTATTTGCACAAAAACTGACAGTTTCGTTTTTTGTAAATTGATATTTTTGTGATCATGTTAACTTATATCTTGAATGAGTAAATTGCTATAAAGCTCTTTATACCTATAAATGTTATGTCTATATAGCATTGATGTATAAAGTGAAATTTTAGTGTACAGAATTGATTTTGAGTGTATTTAATTAACATTAAGGTGAAATGATTTTTTGTGAACTTTCTTGAAAGAATTTAATCAGTATTTCACAAAGAAAAGAATAGATCCTTACTGTTTCCTCCTTTGCCTGGAACCGGTACTTCAGGCTCTAATTCTTTGCTTGTACAATCAGAAAAGGTAATTTGAGTTTAAATCCTGATAACACCGGTCTTTAGCAGATCAAGATTTGAAACTTCAGTGTTATCAAATGTCGATGGTCTATTTTCATTTTCTTCACTGATCCACTTCTTCCAGTAGCGCAGGGCCTTGATGAAAAGGACCAGACTCTTCTCGAATGCATCAAATCCCGTATTCTCTTCAATCAGCCGATGAAGAAGCAGTTCATTTCTTTTATCATCGATACTTAAGGTGCAGAATCCTGTATGAATACCCATATAATTTGAGGTTAGAAGAGTTCTGTACAGTTCTAGATCTTTTTTCAGGTCTGTCTGGACAGTTCCGATGATAAAAATCATATTCTCATTTTTTTCGAAAACAACCTCATCTTTGTCAAAAATAACACTGCAGGTGCCTTCAGCATTAAAGGAAAGTTCAATGCCTATGGCATCTCCCAGCTTGTTAATCAATTCATCTGCATTCATATATTATCCTTATGTTCTATTTGTGTGATGAACTTTTTATTATTCTGCCAGCGCACTAAATGCAATTGTGAATGCTATGCCGCCCTGTCTCTTTTCAGGTGCATCGCTAATGTTTGCCTTGGTTATCTTGCCATCATGTTTTCCATTTTCATTTATTATGGTATTCATGAATTTAGATAACCCTCTTAACTCTTGCCTTTTCTCTATTAATCCATGAAGAACAAAGGCTGTATTGCTGCTCTGTCCGTCTGTACCGTCCATACTTAGGTTCAGTTTGGCTACATTTTTTAATATTTTAGAGGTTAAAGCCATGATTGTGTCATAAGCCTTTTTACTATCAGGTGTTTTTTTGCTGGTTGCAAGCTTTATAGCATCCTGAACGGTCTTATCATTACTAATCTCGTCCACAATCTTCTGAAGTTTTGTCATTTCTCCCTGTTTAAGCGGTTTTTCATCCCGTAGAACGGTTGTATATCTAATCTGTTTAATTTTCTCATCAGTGGTTAAGGAATCAATCTCATCTAGTAGCCCCTTTCTATCTTCAATAAATTTATCTATTAACACTGATACGGCTTTTTTCTGTTCATTTATCTTATCCTGTGTCGTCACAGCATCCATCTTTTCCTCTATTTTTTTCTTAATACTATCCGTGTTAACTCGAAGTGAAAAATTCGATTTAATCTTATTATCAAGCTCTGCAATTAAATCCTTACGAGCCTGATCTATCTGTTCCTGTAATTCAAGTTTTGGCTTCATAAAGTTTTTTAATGCTGTCTTTAGGTTGTCGTAGTCTTCTTTTGTGTTCACATTGTCATAGACATTAAGGAGTTTGATGGCTTCAGCATCTCCTTTCTTAGCCATTTCGTCCAACTGGAGAAAGGCTTTAGTGATATAACTTTTTGCTTTAACGCCTGATAGTCTGTTTTCACTTAAACTGATAATATCGTTGGTAAGTTCATGATCCATCCTTAACATTGTTAATAAGGCTCTTCTATTCACTACCTCTGAGAATTCTTTCACAGAAACTTTATCCTCGGCAGCATCACAGGTGTCAAATACACCATAACCGACCTGACTTCCTGTCTGAGAACCTGATTTTTGAATCGGCTCGTAAAAAGAGTTTATTTTTTGATATTTTTCATCTGTGGATTTGATTACATCTAAATATTCCTGTGGAATTTGTTCCCATTTAGAATTTGTTACAGCTTCTGCGAGACTATTGTTGAACATTTTTGCTTCTGAGCTCTGAACTTTGACTGTTCCGTTATTGATTGCTTCAGCTGAAATGGATCCGTTGCTATTTTTGATTTCGCTAAGACGAGAAGCATGATCCTCTCCTTTTTTGGCAGAACTGAAGACATTGCCAATTTTTTCACCGAGGTAGATTATTCCCTGAACAATGCTGCTGAAGAAGCGCTTTATAGCCTGAAATGGTGATGCCTTTGCCTTGGAAAGCTCTGGTGGAATCGAGCCTGCATCTTCAAATCTTTCGGTTTTTCCTCCCTGATCAGGAACTTTAATTGGCTCAATTGGCTGTTGGGTTGTTCCAAATTTTATATGATCAGTCATAGCCACCACCTCGCATACCGCATCAGAAAATAGATTTAGGAGAGAAAATTCCTTCTATACATGATAGTATAATATATAAAAACGTGTAGTGAAAAAACTGTATCTATATTTTTTTATAAAACTGAGATGAGGTTCATGAAAAAAATATTCTTCACTGTGAACAGACGAACTGTGTTTTTTACAGAGATGAGTGTTTTTTTCAGAGAATGTTTTTGTTTTGTATCGGTTGTGGGATATAATTTTTCAGATTAAGAAAATAGTGGAGCAATATAAGTGGCAAAGAAAGTAAAACAGCAGAATAATGTAGTTGCCGTGAATCGCAGAGCTTCCTTTGAATATTTTATTGAAGACAGATATGAAGCTGGATTATCTCTTCAGGGATGGGAAGTAAAATCCCTAAGAGCGGGTAAGTGCAATATCTCTGAAGCATATGTAAATGTTAAAGGTGGAGAGGTTGTACTGTTTGGTTCTGTGATCAATCCTTTAAAGACCAGCTGTGCTTTTGTGGTTAGTGATCCTACCCGCACCCGTAAACTGCTTTTATCCAGAAGAGAAATTGATAAGCTGGCAGGTTCTGTTCAGAGACAGGGCTATACCATCATTCCTCTAAAGCTGTACTGGAAGAATCAGTGGGCCAAGCTTGAAATCGGTCTTGCCCGTGGTAAGCAGGAACACGATAAACGTGACTCTATTAAAGACAGACAGTGGGCTCGTGATAAAGAGCGCATCATGAAGAAGAACTTCAAATAGTTTTTCTGTCTCGTTTCTTTTCCTTCCTTATTTTTTTTCAAAAAAAAGGCCTGAATTTTACTTCAGGCCTTCTCAGATAATCTCAAATTAAGCTTTTGTTGGATCGATGTGCTTCATGATGAAGTCTTCATCCTTAAGAAGGTTCTTAGCCATCTTTAAGGCCTCATCAAAATCAGCAGCAATTGCGCCGTCAAGCTTCTTATGCAATCCTGCTCGCTCTAGAATCTTACGAGGCTGAGGTCTTACTGCAGAGAAGATCACAAAGGTCTTGTGCTGTCTACAGATGTTCAGGATCTCTTCAATTGAGTTCTCACCTGAAGCATCCAGATAAGGCATGAATCTCATACGCAGAATCAGAATTCTTGGCAACTGCTCTAGTGCCTTTAATCTGTCGCAGAACTCTGATGCGAAACCGTAGAATAATGGACCGTTGATCTGTAGAACGGTAACGTCGTCAGGGATATCTATTTCATCGTCTGATGGATCTTCACCGTCGTGAGTTTCATACTCAGATTTGCAGTGCTGCTTTCTGATTTCAACTGAACGGGACATATGTCTCATGAACAGCAGTGATGCGAAGGTAACACCAACACCGATAGCAACAGTCAGGTCAACCATTACGGTAAGCGCAAAGGTTAAGAACAGAATTGTTCTGTCTGATGGGCTGATTTTTGCAATCTGTGTGAAGTGCTTAAGATCGGACATTCCCCATGAAACCATGAACAGAACAGCTGCTAATGCAGCCATTGGAATGAAGGCCAGAATATCCATTGCTGTGTAAAGGAATACAAGCAGGAATATTGCGTGGAAGATACCTGCAACAGGAGTTCTACCACCTGCTTTAATGTTGGTTGCAGTTCTTGCAATAGCTCCGGTTGCTGGGATACCGCCAAAGATACCTGAGGCGATGTTTGCTACACCCTGACCAACCAGTTCCTGATTCAGAGAGTGCTTATGACCGATCAGACCATCAGCAACAACAGCTGAAAGAAGTGCCTCGATACCGGCAAGGAAGGCAATAGTGAATGCAGATGGAACCAGGGCTCTAATCTGTTCTAATGAAAACTCTGGCCATACAGGAGTTGGCAGACCTGTTGGCAGGCTTGGGAATCTAGTGCCGATTGTCTCAATATCCATTGAGAAACCATAGGCTAGGGCAGAAATCAGAAGAATAGATACAAGATATGAAGGAATCTTTGGAGAAATCTTTTTACAGATAATAATGGTTGCAAGACCAAGTGCACCCATTGCTAAAGCTGAATAAGTAACCTTATCCAGATTTGAAAGGTATACATACCATTTATTAATGAAATCAGCTGGTACAGAGTCTACCTGTAAACCTAAGAAGTCTTTAACCTGACTTGAAGCAATAATTACAGCAATACCAGTGGTGAAACCAGTGATTACAGGGTAAGGAATGTATTTAATGAGCTTTCCTAAACGGGCATAACCTGCAATTATCAGAATCAGACCTGCCATAATTGAGGCCAGAATCAGTCCGTTGAATCCGAATCTCTGGATAATATCAAAGATAACAACTACAAATGCTCCTGTAGGTCCGCCAATCTGGACTCTGGATCCACCTAGGAAAGAAATGAAGAATCCGGCTACTACTGCGGTAACCAAACCTTTATCAGGAGATGCTCCGGAAGCTACAGCCATAGCCATTGCAAGTGGAAGTGCAACAATGGCAACTGTTAAACCTGCAATCACATCAGAGCGGAAGAGTTTGAAGTTGTAACCTTCACGCATACAGGTTATAAAAGCTGGAACAAGAGGATTTGCTGTTTTCATAAAAAATAAAATCCTAAAGCTGTTTTATCAGCATTGCTGTTTTTTAGATTGAAGTTAAAGACCTTTTTCATACTGCTCTAATTACATTATTAATTTGTATGCAATAGGCAATATCTGAAAATGTGCACATTATAACAAAACAGCATAAAAAAATTCGTTTTTGGAAAAATATTTGTTTTTGCCCAAATATAAGCCATTCTGTTGCGGAAAATCAGTCTGTATCTAGCCTTTTTGCTGATGAAATTTTCTCATTACAATAGAAATGAATTCTTAATATGTTGTATACTCTTTCTGTTCACGTCTAGGGGGTGTATTTTTGGTTTCGACCGGAAGTATGAATTCCTAGGAGCATGTCGAGTAGCGAAAGCTCGTTAAAAATTCGTTTAAATATAGTCGCAAACGACGAAACCTACGCAATCGCAGCTTAATAACCTGCTGAATGCCCTCAGTTCTAAGTCTTTCTAGTGACACTTAGTCTTACTGGGGTCGGTTCTTCACTAGATCGTGTGGATGCCCCGTCTGTGGTTGAAGCATTAAAGATTATACAGACTGGGTACTTTGTGGCGTGGCGGTCCGCAGCGGGTATCGAGATTAATGATTGCCTAAACATGTAGCGCCGAAGATGCAGTCTTTTGGGACGAGGGTTCAACTCCCTCCACCTCCACCAAAGCCCTTAACTCCTTGACCTGCGTTTTGCATTGAGTTGTACCTACACAACAATCTTGTCCAAGTAATTCGTTTCTAATGTGGTTTACGAGCCTTCTTTAATCTGTTCGCATAGGCAAGTTCATTGTCATATCTGTCAGATGGAGTCTTTGCTCTAAATAACTTCAGACACTCCTGCTGAACTTTTGATACAGGCTTCACTGCAATAAATCCTGAGGTAAATTCTATTTCCTGAATTCCATTTAATTCGTCAATAATTTTCTTAAAGGAATTATGTGGTGGATTTTTTCCATTGTATTTACAGTTATGAATTCTGTACTGCATAAGCATTCTTATAGACAGAGCAATAAATTCGATAAAACACTTTCCTGTAAGAGACTGCTCTGTAGAAACACCAAAGCGGTTGCAGTTCATCTTTACCTTTAAATCTTTAAAACAGTCTTCAACGCATTCTCTGTCTTTGTAAGCAAAATAAGCTGTTTGACCATCGGAAATCGCATCAGAAAGTACAACAAAAATTCCTGCATGATTATTT
>NZ_FPAH01000033.1 GCF_900116345.1 Succinivibrio dextrinosolvens | reverse complement strand
ACTGGTAGTGCCACCACCTTTGTAATCTTTAAGAATATTGGAGATATCAAGTTTATCAACAATTGTACTTACGAGTCTGACGGGATCTGAAGGGGAGATAAAATCACCAATACAAGGAGGAAGTAAGGCTAAATCATCTTGAATATAGGGTTTGAAAAGATCTTCTTTATCCATAACGATATTACCAATAATATAACTCTTTATATTATTAAGTATAGTATATTAACTTTGTATATCAAGGAAATAGATAAAGATTTAATATAAAAATATTATCAATAATGTTAATAAAACCACAAAATTTAGGTAAAAATAGAGGGCGACCTTTTTAGTCACCCTCAATTCAGGTTCTATACTGTCTACCTGCTTCCGAAGATACTTCCCAGAACTCCTCTTACAATGGTTCTTCCGATTGATCTTCCTATTGATGAGGTAATGGTTCTGCCGGTCGTTCTTATAATCTGATCGACAACCGTAGGATTTGATCTTGCAGCTCTTTCGCTTTGTCTCTGCATTGCTGCCTGATGTCGTTCCTGAGCCATACGAAGTCTTTCTTCCTGAATTCGCTGTCTCTCTTCAAGAACCATCTGTTTCTGTCTTTCTTTCTCTTCAATCGCTCTTTGAGCTTCTTCCTTATCAGCTAAGGCTTTCTGAGTTAGAATTTCGTAGGCAGATTCTCTGTCAACTGCTGTATCGTAGATACCTGCAAGCAGAGATGTCCTGATTAGATTCTTTCTTTGAGCATCGTCAATAGGTCCAACCTGACTCTGAGGTGGAACTATGTAGCTTCTCTCAACCATCTGAGGTGAACCCTTTTCGTCCAGGAATGATATTAGAGCTTCACCTACAGCTAGTTCTCCAATGGCTTTTTCTGTAGAGAATTCTGGATTTGCTCTGAAAGAATCTGCAGCAGCCTTAAGTGCTTTCTGATCCTTTGGAGTAAAGGCTCTTAGTGCGTGCTGAATCTTGTTGCCAAGCTGACCTAAGACCTCATCAGGAATATCAGCTGGATTCTGACTGATAAAGTAAACTCCGACACCTTTTGATCTGATAAGTCTTACTACCTGACAGATCTTCTGGAGCAGAGAATACTCAACATCGTTAAACAGCAGATGAGCTTCATCAAAGAAGAAGACCATTAAAGGCTTCTCCTTATCTCCTCTTTCAGGCAGTTTCTCGTATAGTTCGGATAAAAGCCACAAAAGAACTGTAGAGTAGATCTTAGGATTGTTTATAAGCTTCTGAGATTCAAGAATGTTAATCTGTCCGAATCCATTTTCATCAGACTGCATCAGATCCTCGATATTAAGCTCAGGCTCACCAAAGAACAGATCACCGCCTTCGTCCTCTAAACGCAGAAGACCTCTCTGGATTGCTCCTATACTTGCTGCGGAAATATTTCCATACTGTTCCTGATATTTAGCCTTTTCATCGGAGACGTGCTTGAGCATTGCCTTTAAATCCTTTAGATCTAAAAGCAGCAGACCGTTATCATCAGCCACTCTGAAGACTATATGCATCAGTCCACTCTGAACTTCATTGAGATTCAGAATTCTTGATAAAAGAAGTGGTCCCATACTGGAGATAGTGGTTCTAAGCGGATGGCCTTTCTCACCGTAGACATCAAAGAAAGCTACAGGAAAGCCACGTGATTCATATCCAAGATCTCTTAACTGCAGTTTTTCGATTCTTTCTGCAATTTTTCCTGAAGGAGAGGAGGCAGCCGCTATACCGGATAAATCTCCCTTAACATCTGATAGGAATACAGGTACTCCCATCTGACTGAAGCTTTCCGCCATTGTCTGCAGAGTAACGGTTTTTCCTGTACCTGTTGCTCCTGTAATCAGTCCATGTCTGTTTGCCATGTTCGACAAAAGATAAACCTCTTTACGGTCATCTTTTGCGATTAGAATTTTTTTATCTTGTGTAATCACTTTTACTCCATTTTTTCTTACAAAAATACGGATGTCCAGACCATATTAGGATATTTGTTATTAAAATTAAGTGATTAGTAGCAAAAAAGATTAAATTGCTCTGTTTTCTTTGTGCTCCTTTGTTTATGCAGACTTTATTGAAAAAATAGTTAAAAAGAGTTTTGTCGAGATCGAATTGAAAATGATGCTTTATGACACAGTTTTATAATTATTTTGAAAATTAAGAGATTAGTCTCAAAAAAAGAACCAAATATCTTTGATTTTCCAACCGGTTCGACTGAAAATCCTTAAATGACAAACTATAATTTTTTTGTAGGGAATGTGTAATTGTGTTTGTTTTTTTAAGGACCGTAAACTCTTAGTAGCAGCGAGAAACTTCGTTATGTTTTACTGTTCTTAGCTCTGAAGAAAAGATATTATTATGAAAAAATTTGCGGTTATTCTGACTATACTCTTCTCTCTGTTCCTTGTTGGATGTAAGGAAACACTTTATTCCGGAATCTCAGAAAAAGATGCCAACGAAATGTTATCTGCTTTACTAAGACGTGGTGTTGTGGCAGAAAAAGTTAGTGAGGGTAAGGGCCTTTATCATATTGCCGTTGAACATGAGGATATGGTCAGAGCATTGGATATTATCAAGGAAAACTCTCTGCCTCGTACTCCTTTCAAGAGTCTTGGTACTGTGTTCTCCGGTGATTCCATGATTTCTTCTCAGCTTGAGGAGCAGGCTCGTTTTGCCTTTGCTTTATCTCAGGAACTTTCCGATACATTCTCTAAGATTGACGGTGTTCTGGATTCCCGTGTTCATGTAACCCTGGTTCAGCATGAGCAGTCATCAGGTATTACCACTCCACCTTCAGCAGCCGTATTTATCAGACATACTCCTAACTCACCGGTTGTAAACATGGTGGGAGCAATTCGTGAAACCGCAGCCAAGGCTGTCCCTGGACTTACCAGAGAAAGAGTGAATGTGATGCTTGAGGATTACCGAGAGAAGATCCTTCCTCCTGCTCTTAAGACTGTGCCTTGGTATCTGACCACTTCAGCTCTGCTGGCCTTTGGTATTATTGCCGGCATTCTACTATCAGGACTTGCTGTCTTTGGATTAAGGTTTAAGAAGCTGATTACTCTTGAGTTGAACTTGCCTAAAAAAGCAGAGCCTGCTGCAGAGCCTAAAGCCGATAAAGAAGCCCCAAAGTAAGTGATGGAGTTCAGCTATGAACAGAGAATTCGCTCTATCACTGCTAACTGAGAAAAGGGAGCTTCTCAAAAAAATCATTGAGTACAACCATCTTGATGAAAAGGCGGTGCTGCCTGATGAAATAATGCAGAGCAGCTGTGCCCAGAGTTATCTTGATAATCACGCTCTTATGAGAAAACTCTCGAAGGTAAACGAGGGATATTTTGAGTTTGAAATACCTGCCAACAGGTTCTGTTTCTGTTCTGAGGAACATCTTGAACAGCTTAGAAAACTACTGTGTGCATGTATATGTTCTCAGATACTGGTTTCAGAAATTAAGAAAGAGCAGGTAACAAAATACAGAGAGTATCTGGGGGAAGAGATTTATTCCTTCGGATTAAGGCGCGGAAGCCTTTATATTCCAAATCATCTGAAGAACAGAATTGTTTCTTCATTTTCTTCAACTGAACAGGCTGTCAGAGAGTCGGGGAATGCTGTGTTAGCTAATATTTTAGAGAAAGCATCAGCCCAGAGTCTTGAAAAAATGAGCTTTAAGGTAGAGTCACCGGTCAGACTTGATTTGTCTGACAGTGATGAGAGACTTATCTTTGACTGTACAATTAAAATTCTCTGTCTGGAGATTGATGGATCATGTCAGAATATTTTCAATTAAAAGACACTAAAATGTGGAATGTAAGACCAGGCTCCAAGATAATCAAGGCTTCTGAGTATGCTCTGCTTTCCAATGCCAATGAACTGGTTGACAAGGTTAAAGCTGCTGCAGCAGAAGCTGGAGAGCAGGCCAAGGCGGTTTATAAGAAACGCTACGATGAAGGCTATGCTGTCGGTGTCGATGAGGGTAAATCAATTTACACCGAGAAGCTGATGGATATGGTTATGGGACAGGTTGATTCCATCGAAGGTCTGGAAAAACAGCTTGTTGGTGTAGTTATGGATGCAGTCAGCAAGATTATCGGTTCTTTTGATCAGAATGAGCTGGTTACCAGAGTTGTTCATCAGGGCTTAAATGCCGTTAGAGGAAGTAAGAGTATTCTGATGCGTGTTTCCTCTCAGGATGAGCGTATCTTAAGAGATTCTCTGCAGAATTATCTTGTAGGTCGAGACAATCCTGCAGGTTATATTAACCTTGTAGCCGATCCTAATCTAAAAGTCGGAGACTGTCTGTTAGAAACAGAGCAAGGTGTGGTAGAAGCAAGTCTTAACTCACAGCTGAATATTCTGCAGCGCAGTTTAGAAAATCATATCAAGAGGAAGTAAATGGCTCTTGAGTATATAGGTCAGATTTTAGAAGAAGCAGTTCAGTCTGCCGCAACCGTTGAGATACGAGGAAAAGTAGAAGAGGTTGTCGGTACGATTATTCATGCGGTTGTACCTGAGGTTAAGGTCGGTGAGCTCTGCCTTTTGAGAACTCCCGGTCAGGCTGGTGAACTGCGTGCTGAGGTTGTGGGCTTCTCAAAGAACACAGCTCTGTTAACCCCTCTAGGTGATCTTGAGGGTATTTCCTTCCATACTGAGGTAATTCCTACAGGACATGTGCTTTCTGTTCCTGTGGGTCCGGAACTGTTAGGAAGAGTAATCAACGGTGTGGGCGATCCTGCTGATGGAAAGGGCCCATTGAACACCCACCATTTTTACCCTGTTTACGCCGATCCTCCTGCAGCTATGACCAGAAAGCTTATCTGTAAGCCTATAAGCTTAGGCCTTAGAGTATTAGATGCCATGCTTACCTGCGGTGAAGGTCAGCGTATGGGTATTTTCGCTGCTGCCGGTGGTGGTAAGTCAACGCTTTTATCTCAGATTATTAAAGGCTGCAGTGCTGAGGTCTGTGTTTTAGCTCTTATCGGTGAGCGTGGTAGAGAGGTTAGAGAATTCATTGAGCATGATTTAGGTCCAGATGGCCTGAAAAAGACTGTGCTGGTGATTTCAACCTCTGACAGATCGTCAATGGAACGTCTTAAGGCTGCCTATACTGCAACCTCTGTGGCAGAGTATTTCAGAGATCAGGGCAAGAGTGTGCTTCTGATGATGGACTCTGTAACACGTTTCGGTCGTGCTCAGCGTGAGATTGGTCTGGCTGCAGGTGAACCTCCTACTCGTAGAGGTTTCCCTCCATCAGTATTCTCAACTCTGCCAAAGCTTATGGAGCGTGCGGGTAATTCTGACAAGGGATCGATTACAGCTCTGTATACCGTTCTGGTGGAAGGTGATGATATGACTGAACCTATCGCCGACGAAACCAGATCTATTCTTGACGGTCACATAATTCTCTCAAGAAAGCTGGCCTCAAAGAACTTTTATCCTGCTATTGACGTGATGGCTTCTGTAAGTCGTGTTATGAATGCGATTGTTACCAAGGAGCATAAGGAAGCAGCCGGCAAACTGCGTAACATTATGGCTAAGTATCAGGAAATTGAGCTTCTGGTTCAGCTGGGTGAATACAAGGAAGGTTCTGATCCTGAGGCTGACTATGCTCTGCATAAGATTGGCGAGATTAACGCTTTCCTAAAACAGGGCTTAGGTGAGACCACCTCCTTTGATGAAACCATCTCTAAGCTTATAAGTATTGTGTCTTAAGGCTTAATTGGCGTTCTCTTTCTGCAGCCTGTGATATATGGCTGTAACTTTCTTTACAAAGTTCTGTGTTTCTTCAAACGGAGGTATTCCTCCGTATTTGTTGACGTTTCCCATACCCGCGTTATAGGCTGCAAGTGCAAGGGAGAGATCTCCGTCATACATGTTGAGCAGCTGTGCGAGGTATCGGGTTCCTGCACTGATGTTTTCGTTTGGATCGAAAGGATCTTTTACTCCAAGCTCACTCTGCGTCTTAGGCATCAGCTGCATCAGCCCCTGAGCTCCACACTGGGATACGGCGGTTACCACAGCTCCAGATTCAACTTCAATAACAGCCTTGATAAGCTCTTCTGGCAGCAGGTTGGTTTCAGCCGCATCGGCAATAAAACTGTGCCAGTCCTTGATTCTCTTCTTAACCTCCTTTGAGGTCCTAGGACCGTATGAAGGCATAACCATGTGATTTGCTCTTAAAAGGTATGCGTATTTTGAGAGCTTGTTGACATCAAGAGTATCAATTCGGCGTTCTACCGTATTTTCCTGATCGAAGGGAACTGCATAGATCTCGGTCTCCTCAACATTTAAAGTGACCTGAGCATAGGAGCAGGGGATTATGACACCCAGAACAGCTGCGTTTAAAAGTGTGGCTTTAGGAAACAATTCTTTTACCTGTCAGCTTGCTAAAGCTTCTTTTACTGAATTCAGATCTGGCTTAATCTCTAAAATAAGATCAAAACCTGAAATCTTGAAAACCTCTGAAACATTTTCAGAAAGACCACATAAAAACATTTTTTTACTGGTATTTTTACAGCTTTTTGCTGTCTTTAAAAAGACTCGAAGTCCTGCTGAACTAATGTATTCAAGTCCTGCAAGATCAAAGATTAGAGAATTTGTATTATCGTTCTGTGTTAAAGGATTAACCTTTTCTTCAAGAGATTCTGAGCTTAACGCATCTAGTCTTCCGTTCAAGCTGATGATTTCGGTTCCTGTCATTGAACTGTCATTCAGATGGATTTCCATTTTTATTCCTTATGTTAGATGTTGCTTGTAATAATTCTATCAAACTTTTCCTTTTCTCCTAGCCTTTATTTCCATTGTAATTAACGAATTTGCTATTTCAGTACTTAAAAAAAATTACGGTTTTCTAGAGTTGTGTCTGTCTACAGAATATGTATGCTTTAGATTTTTTATCAAGTAATAGGCACGCTTTATCCCCGCAGTAAACTGCGTGGTTTTAGCGTGCCTATTACTTGATAAAAATAAATAGCAGTGATTGCGGGTATCTTTATTCTCTTCAAAAAAGATACCCAAATCACGTTGATCTGAATATTTCAAACTAAACTTAAAAATAGCTTTCTTTCTTTTGGGAAACACTCATACAAGGACTCTTCTGCAATTCCAATCTGTTTAAGCTGAGTGCCGGTATGTTCCCCTCAAATCTATTCTGGGGAAATAAATATAGCTCAGAATACGAGCATAAATCGATAAAGAATTAAAACAGAATAAGTGTTGTTTTACGATGTTGAATTGAATGAAAAGATGGTGATGCAATTATGAATGCACAAGAGCTTATCAAAGAACTCGGCTCTAATCTTGGTTTGGAGCTTGAATTTTCAGAAGAACATACCTGTGCACTGAAATTTGGTGAAGTGACAGTGTTTTTTGAGGAATATGAGGACAAGCTCTATCTTATCTGTGAATTAGGCTCTTCAGTTGGTAAGGAAGATTTATTTCCACACCTGCTTTCTGAAAACTATCTGGGCAGAGCCACTGCAAACGCGGTACTGAGTCACGATGAGATCAAAAGCGAATTTATGCTCCATCTTATTCTCCAGCAGAATATAACCTATCAACAGTTTGAGAGAATTCTGGATAATTTTGTTTATACCGCGAAAAAATACAAAAATAAGCTGACCTCTGAAAACATGACAGAGATAGAACATGAGGACAATCTACTTCAGGTCGCTGTTTTAAAAGCCTGACTTCATGATGAGCTTAAGAGCATTTAAAAGAGGAACATGATATGACAGATGTTAATAACCGTATTGTTCAGCCACATCAGGGCAATCAGAATCTTAACAATGTGAATAATCAGGTGCCAGTTCAAAATGGTAATGTACCAGCTGGTCTCCGTAATGCTCAGGTAGGAAATGCCGGTAATCGCAGAATAGTTCCTCAGGGAGCCAATCAGGCCCAGGGGCAGCAGAATCTTGCCAATGCCCAGCAGGTAAATAACCCTGCACCTATGGTTAATCAGAAAAAAAATGGAGCCTATATAGCATCTGTTCTTCAGTCAAAAAAATTTAAGCTCTCTATGCTTCCAGACAGTTTTTCCAGGCTCATCAAAGATACAATTTCGTCTGCAAAAGAGGAACATGTTAGAAGAAGAAATTTGTTCAAGTGTTCGGACTCAGAACTTAAAGAATTCTTAGGAGAAGAGCTGTTCAGTCAGTTTATAGACGAAATTAAAAATCTTCCGGAAGAAGGGCTTTTGGATATTATGTCCTCTATATTGGGAAAATACTCTCAAAAAGCTGTTGCTAATGCAGAAGTTAGCTTTTTTGTTGATGAGCTTTCTGATAAAAACAAACAACACTTGGGTGTGAAAGATATTCCTAGAGTTGTCCGTGATCTGCAAAAAAATGAAGATTTTTCTAAAGATCTGAAGAACTGTTTTACTAAAGCTCAATTTGATGAATTATTTACTAAACATCTGAACCTCATAAACGAAAAAAATGCCTATTATGACAGCCTGAAGGCTTCAGTTAATGTCTTCAAGGAAAAGGCTATTCTTCAGTTATCCGAGCTTACAGGAATTCCTTTTGCGGTATTAAAGAATTCTTGTGAGCTTAAGTCATTAACAGCAAAACTCGAAGTTGAGCAGATCCTTTATCAGGCAGGAGAAAAACAGGGTAATTTTGAGGACAGTTTTAACAATCTGGTCAGAGATTTTGTCGACAGTAAAAATCAATTGCTGCAGGACCTTAAACAGGCTGGTCTGAGTCAGGAAAAAACGACTCAGCTAACAATGCTGCTGCTTGAAAATGAACTTCCTGAGGGGGTTACACTTGATTCAGTGTTGTCTCATGGTCAGGGAGGCATAGGTGCTCTGCTGAACAGTTCCGTAAATCCTCCTGAAGGCTTTACTAAACCATCAGCAGCGCAACTGCAGGAAGAACTTAAAAAGACCTGTAATATCATTGACTCTATGTATCAGCAGGATCTTGGTGAAGGTAAGTGGAAGGATCTTACCAAAGATCAGCAGTCTCTCCTGCGTGATCTGACTACACTGGTAATGTTTGACAAAACTCCTGGACTTGAAGCTGGACTTGCAGGCAATAACGACTTAGTGTCGGCATTTAATAAATTGGCTGACGCTCCTGAAAAGCATTTGTTTGAACAAGCTCTGCAGAACAGTGGAGCTAACCTAATAGCTCTAATTGACAAAGATGAATCCGATAAAATGCCTGTGGCCTTAAAAACAGGGATTATGACTGCCTTTGAGGAGGTTACCAAACTTTTTGGGGAGAACTCAATAAAAATAGCTTCTCCATTGATGTTTTATGACCAAATCTTAAATAAAAATTTAGCGGTAAAGCTTAAAGAGAAGCTGCAAGCGAAATCTGTTGCTGCAAATGGGCAGAATCAAAATGTTCTATATGACAATCTGTCTATTCATGATATTGCCAAAGAACTCATTCTTGAATCTTTAAAAAACAACACTCTTCGGGATACGGTTTTAGATATTTGCAAGGAACAGCATAATCTGACGCTCAGTTCTCTTCCAACGGATGAGCGATTAAAGAATGAGATGATTTCTAAGTTAAATAGTCTCAAGAACTTTACTCCAGATTTACAAAAATTAAACAGCAAAACTGAGATTGAGAATTATATTAAACACAATGAGCAGTGTCTGCAGGAAATTAGCCTCATAGTACAAACTCATCTGGCTGCTAGAAACACCTTCAATAATATATTTGAAGCCATGATTGCAGCTCAGAATATCTCTGATATTTCTAGAATTAGAATATATAAAGCTAATTTTGATGCTTATGATGAAACTCGTAAAACATTATTAGATGCCTATATAAATCTTCCTGCACAGGAGCGACCTGCAGTAGATAGCGATGAGTTTAAAGCTTTTATCGAAGATAAACTAGGACAAATCATCTCCCCTAGAGTTGAAGATCTCAAACTGCTGAACAAATCAGGGCTCTCTGAGACTCAAAAGGTAAAATATACCGATATGATACTTGCCGGTAAACATCCTGATCAGTTTGGTACCGTGTTAAAGTTTGCAACACAGTTTGCCCATTTGTATGATCCTAAATCTCTGCAGGTAATACTTGAGCCTGTAACACACGGTAAAACTGTTAATGAGACTAAACTTCTTAAGGCTTTATCTGAGTTTGAAAAAACTTTCATCAATGCTCTTCCTCCACAGCTTGATCTGAATGGAGCAAATCTTACTGATGCACAGAAGAACCAGCTCTCTCTCATCAAAGATATGGTTCGTCAGCAGATCTTCAATGAAAACCCTGAGTTTGGTCAGCTTATGGCTCAGATTCCTGTTGCAACACTCAGCAAGCTCAATGAGTCAAACAAAGAGCTGCTTTCTTTAGTAAATACCGGCCGTGCGGTATATGCATCTAAATGGATGTCTCAGGAAAGATGTGATGCTATTCGTAACGGTCATGAGCTATCGAACAGGAATCTTGAGTTGGTCTTAAAGCATGGTCCAACGCTTTTTGACACCTTTAAGAAGGATCTTGATCCAAAACTACATTATTTTTTACGACAGTTCATTGGCTCTGTCTGTTTCACTGAGCATTCTCTTGATAAGATTGAGAATGAACTAAGAAAATTACTCAAACATTCAAAACACTGGAAGGAATTTACCTTTGATACCTGTCCTCCAGGTTTAAAGGCATACCTGAAAAATGCTTATAAGGGAATGTTGGATGAATGTATGAATCCAGATTTCAAGGATCATACAAATTATTTTAACAATGTATTTGGTAGGGACGTTTGCCGCAGTGCCGTAACTCTGCAGGGGAATACGTATTATTATTCTGATGCTAAAGACTTTGATCCTTTGTTAACCAAAATTCTGCTTAAAGGTCGTAACTTAGATGACCTTTCTCCTCAGGAGAAACTTCGTCTAAATAAACAGAAACTCGGTATCACCACACTTCTGCATCAGGGTACCTATGCAGTAGGTCACTTTACATTGTTTCAAACAAGATTTAATGAGAATGTGGATGGAGCAAATGTCATTATCAACACTGAGGATGGTCTGCAGTTTGGTAATGGTTCTTTAAGTGACATCGGTATAGAGTTAAGTGAAGATGGAAAAAGTTGTATTCTGACTTATAGGAGAAAACACGAGATTAACGGCAGCTCTATGAGCAGAGATTATAATGGCAATGCCATTCCTGCTGCTGACAATGTGGAATTTTGCTACAGAATCAATCTTAATTTTGAAGGGGATGAGCCGGAGATCTCTGATGCCAGCCTGTATCAACTTTTCGCAGGTTCAACCGAGAATAAGTACTAATTGAACGGATTATGCCTAAGAGAGGGACAATATTATTGCTCCTCTCTTTTTTTTTGATTGTTTGAAAAGATAATATTCCTATTTTTTTCAGCAGGATAATTCAAAAGTTCCATGTTTTGACCGTAAATCAGGCATTCTTACAATAAAAGCTCCAAAATTGGTAATGTATAATTCAAATCACAATTTTAGCTACATAATAGTGCAAGCGCCTATGTTTTCTTTGATTATCAAGCTTTTTTTACGTATCATAAGCTCATGCAAGAGTGTTGTATTTTTGCTCTACTGTAGTGCATGAACACTCTTTAACTGATTTCTGGAGATAGAGATGGAAAAGAAAAAGTCATTTGGACTGGCCTGGATGATGCTTCTAGGTTTGGTTCTTGGTACTGTTTTCGGTACATTTATAAGTGAAAGTTTTGCAACAGATTACATTAAGCCTTTTGGTGATCTGTTCATCAGACTGATTCGTATGGTTGTGGTTCCTCTGGTATTTGCAACCATTATTTCTGGCGTTGCCGGTATCGCAGATATCTCAAAGCTAGGTCGTGTTGCGGTTAAGACTCTTCTGGTTTATGCCTGCACTACCGGTGTTGCAGTTATCTTCGGTCTTATCATTGCTCAGGTTGTTCATCCTGGTACCGGTCTTAACTTCTCAACTGAAGGTTTAACCATCAATGAAGTTAAGGCTCCAGCTCTTAAGGATACTCTTTTAAACATCGTTCCTATGAATCCATTTGATGCTCTGTCAAAGGGCTCAATGCTGCAGATTATCTTCTTTGCTGTATTCTTTGGATTCATTCTGGCTTCAATGGGTGAGAAGGGCAAGAGTCTGCAGGGCTTCTTTGAAGGTGTTGGCGAAGTCATGAT
This sequence comes from Succinivibrio dextrinosolvens, assembly GCF_900116345.1. Taxonomy (GTDB): domain Bacteria; phylum Pseudomonadota; class Gammaproteobacteria; order Enterobacterales; family Succinivibrionaceae; genus Succinivibrio; species Succinivibrio dextrinosolvens_B. Next base: position 20,489 of record NZ_FPAH01000033.1, on the reverse strand, counting down.
TAAGATGACCAACGCTGTTATGCATTATGCTCCTATCGGTGTATTTGCTCTGATTGCCTTTACCGTAAGCAAGCACGGTCTTGCTGTGCTGCTTCCTCTTCTAAAGCTGGTTCTGTGCTCTTTCATCGCCACCGCTTTATTCTTCGTGGTTGTATATATTCCTGTAGTTCGCGTTTATGTAGGTCTTCCTTTAAAGCGCTTCTTCAAGGATATTGCAGAGCCTTGGATTATCGGTTTCACCACCTGTTCATCAGCTGCAGCTTTAGCATCAAATCTAGTAGCAACCCGTAAGCTCGGTGCTACCAAGGCTATCGCTTCATTCTCTATTCCATTAGGCAACACCATCAATATGAACGGTACATCTATCTATATGGGTGTATGTGCTGTGTTCGCTGCTGAGATCTATGGTATCGATCTTACCATGTTCGATCAGGTAACAATTGTGCTGATGGGTATTGTTGCTGCAATCGGTACCGCTGGTGTTCCTAGTGCTGGTCTTATCATGATGAGCGTGGTATTTACTCAGGTTGGTATTCCTCTTGAGGCTGTTGCTCTGATTGCAAGTATCGACCGTCTGCTGGATATGATCCGTACCTCAGCTAACGTAATCGGTGATGCCTTTACCGCTGTCTGCGTAACCAAGATGGAAGGCGAGCTTGACTCAGAAGAGTTTACTGAAGAGTCACTATAGTACAAGTTTTTAATTGGGTATTTTTAGTCTCCTCTGGCTATAACCACGGGGAGATTTTTTTTATCTAAATTTTTCAAAGAAATTCTGTGCATTAAAGCCAAATTTTGCGAAATCAATCCAATCTGAGTTCTGATAAATCTCCTATATTTCAACATAGGTGCAATCTGTATTCAGCTCGTTTCGCTGTTGTAGCTGTGCTGTTTCTCTGCTGAAATTGCTCATCTATTAAAGAATGTGTTCTTCTCTCCGGTATTCTTTTGGAGCGAGGGGCAGTTTGGAGTTTTAAAATGGTTTTTAAAAGATTCTTTTCTCTGGTTGTTTCAATCTTTACTGCAGGCATCTTATTCTGGACTTCACCTGCCTTTGCAAAATCTCTTACAGTTTATTTCTCCAAGGCGGGCGAAAACTATTCTGTGGGAGAGGTCCAGGAGGGCAATACTGCCAGACTTGCAAAGCTTATAGCGAAGACAACTGGATCTGATATTGCCGAGATTATTCCTGAAAATGAATATCCAATGGATATTAAGACTTTAACCGAAGTTTCAAAGCAGGAATTTGAATCTAAAGCCAGACCTGTCCTAAAGGATAATCCTGATATCAGCGGATATGATGAAATCTACCTCGGAACTCCGGTCTGGTGGGCAGATATGCCAATGGTTGTCTACACTTTCCTTGAATCTCAGGATTTTAAAGGAAAAACTATTCATCCTTTCATTACTCATGAAGGAATGGGCCTGTCTGCAATTGATAGAAAAATAGCGGAAGTAACTGGAGCCAAAGTCGGTCCTTCTCTGGTGATGAGAGGTACTATGGCTCAGAAAGCTGATGAAGAGACTCAGTCTCATGTAGATGAGTGGCTCAAGCAGAAGTGATGTATTTGTTGTTTCTATTTTTGTGAAGAAATAACAACAGAGAGAACTTTGAAAAGCAAAACTAATTCTGTGGAAAAAAGCGGAGTCCTCTCTGTTTTCCTGCATAAACGTTGAGCCTATATCCCAAAATGAGAGCTGAATTTTGGAGAAGTATTTTAATTAAGCCTAAAATCTAAGATAGCTTCAGAACACTAAGAGTACTAAGGACTTTCCATGAATATAGAACAGATCAATAAGCTTATTGAAACAATGTCTTCTCCTAAGCTTTCTCAATTTGACAGCAATGGAATGTCCAGTACTCTTCTGCCTGAAGGTGATTATCTACATATGAGCTTCAGAGAGATATCTGTAATGCTCTATATGCGCTGTGAGACCTTAGGGGAGAAATCTGTAGTTAATCCTGAAATGTTCGAGAGTCTGCTTTCTCTTAATATGTTCGGTGGACGTTATCACAACATTAGATTAACCTATGACAGGGATACTACTGTTTTGTGGTTATGTCATGACATAATGCTGGATACATGCACTCCGGATTCCTTTCTTTCAGATTTAAAGTTCTTCATTCAGGATGGAAACCATTTCAGAGACTTTTTAAATGATAAAATTCTTGACGTGGTTTTAGGGGCTAACCGAGCTTCTGTACAATCTTCTGTTCAAAACAAGCAGGCATCTGCTACTGCAACTGCTCATAGTACTTCGAGTTCAACAGCTTCGGCCTCTGCACAGTCTAGTTCTGCCAGAACCTATAATGCCTTTGATGAGCCTTCTACTCCTGTTGATAATGCAGCTACCGAAATTCTTTCTGGAAGAAGTGCAATTCCTGAGACTGAAGAAGACGGCATGATCAGTGTTATGGTTGCACAGAGCATGTTTATGATGGCCTAGATCAATTATCGATTTCTTTGTCTTGAATCATTTTCAAACATCTGTAAGGCTATTTTCATGATAGTCTTATTCTCTAATGCCGAAAAATCTCATTATGTTGTAATTGATGTTGTTTTGTGTGAGACTGCTGCCCACTCAGATCCTGTCTGAAACAGGATCTGATTTGAAAAGCTAAATGCCTAAAGCAGCAAGAGAATAACGTAGATAACTATGCTGTTCAGAGTATCGGCAAGCAGAGTTCCTACAATAGGAATCAGCAGGAAGGATTTTATAGATGGTCCGTATTTTCCAACCAGCACCATCATGCTGGAAATTGCACTGGAGGATGCTCCCAGACCGAATCCGCAGGATGCTGCAGAGATAATAGCTGCGTCATAATCCTTTCCTGTTATTCTGAAAATCACAAAGAAAGCAAAAGCAGTAATCAGCACAAACTGTAGGATAAAGATGACAATCTGGGTGAAGTTGATTACAGAAAGCTGCCAGATGGCGATATTCATAAAATCAATTGCCAGGAATAGGGACAGGCTCAGGGCGCCGATATAATTAAGCTCAACAGGATAGACCTGAAGTTGGCCTGTAACATCTCCTATATTGCGGATTACGATTGCTACAAACATGGCTCCTATGTAATCTGGCAGCACTGGCCCGAAGAGAGCCAGTACGTCGCAAAAAGCCATTCCAAGACCCATTATAATGAGTATTCTGTAGATTACCTTTGCAAGCTTGGCCTGGAATGGAAGCTCAGGTGTTTTCTTTTGGGCATTTGCTTTTGCGTTATGATTTTCCTTTGATGGTTCTGTGTTTGCTTTAAGATCATATTTTTTTATGATGTAACGGCCAAGAGGACCTCCAAGCAGGGCAGAGATGATAAAGCCCAGAGTACACATTCCATAGGTCAGGTTCTGGCCGTTTTCAAGTCTTAAATCCTCAAGTACAGGTCCAACTATTTCAGCAACACCATCACCGCCCATCATTGAGATTGAGCCTGCTGTCAGAGCATTGAGCATATCTCCTCTGAATATAAAGGCAGTGCCCAAGGCGACCAGATTCTGCAGCACAATCAGGACGAATACACATACCACCAGAATAACCAGAGTCAAAAAGCTTTTTCTGAGAATTCTGAGATCAACCTGGAGTCCGATGGTGGTGAAGAAGACCACCATGCACAGATCTTCAATGGTTTTATTAAAGGCAAAGGCGTACCCGCAAAGATAGAAGATGTAGTTAATCAGTGCAATCACCAGTCCGCCTATAACAGGGGAGGGAATGCAGTATTCCTCAAGAAAAACAATTCTTTTCTTCAGGAACATGCCTAAAAACAGAACCACAACGGCAAGGGCTACGGTTTCAAACAGATCGAGATTTATAATTTGCATCATAATAATTCCTTAGTCCTGTCCGGCGATTAGATTCATCTTAATAATTGATTCGACAACTTCCGTGGCCTTAACGTTAATTCCTTTTTCCTTGAAGAATTCATGAGCTCCTTCATGGAAGCCTACGTTATGTAATGTCTTACCTGCATGGAGAATCTGTTTTTTATATTCCTCCTGACTCAAGGTCTTATCACCCATAATACCTTTTTCTAGGAGTTCAGATACTGTTTTATCATCAAGGTAGATACTTGCCATCATCAGGACCTCCATATCCAGGGTCCTGATGTCTATACCTATATCCGGATAGGTATCCGCACTGATTTCTCTCTGGGAATAACAGGAATCGGAGGCTACAAGATCATGAATCTTATCTCTTGGAAGTGATAGCATCCTAACCTTGTTCTCCTTGGAGAATTTCAGAAGTGTATCTGAGGGAACTCTGTCAAAGATGAAGGCTATATCCGCTTTTTTCTCTTTGATCCTGTTAAGGGCATCCTCTACACTGGCGAAGGCAGTATTCAGTTTCACATCATCGTTTTTTACAGTGTTGGATCTTAGAACCTGTTCACAGATTACCTTAGAATAGGTATCATCACTGCCTATAACCAGATGACTGCTGTAGATATCAGTGACTTCATCGATAAGAGAATCATCCATGATCACAATATGCAGCGTTTTGTCATATACATCTGCAACTGTCGCGAAATTTTCCTTGATTTCATCTCCATCATTCAGCACGTTATAGTTCTTGTCAGTAAATCTGCCGATGGTCTCAGCAGAGCTTTCTTCGGTCTCGACTTTAAGTGCTGAATCTAAGGCGGTCCCCTCAACCAGGGATAGATCCAGAAGAACGTAGTTTAGAAGTCTTACTGACGCTCCTGAGTTTTTTGTATATACAGGCTTTAATCGGATTGTGCTCTGATTGCTTTCAAGCTGTTCGTTCAGTTTAGCAACATAAGCCTCATAACTGCTGCCCGGTGCTCCAACTCCAACTCTGAGCACGTTTTTACCCTCATCAGAGCATCCTGCCAGAATACCTGCACACAGAAGTAATGTCAGTATTTTTTTCATAGGATCAATTTACCTTAACTTAATCAGCATCAAATCTTCTTCTCTCTTTTATAGTTCATTCTTAACAATGGTTAAAAGAGTATTTCCATTAGCTGTAGTCTTGGATGAATAGCTGAGCATTCCTCCTGAGACCTTCTTTAGCCAGTCCATATATTCAATCTTGTTTTCTGAGCCTTTCAGCTCAACGCTGAAGGATGAGAACTCATAGTTCTGTTTTACCTTGTCCGCCTCTTTAGCAAGAGCCTTAGGATCGTGGGCGAATTTTTCAATAACATCATCCTTAAATTTCATCTCAAATGTGACATTAAGAATCTGCTCGTTTTCATTTGCCTCTTTAAGCTTCTCTGACAGGGTATCATTTAAAAGCCCTGCCTCTTTGAGTTTATCAAGATGCTCATCCTTCAGACGGTTGCTTACTGTTTTGTCGGTTGCATAATCAATTGCACCGGTGACATCTGAAACATGTACCGTATGGAAATTCTCGATATAGTCGATACCAAGAGCTTCTGCCGGTTTACTCAGAGCATTACCGATGGCAGTATTTACCTTGTCAACAGCCTCATAGGCCTTTTTTAAAGGCTCAACCTCATCTGCAACCTTATCAACTGTATTTTCTTTTATATTCTTAATCTTGTCGGAAAATTCAAAGGCGGTAAAGCCGAGGTTCATCGTCCATTTACGGTGTTTCTCCGTAGTGACGCCTGAGTTGTCTACTATGGTCTTGGTATCGTATCCAAGATTAGTCTCAAGTTCGACCTTACCTAAGGTTCCATTGGAGAGTATTCCATTGGCAATAGGATGATCCTTGGCGAATTTCTCGTCGGGATCTACTCCTTCTATCTTGGCGTTATCTTCAATTTCCTTGCCGTATGCAGCCCATTTAGCAACATTACCGATATCTGCAGAAGCATTTAAACCTCCTGAAACTGTTCCGCTGGTACCGGCTGAGGCTGATTCTGATAGTTTGACATCATTGCTGCTGAGCTGACCTGTAAACATCTTGCAGACGAATACCGCCGCCTCGTCATCAGAATCGAATTTCAGATTTAGAACTTTGCCTAATCCTCCCTTAATTCCAAGCTCGGCTGAAGCTCCGGCTGCCTGAAGCAGATCAACATTCGCCTCAACTCCAACACCTGCAAGAGTATTGGTATTGATGCTTATTGACAGCTTTCCATCCTCGTCGCGATTGAAGACTACACCTGAGTTTTTCAGAAGAGAAAGACTCATATTCAGTGATACCACTCCGTTTTCGGTGAGGGTTCCGCCTGTAACTGTATCAATGGCTTTGAGCGGATCGAACTTGAAAGACATATCCTTGCTCTTGTCCACGTATTTGACAGTGTCAGGAGTAATGGAGTTAATCATTTCCTTTACACAAGGCAGGTATTTTTCAAAGTTCTGGTTTCTACGCTGTGTTTCTGTATAGTCTCCTTCAAAGCGATCAATAACACGGGACTGAATTGTGGAGACAACACTAAAGAGTGTGTTTTTAAGAATACTCCAGCCTCGGGCGATCATGTGATCTTTCTTGCCTTCAATCAGCTTCGCTCTGGTCAGCATATCTGCAAGGTTGGCATCAACACCTCTTTGAATGAGCGCCTTTCTCATTGCATTTTCAATGCGGGCTTTTTCTTCATCGCTTGTGGAATCACTCTTGTAGGCCTCAAAAACTTCGTTTCTGCCTGAATAGCCTAAAGATGCAGCGGCGTAACTTCCTGCCAGTCTTACAATGGCGCGAACATTTCGGTCTCCCAAAAGCTTTTCGCCTAAAGCCTGAGCCTGTTCGTTCTGAGATTTTTCATAAAGGGCAGATTTTTTACTCAAACTTCCGACATTTTTTTTGTAGTCGGAGGTAAATGAATCTGTAACCTTCTTAAGAACTCCACTATCGAGTTTAGTGTCCTCGCCGAAGGCTGTTTTCAGGGTATTAACAGTGGTCTCCAGAGGATCACTGCTGCTGGTGGCATAGGTAAGAACTGCATCTGCCTGAGAAGTGTTCTCTGCTGTCAGATGTTTTGCTATGAATTCATCCAGCTTCTTCTCAAAATCCTGTCCTTCTGCCTTACCCAGTTCTCGGAGATCTGAACTGAACTGTGTTGGTTTGCTGTCACGAGGATCTGAGGATACAAAAGAATTGGTATCCACATTCATTTTCAGAAGCTTAAGACTGTTTATAAGCTCTTTCTTCTCTGAAGATGAAAGTTTCTGATTTTCATCTGTTGCCTTAATGAAGGCATTAAGATTCTTTCTCTTCAGTCCAGCGTTTACTGCCAGATTGTTAAGAATAAGATTCTTTACAGATTTAAGATCCTTATCATCACTGTTAAGACTGCCGTTTAAAAGATTCTGCAGCTTTGAATCTATTTCAACACTTTTCTCAAAGGTCAGGTTCTGAGCTTCCTTTAGAGTTTTCTCAGAGGTATTGCCTTTGTCCTTTATATATTTTGCGCCTTCATCCTTGGCAACAAACTGGGCATAGCTGTCACCGTGACGCATGAGGGTAATCTCAACATATTTATTGATCGCGAGCTTTGCAGTCTTGGTTAAAGGTACACTTTTACCCTGATTTGAGATTATCTCGGTAAGATCGGCCAGTGCAGCATCGCATTTCTGGTAGAATTGCTCGACTTTATCATCGGAGAATTCCTTCGATGGAGGCATGCTAATACCAGAGATCTCCATAAGATTTCTTTTGCCTATGTACTGATTGAGTTTGATGGCAAAATCCTTCTCTTCAGGGCTGAACTTCAGATTCTCTGTGGAGTTTATGCCCATCTCTTTGAGATCTTTCTTTGGGAGCTTGGAAATATCATCTACAAGGTTGTCTCTTAAGGTAATAAGAGTTACTGCTATATCCTGACCCTTTGGCTTCTCACCCGGCTGCAGTCCCTGTGCTTCTAAAAGCTTTGAGACAATAGGATTCTGCAGTGCTGTATTCTTCTCCTTTATTGTATTGGCGTATTTTTCGCTCATACCTTTGTATTTGGAGTTGATTCCGTCTAGTAGCGCACCTTTGTCAATTGCTACCTTTAGGAGCTCATCCTGTGTCTTGATGTTATCAAACTGACGGGTGCCTCCGGTTATAATAGAGGAGTTTATGAAGGTCAGCTCCTTTCTCATTTCATCTAAAGCCAGCTGAATCTTTCCCTTGGTACTCTCTTTGCCCAATGCCTCAAGAATATCTGTGTTGTAGTTACTCATGGCATTTAGCTTTTCAGTAATGACTTCAAGATTCTGCTGCTGCTCTTCTTTTCTGAAAAGTCCTGTGGACTGTGTGACCATTCGGTCACGAACTTCCTGAGAAAGGGAGTTTTTAAATTCCAGTTGGGCTTTGTAGCCTGTAGATTTATTTTCCTTTACCAGCTCCTTGATTGGCGAGGAGTCTTCAGTACTTATTGAGAAGACTCTCTTAGGAACCTTATTTATCTCTCCTTTCTCCAGTTTTTCTGACATTTCGGCGTGGTAGGCACTGTGAAGCAGGGTATTCCATACAACATCAAGATGAGGCAGTTTGCCTGCAACTGCACTGTCAAGAACTCTCTTTAAGGTAGCAGAATCGATATCCTTGATATTGGAGTTGACTATCTTGTGAAGATCAAGATTGATTTGCTCGTCAGCTAAAAGTTTAGGGGTGGCCTTTAGCTCCTCAGGTGTAGGCGGAACAGCTTTTAAATCCAGATTGTTCTGTTTTAAATCTAATGCAGCAGCCTGTTTTACAAGGTTCAGATTGAGGTATTTGCCACATTTCTGCACCACCTTCTCATCCGAGCTGTGGCACAGATAACTGCCCATGGCCGCAAAGGCGGTATAAATACTTTTATCATTAGTGTTTACTGATGCAAGCTTATCCACAAAAGCATTTCCTTGGGCAGGATCATCAAGACATCTGCAGAAGTTATCTAAAACCTCCGTGGACTTGTCGCCCATAGACTTTGGATTATTCTTAATGTCATCTGCTGACAGACTGCCAGAGAGCAGGGCAAAGCCTTTGAAATCAAAACGGGCCTGACCTAGGATATTCATAAGTTCAGAGAAGTTATTCTGAAGCTTTGGATCTGAGCTGATTTTTCCCATTAGATTTCTAAGGGCGATAAGATTTGGGGTTTCGGTAAGACCGTCTACCCCAATCTGCAGTTTGGTAAGATTCAGACTGATGATTTTTGCAAGAGGATTGGCATGCTCCGGTAGCAGATGTCTATGAATCTCATCTGCAATTTTTGTAAGCTCTGATGCCAGATTTGCATTTGAGACAGGATTGTCCACCAGACTTACAATTCTGGCACCTATTCTGTCAAAGGCTCTTCTTGAATGAGCTTTAAGCTTGTCTAAAAGGAAGGTATTGCCGTTTGCTTCATTTTCTACTCTTGCAGCAAGAGTCTTAAGAGAGCTACCCTTTATATTTGCGGAAGCAAGATAGGACTCTATGTCCTGATGAAGTTTTACAACCTCATCAAATTTAGGCTCAAGTTCGTTCTTGAGTTCCCTGAACTGGGAGCTTGTCTCCTCATCAAGATGTACACAGGAGTTGACTCCGCAGTATGGGGAGACTCCAAGGCTGGTGTTATTCTGTGTAAAACGCAGTTCTGTTGCTTTGAATGTATCTGGATTAAAGCTTTTTAAATTGTTCTGGAAGCTCTTTAGCTCATCACTGCGTTTCTTTATATCCTCCATAGCATGCTGTTTGTTTTGAGTAATGGCGCTGGTTTGAGATTTCAGTTTTTTTATGTCATCAGCACAGCTGTTTTTTACATCATCAGGTAGCTTATCAAGAATATCCAAAACCTTCTTTTCTGTCTTTGAACAGCCTTTTGGTCCTTCAGCTATATGCTCTGCCAGTGCGCACTGTATTTCCTGCAGAACTGAATTTGGTAATTTTCCTGCAGCCTTTTCCTCTGTCCCGATCTGGAATTCTGCTGTCATCATAAAGGCAGATATGAGATCAAGGTAGGCTCTCTGCGCATTTGACGTGGTGCTCTTGTATAACATGCCCATGTTATTTAAGCTGTTTTCAGACTTGAGAATATCAAGGCATTTTTCTTTAAACTTCAGGTCGCACTCTGAGGCTTCCATCTGCGTCTTCTGCAGATTTACATTCTTATTGCTGAATACCGAATTAACAAGAGATTTTTTAATATGTAAAAGAAAGAATTTCTTATCGAACTTCTCAATACCGGCAGAGTTACCGCTGGAATTAAGCTTATCCATCAGGTTTTTTAGTCTATCCTTTGGATCTTTTCCGCTGATGATATTTGCTGTCTGTTCTGTTTTGCTATCAAGTTTCTGGTTTAATGAAAGAGCATCATTAAGAGTTTTATCATCTGGCTTAGGTTTGTTATCGACTTTTACATTCTGATTATCCTGATTATGTGTCTGGATTTGTCCTGGTTCAATCCTATTTTTAATAGAAAAATCGCTCATACCCTGATCCCTCAGATGTTTCATTTTTCAGTCTTATTCTGTAGGCAGAACAGCAGAAACAAGTCAGTAGATTCTGCTGAAATAAAACAGATTTATCAGACGCTACAATTAATTATTGAATTCAACCTATAGATGTTCTAGTTACTTTTTCTAGCTTTGAGATTAAGGTCAATAACAATTCCCATTAGTGTGATTTATGCTTAAAAGTATTATCAAGAACAGCAGTGATTATTTTGTGAAAGGTAGAAGTTAATTTTCAGAAGTATATTTCTGACAGAGCATCAGTCTTTATGAAGTTAAAAAAAAACTAGGCCTGTCAGCTGTGTTTGTAAACAAATTCAATACTTGCTTCTGGTCAATGCCGTAGTTCAAAAAATTAGAACTACGCCGAATAATCAGAAGATTTTTGACAATTTTTTTGTCTATGTAGTATCAAGCAATCCTAAATTTTTTTTTCTTATATATAATAACGTTAGTGAATTGTTTATTATTTGTATTTTGAGCTTAAAAAAATGTACATTCAAATAAAAAAATCAAACAATACCCAGTACGTATATCTAGTTGAGTCTTTCAGAAAGGACGATGGTTCTATCGGCCATAGAACTCTCAACAAACTTGGCAAGTTAGATGATCTTCTTAAAGATGATCCTAATGCGCTGGAAAATCTGAAAAGAGATGTTAAAGCCAAGTCTGCTGAATTAAAGGGCGCCATCAAGAAAGATGTGGTTACCCGTCTTAATTCCATGGCTAAAAGTTCAAGACTTAAAAAGTTTGAGAACGGCTTCCCTCAGGTTAACTATGCATACGCTATCTTTAACCATATTTGGTCAGACATTCTTAAACTTGACTACCGTCTGAACTATCTGCAGTCAAGATATCATGCAAAACTGAAATACTCCTTATCTGAAGTAATTCTTGCAAATCTGGTTATTTCAATTCTTGGTTACGATGATGAGAACAGCGAACTCATCTATGGTCCGGATCTAGGCTTTTTAGGCTGTAACTACACTCCTGAGCAGCTTAAGGAATATCTTGCAAATTCTCAGGATATTCTGAATGAAGAATCTATGTATATGCTGCGATTCATTGTTAAGCAGCTGTCTGCTGAATACGATATGGACTTCCTAAGTTCATCCATGAGTCAGTCAGGTCTAAAGCTTGATACTGATACTCTTGAGAAACTGCAGATGTCTGGTTCAGAAACCTCTATCAGCAAGGAAGAACTTATCTTTACCAAGACCGCACGCTTTAATCAGATGTCCAGCTATTTAAGACTTATTATGATGAAGATCATCAGATTCAAGCTGGAACAGCAAACAAAAGAAAGCTATGACTATGCTGAAATAAGAACTGCCTTAAGAGAGGCTATCGTTCTTGTTGATTATCCTCTGGTTGAAGGTGAAAGCTTCCTTTATGTAAAGAGAAACAACGGCAAGAATGTTATTTTAATGAATAAGATTCTGAAGGCTATGGGCATGAGTCCTCTGTTTAACGTTCAGGACAAGACCGAGCTTGGTCATCGTCTGCATCTGAAGTTAAAGGAAGACAGCAAGATTGTTCCAAACTTCATTATGAAAAAGATTTAAGCTAGAAGAAAGAGGTTTATCATGAGGGTTCAGGGGTTATCTTCAGATGGTTCTTCTGCACCTGTTGCAGACAGCAAGGATGATTTAAAGACAAGGGGTGACGACTACTGGTCTAAGCAGAAAAAAGAACAGTTCGAGAAGGAAATGACCCGTAAGGAAGGAGCTGGCTCTGAGAAGAATAATGCTGATGGTCAGAAGAAGGATTCCGATCTGTCTTCAATGTTTTCTTCCTTTGCCAAGCAGGCTAGCTCCATGACAAGCTCATCTGTTAATGCAGCTACCCAGAGTTCTTCTGTTGGAACTCAGACCGAACTGCAGCAGCTGGTGACATCTCTTGTGGATAAGATTCTGGTTTCTCAGCCTCGCCTTGATGGTGCCCATCAGGTTATGCTACAGCTGAATGATACTGTACTTACCAATACACAAATCACCTTGACTCGTGATATCAGTGGCATGCTTTTTGTGAATATCGTATCCTCCGATCCTATTTCCTTCAAAAAGCTGATGGCTACCAAGGATATGCTTGAGGCTGATCTGGATACTCATGAAAAGAATGCCTTCAGAGTAGAAGTTTCCTTTGATGGTATTGATACCGAAGGTGTCCACAACGATATCAGAGGTATGGCTCAGAACAGTGATGCCGTTCTGAAAGACGGAGATAATGATAATGTCTGAACCAGTTCCTTATGAGATTGCGCCTCTTTCTGTATCCCAGGCCAGACTTTTCAATGCAATAAATGCTGCGATGGGGACTGGTGCGGCCTTTAAGTTCAGTCCTCTTAGTGTCTATGATTCTGAGGAAGTGGTTAGCGCCTTCCTTAATATCAATGGAGCTATTCTGAAAGTATCTGCTCTGTCTGATGATTTTCTAAATGAGGATCCTCTCTTAAAGGATATCAACCCAAGATCACTGCCATTTGAACTTTTATCTGCAAGTCTGGAAATGGTATTTAACAGGGAAATAGAGTATCTGTCATCCAAGGTAAATGCCTATATTACCTTCTGTGATCCTCCTGTTTCATTCACTTCAGTTTTTGAGCTTTACTGCACTCTGAATCATGAAACCTGCTCCATTCCTCTGAAAATTGAGATTCCAAATGATGAGGCTGCCTTTAATCTTGCCCATATGTTTGAAAATCTTGAGAAGAACGTAAATGAAGGGCTGGTCCACAACCTTGGTGTAGAGCTTGGTTTTGACATCGGTTATGTGACTCTTAAAACCCGCGACCTCAAGAATCTTGCTTGCGGTGATATTCTGATCCCGGATGTCTATCTTTTTGATTCCAATCTTGCCTATGCGAAGATTGGAAACAAATGTCTGGTTTTTGAACTTGCAGAGGGGCAGGGTATTTTTAAAGGCATAAAAACAGTTGCAAACGAGGAGAATATAAACAATATGAGCGATAATACTCAAGATATGTCAATGAATGAAGGCGCTTCTCAGATAGATGAAACTGGTACAGTTAATACAGATGATCTTAATTTTGATGTTGCCTTTGAGGTTGACAGAAGATCTCTTACCTATGATGAGGTTTCAACCTTAAAGCCTGGTTCTGTTCTAACTCTATCATGTTCTAAGCAGTCTCCTGTTTCTATTAAGGTTAATGGAAAGATTGTGGGCTCTGGTCGCCTTGTCGATCTTGGAGATAGCATTGGTGTTCAGGTTACCGAACTAAAGAGCTGATTTTATGGGAACTGATTTTAATCATTTTAACTTTCTTGTCCTTATGGCCGTAATGGGCATTATGCCTATTCTGGTCACAGTAGTTACTTCCTACTGCAAGATTGTTATTGTTCTCTCTCTAATCAGAAATGCTCTGGGTGTTCAGCAGACTCCTCCTGGTATGGTGCTTGCTGCTCTGTCCATGATTTTATCTGTATTCATCATGGCTCCTGTAGGTAAGCAGATTGTAGAAGATCTTGACGGAGTTCAGCTTCAAAATAAAGGCATCATTGAGCTTGTTGAGGATATAAATACCTATTCAAAGCCTCTGAAGGATTTTATGATCGTGAATACGGATGTGCGTATCACTAAAACCTTTGTTAATGCCGCTAAGAAGATCTGGCCTGAGGAGATGAGAAATTCAATTGAACAGGACAATTATCTGTTCGTTATTCCTTCTTTTGTGATTTCTGAGCTGACAAAGGCTTTCCAGATTGGCTTTCTGCTTTATCTTCCTTTTATTGCCATTGACCTGATTATATCCAACATCCTCCTGGCTATGGGTATGATGATGGTGTCGCCAATGTCTATTTCTCTGCCTTTCAAGCTGATGCTGTTTGTGTCACTTGACGGCTGGCTGAAACTTACTCAGGGACTTATGTACAGTTACTCGTACTAGTTCTTTTGTATCTCTATTTTGTGTCAGAGCTTTGGGCTAGGTCCTGAAGCCTGATGCTGTTCTGAAAAATCTGGTTTAACCTCCGGATTACTTCTTCTGTCAGAAAAGATAAACAATTGTTGTTCTTCTAACTGTCTTCTCTTACAGCTTCTAATTATCTGGATTATTTTTCACAAATCTTGAAATAATGCTTTTTAATCATATACGAACCTGCTTGTTTATCATTTTTTAAAAGTAAAACACGTTCTTGATTCTGTAATTAATATATCTACATTTATTTATCAATAAAAGCGTGCTTATCTTCACATATGTTTTTATAAGTAGTTCCATAACTCATAAAATAATTTATTATATATAAGAGTAGTTCTCATATTAGATAGTACTGAGGATAGGATTATGTCAGAAAGAATCAATAACAATGGTATTGGAAATGTAAACCAGAATAATAATGTTAATCAGAACAATGATGTCAATCAGCAGAATGATATTGTTCAGCGCCATTCTGCACCTAATCCTAATGTGAATTCTCTAACTAATAACCTGAGACTTCAGAATAATGTTGTCAATAATCAGATTGTTAATCAGCAGCATCAGGGCGGAAATATTCTGGAGAATGCTCCAAATCTAATGAATGATCCTGTTCTACATCCTGTTGAAAATAATGTTCTTAACTCAGATACGATTCTATCCAATGCCAAGTTGGTTAATAATGGAAATCAGAATATTTCCAATATGGATGACACTCTGTTTGTAACCAATTTTATTCAGCAGACTAACGGCTTCGAGGTCCTACAGAAGACAGGCAAAGAAGCTCCAAATCTTGCTAAACTTCAGTCTCTTGCTTCACAATGCGACCTTGATTTTAAAATCAAGTGTGCAAAGCATTTTAAGTCTACAGATCCAGTTAAGGAAATGCGCGTTCTGTACAATGCATCAAGTAATAATGCTCAGCGTGCATATGTTGATTTACTGTTTGCTCATACTTTTGCTTTTGTTTATGCAGAGGATATCAATTCTCGTCTGCCTCCAGGACAGAAAGATCCTGAGTTGGCTAAAACTCTGCAGGTCCAGATTGGAAAACTGATTGCAGCTTCTTCTACTCAGGAGATAGAGGAGGCTAAAGCAGCTCTTCAGTCTACAATTGCAAACAAAATAATGCTGACTGGAAACCCTCTGATTATCAGTAAGTTTCAGCAGACCGTAAATAGTTTTATTACTGGTCTGGTGGCAAACAAGACAGAAGCCAATGCAAAGATTTCTGAGCTTGCTACAACCTATAACAATGCTGCACGTAATATCTCAAAAGCTGATCCAAATCAGCTTACAGCCAAGACTTCTCTGTTTGTTTCCAATAAGCTGAATAATGGACTTCCAACCCAGTTCGGTACGGTTTCACTCTATGAGTTCTCTGAAGAAAAGAGAGTTGACTATAACTCATTCGTTGAAAACAAGAGAATGATTGACAAGCTTATGAGTGAGAAATATGAGCTTGACAGAATCCTGAAGGATCCAACCTTAAAAGGTTATACTCTGGATCAGATTAAAAACCGTATTGCTACAGAAGCCTATGGTAATGAGCATCTTATGGCTCTTGTGGAAAAATATGAGAATAAGAAGTTTGAAGAGCTTCAGGCTAAGGTTGAACAGCTGTTTGCAAATCCAGGCAAAAATGATGCTTTTGCAAATGTGATGATGTCAGTCTTTAGTGAAATTTCCAGAGATCTGTCAGCTCAGAAGGCTGGTCAGATGATTGATATTCTGAGAAATTCCTTTACAGCTTTTAATCCGGCTGATCATGAGGGCTTTAGTGACAGTCTGAATTTCAAAACACTGAAGGCTCTGGTATTAAAGACTGCAGATAGTCCTGATCTTAAGGCTCAGTTCCCTGAGGTAATCAGACAGTTAGCACTGAACAGATTTAGCTTCAAGGGTTTTACCAATATGTCTGCTCCTGCAAATGCTACAGAGGAACAGAAGATTACTGCCACTGTTAACATGCTAGAAGAGTATGCTAGGGCAGTAAAAGATCCTGCTAAAGCTAAATCTCTTCTGTCAGGAAAACTTCAGTCTGCATTTAATGACAGACATACAAAGTTTGCCTTTGTGAATATGGCCACCTCATTTGCAAGAATTACTTCTGATCCTGCTTTAAAGCAGCAGTGTGGCTATCTGAAGGCCTTTGTCGTTGTCAAGGATACAGTTGAGCTGATAAAACAGGAGAACAATGCTCTTCCAGGCGGTCCTGATTATGGTGCTAATACAGCCGATATTACTGAACTTTTGGATAAGATCAGCCGAGCTGATCTCAATGAGATTAAAGCTGCAGATCTCAAGAAGCTTCTGGAGTACGCTGTTAATGTTCCTTTACCTCAGCTTAATGCCATCTGGAATACTGTACTTTATGCAGCATATCACTCCCATATGGGTGAGCAGATTGCAAGCGGTGCAATTGCAGATGCTCCTTCAAGAGTTTATTCCATCGATGCAGAACCTGATCCTTTTGCAGGTCTAAACGGTCAGCCTGTAAATCCTGGCATTCAGGCTCGAGATGCGTTTATCAATTCTCTTGATGAGAATGTTAGAGCTAAACTCGATGCAACTGGTCAGGGTGTGTTTAGACAAAAAGAACAGATTTCAACTGCCTCTAATTTAGCTCAGAGTCTGAACTCCAAACTTGATGACAAGAAGGCTCTGCAGAGTGTTCTGGTTTCCTCTGATAAGGGCAAGACTCTTCTTGCCTTAAATGAGATGCGTCAGGACATCTACACCTTTGGTGACAAGTGGTCATTTACTGCTTACGATAATATTACAGATCCTGACGAACTGATTAAAATCGGCATCAATAAGAAGAAACTTGCAGAGGAAGTCAACAGAGATGAGAAGCTTACATCTCAATACAAGGCAAAGCTTGACGCTCGTAATGAAGCTATCTGTATGCCAACCATCAACAAACTTCTGTCTGCACAGAAACTCTCTCCAGGTGATGCTGTAAAGGGTGAGAATGTCGCTGTTACCATTTCTCTTTTAAGAGACAATCTTGTTGATGATGCCTCTCAGCTTGATCCTGCAATCCTGAGAAGTTACGGTATTGATAACAAGGACCTTATCACCTTTACAAGAGACGAGATCAGTTTTGCCAAGGATTATGCCGTATATGAGCTCAGAAAGAGAAATAATCCTGAGATTCCTGATGATCCTCGTTTTTCCGATGATAAGGTTCAGGCCTTTAAGCAGAAATGTCTGAATGCTCAGAACAAGCTTGAGGAGATCCTGGCTACTCATGCTAATCAGGAACCTCTATCCAAGGGCGTAAAGCTTCTGATTAACAAATATATGCAGGTGTCTGCTCTGAATAATGCTCCAGCCATTGCAATTATGGATGCTACTGCCAAGTATAGAACAGACCATCCAAATCTTGATTTTGAGCATATGAGTGTTGAAGCTCTTACTGCTATGAATCAGGAGGTTATTGCAAATGCTATTACGGGGCAGGGGCAGTATTTTGATGCTCTAATGAACGGTACTCTGCATACCAAGACTGGATTCCTCAATTCACTGATAAGTGATTTCACCACCAGAATCGGTATGTATGATCTGGACCAGATCCAGAACGTTGCCAAGGCAACTGTAGAGGCTCCACTTTCAGTAGCACAGAAGAAGGAGCTTATAAGTAATCTTAAGATTTTAAACCAGAACATTGATCCAAACTCCTTCAGTGAGGTTCCAGGGGATCCTGAAAACGGTAAGACCGCCTTCAGTCGTGACCTGTTAGAGCTGAATACCGCTTCAGATGAAACCTTTACAGCAAAGCTCAATGCTTTTATCACTAATCATCTGAATCTTGAGAATACAACTACTGCTGACTCTCTGATTGTCTACAAGACTCATGAGAACAGATTTGAAACTGATGCAGCCAAAAACTCAGTAGGTACCGCTTTGTCTGATGCCGCAATGCAGGCTGCAGATGGAAGCAATCTGCAGAAGATTAAGAGTGCCTATATTGGTGGCTATGGAACTGATAAGCGTAATAAGGATGCTGCCGCTCTGGATTTAGAGATTAGTAAAGGTGACTCCGAAGTTCTGGTTCCTATGGCCAATAAGCTTCTGTCCAGAAGTGCTGTCCGTGATGAGCTTAGACTTGCTTCAAGTTACGCTGCTGCGAAGCTTGGTTATGCAAGTAAGACCGATCTGTATTCGGTTTACAAGAATCCAAAGACATCAAGAGTTGAGAAAAGAAAAATTGAGCAGCAGATGATGCAGTGCCTTCAGGTTCGCGGCTTTGACTCCAATATGTCAAGACTGCTGACAAGGGCTAGACTGAGAGAGACCTCAAGTCAGTTTATTCTGACCAAGATGTTCAGAAGTGTGAAGTCTCATTTCTTCTCAGTTTTCAACGATATCAGGGGAATCTACAGATCTGCGAAAATTCTCTTTGGCGGACTGCCTGATGATGAGGCAGCAAAGAGATCACACGATTTCCATGAGTATCTGCCTGCAATGAAGGAAATGGTAAACAGAATCGGAGAAAATGAGATCCGCTATGTTAACCAGAACATGGACTTTAAGGTCAACTTCAATCCTCTGGCCGGTATTGATGCAGTTACCGGAGGTGTACTGAATAAGAATGACCTGATGAAGGTAAAGGCTTCTCTGGCCATAAATTCTAATGCCGCTATGGCCTTCACCAGAAATTCTGATGGAAAGCTGAGCCTCTTCATCAATGCAAGTATCCTTAAGGTCGGTCTTGAGGCAGAGGCTTCATTCAAGCCTGCTATTACCGGCGGTGCCAAGGCTGGCGCAGGAGCAAGTGTTGGCGCTAACCGCGTGCTTGAATTGAAGTTTGACAATGATGATGAAGCCGCCGCCTTCATGTGTAAGATGTATACTGCACAGCTAACCGAGGAGGATGTCCGTCTGGCTTCAGATGCAGCATCTGGAAACTCCTGGAGTATTACCGGAAAGGCTCAGGTTAAAGCTAACCTCAGCAATCTTGTTCAGGGCTTCTTGCATCATGATGAACTTGATGCTATCAACAATGAAAAGGATGATGCTGTTAAGCAGGCTCTGATTGATAAGTATGCAGAGGAGCATCCTCTAATGCAAAATATGGTTAAGTTCACCACGCTTGGTGCACTTGAGTTGTCATACACCTACAATCGAGACTCAAAGACTACAGTCGACAATACCGGGTCAACTCATGAGGTTCGTACCACTCATGAGATCGGAAAGAAGTTCAAGCTATTTGATCTTAATGAAGGTTCTCATAAGATTGATTACTCTAAGCCTGATCTTGGTGCTTCCGAGATGTTCCATGTTAAGGATGCTGTTAATGTTGTAAACGATTTGTATGTTTCACATAAGACATCCAAATTAAACAAGAAGAATCCAAAACAAGCGGAAGAATTTGTTAAGAATGTTAAGAAGGTAGGAGAGGGTATTGATAAGATAAATCAGTTTAATACTTCAATACTTAAATCTGAACATATCCGTACCATCCATACCTCAGCAACTACAGGTATGATTGATCAGGCTACTGATAAGAGTGTTTGTAACAAGCTCACTTCTGATGATCTTGATGAGCTGGAGAGAAGGGGGCTTATCAATACTGGTATAAGAGCAAAGCTTCAGAAGCTTATTGATGATGGAGACATCAGTCAGGTTACTTTTGTAAGAACCATAAAGCCATCTGTATTACATAACTTCAGAAACGATCCAAAACAGCTGGAGAAGGCCTGCTACAATGTAAAAGATAACTTTGTCCTAAGCGATGTGATAATTGAATCTAAGGGAGGTCCTTCTTCAAAGATTACTAATTCTGACTGGCTGAGTGTTGTAAGTGGAGGCTACGCAAGCTTTAAGACTGAGACCAGTTCAAATTCAAATAATGTTCTGAAGATCAGGGCAACTAACCTTCGTTTTGATTAGTCTGTAATTCTCTAAAAGGGCTAATAACAGTTTCGATAAATCTATAAATTGTTTATAAAGTCTACAAAAATTTTGTAGACTTTGTTTTTCTCTGCTTTATTTGATTGTCAGCAGAAGGTAAAATAGTTGGTCTCGTAAATTACTAAAAGAAGCAGCAGAAGCTGACAGGTAACGGAAAAGAATGATTGTAGGACAGGTTATTGAGCTAAAGGCAAACAATAAGTTTTTTACTTATTGTCGTAAGGCATTTGGTGTAAGACGATTTGCCTACAACTGGGCTGTAGCGAAGTTTAAAAAGGACTATGCTGCACACATTG
>NZ_FPAH01000069.1 GCF_900116345.1 Succinivibrio dextrinosolvens | reverse complement strand
AAACCCAATTCGCCTGGCGGCCATAGTGCTGTAGAACCACCTGTTCCCATTCCGAACACAGAAGTGAAATGCAGTAACGCCGATGGTAGTGCAACGTACGTTTGTGTGAGAGTAGGTCACCGCCAGGCTTCCCTTTCTGAGAAACCGAGATGTTTTTGCATCTCGGTTTTTTCGTATATATACTATCTAATAATCACCAGTTCTTCTCCTTACAGGATTTTCTGATGGATAAACATGATCGCTCTTTTTTAAAGAATATAAGACTTTCTAATCCATGGCATCTTATTGCGGTAGGCTTTGGTTCAGGTCTGCTGCCTAAGGCTCCTGGTACCTTTGGTTCCCTTGCTGCTATGCCTATATGCATGGGACTTCTATATCTTGATTGGTACTATGTTCTTGCTGTTGCTGTATTTACTTTCTTTATAGGCTGGTATGCTTCAGATATAACAGAAAAGGATATGGGTATGCATGATAACAGCTCCATTGTTATCGATGAATTTGACGGAATGTTTATCTCTATTCTGTTTTTCCCTCCACAATGGTATCTGGCTATACTTGCTTTTGTGCTTTTCAGAATTTTTGATGTTTTAAAGCCATTTCCTATTAACTTTTTTGATAAGCATATCGGAGGGGGATTAGGTGTGATGGTAGATGATGTAATCGCAGGAATCTTTGCTCTGATTACTGGTCATATTTTTATTTATTTCTTTTTATAAGTTTTCCTTTTTTTAATCCTGGTATATTCCAGGATTTTTTATTTCTGCTATTCAATTGAAAACCGTTTTTTCTATTCTTTGTCTTTTAGTTCAAGTTTTTTCCATGGAGATGAAAGAAATCTCAATAGTAGAATTGCTCCTCTGAAACACAACTCTATACACATTGCTATCCACGCTCCAGTAAGTCCATACATTGGAACCATTAAAAGACACAGGGTGATTCTTACTCCCCATATACTTGCAGCATTTAAGATACTGGGTATTAGTGTATCTCCTGTTCCTCGCAAAGCCGCTGCTGCCACAATTGAAACACCAAACATTGGTTCGGCTAACATTTCTATTCTTAAGATCTTTACTCCAAGTTCTCTGACTTCATGATCTGGAGTAAAGATAGTGAAGATTGCAGGACAGATAAAAAACATCACAATTCCACATAATCCCATAATAAGGGCTCCGAGCATAATGCCGTACTTGGAACATTTTTTCACCAGATCATAGCGTTTTGCTCCTATACATTGACTGATGATTGGTGATATTGCAGATGCGATACCGTAACCAGGCATATAGCAGAGACCTTCTGCTTCAATAGCAAATATGTTGGCTGCAAGTGAAACATTTCCCAGTGGAGCGATAATTCTTGTGGTTGCCACCATTGCTGCGGTCATAACTGCATTTTCTAAGCCTACAGGAATACCAAGTTTCATTGCAGAAACAATATCCTGTCTGTCAAAAGTCCATTTCTCGCCTCGGACCAGTCTGAGTTCTGAATTCTTTAAAAGGTAATAGACTATAACTGTAGAGGTTATACATTCAGCAACTACAGTACCCATTGCAGCTCCTGGTACTCCAAAACCGAAACCTGGTATATAAAGGTTTATGAGAGATAACTCATAGGTTCTTGAAGGAAAAATAAAGAAGAAATTCCAGAAGATATCCAGAAGGCAGGTCGCTGCACTTACAAGACTTGGTACCTTCATGTTGCCGGTTGCCTGAACCAGAGAACTTGCCAGTACTCTCATCAGAAAGAATGGGATACTGAACATCAGGATCATAAAATATGCGGCTGAATTGGCAGCAATAGAGGCATTGCCACCCATCCATAAAGGAACGTTATCACTGATTGTTATACCGAAAACTACAACAGCAAAGGCAACAATGATATTTACCATGAAAGCCTGTCTCATCAGAGAACGAGCCCTCACATGGTCACCAGCTCCAATTCTCTGTCCTACCAGAATAGAGAATCCTACGGTACTTGCCATGGTGATTCCGAAGATGAGCCAGCTTGCAGAACTGACCAGACCGACAGATGCAGATGCATCAGCACCTAAGCTACCCACCATTGCAGCATCAATATACTGCATGGCGATAAAGGTGATCTGTGAAAGTATAGCTGGAATGCTCATACTCCAGACCATACGCATGATTTCACTTCTTGTTACATCTGCTTTGTTTTTTAGTTCAGATAAGGTTAAGGTTCGGCTCATTGTTAATCAGATTACAATCTTGGTTTATTTGTTTTGAGTGAATCATAGCAGTATTTATGTTTGGTGTAATGATAAAAAGTATCTGCTATTACAGACACTGATATGACTAGGTCCTTAACCTGTAGGTGTTTTTGCTTTACTCAAAATCAGACTCTTTGAAATCAAAGAAAAGTCCCTCGTAAGGAAAGCGTCTTTTGGCTAGAGAGTTAAGTGTTGCTGAATCCACCTTTCCTTCATACCTTTTCTTAAAACTGTTTCTTGCTAAAGATACTGCAGCAAGATCTTTAGCAATTTCTTCCTTGGTCTGTCCATATGGGAAGGAGGTAATATTATCCAGCAGTGACAATGCATCTTTTTCTGTAAGCTTAGGTGAATAATTGCGACTCAGATAGCTAAGGACCGTTTTGCAGCCGTTTTCTGCCTCATATACGTTAGCCTTGGTATTCATAAGCTTTTCCGTATTTATCAGCTCGTCTGCATCTGTCTCTTCACGTGGAGCCTTAAAATCTGTATTAGGTACAATCAGAGTTTTAAACTCATTGTCCTGACTTATTGGCTCGTATTCCTTCTGTACCTGAGGAATGAGCTCATCTGGGCATTTAATTACTTTTTTCTCAGAGACCAGAAGATACATCCATTCATTCTTGCTATCAGAATTCAATGCATTTTTATTTTCAGTTTTTGCTTCTTTAGTGTGATAGGCTAGTTCAAGGAGCATTCCTGCCCAGTGGCCGAGTTCTGCCTGAATGGTTATCTGGTTTTCACTGCAGAATTTATGTATAAGTTTATGAGCCTTTAAATGTGATTTGTAATCCCATTCAAGTTCATCGGGTTTTACATATCTGCTGTCTTTCATGAGTTTTTGGACCTGCACGAAGATTTTCTTATGAACCTCATTGTTCTCATCAAAAAGCTCAATGTTATCTCCCTGCTGTAAAACACCCGCAATGGCAAAATCGTAACATGGAGGCATAAAATGGACGTTGTATACGTTAAGACCTTCAAAAACGCCAACAAAGCAGGCACACTGAAATCCCTGTTTCTTTACAAACGCTCTGGCCTGATCCTGCTGCTCAACTGTAGGCAGGAACTTAAGAAGTGAAGAAATTTCATCTCCTAAGACAAGTTTCCATTCTGTTCCGTAAAGAACGTACATATAACGGGGCACCTTTTCTGAGGTGCCGTTTTCATTAACGATTCTCAGTACATCTTTTCCCTGATACTTTGCAACCCAGATGATGTCATAGGTATGTCCTACGGTAGGCTGCATTAGAATTTCTTTTCTTACAGTGTTGAAATTAAGCTCATCCAGTACAACATCCATACTCTCCCCATCAAGGGTAAAGATACTGCTATGGTTGGTATGAATAGCAATCAGCATTGAGATTGTTTCCTTTCCTCCCTGTGACATTCTTGGAATATATATTTCATAGCCACGGAAACATCCTTCATACTGGATATCCAGAAAATCAGTTTTCTTATTTACGTAGTTCTGAGCAATTTTTCTGATCTCTTTATTCTCTTCATGATCTAGTCCATGAAGAGCATCCTGAATTCCACAGTATTTAATATAGTCGTCAACCTTGATAGCTAGGTGCAGTTCAAGAGGTGATAATTCTATCTGATCTGAAAACATGGCAGGTGAAATTTTCTCTTCCTCAACGGATAGAGCAAAAGCCAGTGTTTTTCTAGTGAAAAGATAGGCGCAAGGAGGTGGAGCCTGTACATATGCCAGGTATTCAGGTTCAAAGACATAGTATTCATTACCGAGAATGCCTTGAAATACGTAAGCTGCCATCGAAGCTCCAATGCTTTAATGTTTTTTTTTGAAAAACTATTTTCTTGTGTTTTTAGCAAAGTCTTTTGTTTTTTTATAGTACGAAAGGCACACACCTCATTTTTAATTATAGAAAACGAATAAAAAGAGGACCTCTATTTTGATTAAGAATATGGTTGGTAACTATGTGTTTTTGGTAAATATAAGATGAAACTCATGGATCTAAATTAAAGCATTATATTTCAGTGAAGTTGATTATTTTTCTTCAATTTCTTTTCGCTGTATATGCTAGACTTAGCTCGTCTCATTAAGCTCTATATTTGGATTTGTTATAAGTCAAATGCTCTCAGTTTTTCTAAAACTCCATCTTGCTGTTTTTATCGCTGGCTTTACTGGTTTATTCGGCAGACTGGTATCTCTGGATGCTTTCTGGATTGTGTTCTTCAGAATGCTCTTGGGAGGAGTAATTCTTGCAGGTTATCTAATCCTATTCAGAAAACTAAAATGGCTGGGGGTAAAAGGAACTCTAAGCAGTATGATAGCGGGAGCCATTCTTTGTGCTCATCTGATTCTGTTTTACCTTGCAATAAAACTTTCCAATGTTTCGATCGGCGTTGTCTGTGTATCAACTATTGGCTTTTTTGTAGCCTTAATTGAGCCTTTTGTGGTTAAGACCAGATTCTCGTTCACTGATGTTGCTTACTCATTATTGGCCATAATAGGAGTGCTGATCATCTTTGGCTTTGATGCGCGTTACCGTCTTGGTATCGCAGTCGGTATAGTCTGTGCTATTTTCTCTGCGATATATTCTATATACAACAAAAGAATAGCCTTAAAGTATGAGAATTATTCGCTTATAAGCTGGGAGCTTTTAGGTGGTACTGTTTTTATGGCGATGCTTCTGCCTTTTTATTATGTTGTGGAGGGACAGTGGTCTCTGTATTTCAGTTTAAGTGATGCTTTCTATTTACTTTTAGCAGGAGTGATCTGTACTGCGGGGCTTTATCTTCTGCAGCTTCAGGTCCTGCAGAAGCTCTCGGCATTTACGGTGATGCTCTCTTATAATCTTGAGCCTGTTTATTCCATTATTTTAGCTATGATCCTCTTTGATGAGGCTTCTGAGCTGAATATTTCATTCTATGCCGGTATTCTCGTCATCATAATCTCGGTTGCTCTGAAAACTACAAAATCTATCCACGTGGCAAGTAAAGAGAATAACATATAAGTTTTTGCTCAATCTTTTTGTTGAAATAAACTTAAGTCTTATTTTTTGCTGGTTCTTCACTAGCTTTCTTTTGCTTTGTGTTGTCTATAAAACTCTTTCTTATCAGGTTATTGAGCCTGAAATCATAGATTGAAAGCTTATTGAATTATCGATAATTTATTAACAGAAATAACAATAATACATTATTTAATATTACTGCATAATTTTTATATAAGTATATTTCTGTATCATAGATTCATAGGTAAGAAAATTCAAAACAATACAAACAAACATATTCGAATCTAACTTGTTTTCTAACATAAGGAGTTTTAAATGGCTAATCAGAGTTTTGCTCAGGGAAAGGTATCCATCATTGCCAAAGACTATGAATCAGCTAAAGAGGTTGCTGAGCTTATAAACTCTGTGACTTCCTACTTCACTTTCTATACCAGCTTCTATTTTGATGACAGCGTCATTTCACTGGATGACGAAAATAGATTTGAATGTCGTCTTGATGGTCGAGGACGCTGGAATTTCTTTAATAATATCAAATACCTTGGCGAATGGCTGGATGACTATCGTAACAGAACCTTAAAGCAGGGAAATGCTGTTTCAAAGCTGGAATTCCTTGGTTTTGAACTTACCTTCGATTATGTCGACATTAGAGAAGCTGACGGATCTATAGATAAGGCAGTTGTAAAGGTCACTCATGTTGCGGATACTCCGATACATTCTATGACCTGCAGGAAGGTCAGTTACAAAAGATATCAGTACAGTGAAAAAAATCTCGTAAAAATGACAGACTCTCAAACTCTATTTGCTTAGAGTTTTTATTAAAAAATATTAACTGAATCAAATAAATAGTGGTGTTTAAATGTCTAATATCAGTTCTGCAAACGGCACCGTAACTGCTGTTGCTAAGGATTGTACAACTGCAAAGAGAATCATTTCTCTTATCAACTCTGTTACCAGAGATTTTGAGTGTTATTCTGTTTTCATGAATGGAACTGAGTCAGAGGAAAAGCATTCATACGAATGTCATTTTGTAGGCGGCGGTCGCGGCGATTACAGGTCAACTCTTTTAAAGCTTGGTCCTTCTCTAATCAAATACGCAGAGGATCAGGAAATTATCAGCGAACTTGAGAAGAACGAGTTTGAACTTACTTTTTCCTTTGCTGATGAAGAGCAGAAAAATAGGCTGCTGTATGATGCTGTGGTAGTACTCGAGCATAAGGAAAATACAGCTCTAACCGATATCGACTATATAGAGAAAAACGTCAAATTCCATGACTACAGTCTGAAGAATCTGAAAGAGATCGTTGGCTATGATGACGAAATAGCAAGACTGCTTGCCTAGTAACATTCTTCAAGCTGCTCTTCGGGTTATACTTGAATTAGGAATTACTAATGAACGGTGTAACGGAAAGACTTGAATATGAGCAGAATAGACAGAGACGATGGACTTAAAAGATTTGTTATCATCTGTTTAACAGTTCTGGTTCTTGTCTTTGTCTGCTATATCTGGGTTGCCTATAACCAGAAGATTGAAAATAAAAGCTACTACGAATCTGTAGCAAACGAGTGGCAGTATACCCAAGACACTCCTGTATCATTGTTCGGCTTTGTTCTGGGGACAAATGCCAAGGCTACAATTTCCAAGCAGGTCATTTCCAATAAAACAATTCCTCTAATCAATGAGAAAAAAGATTTAATTCCTGTTTCCTATTATCTCCTGCAGAATAAAAAGCAAAACTGTGTTATCTACGAGAACAGTAGACATGATCTGTATTCTTCAGAGTCGCATTCTAGCGACAATATTAAGTCGCTTTATAACTCCATGACCAATGATGACTGTTTCCGTATTACCACCTTAAAAGGCTCGGTTTATCCTACTGATACAGTCAGAACTATAAGGCTTTATGTAAATGAAATCGGCGAGATTATAGAGATTCGACTTAACTTTTGGGACAAAGAAGGAAAGAACTCATTCGTCTCATCCCTTATCAGTAACTTTCAGGAAAATATCTTGCCATCAGGATGGACTGAGTGGTTCAGACAGACAACATCCAAAACATACGATAAATGCATAAAGACTAATAATGGAATGCTGACCTATGTAAATTATTCTTCTGATGAGCTTGTGGTCGATCTTATTTTGGAGAAGGGAAGTCTTGATATTAAAAGACAGGCTGACGGAAAGACCTTTCTGCTTGTTAAAAGTCGTGGCTGGTCTGAATCCTATACCTACACAGAATATTTAAAGAAGCTTGCCTTTAATCAGGGAAACACTCCTGGGCAGTCAGCGGACAAGTATGAGAATGCTTTTCAGTAGCTTTCAATCTTTTTGGGAGACTCTCTCTGTGCTCTTGTATCGGTACACTTATTGCCGTAAACGCAGAAGAGATAATGGTCGAGTGTAAACCCCAGTACGGCTATATTCTGACAGATAACGGTTGGTCCGATCGTAGATTAGATTTTGATGAAACCAAGAGATTTTGTAGAAAGAAGAAAAGAGAGATAGAAGAAAGGATGGCGTTCATTACGAATTTAGTAAGGGTGCACAGCAAAAACATATTACAATCCACAGACCGGTGAAGAGCGTATTGGTTGAGAGAAAGTGAATCACAGAGAAAGGATTAATTTTTTTTTCTTGAGTCTGAATCATATTTTAAGTCTCTATTCTGATTTTTTTGGGGGGGAAAGGAAGGGCATAGAACGGCATATGAAAAGCTGATAAGTCTGTTATTCAAGAAAAATAACAGACTTGATTATTAAGGACTACTTTACAGCAGGAGTAAGATGCAGTTGACAAATGTGTTTAGAGCTTGTTTTGTTCTGTCTCAAATCTGTGATAACTTCCTCTCTATAAATATTGGATTAACAAATAGTATCTATTCTTGATAAACAGAAGGAGCTTTTTATGACTATTGGCGTAGTAGTAGAAAGAGGTCGTATTGCCTATGTATATGATGAGACAGGCAGACAGTTATGTACGAAAGACATTGGTTCTAATGGCGCTATTGTAGGCTATACAGGAACAAGTTTTGCGATACGAAAAGACAGAACGATTTACGTCTATGATCCTCAAGGCAAACAGTTATTTACAACTATTGCAAATTAGATCTGATTTGATTTGTTTTAATTTACCTCCACTATTGACAAAGGTGTCACAATAAAGGAGGTAACGAACTATCTGTAATTTGTAGCCTTTAAACCTGATTAGAAAATGTCCGCAATAGAATAGCATTCAAGATGATCTATTGCTGTTTTACTTAACTTTTACATGTTTTATCAAATTCACGCACGCGAATACCTCGTACTTTTAGTGCGAGGATGAAGCGTGCCCTAAAAGCTGTCATCTACATCATATTTGAAAAATGTTGTAATTTCTTTTTAGGATAAAGGTAACCTTGATATAATAACGTTTTCCCTAAATTGATAATAATATTGTTAGAGTCCTTTCATCGTAAATGAATATCAACTGGAAACAGGCATACAGATATAGGTTAAGACCTAATGGTGCGCAGCAGAGAAGATTAGTTCAGCTCTGTGGCTCTGCCAGATATGCCTGGAATCAGGTGCTGGCAAGAAGAAATGAAGAATATCAGGAATATCTTGAAGATATCGAATCAGCTCAGTGCTGGTGTGAGGATATTTCTCTGGTACCTAAGCCAAGACCTATAAATAAGTTTTCATTTACATATGATCTTAATAAACTGATGACAGAGGAAGAAAACAGCTTTCTCAAGACTCAGGGGCACTCTCAGGTGCTGCAGCAAAAGATGCAGGATTTATATAGTGGCTTCAGCCGGTTCTTCAAAGGCAAAGGAGGATATCCTCAGTTTAAGAAGAAAAA
>NZ_FPAH01000028.1 GCF_900116345.1 Succinivibrio dextrinosolvens | reverse complement strand
ACAACATCAAGAAAAACCTTATATACAAAATGGAGTATAAACATAGAAATCTTCAGGAAGTTGACAGGTTTTACGCAAGCTCTAAGACCTGCAGTAAATGTGGTGCACTGAAAAAAGATTTAACGCTCAGGGACCGTGTGTATAAATGCCCAGAATGTGGCTTTACCATAGACCGTGACCTGAATGCAGCAATTAATCTGAGACAACAGATAAAAAACGTAGGAGCAGCTAGCTCCGAACTTAAGCCTGCGGAGCTGACGGCTCTGCTATCTGATTTAGAAATGAATGGGATAGCAACCAGCAGTGATGAAACAGGAATTTGGTAGAAAGCCCAGAAAATTTATAGCTTTTTATATATTTTTATAGTTTTTTTGTAGATCCAAACTAGCGGAAATGTTAAATGATTTACTTAATGCGGATCAGAGCATGTCCGTCATTGCCTCGGGCACGCAGGAAACTTACCTTTCTGTCTACATCATCAGGGATCTTTTTCTGCTTATAGAAAAATGAACGATCTTTTACCTTCAGATCAACAGCGCCTTTACCGCCTTCAAGTTTCTTGCCGTTAGAAAACTCTGAATACAGATAGTAGATATCGTTCTTACTGTCCAGTTCAACCTTTGCCTTCTGTTTTGGCATAACGTTATACCAGCCGTCTACGACCCAGTCGTTTTCCTTGTTATCAAGATATGAAAAGGCCATCACTACTGTAGCGTCAGTCTGATTCTCTATTGTAATCTCAAGCGCATTGGCATAAAACGCACATAAAACAGAAGCCAAAGAAAGAATAACCTTTCGCATATGAAATCCTTATGGAGCAAAATATCCAGGTCCATCACCAGAATTATCCGAAGACTTAGACTGAGTCTTGGTATTAGTGGAACCTTCAGGAGTCTCTGAGGTCTTTTCCTCAATCTTCTGTTCTGTATCAGTCTGATTTTCAACAGGATCTTCTTCAGGGTTCCTACCTTTATTTGTAGTTGAATCTAGTCCATCTGTAAAGTCGGAAATATCTCTTCTTGATGGCTGTGTGGCATCGCTATCATAATTTTTGATTGTTGTCCCCTGAGGGGTATATTTTCTGACAAACTCTTCTACACCATTCTTCTCAAGCTCAAATCTGAAGTTTCTTACAAACAGGATCATGTAAACCATAGGCAGGAGCATGATCAGATTGAATGGAAGCTTTACATTTAAAATAAGTTCTACTAACAACAGTATTCCTACTATAGTATTAGCAAATGAGCTTAGTCTTAGGGTGTTGCCAAAGGAAGTCTTGATTTTTCCAACAAAAACAAAGAGAAACTTCGACAAAATCGCCATTACAAGCGAATTGAACACCAGAATGCAGAAGAACCAGCATAAAAGAAAAATAAAGATGAAAGGCACAGCCAGACCGAAAACAGCATCAACAACATTTGAAACTTCAAGAGGATCAAAATTTGTTCCGGTAGTAACAAGATCAGTGTATCTAACTACTGTTTTCTGGGTAGGAGCCTTTACGGAAATGGTTTTTGAATTCAGCTCGACAATTGCCTTCTGGGCATTTCCAGAGAGAGGCAGATCCTTAACATTGTACACTACCGCCAGAGTGCCGTCGGTAGTAAAAATCTCCTTATAACTGTTATCCTCGTTAAGAGGCCTGAAAGAACCATCCTGAGCGACATAGCTTGGAGGGATAAGCGCAACTATTCTTGGCAGCTCAATACCGCGAAAAATCTCAAGCACATGATTGATCTTTACACTTGCAGGGATAGAAAGAATTACACATAAGGCTAGAAGATATAAAAGACCAAAGCCTTTCATTCTGAATAAAACATCAAAATAAAAATTCTTAGAGGATAAGGCCTTAATAGGATAGGAGCAGTAATTTAAAAATTGTTCTTTTGTAATCAAAGCGGATAATCTCTAATAAATATATACACCTACACTAAGAATAACACACAACACATAACAAATATCTTTATATTTGGAACAAAAGCAATCAAAAGATCAAAAATTGAAACTACTATCACTATTCTATTTTTTCAAAAAAAGCACCAAAATAAAGCCTGATTACATAGAGTATTTCCAAAATGGAACATTTAACTACCCCATTTTGCTCTCTTTTAATGCATTTTTCGCTAAAAAAAGAGCTCTTATTGATTTTGAATACTGATACGTAGAATATGAAGATAGTGTTAAAAATAACACTTAGACAACGACAAACTAACTTCAGGAAATAACATGTCACTACTAATAACACTTAGCAGAATACTTGCTAAATACACAGCACTGTTCGTAATCGGAACTGCTGTATTCGCCTATTTTGTACCCTCATCATGTACCTTCGTAAAAGGTAATACTCAGATTATTATTCTCGGAATCATTATGCTCTCTATGGGTATGACCCTCGGTAGACAGGATTACAGAATTCTTGCCCAGAGACCTTTTGATATTCTGATTGGAACAATTGCACAGTTCACTATTATGCCTCTGATTGCAATTGCTCTTGCAACTACATTCAACCTCTCAGACGGTTTAACTTTAGGACTGGTTCTTGTTGGCTGCTGCCCTGGCGGTGTTTCTTCAAATATTATGACCTTCCTGTGCAAGGGTGATGTTGCCTTCTCAGTAGGTATGACCACCGTATCAACCATTATTGCCCCAGTTGCAACTCCTCTGCTGGTGAACTACCTGGTAGGTCAGCGTATTGATATTGATGGCTGGAGCATGTTCCAGTTTATGCTGATGGTAACCATCGTACCTGTAGGTATCGGTTCTCTTTGCAACATTATGTTTGGCAAATATGATTTCTTCAAGAAGGTTCGTCAGGTAATGCCTGGTGTTGCTGTAATAGGTTTTGCTCTGATTGTTGGCGGCGTAATTGCTTACCATGGACAGAAGTTCCTTGAGTCAGGACTTGTTATCTTCCTGTGCATTTTCTGTCACAATGCCTTAGGATATATCTTAGGATTCTTTGCTGGTCGTTCCTTCAAGATGTCAACTGCCAAGAAGAGAACACTTGCCATCGAAGTTGGTGTTCAGAATGCAGGTCTTGCAACCGGTCTTTGCGGAAAATTCTTCCCAACCTCCGCAGAGGCAGCTATTGCATCAGCAGTATCCTGCGTATGGCACTCAATTTCAGGAACAATTCT
The DNA here is from genome assembly GCF_900116345.1 of Succinivibrio dextrinosolvens. Classification (GTDB taxonomy): domain Bacteria; phylum Pseudomonadota; class Gammaproteobacteria; order Enterobacterales; family Succinivibrionaceae; genus Succinivibrio; species Succinivibrio dextrinosolvens_B. Next base: position 34,984 of record NZ_FPAH01000028.1, on the reverse strand, counting down.
GGCAAATATCTTTGCTACCTATGATAAGAAAAAGGCTGAAGCAACAGAACAGCTTCAGACTTCAACAGAACAGTAAGGAAGAAAAATGGAGCTATCCCGTACCGTTGAGCTGGCACAGAAGCTGATTAGAATAGAATCAGTAACACCTGATGACAACGGGTGTCAGGATCTGATAAAGGAGATCTTAAAGCCATTGGGCTTCACCTGTTATACCATCGAAGAGAAAGGTGTAACCAACCTTCTGGCAACTCACGGACGGGGCTCCCCTTTCCTACTGTTTCTAGGCCACACTGATGTGGTGCCCACTGGAGATGAAAAAGAGTGGGAGCATCCTCCTTTCTGTGGTGAAATATTCGATTATGATGGAGAGCCTTATCTGTACGGCAGAGGCAGTTCCGATATGAAAGGCGGTGATGCAGCAATGATCACTGCTATGTGCGAGTATGTACAACAGAATCAGAATCATATCGGCACAATCGGGCTTCTTCTGACCTCAAACGAAGAAGGCGATGCGGTTGGAGGCACTCCATATGTAATTGACTATATGAAACAGCGCCACATGATTCCAACCTACTGTCTTATCGGTGAATGCTCATGCGACAAAGTCTTTGGAGATTCCATAAAGAATGGCCGCAGAGGTGATATGAATGCAACAATCACCGTGCATGGAATTCAGGGACACGCAGCGCAGGAACAGCATGCAAAAAATGCGGTATTTGAAGCATCACGTTTCATTCAGGGAATGCTTGATAATCCGATAGACAACGGAACTCCTTTCTTTCCTCCTACCTCTTTTCAGGTATCAAATATAAAAGCAGGAACCGGAGCGGATAACGTTATTCCAGGATCCTGTACTATTCGCTGTAATTTCAGATGGAATGACTCTCAGACACCATCTCTGATTGAAAAACACGTCAGAGGTGTTGCAGATGAGCTGAAAATTGACTGTGAAATGGAATTCCGTGAGGAAGGAAAGCCATTTCTAACAAAAGACGGTGAACTTATTGACGCTCTTTATAATTCAATAAGAGCCGTTACTAAGGTTACACCAGATCTGGGAACCTCAGGCGGAACCTCTGATGGTAGATTTGTAAGACCTCTTGGGACTCAGACCGTCGAATTTGGTCCTGTATCAGATCTAATTCATAAGGTTAATGAAAGAGTCAGTGTAAAACAGCTTGATATGCTGCATGAAATCTATCTAAGAGTCATTTATCAGCTGCTTATACACAAACCAATGACAGAAGAATAGCAAAACAAGTCTTATATAGACAACTCTGTAAGGCTTTATCATGACCTCTCATCCATCAGATTTGAGGTCATTTCTATCTTTAAGCTCCAAATTATTTCAAACTCCACATTCACATGTTTTTAAGCGGAATTTGCAATATAATCGTTCTGTATTTTTTTAGGGACGAATATGGAAAAGCTATTTGATATAAACGAAAAGGGCTACAGCGTTCGCTGCAAATTATTCTACGACAAAGATATACATTCAATTGATAAAGTAGTGATTGCCACTCACGGATTTGGTGGATTTAAGGACAATAAATCTGTCGAAAAATTCGCAGAAAGAATTGATACAAAATACAAGGGATTTGGTGTAATAACCTTTGACTGGCCTTGTCACGGTCAGGATGCCAGAAAAAAACTCCTTATAAGTGAATGTCAGACCTATCTGCAGCTGGTTATTGATTACGCACGAGAGCATTTAAAGGCACAGGCTCTATATAATTATTCAGTAAGCTTTGGTGGATTTAATACACTAAAGTACATAGCAGATCATGGCAATCCTTTTGACAGAATAGCTCTAAGAAGTACCTCAGTTAAACTCTACGAGATCATGTCATCAACCATTTCTGAGGATGATCATAAAAAGCTTTCAAAAGGCAAAGAGGTATTGGCAGGACGCGATCGCAAGATGAAGATCAGCAAGGAATTCCTTGAATCTCTGAAGACAATTGATGATGAAATTGCTGCCTTTGACTACATTGATTATGCGGAAAGCATTCTAATGATTCACGGAACACTTGATGATAGTGTGCCAATTGAGAATGCAAAAGAGTTTTCTGAGAAGAATATTATTGAACTTGTAGAAGTTGAGAAAGCAGATCACCGTTTTTCAGATCCAAAACGTATGGATTTTGCGATTCAGAAAATAATCGATTTCTTTGCACCACATAACAATTAACCGCATAATTCTCAAAAAAAAATCTGGTTGCAGTACAAAAATAAGCAACACTTCACTTAAGACTGCCTACCAGATTCTTCAATTCGCTATTCTCAAGACACCTCTCTTTTTTTTGTGTGAAAAAGCAAGATTCCACCATTCACAGCAGATGATAATAGCGTTGATTGCATTCTTTCTTTAATCACATAGAATTATTTTTCCGCCAAATCTCATTTTTTTTTAAGATTTGGAGGAAGAATCCCTACACACGTTTTCAGATCAAAAATTATTAAGTCCAAAGAGATGTGATAAACATTGGAGAAGCATCTTTTGATTTTACAAACCCGCAATCACTGTAGAAATGCAGTTCGTCATCATAAGCAATAACTGCAATTCTAAGGTAGTCCCTATACTTTTCCTTGATCATGGATACCAGAGTCCTACCGATTTTCTGCTGCTGATATGCAGGATTAACAAGGAGATAATGCACATACGCATTCATAATGCCATCATCCATGGCACAAACCATTCCAACAAGCTTATCTCCATCCCAGGCAGAAAAGACTGTAGAGAAATGTTTCATGGCAACGACCAGTTTGTCAGGAAAATGACCAGAAGACCATTCTACAGACAGAAAAAGATCTTCAAGCTCCTGGCTGGTAAAATCATGAGTATCTTTGAAGGAAAAAGACATAGTAAAGGTCTCAAAAATAATCGTAAAAAAATCACCAATAAAAAAACATTACTGGTGATTAACGAAAAAACAAAATTCAAAAACGGTAATTAAAAATTATTCAGCAACAAAGTCCTTTACGGCCTTCTCCAGTAAAGAAATAGCCTCATCTACAACCTTATGGCTGATATTCAGTGCAGGAGCAAGACGAAGAACATCTGCATGAGCAGTAAGGGTTAACAGCTTGTGCTTAAAGCAGAGTTTCTGAAGTTCTGATGATTTTCCGGCATACTGCTCAGCAAGTACCAGACCTAATAATAATCCCTTGCCCCTTACTTCCTTGAATACATGATACTTCTCATTAAGCTTTGAGACTTTCTCAACAATGTAGTCATGAGTCTTATTTACCTTATTAAGGAATGACTTTTCGCTTACCTTGTCGATAATATATGCACCAACGGCACATGCCAGAGGATTACCGCCAAAGGTTGAACCATGAGTTCCTGGAACAAAGTGAGAAGCAAAATTATCGTAGGTCAGAACAGCACCTATAGGAAGACCTGAAGCCAGGCCCTTGGCTGAAGTCAGAATATCAGGCTTTACAGGAGTCTGCTCATAGGCATAAAGAGTTCCGCATCTTGCAACACCAGTCTGAACCTCATCGAAGATCAGCGCTGCATTATATTTGTCACAAAGCTCTCTAACCTTAATTAAGAAATCATTATCTGCAGTGATAATACCGCCTTCTCCCTGAATTGGCTCTAGGATCACAGCACAGGTCTTATCAGAGATAGTCTTCTCAAAGGTCTTGGTGTCATTGTAAGGAATATGAGTAATAGCTGCAGGCTTAGGACCGAAACCGTCAGAATAACTCTCCTGACCACCAACAGTTACCGAGAAGAAAGTTCTGCCATGGAAGCTGTTATTAAAGGAGATAATCTCATTCTTATCCTCGCCATAGAGATCAAATGCAACCCTACGGGCCAGCTTTAAGGCAGTCTCATTTGATTCTGCACCAGAATTCACAAAGAATACCTTCTCATAACCGGTTTTCTTTACAAGTTTTGAGGCTAAGGTCAGAGTATACTCATTGCAGAAGATATTGCTTACATGAATCAGGTTGGCAGAGGCCTTTTTGATAACATCAACTACGCCTTTAGGAGTATGACCAAGAATATTAACTGCAATTCCGGAGGTAAGATCAGTGTATTTATTGCCCTTGTTATCATAGATGTATGCCCCATGAGCCTTCTTGATAACCATGTTCATAGGGTTGTAGCAAGGGAACATTACCTCATCAAAGGTCTTTCTTGTAATCTTCATTATGCATTCTCCTTATTCACATCGTAAATGTATGCAACTTCATCACAGGTAGCACGTTTAGGGCAGTTTTCACAGTCTTTTAGAATCTTCTCAGGCAGAGCTTCAATTACAGTTTTCTGGAAACCTACCTTTGAGAAGAATTCTGGAGAGCGGGTAAGAACAAAGACTCTCTTGATAAACATCTTTGCTGCTCTCTTTAATAGATAATTAACAATAGCTCTGCCCTGTCCCTGTCTTTGAACCACAGGAGAAACACCTAAAGAACGGATTTCAGCAAGACCAGAATCATAAACATACAGGCAGGCGCAGCCCATAACCTGAGAGTCTTTAACACAGACTGCAAAGGTCTGAATACCTCTGATGATGTCATTACGCTTACGAGGCAGATTCTGTCCCTGCTTAGCCCAGTATTCAATCATATCCATAAGAGCATCGACATCGGCCAGTGTTGCCTGTCTTACAGTAAAACTTGCATGCTCCTGCTTTAAGAAAATCTGATTAAGGTTAACCAAAGAGTCCTTGATTGAAACAAGCTCTTCATCAGTGATCTTGTGCTCTGCACGAAGATCTGCAATCTTATCGTAAATCTCTTCTAAGGTATTGTTCTTTAATTCATCCAGTATGTAGAAGGATGATTCCTGAGTGATAGGTGGCATATATTATTCTCCACGAAAAAAAATTTAAACCTGAAATTCCACAACTCAAATTAGAGTTCTATAGCAGTTCCAAGCCGATGCCGTGAAGATACGATCTCTTTTAATAAAGGATCTTTAAAGGATGCGATATAAACAGGTTTACCGATAAATCTTGCTGTTTCTACAGCACTCTTTACCTTTACCTGCATACCGCCACTGATGGTTCCGTCTGCAATAAGTCTCTCCAGCTGTTCTTCATTTAATGAAGGTATAAGCTTTCCATCCTTATCCAGAACACCAGGTACATCAGAAATAAAATAGACAGGAGCGGACAGTAAGAGTCCGATTGCAGAAGCTACATCATCAGCATTAACGTTGTACATCTGGCCCTCTGAATCTAAGGCAACTGACGCTATTACAGGAGTATAGCCGCCATCTAATAGCATATTGATGTAATCTGCTGACACAGGAGAAACCTTTCCGACCATACCCAGATCGGCAGAAAGTTGCTCTACACCTAAAGAATTACCGTCACTTGCAATCATACCGATTGCCTTAAGACCATTCTTAATGGCTAAAGCCTGCAGCTTCTTATTACACATTCCGCAAAGGGCGGCACTGATAAATGGCATTTGTTCGCGAGGACTGACTCTAAGACCATTCTTCTTTTCTACCTTAAGATTCAGATCTTTAAATAAGGAGTCAACCTCAACACCGCCACCATGGACAATAACCACACGGGAAGAGTGAGAGGCTGCAAAAAGCTCCCCTAACTCCTTCTGTCCATCCAGAGCCTTACCGCTCAGCTTTATAACAACAGTATTTTCAGTCATTACACGATACTCAAATGAAGATCTTTTAAGATCTGCCAAAAATACCACTAACCCCCCTTCAGATTAACCGAAGAGTCCCTTTAGCTCATCAAATCCATAGTATAGATTGAATACCTGCACTGCCTGAGCTGAAGCACCCTTGAGCAGATTGTCTATACATGAACATACTACAATATAGCCATCCTTCATGGCATAACCGATATCACAGTATGGAAGATACTGTACATCCATAAGCTTAGGCATCCCCTCTTTTACTCTAACAAGAGCCTTGTTCTCATAAACACCATAAGCCTTTTTTACCTGTTCTGCGGTTACATTGTCCTTAAGTTTTGCATTGATTGTTGCGTGGATACCGCGTTTAAAATCACCTAGATGAGGAGTAAAAATCACCTCGGTACCCAGATGCTCTGCAATTTCAGGCTGATGACGGTGAGTAAACACTCCATAGGCATTTAAGCTTACCTCACAGAAGGAATTGGTTAGCTTGGCCTTTCTGCCCGCACCGGATACACCGGATACAGCATTGATTGATGGACGATAGTTCTGATCAAGAAGATCAGCATCAATTAGAGGGCGAAGTGCAAGCTGAGAAGCTGTAGGATAGCAGCCTGGAAGAGAAATCATCTTGGTTGCTCTGAGCTTATTTAAATCAACAAACTCTGGCAGAGCATATACTGCTGAAGCTAAAAGGTCAGGATACTCGTGTTCAAAGCCATAGGCATCTGCAAATACCTTAAGATCAGATATTCTGAAGGCTCCAGACAAATCAAATACAGCGATACCGGCAGCAGTCAGAACAGGAGCGACATCGTGACTTACCTTATGATCGGTTGCCAGAAATACGGCTTCAACCTCACCAATCAAAGCATTTGGATCACTCATAGGTTCCAGCACAAGATCACAGCGACCTTTTAGAGAGCCATATAAATCTGAAATTTTCTTATTCTTATCAAGTGAATTTTCTGATACATAAAGGTGTTTTAAACAGACCTCATTATGTGCACTGAAAATGCGGCATAATTCAGCACCTGCATATCCACTCGCACCTACAACAGCAACACTTAACATCAAAACTCCAAAAAAAACATCTGAAAAATATAATGTTGAGTTTACAAGATATTATTATGCAAAGAGAAATAATGTTACTTTTGCACAGTTTTAGGACTTTTAGAGGCTGACAGTGCCTATGAAGCAATAGAACAATCGTCTAAAACAGATCAATTCCGAACACAAAAAGAGAAAAAGAAACAATTATCCAAAAAATGCGAAATAAAGTGGGATCATGGAAAGCAATGCTAAGACAGAGCGAATATTCAATTCGCTCCATCAGACTCTAATTATAGTTATGCTCTTTAAATAAAGCCTGACATCTTGCAGGAGGAATTTTCTTAGGCTTTACCTTTGGCTTGGTTGGTTTTGTTGAAGGTGGAGGTGGAACAAACCAGGAGGCAAGCTCAGCTCCGCAGCCATCTCCGCTAGGAGCTTTAGCCTGCTTTACACAGGCAGGACTGTCCACAGGGCAGCCAAGTCTTACATGCATATGGCCTCTGTGACCGAACCAAGGTCTGATTTTCTGCAGCCATGATTTGTCATGACCTTCATAAATCTGACAAAGTGTTCTCTTGATACCAGGAGCCACAAAGATTCTTTCCACACGAGGATCCTGCGCTGCCATATAAAGTAGAGCCACTCTGTTGTTATCAAAAAACTTGGTTGGTCTGTTCTTGGTATCGACGATGTATACATCTTCTGGATGGGTCAGCTCATACTCACTCTTGCGAGGAGTAGAAAAATCAAAGGAAATATCTACATCAAGACCTATCTGATGAGAACCGTGATTAGAGGCAGAGCCAAAAGAGCCTCCCAAAGGTCGGGACAGATCACCAATAAGAAGATCAGGCAGACCTGCTTTCTTAGCCTTGGCAACTAGCTTGTTGATATAGTCAATAAGCTGAGGATGACCGAAGTTACGTGTATTTCCCCAACGCTGAACCTGATAATTCTTACCGTCTTTAAGTTCTACTGCGCCCTTGATACAGCCATTGGCGTATTCACCAATAGCCTCTGCAGAATTATCTGTAGTTCCTGCATAGGAGGTAAAACTCAGCATAAAAGCAAAAGCTGCAGCTATAAATACTCTGATGCTATTCAAAAGAAAATAATCTCTTAATAAAGCCCATCTTTGAAGATGGAACAATCATAACCTCAATGGACATTCCCTGGAAATTAAATCCCTTAGATGGAATATCAAGATTTTCCTGTTTGATAAGCTCTCCACATTCATTCAGATTCTCATAAAGCTTCTGAAGATAAGGATTAGCTTCTCTTTCAATAATCTTTCTTAGAGTGATTCTGGCAGAATTCAGAAGCTCAGAATCATTCATCTTCTGAGGTCTTACTATATCAGTAAAATTGATTCCTGTAATGTACTGAATCCACAGTTTTAAATCAGGAGTCATCCAGACATCGGAAAACGGATTTGAAGCCTCTCTGATAAGCTCATTTACATGGTGGCGAACTGTATCAATATGTGTTGCTCTCTCCTTGCCTCTGCCCTTGATTTCAAAACGCATGTAGATAGTGCGTCCGGTAGCGTCTCGGATTTCCTTATAACACTCAGCAGCACTGCCATGGGCAGGAGAACTGGTAAAATACAGTCTAGGTCCCTCTGGAGCACGATTATCCTTCTTTCTTAAAGCATCATAATCATAATGCTCAAAAGGAACTGCATCATTCTCATGCAGAGACTGATTTATAAGAGAAGCAATTAAGCTGGCCTTCTGATCTGAGGATAAAAACAGATCAAGATTATCAATTATAAAGTTGGTAAAGCTCTCTATGCCCGCAGGTCTTAAAACAGAGAAATCGCCCCTGTTTTTGGCAATTGTCAGAGAATCCTCTTTTTTATGGAAGAACTGAGAATAAAAGATCAGAATCCAGATCTGCATTCTAAAGGACAGGATCTTCTGAAAAATGAACTCAGCAAGTTCCTTCTGGCCCGCAAGTTCTCTGGCAAAAGGCCTTGGCTGACGGTTATAAAGCCAGTCACAGGCGTACATATTCATCTCAAACCAGTCGAGCCTATCAGCTAGATTTGAGCTGAAGAAATCAGTGATTTCTCTATCTGAGAGGTCCTTAAAGGATTTAGGATCATTTTCAAACCATACTTCCTTAGATTCAGGCAGCGGCCAGATAAAGCTTGGCTGAATACCTCCAGCAGAAATTGACTTGCGGCGCTTAGGATTAAGTAAAAGCTCCTCCAGGAATGACCACAGAGCTGCCATCTGATGAAGGCGTTTTAACAGAGGAGTGTAATTGGTATTGCGGTTATCATCAGGAATAAGACCGACATAATCGCACATCTTAGATAAGGTATCACAGGATTGAGCCTTTTCATCATCAGCATAGATATCAGCAAAAACATCAACTATAGAGAAAATGTGTTCGCAGTTGCTGATAAGAGATACAAATGGCTCTGCAGAAGCATCAAAACAGACAACATTCTTCCGTTTAAGATAATCTGCCTCAATCATGTCTTCAATAGCAGGAAGATCACCCTTTGCTTCAATGAAATCACGGGTGATCTGCATCTTTGATGCCTCAGACCAGTGTATGCGGTTGTAGTTCACCTGAGGCTTCAGATAAGTATGAACATAGACCTCTGGTCTTTCAGATTTATTTTCAGACCAGCGAAGAATGCCATACTCTAAAACAAGATTGCTATCTCCTTCATTAGGTGAGTAGACATCAACAAAAAATAAAGTTGAATTTTTAGAAGACATGATTCAAATACATACTTCCTTAGAAGCCCTGTGCAGGTGCACTTGGAGCTAACAGATTCTCATCCTCCTCAAGTACGGCACCACCGTTGTCAACATTTCCCTGAACCTCGGCAGCCATTGAAGATGAACTCTGGGAGTATTCATTTGAAGAACTTAGTGATGCAGCAGATGAAGTGCCAGTAGATTCACCTCCAACAATAGGAGCACCGTCAGATGAGTTAGGAGTACCACTCTCATCCATGTAATCAAAAATAGGATGAATCTTCTTAACACCATCTACCTTACGAACCTGATTGATTGCTCTCTGAGCCTCATTGCGGGTTACATAACCCATCATATATACAACAGAATTTTCGGTATAAATCTTAAATCTTCCAGAACTAATCTTTGAACCAAACAGAAGCATGCTCTTTACCTTAGAAGTAATATAGGCATCAGATGCAACTGTTCCAGAGGATACAGGAGGGATATTCTCTACACAGTTAAAGATTCTTCTAACATTCTTAACATGTTTGATCTTCTCTAAACACTCTGAAAGATACTCTCTGTCCTGAGTCTCACCAACCAGAAGAACATTACCGTTCAGGACAACACAGTCAACGCGGAAGACTTTGTAATCAGATCTGGTAGCATCATTTTTTAGAATACTTAAAACATTCTTTGAAATCTTCTGATCATCAACCTGCTTATCAACAGTTCTGCTATCAGAACCAATATATGCACCGGCTCCAGCTGCAGCACCGCCAACTACTACAGCAGCACAGCCATTGAATACAAATGCAGAGGAAATTGCGAAAGCAGCAACTAGAGAAATCTTCTTTAAATTCTTTAAGTTAGAAATTTGCATAACCTTATGACTCCATACAATTTTTCAGCATTATACCTACTGAAAACTTATGCAAAATATATTCACGATCAAAACTAATACAGTAGTTTAGCAAAAGACACAATATAGTCAAAAGGTTAACAATAAAAGTGAGATTAAAAGGAGAAAATAAAATTAGGTGGCCAGAAAGAAAAATCCCCTGAATAAGAATTTATCAGGGGACAACAATCAAACAAACATAAGGAGTACGTGAACTATATCACAAAAAATCAATTGTGATCAATTTCTCAAAAATTTTTTTTTAACTTTTTTGCATTTTCCCGTAAAAACAACAAGTTAAATAAAATTACTTTTTGATAATTTTTATCACTTACGATTTTCAGTGACTGTATATCTAATATAGAAAGAATTTGCATAGTAAATTAAGAGCTAAATCAAATTTTCAGAAAAAGAGGCAATAAAAATAAAAAAAGTAAAAAACTGGCTATTGATTAATTTTGTAAATTTTAATATTCAGTAAAACGTCATAAATCCGATATATATGCTATTTACTTGAATTCAAAGATAAAATTAAAATAAAAATCATAAAAAAAGTATTGACACCTAAGGGGAGGATCCCTATAATGTGCCTCAGTCGGTAATTAGCGCAGCCTGGTAGCGCATCTGGTTTGGGACCAGAGGGTCGCAGGTTCGAACCCTGCATTACCGACCATTCTAAAAGAATCATCTAGTCATATCATCTCTATCTCAACATAATCATCAACAAAAGAAATCAAACTTAAGATTTGCTGTCTTAACTGCAATAAAAAAAGTCTTATCTAAAAAAATCTTAATCCACACAGAAACAGATCAAAAACTAAACTTGAAAGAAAGAACATTTATCAACAATTTAAATTCCGAAAAAAAACAATCCAGAGAATTACACAGAAAAAAAAAGAATCATAAACTACTACATATATATAGTTATGTATTTAAGAGAAACGCAGCAGCAAAAAAGAATGTTGCCGATAAAAAAGGCATACAGGATAGAAGGTTGAACTATATATTATTCAATTTAAATTAAAATTAAAAAAAGAGTTGACACCTAAGGGGTACATCTCTATTTTGTGTCTCAGTCGGTAATTAGCGCAGCCTGGTAGCGCATCTGGTTTGGGACCAGAGGGTCGCAGGTTCGAACCCTGCATTACCGACCACTCCTTAGAAATCCATATAAAAAAATATCAATTCAACGAAAACATTCTGGTTTCGAAGCATATCTATAGTCTATTAACCCATCGTTATATTTAAATATAATTAAAAACATCTACAACATTTATTTTCTTTAGCTTCAACAATCCAGACTCATTCCTTTCTCAATAATCAAGAATTGATCCTTAAGGGGATCGGTAGGGGAGAGAAAATGAAGAAGAGGTATAAGAAAAAGAAAACAATGGCGTTCAATAAAATAAACACCACAAAACATCTAGGAAGTAATCAAAAATACTCCAGGATTAACTCAAAAGGAACTATCCATTCATTACTACCAAAACTCAAAATAAATCAATTCTAGAGCATTCTCGTAGGGTTCTATTAGAGCATATTAACATTACATTTAACACTTAGTTAAAATATTACTTAATAATATAGATTTACAAATATACATATTACTTATAAGCGGATAATAAATATTCAATATAATAGAATTGTTAATATTACGTTTATAAAGTTTTTAATTATTTATCTTTACTTAATATTAAGTGTAAATTTGCTCATTCAGATTCATATTTTTCAAAGTCATCATTTATATTCTTATTTATGTAATTTAATTTCTTTTCAAAAATTACATTTTTGTAATTCTTATTACAACTTTTTATTTTATGAAAATTACCGATATTTATCGATACAAATATATCAAGTATACAAACATAGTTAATAACAATATTTATCAAATAAATGTTTATACTTCATCATGTTAGTTATATTTTAAAACAGAGTTAATTATAAATATATTCTGTAATATGCTATATTTTCATACAGACATAATATTTTCATAGTCTTATAGTTTTACATAGTTTTTTATTATCTATCCCCTTTTTAGTTACATAATTTACAAAAATCCCCCATCCAACAGATTAATCTTGTTTTACCAATGTAAAGAAGGCATAGATAAATTCATAAATATTTATCTAAAATATATAGTTATTCACACTTTTATATTCTGTGAATGATGTAAATAATGTATACTTAAGCTGTGAGCAGATAATAAACCAAGATCAGAGATATAATACTTTTCGGAGTTTCTTATTTATTACTGTAAAACAGGATCAATCTAGTGATTTTCTCCAAAAGCAGGATCGGTATTCAACAGAATTTAAATAAAAAAGTTCAGTAAAATAACTGAACTGAGAATGGTAGAAAAAACTACTACAGCAAAAAGGATCAGAGGCTACATAATTTATGTAGCCTCTGATCTTTTTACCTCTTGCTAAACATCATTTTCTTATTGAGACCTACCCTTTCAGATTTCAGAATCTAACTATTACTCTATTACTCCAGGGATTAACATTCCCTATCTGTTCAGGATCAGTTCAGTTGGATCATTAGGATAGATATGAGTTTATGTTATTAAGAAAGGCATCCCTATCCTCTTTACTATCTACAAGATGGCTAATGAATACAGGATCAAAAACAGAAAGCTTTATAAAGGAACAGCAGGAGCTATATTTAATTGCAGGTTCGAAGAAGGCTCAACAAGATCAAAATCAATTCGCAAGCAATAGGATCAATAAACAGCATCAGAGAAGTCAGGATCAAATGAGAAGATAAAAGAGGCCCCTGTACAGTATATGAACTTAATTATTCTCAAGGACAGGATCAAAAAAAAATCCCTCAAGGATGGAGCGTCCCTGAGGGAGAGAATGGTCTTAACTAACGTTAAGAACTACAGCAAATTAGGAGAAAAATTCTTTAAGCGTATCTAACACGACGATCATTTGTACCAGAATAAATATCGCCAATGCATTCTGGACATACTCTGATCATCATTCCAATCTGATAACCTCTATTCTGTTCCTTATCTAAGATCAGCTCCTCTGAAAGAAGCATCAGTCTTACCATGCCGTCAGCATCTCTTTCCTCAAGAACCAGGCAGTAGCCTGCTGTTCCGGCTTTTGAATAAACTATTACAACATCTCCCCTTGCAAACTCAACTGCAGGACGATCAAGAGCCAAAAAGTACCTGCTGGTTGGAGCTGCTGGTCTTGTAAACTTCTCACAGGCCACTGCGTTAAGTCCAAGATCAAGGGCAAAGCTTTCATTCTTTAAAATTTCATACAAACCATCTTGGTAATCTGTCAGTAAATTTGCATCTTCGATGCAGAACTGACTGTTACTGTCAGGACGAACAAACAGATCTTCGATATTGTACCTAGTCTTGAAGAGATAGGACTTACCTTCATCTGTTGTCAGATTAATACTTAGCTTACCGTCGTGATAAGTCCATGTACAATCATTCTGAGGGCTAATAACCATCTGTTTTTGCTGTCCTTATTCAGTTTTTTGTAATTTGTAATTCATTTTCATTTTAGCTTATAAACTGAAGAAAATAAACCAAATGAAAAACAAAAATTATTTTATTTGTTAATAACTGATCTGTGTATCACACTTTTCAGCAATTTTTATTTGTAAATGTCAATATGTTTTTATTATTTTTTTCTTTTGAGACAATATTACTTGACTAAAATTATATTAGTCTTATGTTGTTACTTTTAATAAAGTTAATTTTGATTATTTTTTTTATTCTTTATAATTACTAATTTCTTAATTAGTAATCTTAGAATTTAGTTAGCAGAAAAGAACATAGAACAGATTATTTTGAATATAGTTTGAATGAGTATTTAAAGTATTTTCTTTTTAACTCTCCTCTTTCCTATTTACTCTATAAAAAAGCCCCGCCAGTAACAAAATTGGCAGGGCTCATAATTGATTCGATTTAGCTCGAGATTTAAATGTTATTAACGATATTCTTAATAACAGCAGGACCTCTGTAAATCAGTGAGGAATAAATCTGCAGCAATGTTGCCCCATCGCTGAGTCTTTCTCTTGCATTGACAGCATTAGAGATACCTCCGACACCGATAATAGGGATCTTCTTATCAATGATTTTTGCAGTTTTTCTAAGTGTTTCTGAGCTTATATTTCTCAAAGGTTCACCAGAAAGACCTCCCCACTCCTGAGCATGCTCCATACCATTGATAATGTCACGTCTGGTGGTAGTATTGGTGCAGGTTAAGCCGTCAATCTCAAGATCAAGACATACTGAGCACAGGTTCTCTAAAGCCTCATCTGTTAAATCAGGAGAAAACTTCACAACCAGCGGAACATATCTTCCGGAAGTGGCGCTGATATTCTTCTGCTCGGCCTTGATTGGCTTCAGAAGATTATATAGTGGCTCTTTAGCCTGAAGCTTGGTAAGACCAGGAGTATTAGGACAGGAAACATTTACCGCTATGTAATCAGCATAAGGATATACCTTACGCAGACAGATAAGATAATCATCTACAGCGTTATCAAGAGAAGTGGTCTCGTTCTTGCCGATACTTACACCTAGAACGCCCTCGTAGGTACGTTTTTTCAGATTCTCTACAAGATTATCCACGCCCTTGTTATTAAAGCCCATGCGGTTAATAATGCCCTGCGCACTTGGAATTCTGAACATCCTTGGCTTTGGATTACCATCCTGAGCCTTTGGAGTTACTGTACCAACCTCAATATGACCAAAGCCTAAAGCACCAAAGAAATCTACAGCCTCGGCATTCTTATCAAGGCCTGCAGCAAGTCCAAGCGAATTTTTAAACTCAAGGCCCATAGCCTTTACAGGACGAAACTCAATATTCTGTGAGAATAAAGGCAACAGAGTCTTGTTAGAACAGGCTCTGGCCCCTCTTAGAATCAAATCATGTGCAGTCTCAGGTTCGAGCAGAAATAGAAGCGGACGAACCAGTGAAGGATAGAGACTGTATGGGATAAACTGCATATAAATTCCTTAGCTAATCTATCTGAATCAGCTTTACAAACTTGTTAGAGCTAGTGGTAACCAGTTCAAAGGTGCCGTGAATTCCATCCTCGGTGGTAAACTGTTTCAGATGATTTGCATCAATATCAATTACCAGACCTTCAAATGTACGTACTCTTACCCTCTGAAAGGTTCCTTTGTAAATAGACAGTAAAGTCTGTTTACTCATTGATAAAGAGAAACGGTAGCGGTTTTCTCCAAACATAGCTCTACTCCTTTAAGGCAGTGCTTACCTTCTCATAGATAGAACGTGACAGTTTAGGCATCTGCATCAGCGAATTAAGGTTGTTTAAAATCATTCCCTGACGCTTTTCATCAAGTCTTCTGAAGCTTAAAAGCGGTGTCAGAATACGAGCTGCAACACTTGGGTTGATCTCGTTTAGTTCGCTAATCTGCTTACACAGAAGATCATAGCCTTCTCCTGAAATATCGTTTAAAGCTACAGGATTTGATAAAGCCATAGCTCCAGCCAGAGCTCTTACTCTGTTAGGATTCTTGCCGTCATAGCTTGGGTGTGACAGCAGTCTCTTAACATTGTCGATTGCACTCTTGTTTGGTACTGTTGCCTGAACTCTGAAGAAATTATCGAATACCAGAGCATCCTTTGACCAGTCTTTTTCAAATGACTTCAGAATCTCGCCCTTGCAATCCAGATCAAGATGCACCGCATCAGTCATTGCCTGAAGTCTGTCAGTCATGTTCTTTGAACTGTTATAGTGGTTCAGAACAATTTCTGAGGCTTCTGACTTCTTTTCCATAGCACACTTGGCAACAGCGATCATATGCAGAGCAGAGTTGTTGATAGCACGTCTTCCCATATCTGCAACGCTGTAATTTGAGCTTGAAGCTTTGATTTTGCCGTATAACTGAATAAACTCGTTTACAAGAGCTACTGCAACCTTTGTTTCAAGAGCATCATGTGCGTATTTGATTGCATCAATATTGATTTTATCAAAGGTTTCCATCAGATTTGCAATACTCTGAATCTTCAGAGTCTCATTTATCAGGATCAGATCACTTTGTGAATCAACACTGTCTAAAATAGACTTGTATGAAGCAATCAGTTCTGAAGGATCCTTTAAAACGCCATCCGCAGCTGCAATCTCAAGATTGTCGTGAACATAACGGTTCTGCATGGTGGTTGCACAGTCAACCTTGATAAAGGCATCATCACAGAAAGACAGCATATGCTGCAGCTGTTCCATTGTATAAGGAGCATCAAGCTTAACTGGCGCGGAGAAATCACGAAGAATTACAGGTAAAGTATCCTTGTCCAGAGTAAAGCGGTATTCCTGCTCGTTTTCATTGAAAATAATAAAGCCGTCAGATGATAGCTCAGCAGGATGAACATCATGTCCATCCTTGTCTAAGAAGCTTAGTCTGATAGGCATATAGAAAGGCTCTTTTTCCTTCTGATCACGAGTTGGATTGGTATGCTGAGAAAGCTTTAATACCAGATTCTTATTCTCCTCATCATAGGTCCATAAAGCCTTGACATTAGGAGTACCGGCCTGAGTATACCAGCGTCTGAACTGAGACAGATCAACTCCGGCACTCTCTTCGAAACAGCATAGGAAATCTTCGATGGTTACAGCCTGTCCGTCAAACTTATGAAGATAGTCATTCAGAGCCTTTTTGAATCTGGTTTCACCGATCAGAGTATGAATCATGCGGATAATTTCAGCGCCCTTATCATAGATGGTTACGGTATAGAAATTGTTCATCTCCATAACCTCTTCTGGTCTTACAGGGTGAGCCATTGGAGAGGCATCTTCGGCAAACTGAGGGCCACGTATTACGTTAATTGCATGTAAACGGGTTAATGCACGGTTTGCAACGTCTGAGGAGAATTCCTGATCACGGAAAACTGTCAGACTTTCCTTTAATGAAAGCTGGAACCAGTCTCTTAAAGTAACTCTGTCACCGGTATAGTTATGGAAATACTCATGACCGATAACACTCTGAACATTATAGAAAGCGGTATCGGTTGCACAGGTAGGATCAACCATTACATATACTGAGTTAAATACGTTAAGGCCCTTGTTTTCCATGGCGCCGAAATTGAAGAAATCAACCGCAACAACCTTGAAATTATCAAGGTCAAACTCCAGTCCCCAGCGATCCTCATCCCACTTCATGGAATCCTTGATTGACTGCATTGCCCATAGGCCACGTTCGTAGGCGCCTCTATCAACGTAAAGTTCAAGATCAACCTTGCGGCCAGACATTGTTGTAAAGGTATCTGACACAATATCAAAGGTTCCTGCAACTAGAGCAAACAGATAACTTGGCTTTGGGAAAGGATCTTCCCAGATTGCATATGGACGGTTCTTTTTAGTACCTCTTTCAATCAGATTACCGTTTGAAAGCAGAACTCCACAGCCGTATTCAGGGCCAATAATAGTTACCCTGTATTTTGCTAGGACATCGGATCTGTCTAATGAGTAGGTAATTCTGCGGAAACCTTCTGGCTCACACTGAGTACAGAAGGTTCCGTTTGACTTGTATAAGCCCATTAAAGATGAATTGGCAGACGGATTGATTTCATTCTCCAGCTCGACTGTAAATTCATCTGGTACAGAAGGGATTTCAATACCGTTTTTTGACTCTTTAAACTTATAGCTAATACCGTCAACCTTCAGGTAATTCAGCTTAAGCTCTTCGCCGTTTAAAACCAGCGGAGCCTTGGTATCAGTTGTTAATCTCTTGAATTTTGTTACATTCTTAACAATAGTTCTGGTGTCATCCAGAGTAAAGGTAAGATCAATATCAGTTGCTGTAAAATTTGGTGCTTTGTAATCTGTTCTTTTCTGTGCCTTGTAGGTATTGCGCTTTTCTGTCATAAATCACCTTTAAAAATATGGAAAAGCCCAACATTTAGCTGGGCTTTATTTATAATTTATTCTGCAGCCTTATGCGCCACAATACTATCGCCGTCAGTCTTTTTTCTGATCATATCAGCGTAGTCGGATGCAATATTAACGGTCTCAAGAAGAATCGGATCATCATATTCAAAGTCTGTTGGCAGATCTTTTACTGATTTAACCGGATCCTTACCCATTGCCTTAAGTCTTATATTTGTATTCTTAAGTGCAGTTTTCTCATCCTCATCAAAGAGCTTCTTGCGCTTATCAAAGTTAACAGTTATAACCTTTCCTTCCTTAAGCTTAAAGTAACGCTCTCGCTCGGATTTGATAACGTTGAATACAGGATCTTTCTCAATTCTTGCCTTATACTGCTCAGTCAGTCTTTCAACAAATCTGTCAGGATCAGAGTAGCGGCTGTAATCAGCCTTTGAAATCTTATCCCACTTCAGAGCATTCGGCTCATTCTTTTCACCAAGCTCTGTAACATCAATCATAGTTGGAAGAACTATATCCGGAGTTACACCGCGAAGCTGTGTTGAACCGCCATTGATTCTATAGAACTTGGCAATGGTGTAATGAATAGAACCAAGATCAGAGCCACTTAAATCATAAAGTCTGGTTAAAGGACGACTCTGCTGAACTGTTCCCTTTCCATATGAAGTATCACCGACAATCAGAGCTCTGCCGTAATCCTGAAGAGCTGCTGCCATAATCTCTGAACTTGAGGCAGAAAGACGGTTGATCAGAACAACCAGAGGACCATCGTAGTCAATATTCTGATCATCATCCTCATAAGGAACTTCGTTTGAGTTCACATCACGAACCAGAACAACCGGACCTGACTTTATAAACTGACCGGTGGTATATACAGCCTCAGGAAGCAGACCGCCACCATTGTTTCTCAGATCAATAATGATTGAGTCGACATTCTGTGCCTTCAGCTTATCAATTTCGCGCTTTACATTCAGATGAAGATCTGTGTAAAAACTTGAAATTGTAATCACACCTACTTTCTTGCCGTTGTAGGAACTGAAAACCTTTGACTTGGCTTCCTTGTCCTGAAGTCTGATCTTGTCTCTTACAATATCAACATTAAAGGTCTTGGTTGCTGCACCTTCGCCTCTTTCAATTTCCAGAGTAACTTTAGTGCCCTTCTTACCCTTAATCTGTTTTACGACCTCAGTAAGTCTCCAGCCGATAATATCCTCAAACTTACCGTTCTTCTGCTTAACACCTATAATTTTGTCCTTTGGCTTTAACTGCTTGGACTTTTCTGCAGGCGAACCAGGAAGAATTGACTCGATAACAGTATATTCATCTTCCTGAGATAAAACGGCTCCTATACCTTCTAATGACAGATTCATGTCATCATTGAAGTTTTCTGACTCAACAGGACCGAAATAATTGGTATGAGGATCTATTGCAGTTGCAAAAGCATTTTCAAATACTGAGAAAACATCCTCTGAGGTTATCTGGGAGAGTCTTCTCATGGAAGCTATATAACGGTTTCTGATTCGCTTTGTAGCTTCCTTAGGAGTCTTGCCGTTTAAAAGCTGAATTTCATACTCGTTCTTTAGCTCCTTAAGCCACAGATTCTTAAGCTCTTGCTCTGTAGCAGCATATGGAGCCTTGGTTCGATCAAGCTCAATAGACTCATCCTTCTTAAGATCAAGAGGAGAATCTAAAAGACCGATCATATAGCTGTATTTTTCGTAACGCTTCTTAATGTTCTGATTATAAAGATCATATGGATAATTCAGATAGCATTTATCCAGACTGTTTATAATCCCTTTGGTATTAGCATAGATAAGATCTACTTCACCCTGAGTATATAGAGAATGGGTGTAATCCAGATATGACATAAGTCTGTCAATCACATTGGTTGCAAACTTGTCATCCACATTGACAATTTTATAGTGAGCTCTGGTAAAGAAATTGTAGATTCTGGAGCAGGCTGTATCGTGCCTAGGTTCAGGCAATAGAACAGGCATCTGCTCTGCTGTAGGAATTGTAAGCTTTGCTTCACAGACACCTAAACCACCGGCAAACATACAGGCCAGTGCTATTTTTGCTAATTTATTCACTTTAAGTTAGTGCCTTACTTTGCCTTTTTTGGAAGTAATACTCTATCTAATGGAAGATTTACGGTAAGACCTGATTTAAGAGTTACGTAAACAGTATCCTTAACAGCGTCCTGAGCTACAACACCCTTTACAAAATGCTGTTCAGAACTTAAAACGATAACTTCAGTTCCGTTCTTTAAAGCCTCTGCAGTTGCCTTGTCACCTTCAACCTTAAAAGGCTTCTTAGTACCCTTAGGGCCATTCTTCTTAAAGAACTTCTTAGCAGGATTCTGTTTCTTAGCAGGCTTTGTAGCCTTACGCTTCTGATTGATTTCCTTGATCTTTTCTGCAGCATACTGAGCATGCTCGGCATTTACGGTGTCACCGCACTCGTTACCGTCAAGATCAATTCTAGCAGCACCTTCTTTTACAGAATAAAGGTACTTTAGACGAGAGGTATATAGACGTAGTGCTGCACGAACTTTTGATACAGAAAGACCTTCAATTCCAGAAATTCTTTCTTTAAGCTCATCAAAGATACCTATCTTTAAAGGCTTGCAGTCACCTTCCTTCACAAAAGCCTTAGGGAAAGCCTTGTATAGAAGCTCCATTGACTCTTTTACATGTTCAAAATGAGAACCAGTCTCTGCGGTCTTCTCTGCAGCTGATTCCTTAGCATTTTCTACAGGCTGCTGTAGTGCGTTTTCCTGGGTTTCCACAAGAAACTCCTTTTATAGTTATTAAATGTAATGCAATGCTATATTTTAATTTAGATTATAGAATTTGTGAATTGAAAATTACATAAAATAGAGCTAATTCAACAATTTTTTGTACATTACATTACTCTAGCACACAAAACTTTGAAAAAAATTTGCGCTCTGAAAATTTAAATATACAAAGTTTTCAATCGACAGCTATTAATTTGGTAAAATTTCAAGGTTATACGATTACGAATTAGGAGATATACAGAAAATGTCAATGCCAGAGCGCTATCATCCAGAATGTCCTCCAGATGCCCACAAGGTTATCAGACCTCCTGAGAAGGAAGTTTTTGCAACCTTATGTGTTTATGTTCCTGACACAGAAGAAGCAAACGGAATGGATAATGTTACCGACATTCTTTCTATGATGAGTAAGACTCCTCTGATCCTCTGTTCTGATAAGATGAAGGAGCTCATTCTCAAGAATGCGGAACAGGCAGAGATCAAACCTGATTTTATTCGTGTACTAGACGATTCAGCTAAAGCTTCAATTGCCTACACAGATGGAGCTGTTGGACCTACTCTTGATTTTTTCAACATTGCTAAAGATGGTGAGATTGCAAAGGATTTCTTAAAGCTTTTACAGAAGAAATGCTTAATCTGTCTTGATACCATGTCAATGTTTATTCTGAGATCAATTTCAACCGTTTATCCTTGGGATGAGCTTCTGGCAAATCAGTTCCTAGGACAGTACACAGCTGCATTAAAGGATTTAACCGAGGATGATATCAAGCTTCTTACTGATGTAAGATACGGCAGATTTGATGCACTCAAGGTTGAAGAAGAAAGCAAGACTGCTTACAAGTTCCTGCGTCTTGAAAGAAAACTGTTCCTGCAGTACCCAACTGAAGACGATTAGTATATTAAAAATAAGCATAGGTTCATGCATATGCATATTCCTATGCTTTTCAATTCATCTTACACTTTAAAACCAGATTTATTTCTTAAGCTCGAATCCATGCTTTTTGAAATTGTTAATCATGGTCTTGGTCAGAGAAATAGTAGACTGAATCTCATCTATATTCTCACGGGAAATCCAGAATGCTTCAGCAAGTTCGCCCTCATCACGAGTAATACTGGTGTCACCGTCAACTCTGGCCATAAAGCCAAAGAGAATATTACTATCCAGTCCCCAGGGTTGAGAGCCGCAGTAGGTTAAGTCCTTAATCTTAAGACCAACCTCTTCCATAGCCTCTCTATGAGCAGTCTGTTCAGGAGTCTCACCTATCTCACAGAAACCGGCAATTAAAGCAACACCTCGATATGGTCTGTCTTTATATCTGGTAACAACAATCTTATCTCCGTCGGTGATGCCAACTATTACAGCAGGAGCAATCTTAGGATAGATGATATTACCGCAGTTAGGACAGCATAATGCACGCTCTGATTTAGAATGGGTAGTAAGAGAACCGCATCTGCCACAGTAACGATTATTCATATACCAGCTATAAAGATGGTATGCAGTAAAACCGGCGAAGCACTCAATTCGAGGATTATCCGAACGCAGAACTGTATTGCGCTGCCATTCAAAGCCCTCAATATTCAGTGAAGAGCAGGAATCGTTAAACAGAAAATAAGCATTCTCATCTATAGAGAAAAGGTAAATAAGCTTATCTTTAGGAAAAGAGAACGCCCTTGGAAATTTAAGAGGAGATGTTTTTCCATCTCCCTTCACATAAACGTCCCTGTCTTTGAAGGCAAGAACAAAATCTGTATCTTTAGGAGCTCTTTTTAAGGAGAATTCATTCTTAAAAAGATGCTCACCGATATCCTGTAACATAAATTAACCTAAAAGATATTTTTCAACATCCAATGCGGCTTTGCAGCCCTCGCCTGCAGAAGTAATTGCCTGTCTGTAGATTCTGTCAGCACAGTCACCTGCAGCAAAGACTCCTTTTGCGGAAGTTGCAGTTGCACTGCCAAATCCAGTCTTAATGTAACCATCCTCAAGTTCAAGCTGACCTTCAAAGATTGAAGTAGCAGGAGCATGACCTATGGCAACAAACACTCCATCTAAAGCAAGATCTTTCTTCTGGCCCTTAACATCCAGCTCAATACCTGTAAGCTTAGAACCATCTCCCTTAAATTCAGTAATCTGAGCATTAAGAATAAACTCAACCTTGCCAGAATCAACCATTGAACGAAGCTTATCCACCATAACCTTTTCAGATCTGAATCCTTCTCGTCTGTGAATCAGATAAACCTTCTTGCACATATTAGTCAGATACAGAGCCTCAACAAAAGCGGCAGATCCTCCACCTACAACAGCGACTTCCTTATTTCTGAAGAAGAAACCATCACAGGTTGCGCAGGCAGATATGCCCTTTCCCTTATAGGTCTCCTCTGAAGGCAGTCCAAGATATTTAGCTTTGGCACCAGTAGCAATAATCACAGTTTTAGTTTTTAAAACTTCACCTGAGGATAGGGTTAACTCCTTAATCTCTCCGCTAAAATCAACCTTGGTTACAGTATCTGACACCATTTTTGTACCAAGGGATACAGCATGTTCCTGCAGAGTCTGCATCAGCGAAAAACCATCAGGAGCATCCTTTCTTCCTGGCCAGTTGCCGATTTCAGGAGTGGTTGTAAGCTGGCCACCAGGTTCAGGACCACTTAAAAGAACAGGAGACAGGCCGGAACGGCATGTATAGATTGCGGAGGTCCATCCTGCAGGCCCAGAACCAATAATTACGGTGTTTAAAACATCTTGGGTCATATTAAGCTCCTAAAAGATCTTTGTAATGTGATTTAGCATATTCAATTGCATAAGGTACCCATGGCTCATTAAATGAAGACAGATACTCAACGGCATCATCCAGTTTGAATGAGGAAATAAAATCGCAGGCCTTTTTTTCATAGGAAATGTGCCATGGTTCATAGCCCATCGAGTTTTTACCAGAATAAGGTCTTTTAAAACCAAACTTGTTGAGGGCATTCTTCAGATAGACATCAAATTTATAGAAATAGTTGCCCTTCTGATATTCTCTTGCAGTAAGTTCAAGCTGCTTTCCCTCTGGCAGCAGGTTAGAAGCATAAATATCAAAATCCGTTCCAAAATGATGACGGGAAAAACCAGGAATTGCAGAAAATCTTACAATTTCTAAAACCTTCCGTTCATCGGATAGTCCAGATATATCCATTGGTTCTTCATTTTCATCTAAAACAGGTCTTTTACCGTTGAACTTATCTTCAAAAATCTTAAACTGCTTGTAAAAACTTCTGTATGCGGATGCGATTTTAATTTCAAAACCATTGTCATAGGCATCAGAAAATAAAGGGCCTAGAGCCTTTACTGCATCTCTATCTCCCAAAAGAACAATCATTCTTTTAGGATCATCTTTGAAATTAACGAGCTTGCTGTCATCAAGACCTAAGAACTGCTCTTTGCTGATCACTTATTATTTCCTTAAAAAAAACGGATACTGATACTTACTATATTCCTATTGGCAAAATATTTCAGTGAGAGAATGGCAAATTGAAAAAAATTATTCTGAGGGATTAAGAAATTAACCGAAGGATCAGAATATCCTTCGGTATTATTTAGACAGAATTATTTATTCTGATCCTTTAAAAGATCTCTGATTTCACGCAGCAGCTGAACATCAGCAGGATCGGCAGGAGCTTCTGCAGGAGCCTCTTCTTCCTTGATGATACGGTTCTTAAGGTTGATGAGCACCTTAATTGTCAGGAAGATTGCAAAGGCGATAATCAGAAAATCAAGAACATTCTGCAGGAACACACCATAGGTTAGAACAATTGCAGGTGAGGTATCGGTCTTATCCTGAAGAGTTACAGCCAGGTCCTTAAGATCAATATTTCCTACGAAAAGACCAACCAGAGGCATGATTACGTCAGCAACCAGTGAGGAGACAATCTTGCCGAATGCAGTACCGATTACCACACCGATGGCCATGTCCATGACGTTTCCTTTTACAGCGAATTCTCTGAATTCCTTAAAGAAGGACTTACCGCTTGAAACGATGTCTTTCATATATACTCCTTAAATTTACATCAGTTATTTTCTAATTTGTATCGAGTCTTGGCTTTATATTCGACAATCCTGATATCAAAATCTACAGAACCGTCCTTATAGGTATCCTCGATAATCTGTTTTACACGGGACGCCTCATCTTCATCCTGATAGTAACGGGACCAGGTCTTGACAGTACCGCCGTCAAACCTGAAGCCCTTCTCCTTGAGGTTATCCTTAAACTTAAATGTATTACCTCTAATAATCACACGATAGCTGCAGCTTAAGGCAGAGGAGACAAGCTCACTGAAGGCTGCAGGAACCTTGAACATAATCCATAAAAGAGCAAGGCAATCCACATAGGCCCTGTGAGCATCATAGAAATAGCCTAAAACCATATTGAGAAATTCAAGCTTAGCGCTTGAGTATCCGAGCTTTTTCCAAGGAATCTCCTTTAGAGAGCAGGCCCAGGACAGAGTAGTTAAAGACTTGAAGCGTTTCTCAAAGAAAGGTCTGTCAAAAGCAGCGTTATGAGCAACAACAAGAGGTCTTCCGGTTAGAAATCTGGCTACCATTTCATCATCAAAATGATGACCTGCAACCATATCATCAGTGATATGTGTCAGTTCAGTGATTTCTGGAGGAATCGGCTCGTTTGGATCTTCAAACTCGTCATAATATCTGTCGACAGTTAAAAGCAGCTTTCTGTCTAAAGAAAAAGTAGCTTTAACCATACCAAGCTCAATAATTTTGTTTTTTACAGGATCCATGCCCGTAGTTTCTGTATCTAAAAAGACCACAGAATATACCTTTTCATTTGGCAGAGGATCGTTTAAGACAATTGGAAAGTGGGTATCTACACCAGTTATTGTCAGAGGAATTTTTTCTAGTAAACGATAATTTTCAGGATGTGCTGTAATCCTTTCAATCATGTTCAAAGGGAAGCTATTATTATCTTGCATGAATACTCTGTATTTAACCTGATTAAACACCGACATCTTCGCGGCGCAGAAAACAAATCTACTTAATTACTTGTATTATATCCAATTTCATCCTTATGTTACGTTTTTTTGCAAAGAATATGATCCAAAAGCACACATTTATTTTTATATAAATATGCCCTCTTTCAATACAAACCTTTCCTCTTGATTTTAAAGAAAATTTATTCTCTTTCTGCTTTAATATAGTGCAAACATTAATGTAAAAATAATTCCCTATTTGAATATGTTACTAGATATGGTTACATATAGATAAATGAATAGAATTTACAAGGAAAGGAAAATGAAATATTACAAGTCTGCAATCGAACTGATTGGTAATACTCCACTGGTTGAACTGCAAAACCTGCAGAAGAAATTCAATCTTAAAGCAAGAATCTTTGCAAAGTTTGAAGCTCTCAATCCATCAGGATCTGTAAAAGACAGAGCAGCTCTTTATATGATTAAGGAAGCTCTGGCCTCAGGAAAGATCAATAAAGACACAAAGATCTACGAGCCAACATCAGGCAATACCGGTATCGGTCTCGCTCTTGTATGTGCAAATCTTGGACTTGATGTTACCCTGGTGCTGCCAGAGACTATGTCAGTTGAAAGACGTAATATTTTAAGAGCCTACGGTGCTAAACTTGTTTTAACCGAAGGCGCAAAAGGAATGAAGGGCGCAATCGAAAAAGCAACCGAACTTGCAGCAGCATCTGATAATACCTTTATTCCTCAGCAGTTTGAAAATGAGGCTAATGTTAAGGCTCACTATGAAACCACAGGTCCTGAGATCTGGAATGACACAGATGGAAAGGTTGACATTTTTGTGGCTTCAGTAGGTTCAGGAGGAACCGTGAGCGGCACAGGAAAATATCTAAAAGAGAAAAACAACAGCATCCGAGTATACGGTGTTGAAGCAGCTGCCTCTCCTGTACTGAACGGAGGCAATGCCGGCCCTCATAAGATTCAGGGTATATCAGCAGGCTTTATTCCTAAGATCTACGATAAGACCGTAGTAGATGAAGTTATTGACATTACTGATGAGGAAGCCTTTGACAACGGCAGAAATCTTGCACAGACAGAAGGTCTTTTCATCGGTATTTCCTCAGGCGCAGCCATCAGTGCAGCAATTAAGCTGGCACAGAAGGAAGAAAATGAGAACAAGCTGATTGTTGTTGTTCTTCCAGACAGCGGCGACAGATATCTTTCAACAGCTCTATATCACCAGGACTAAACTATGCTTTTCAGAACTTCTCGTATTCATGCGGCAGCCGCTACTGCCCTGGCAAAAGTTAGCGGAAAAGGCAGAGCCATCACAGCGACCTTATACATAGGAGCACTGATTGTTGGTACTTTAATCGGTTTTGCAGGTAATACAGACGTTAATGCAGTAATGGATTTTATTGCAACTGTATTTACTAGATTATTCAGCTTTATTGCAGTACCTATCATTGCAGTATCACTGATTTCTACTCTTGCAAATCTGTCAAAGAATTCAAAGGGTGGAACCATTTTTGTTCACACCATTTTCTATACCCTGTTAACCACAATTCTGGCAGCTCTGCTAGGTGCTGTACTTTTTGCGACAATAAAGCCTGCAAATGTACCTGCAGCCTTATCCAACAGTGCCGCTGATGTGGTTTCAAAGTATGAATCTCTTTCATATCTTGAGCATATTCAGAACATTATTCCAAATAATCTTCTGCAGCCATTTGTTGCTGGTAATGTGCTGTCAATTCTGCTGGTTGCTGCAGCTTTTGGACTTGGTATTGCATCTATGAAGGAAAGCAAAAACAAGGAAGCACTGATTTCTGTAATTACAGGCTTCCAAGAGCTTTTGTTCATCCTGATCCATTGGCTGATTAACATTCTGCCACTAGGCATCATGGCCTTTACCGCACAGCTAGTAACCCAGCTTGAGGCAGGAATCATTTTAGGCGGTCTTGCAACCTATTTTGGTGTGGTTATCAGCTCAAACCTGATTCAGATGTTTATTATTCTGCCACTGATTCTTTTAATCAAAGGACTGAATCCAATCAGGATTGCTCGTGGTATGCTGCCAGCTCTTGCAGTTGCCCTGTTCTCAAAATCATCAGCAGGTACACTGCCTGTTACCATGGCATCAGCTGAAGATAACCTGCACGTTGACAGAAGAGTCTCAAGATTTGTCCTTCCAATCTGCACCACCATCAACATGAACGGATGCGCAGCCTTTATTCTTATTACTTCTGTATATCTGCTGCAGAATGCCGGTATTGAGATTGGTTTTGATACCATGCTGGTCTGGGTATTCATTGCAACCTTTGCTGCTATCGGCAACGCCGGTGTGCCTATGGGATGCTACTTCCTGACTCTGTCACTGGTATCCTCAATGAATATTCCTGTATCTCTTATGGGTATCATTCTGCCAGTTTACGCAGTAATTGATATGATTGAGACCTCATTGAATGTATGGTCAGACTCATGTGTTGCCAACATCGTGAACAAGACCATGAAGGACAAGCTTCCTGCTGAAGCATAAAAAGCAGAGCTTACCAAGATTCAAAAGAATGGCTGGAGTTATACAACTCTAGCCTTTTTTGTTTTTGCAGGACACTTTTTGGGGAAGTCTACCCAAAAGAGAAATTCTGTTCTCTGCAGACAAACGTTGACATGCGCCCTAGAATAATTGGGCTTTGGAGGCAAAGACAAAAAAGAGTTTATTTATATCTATCATCTAGTTTAAAAGCTTGGATTTGATACCGTGAGATACATGTTTCCTGCCTAAAACCTCACCTTTCATAGAAGGGAACCATTCTTTCTTTGGCTTTGCGGTAATAAGATCATCAACAGAAATAAAGAGTCTTGAGTTAACTTCATTTGGAGCAACAGTTCCTTTGGTAAAGATAAACTCAATCCCGTCTGGAAGCAGCACAAAATTTCTAGGATCAACCTCAATCTGAGCTTTAATCAGATACAGATTCTTATACCCGTATTCCTTGAATTTATTGAATACAAGATTTGAACATGTCATCGCTGCAAGAGTAGGATCTTCAAAAAGATCCTCAAAATGAACAAACTTCTTGGTCTCAAGATTAAAGTTATAAACATCAGTAAGAGTTGCCTTCTGATCTAAAAACTCCTGTTTAACAAGCACAATGGCACACATAAAACCGAGCTCTTTAATCACACGAAAATCAAAGGTTACATCCTGATAGGCAATGTCTCTTTGGATAAACAGATCATCACTCTCATCCTCAAAATCCAGATTATCTGTTATGTAGCCAATATAATCATGCTCAAATTTACTTACATAGTAATTCTCAAAAAAACGGCAGCTCCTGGCATATGCCTCATCCTTACACAGGACAGGTAAATGAAAGGTTGAGGTGGTATAGGACATATCAATGACATCTTCATAGGTGCTGCTATCAAAAATGACGTCCTTTGAGTCGGGCTTATCCAGTTTTGGAGGAAGAGTATTGGCCTGAACACCAGAAATACAAAGAGTCAGCACCAACAGGAATTTAGTAAATAAACTCATTTATTAAGAGTCCTTATCATTCTTCTGAATTTCTATTACCTCTGATTTTACCCTGCCGTCACAAAGCATTGTAGTAATTACATCTCCCTTTTTTAAGGAATCAGTGTTAACAACATGATTGTTCTCATCAAAGGTGACCGAGTAGCCACGATTAAGAATGTACAGGGGATTAAGAGATGTCAGCTTGGTAACTGTCCTGATGTAGGTCTGATTCAGAGTATTAAGTCTTTCATCGGTATCCGACTGAATTACCTTATTAACCAGAGAATTCAGTCTATCACTAAGCGTACTTACTTTTTTATCAATAAGACTGTTTAAGGACAGAACACGATGATCAAAATTCAATCTGTCACGAGCCTGAGAAAACTCACGATCAAGTGCAGAATTCATTCTTACAAGGCAGTTTTTAACCTTTGATGATTCCTGTTCAATGTAATATGAAGGCTCAAAAACAGAAATACGACCCTTAAGAGAATTTAATCTGCGTTCAAAATCAGTGACAAGATCAGATGATGCCCTGTCCATTCTGTTAACAAGTAAATCAACCTGCTTTGAGATATTCTCAACATACATCCCTGGAGAGGAATTCTTAAGTCTGCTGCACAGATGATCAAGATTCATGCTCTCGTAATCATAAATTCTGTATATGGCATCAGTAAGTTTTTTTACATACTGTTCAACAGAGTAATAAAGATCTGATCGTAAAACAGAGGATACAAATTCAGCTGCTCTCGTAGGAGTTGCAGCTCTCATATCTGCGGCAAAATCAGTAAAAGCATAATCAGCCTCATGGCCAACAGCAGAGATAATAGGGATCGGACATTCTGCCACGGCCTTTACAAGATCTTCATCAAAGAAAGCCAGAAGATCTTCAAAAGAACCACCGCCACGACCAATGATGATTACATCACACTTATTATGTTCGATAGCAAGATTAAGTGCACTTATCAGAGACTGAGGGGCATTTGCCCCCTGAACCAGTGAAGGATAAAGAATAATGTTAATCAGAGGATTTCTGTGTTCAATGGTCTTGATAATGTCTCCGGCTGCCCTTCCATCAGCTGAGGTTACAATACCAACGGTATTAACAAACTGAGGGATTTGCTTTTTCTCTCTGGAAAAATAGCCCTGAGCATCAAGTTTTCTTTTAAGCTCATTTAATCTCTCCATAATCGAACCGATTCCAAGTTTTCTCATGGAATGAGCAATAAATTTAAACTGACCGTTTTTGGTAAAAAGGCTGATATTACCGCTTAATTCAACCTTATCTCCAGATTTAGGCACAAAGTTCAGTCTATGGCTGTAGCTTTGCCACATAACACAGTCAAGAGTAGAACCGTCAGATGAATCCTTGAGTTTGAAGTATATATGGTTGTAGTTTTTTATCTCCGAGATTTCACCGTAGATAACAAACGGACCTAGAGTTTTAAAAAAAGAATCAGTCTGATGCAGAAACTCGGAGACACTCCATGAACCGTCGGAAGGTCTGCCTTCCATGGAGGAATCACTTAAAGAATTGTTTGTTGAAGATGATCTTTGCTCATCACTATCAAGCAAAGACTCATCATAGAATTGTGGCATAGAATTCTCCTTACAGAAGAATTGTACCAAAAGAAGAAAATATGAACTAGAAAAAGAGGTAAAAACGTTTATTTATGTCGCTTAATATACTGAACAGATTTTAATCTTTGCACAAAAGAATAGCTTATTATACACAGGTGATTTATATGCCCTTTATATAGGCTTTTATTACAAATAATGTTTAATAACAATACGTTAAAAAAACAAATTAGCAAATTTTTTTTAAATATTTTGTTGACATAAAAAAAATATCCCTTATAATGGCACACATCGGATGCGGGAATAGCTCAGTTGGTAGAGCATAACCTTGCCATGGTTAGGGTCGCGAGTTCGAACCTCGTTTCCCGCTCCAATGTTGATGGCGCGTTAGTAAAGCGGTTATACATCGGATTGCAAATCCGCGAAGTCCAGTTCGACTCTGGAACGCGCCTCCACTAAATGCCCAGGTGGTGAAATTGGTAGACACAAGGGACTTAAAATCCCTCGGAACTTATACTTCCGTGTCGGTTCGACTCCGACCCCGGGCACCACTTCTGATTTCAAGCCAAAGCCAATTTTTTCAAAAATAAAAAACTCTTTTTGTTGCCTATTGCAACCTATATTCTTCTTATTTTCTTTACTCAATCCTCATTTTTCTCAAATAAATCAAAGTTGCCTAAGACTCCAGAAAAACAATTCCAATACTCAATCTCCTGATTTATCTAATATTTTTTCAAGTAAATATCTTTGGTAGCACAAACTAATCTAAAAATAAAAACAAGTAATCTCATTAGGAAACGTAATTTGGGATTTACCACTCAATTTTAATTTTTCCTTATTTGTAGTTGAATTACACAAACTATTATTTAAGTATATTTGTGTGGAATTCAGTTGTCTTCAGTGTATGCCTAAGAAAAAATTTTTTACGATAAATCTGTTTGTTAAATAATCTTTGTCGGTGTAATAATTAGTATGTCTGTTCTGGATGATTTGGTAAACGTTTTCGCTAAAAGCTATGACTGTGAAGTTGATATGCTTAAAAATGGATTGGGCGGCAGTATCAAAATGGGACCGGTATCCCTGAGAATGATGGTTCAGCCAGGAAGTGATCTTCTGGTATTGCAGCTTCCAGTAGGACTTCTCCCCCGAAGATAAAGTTTTACGAGAGAAATGTATGTTCATCCTTTTAAAGGCAAATGATCTTTATTCAGATACTAAAGGAATGACTTTAGGCTACAACGAGGATGCTGAACTTATTACCCTACAGAATAAGTATGACTTTAACAAAATCAATCAGGATAAGTTTGATGAACTGGTCTTGAACATCATGTCAGAAGGTGTTGAGTAGATGGGAAGACTTGATCCACATAAGATTGAGACAAATCTGAATGAAGAAAATTCACAGCAGAATGCATCTAAGACTTCAGACTTACCATCTTCAAACTGGTTGTCACTTTAAAAGTTTTAAATCATAACAGTTTGTTATTTTAACAAATTTTGTTAGGAGGTATGCATATGACAATTATCAATAACTCCGATGCACTTGTTAATGCAATTAAAACAAACAGCTATCTGACAATTAATGACAGTGGAGAGATTGTAAAACAGTCCACAATCGAAGGAATTTTAAGTAAGATTGGAGATTTTTCTCCTTTAGCAGTACTGTGTCTGCAAGACAGGCTAAGCTTGATGCTGCAATGAATAAAATGCTCAGTACAGCCAGTCTGAAACCAGGAGATGTTGGAGAAATCTCTAAAAAACTGGTGTCATCATTTAAAAAAAAGCTTCAAATAACTGCAGCTAATCTTAACGATTATGAAAAAGCATCAAAAATGCCGCCAAATATAGATTCTTTTGCCAAAAGCATCATAAAAGATGCCTCTAACTATGCAGTAAATTTTCATGAACTAGACGGAGAAAGTAACTTTCCAGATCTCTACGAAGAGTTTATGGATAAGGCTATGAGTGAGCTGGAAAAATATAATGATTTATAATTCATGACAATCCTCAGTCCCTGCTGAGGATTTTCTTATTCGAATAATCCTCGCCTACCACTGAATCTGCAGCAAAATAAAAAAACGAACAAAAACAAAAGAACAATATAAAGAGTTTACAGATAAACTGTTTACAACATTTATATTCTATGGGATTTTTAAAAGGAGAGTTTAAATCTGGAGCGGGAAACGAGGTTCGAACTCGCGACCCTAACCATGGCAAGGTTATGCTCTACCAACTGAGCTATTCCCGCACTCCGATTAAGAGAAGAAGTCATAAAGTACATTGGAGCGGGAAACGAGGTTCGAACTCGCGACCCTAACCATGGCAAGGTTATGCTCTACCAACTGAGCTATTCCCGCACTCTGATTATTAGAATAATTCCAAATTTTATCTGGAGCGGGAAACGAGGTTCGAACTCGCGACCCTAACCATGGCAAGGTTATGCTCTACCAACTGAGCTATTCCCGCATCCGATGTGTGCCATTATACAGATCTAATAACTCAAATCAAGAGATTTTTTTAACTAAATTCAAGCAAATCTAAAGAAAAAGCAAATATAAGCCATTTTGTCATAACGGCAAAATTTTGCCGACAGTTTTCTCGTCGATTAATAAAATATATTATTCAAAGATTAATTTTATATTTAATTATCAAGTAGATACAAAAACTTTTACACATAAATTCACAATATGGCACGCAAATTTCATATATCTTCAGGCAAATAAAAAAGACAATAAAAATTGTCAAAATAGGAGAGAAAAAAATGGCTTTGTATGTAACTACTAATGTTTCGTCTTTGAACTCGCAAAGACGACTTTCAAGTGCTACAAAATCACTTGATACTACCTACCAGCGTTTATCCTCCGGTCTGAGAATTAATTCTGCCCGTGATGATGCAGCTGGTCTTCAGATTTCAAACCGTTTAACCAACCAGATCAACGGTCTTAAGCAGGGTAACCGTAACGCCAATGACGGTATTGCACTGTGCCAGACTATGGAAGGAGCGTTGGACGAATCAACCTCTATGCTTCAGCGTATTCGTACCTTAGCAATTCAGGCTGCCAACGGTACAAATACCCAGATCGATAGAGACTCTATCCAGCAGGAAATTTCACAGCTATCAGCAGAAATTACCAGAATTGCTTGTAAGACTTACTTCGCCGGAAGACAGTGTCTGGCTGGTATTAACGGCGCTCATAAGGGTGGTGTTCTAGATCAGTCCGGACGAGTAACCTTTCAGGTTGGAGCATACGCATTTGACACCCTGTCCATTCAGATGGCCGAAGGTTTTACCCTATCAGGCATTTATACAATGTATGGTGGCGCACCAATCAGTGATACGCTGGGTAAAGCAGATATCTGCTCAAACGGTCTTTACATTAATGAGGCAGGATTCTTCGAATTCAACTGCTATACACAGGATAATGCCGAATACACCATCCAGGCAATTGATAACCTGATCAATATTGTCGACGGCAAGCGTGCTGAACTCGGTGCTATCCAGAACCGTATGGAATCTACCATCCGCAACCAGGAGAACGTTGCAGAAAACGTAAGTGACGCACGTTCAAGAATTCGTGATGCAGATTACGCAGAGGAATCCGCTAATTTAACTGCGCAGAATATTCTGCAGCAGGCCTCCACTACTGTTTTAACCCAGGCAAACCAGAGACCATCTATAGCGATGAGCCTGCTATCTGGAGGCTAAGCAAAGAATTACAAAACCGTAAAAGGTTTCTCTCCTGAGCATTATGCTCATTGGCCGGGCAGGCATCTACCCGGCCCTTTTTTTATTCTTTAAGGAAAATTCTTAAGAAATATCCTTCCTAAGTGTCAAAAAACGGCATACTAGTCGTATCTTCATATAAAAACTGATCGGCAAAAAATTGCCGTTTTTATGTTTTAAATTAATGAATTAGCTTGCCACTTCTGGCATTTCGATTAATCTTTATCAAATTATTCTTATC
>NZ_FPAH01000045.1 GCF_900116345.1 Succinivibrio dextrinosolvens | reverse complement strand
CCTGCTCTGATATCTACTGCTACATCCAGTACCTTTCCTGACAGTACTCTTACCAGCTTTGCCTGACAGTAGTCTCCTGTCTGACAGTGAAGACCTCGGATTACACCATAGCTGGATTTGGACTGATTGTCCTGTACGAAACGACAGTCAATGCCATTAGCCTTGAATTCATTCTCATTATAGCTTTCATAAAAATAGCCGCGTGCATCTTCAAATACTCTTGGCTCTACAATTACTACACCGTCTATTGCTGTTTTAATAAAGTTCATGCTTTTCCTCTAAAAACAATTGAAAGCTACTTTTTAAGCATATGCTTAACCAGAATTGGATGCTCAACATACGAATTTAAATATATGGCATAAGGATTTACAATGTTAGTCTCATCATAAGGATAATAACTTCCCATTGTAAAATTATTCTTCTTTAAAAACTCTGATAATCCCATCTCATACTGTTTGATAATCTCTGTTTTATGTTTCTGATATGTTACAGAACGTAAAAAAGCAGCAAAAGAATCACTTAGAAATACTTTCTTATCTAAGATCAGAAAATAACTCTGCAGATGAGGGGCTTTGATCCATTCATACTTATGACTCTTGATTTTATTTCCAAAACCATAAGTTGAAGTACACAAAGAGTATGCATCATAATCTTTTGCCTTTTCAAAAAGGTTTATAAGATCAGCATCATTTCCAACAAAATCAACACTATCGTTACATATTAAAAGAGAATCCGCATTATTCAGGATACCTTCCTTTGATAAAAGCTCATATCCTCTTTTGTATGATCCGAAATCATACTCATTATGTCTTTTTATAATCACTGCATCGCAGCAGCTCTTAAGAATCTGTATAGTAGCCTCATCAGCCTTACTATCAGCAACATATACTAGATAATCTACCTGTTTTCTGACTGAATTCAGATAGAAGACAGCGTTATCACTGATCTTTCCCAAAGCAGTGAAACCTGCAAAAATACAAACTCTATTAGAGTTAAAACGCTGGCGGTCAGTAAAATAGGATATTTCCCTGCAACTCTTTGAAAAATGAGGCTGCTTTTTTATTTTAAAAGGAACCGATAGGCCTAATACTGTTGCAACTGTGTGTTTATTGAATTTGACAACAGAAAATATTTTCTGCGCAAAACTAAGCTGTAGCTTAGGAATAATTCCGAGCTTCAGAGCAATCTTACGATCTGATTTTTTATCCGAATTTAAAACAACATCAGAGGAAAATAAAAGTCTTACATTAACAGGATAAACTACTCTGATATTCTCTTGCTGTTCACATATTTTTGAAAAATAGTAAACAAAGTAATTTGTCCTCAACATCAGGGCTTTTTCAAGCTCATCACGACACAGGTTAAAAGTATGTTTGTCAAAAAACAGGCAGGACTCAAAATCGTTATATGAAGGACTCTGATCAAAAACCTTATAGATATTGTATTTCTCTGCCTCAAGATTATCCGGATCACTACCAAGGATACAGTTATTCTCTTTACCTAACACGTAAAGATTATTGTTATCAAGGTTAATTTCCCTTTGAATATACTCAAGAAAACGCTCAGAGAACAGAAAAGTATCAGGAATAACGCCTATAAAACCATCTGAAATAGAATCACAGACCTTAAACAGAACTGAATTTATTCCCTGAGAAAAAGACTCGGTTATAACCTCAATTTTTTCAGATTTTGGAACAAAACCACAATCAGCAGACGGGGTGATAAAAAAGATTTTTTCTACAGATAAATTTTTTTCACAGATAGATAGTAATCTTTCGCTGTTGTAACTGGAACTGCATACATTGCAGATAATAATCTTCATTACTTAACCTAAAGCAAAACAAAGGAAATCGATTCAAATCATCATTATTGTTTCTTTTTCAGAGGAATCGCTAAAACCGGAATATGAAGAAACTTTACAAGAAACTTATTCTTTCTGGTCACTCTAAAGGAAAAAACTGATGTAAAAATGAAACGTCTTAACACATTGGCAATTACAATAAGCTTTGAGATAACAGGGTTAGTTGTACAGTCGGCAATTATATACCCCTGAGAATATACCGCATAGCCGAAGAAACGCTCAATCATATGTGCAAGCTGACAGGTATTATGTGTCTGGTCTGAATCCTGAAAATCATTCAGGGAAAGATTAAGAGATAAAACATCATTTAAGACTTCCGACCTGACCACAAACATGGCTCCACCAACAAAGCTGTAGTTGCGTTTAGGCAAATTGTGTCTGCTTATAAAATCTGCTGTTGCCTTATATGCTTTATTATCATCTGAGTATTTATTGATAATAGCCATACTTGGCCCATGCATTCCAATACTAGGCTCTGATTCCATAAGGTTAATCACATGATTAAAACTATCAGAGCTCCTTATAAATCCAAGCAGAGCATTTCTCCATCTTGCTCCATAAAACCAGAAAAGAGAATCTCTTCTTAGAATATCTCTTTTGGTATGAAGTTTAATTACATAGCTATAATCAGAAAGATTAACTGATTTGATAACCTCAACAAACGGACCGATATCAAAGCCAAGATTTGGTACGAATCTAATCACACAATCAGGATACTCTGCTTTTATTTTTTTCTGCAGTTCCTCTTTACCCTCAGGCAAAGTGACATACAAATCATAGGAATACCCAGATATATTCTTTATACATTGGGACAGTTCATCCCAAAGATAATCATAATAAACGTGGACGTGGACAAGTATTGGCTTCATTCAAAAACTTTATAAAGGGGTGTTAATAACAAGAAAAAGTTAACCTTTAAACTGTTTTCTCTTTACAGTAAAAAGCTTAATCTTAAATACTCTTATGATCTTATCTTCATTATACAATCCATCTACTCTGAAAATGAATCGAGTTATTTTTTTTACCAATCTTAAAGATAAAAATCTGCAGAAATATGAATAAGGAACATTTAATAGTCTGTCAAAGCTTTTAGTAAAAGGATCATCAATTCTATACCCCTGAGCTGTAACCAGTCCCCCAAATACTCGCTCCAGTATATGAGGTAAATCATCTATATGATCTCGCTTTGCCTGCATAAAATCCACTGCATTATAATCAAGCTCTACCAGTTTTTTAAAAAGTTTTGACCTGCAGATAAACATGCTGCCACCAACAAATTCAATGCTATTAGCATCAAAACTTACGACTTTGTTGATAACACTGATTGCGTTTTCAGCACAGAACGCAAAATGTTCGTCTTTACATGGAAGTTTTGTTATATCGATAAGTTTATGATTACTTACCATTCCCAGCTTAGAATCGTTTTTAAATGCGGCAAAGACACTCTCAAGATTTGGCTTATCCTTGATAAAAGACAGAAGATAATTTCTCCAGGAACTGCCCATAAAGAAAAATTTATCTCTAATAGAGACAACCGTAGATCCCATACTTCTTTTTGTATGCAGCTTAATTATGTAGTCATACTTATCAAGGTCGACCTGTTTTAGGATCTTCAGAAAAGGCCATATATCGTAGCCTACATTCTCTGAGACGGATACATTTGCTTTTTCATTTACCTTGTAGATATGTTCAGAAAATCCCTGATTATAAAGAGATTCCGGCATAGTAACGTACAGATCATAATTCTTGTTTATCTTATCAAGATTGGAAATACAACCTGCAAGTTCATCCCATAATTCAGGATAAAACACATGAACAATAACTAATATTTTCTCTGACATATCCATTAAAACTAACTTTACTGATTAGAGCACAATAGTTCAGCTGTAGAAAGAGCTCTTTCAATAACCTTATCCATATCGTAGTATTTATACTCGCCTAATCTTCCGCCGAAAACAACATTCTTTTCTTCAGAAGCTTTTGCAAGATATTTCTCAAACAAGACCCTGTTCTTTTCATCATTTACTGGATAATAAGGTTCATCACCCTTAGCCCATTCCTTAGTGTATTCTCTGGTTATAACCGTACCAGTTAAATCATTACCATTAGAATCCTTTCCAAACTCGAACCATTTATGCTCAATAATTCTGGTAAAAGGAACTTCCTTTGAGGTGTAGTTAACCACAGCATTGCCCTGATAATTATCGGTATCAAGAATTTCCGTCTCAAAATTCAGACTACGGTATTCAAGAGCACCAAAGGCATATTCAAAATAGGCATCGATTGGACCAGTAAATATAATCTTATCTGCAAGCTTTGAGAAATACTCTCTATCAGTTAAAAAATCTGTATTTAGTTCTACAGATATTCCATCAAGCATTTTTTCAACCAGAGAAGTATAGCCTCCAACAGGTATTCCCTGATATAACGCATTGAAGTAGTTATTATCGTATGTGAAACGAACAGGTAGTCTCTTAATGATAAAAGCAGGAAGATCTTTACAGCTACGTCCCCACTGTTTTTCTGTGTATTCCTTTACAAGCTTTTCATAAATTTCTTTTCCAACCAAGCTGATAGCCTGTTCTTCTAGATTTCTTGGAGTAGTAATTCCGCTTTCTTTTTTCTGAGCTTCAATTTTACGATAAGCATCCTCAGGAGTAATACATCCCCACATTCTATTAAATGTGTACATATTAAAAGGAAGAGAGTAGATTTCGCCTTTATAGTTAGCAACTGGAGAGTTTGTATAACGGTTAAACTCTGCAAATTTATTTACAAAATTCCATACCTGACGATTGTTAGTGTGGAAAATATGCGCACCATATTTATGGACATTTATACCATTTACATTTTCAGTGTAAATGTTGCCGGCAATATGTTTTCTCTTGTCTATAACGAAAACTTTCTTTCCTTTTTCCTTAAGACGATTTGCAACAACTGCTCCAAATAAGCCTGCACCAACAATTAAATAATCATAAGTAGCCATAATTTCAGATATCTATAAGTTAAAATTTAATTTTAAAAAGAGGTCTTGGGAACGGAAAAAGGTCCTCTTTCTTTTCACTGGTAATCTGAACACCCAGAAACTGGAACATAAAACCGGTTCTTCTGTAATGAAGTCTGAACAGATACTTTCTTACCATTTTAAGAGTTAAACCAATTCCTCTGAAAATATGCCCCTTCATTTGAGCATCAAGAATCTTCTTATCTTCGTTATTGAAATACTTGTAACTAAATGTATTATCGGTAAGTAAATCAGAATAAAGCTTTACCAAAAGGTCTCTGTACTGTTTTTTATATTTCCAGAAAATTGCTCTGTATCCGCCTAAACAGGCACCAAAACAGTGGTGATAAAATACTTCCTTGGTAGCCTCATATTTGCCGTATTTTTTCAGTAGATTCTTTGAGTTTTCCCACTGTTTAGGACCAAATAACAAACGATCATCTCTTCTGATAGAAGATGATCCCTGACTCAGTTCCTGTCTATAGTGAACCAGATGTTCCTTAACAAATGAAATGCGTTGAGCCTTACACAATGACTCAACAAAGAAAGGTAAATCCTGATAACTTGCAGATTTTGTTTCCAGGAATTTAATATCCTTTATAAATGAAGCTCTGTAAAGACAGGCCCAAATAGAAGGCTGAAAAGCCAGAAGTTCTGGAAAATTTTCTATTGAAAAAACTTCATCTGGAATTGTTGCAATTTGGCTAATCGCAGAATCATAGGCTATATTTTTCTGCTCAGCGAAGGAATTGTAGAAATAAAAACTGCATTTAGTCATATCTGTATTGAACTTCACTGCATTCTCATACAGTTTCTCAAACATATCAGGCTCAATCCAATCGTCTGATTCGATTATGCCAATATATTCGCCTCTGGCAACGCTTATACCATGATTAACAGCCTTTCCATAGCCACCATTTTCCTGATGAATAGGAACTACTCTACTATCCTTTTGTGCGTACTCATCAACGATCTGAGGACATCTATCCTTTGAGCCGTCGTCTACTAATATGACCTCGATATCCTTAAAAGTCTGATTAAGAATACTATCAACGCACTCATTCAGATATTTCTCTACTCCATATATTGGTACAACTATTGATATTTTCGGAATAGACATCACATGAATCCTCAAAAAAACTGATGAAAAAAAAGCGGTTACTAAACGTGGATTACAGATTTAAATTTTTCTTAACTTTATGGACTTTACCATAAGCTCAGAATTAATGAACGATATTATACTAATAAAAGTATCCTGTTCGATGCTATTTAGAGAAATTGGTATAACTTTATGAAGCTTATTGTTGGAAAATTCATTATCTTTGAAGAAAATTTTATTAACATAATTTCCAAAATGAAATTCTAAAAGGCCTATAGTCCCCTGTTCTGAAGCTTCACATGACTTCTCAATATCGACCTCAAGCTCATAGTTTCCAGCTCCATATTCATACTGATCAGTAAAAATTACAGGCACATCTTTCTTCAGTTGCAA
The DNA here is from genome assembly GCF_900116345.1 of Succinivibrio dextrinosolvens. GTDB lineage: Bacteria > Pseudomonadota > Gammaproteobacteria > Enterobacterales > Succinivibrionaceae > Succinivibrio > Succinivibrio dextrinosolvens_B. Next base: position 14,099 of record NZ_FPAH01000045.1, on the reverse strand, counting down.
GTAAGGATAATCAGGAAGTCCATTCTGTTTAGCAAGATTAGAAATTGATATTTCCTTTTCAAAAACAAATCCGTTAGAAAACTTATAACCAGCATTTGTCAAATATTCAATAGTTTCATTGGAATTAGTGTAAAGGCCTACCTCATCACTTATTTTTGTAAACAAAAGACCTTCAGAATTCAAATAAAAATAATCCTTGGAACAATCAGTAATAATAACCAGATCCTGCATATTCACAACACGGGAATGCACAGGAAATATTCTGGATTTAACCTTAGGAGCATTACGGAATAAAAAAGGAATATGGTCTATATAAATTTGCAAATTACCTGAAGTTGCAGTCTCATTTATTCTGTTTAATAACTTTTCACTATCCTGATAAAAATGATTATCCTTTTTTAGATAAGATATCTCTCCAAGACTATATAAAACAAAGAAAATAAAAGAACAGTAAAAGAAAATACAAGAAAAAATTTTTATTAGAGCTTTTTTCTTATCAGTATTAGTTTGTAAATTATTTTTTTTACAAATTAACTGCGTATTCCTGACAAAGTAATATGTAACAAATGGAAACGACACAAAAAATACAATAAGGAAAACTACAGTAAAAAAAACTATATTAGATGATGAAGCTAATTGATAATTTTTAAGAAAGAAATAAGTCTTCAAATAATCAATTATCAAAGGAAACAAATATACAAGCAAAGCAACATAAGCAACTGATAAGCAATAAAAGCTCAGCTGCTTTCTATTTTTCTTTGACAACACTTGATAAAACTGCATATTAACTATTCTCTGCTTTAATATAACCAGAGCCTTTCTCTCTTACATCTGAAAAAATTAGTAGTAGACAAGGATTGTAGAAAAACTCAATATAATGATGTTCTGTAAAAGAATGAACTGCTATTAACAGAAGGATAATTGATAGTTTCAGATTTTCACATTCTAATACACGTTTCTGGGTAAATATATAAAGAACTGCATAAACAAGGAATCCAGCAATTCCATATCTTATCAGAAGCAAACAGTATGAACTGTCAATAAAGTTATAAATTCCCTTTGATGCGAGCGTTCCTCCGTTACCCACAAACAGAATATTCTGTCCCATAAAAGAGATGCCATAATTATTCAAGGCACTGTGAACAAGAGAAAGTCTAGTACTGAATAATGAATCAAGGTAGTTCATCAGGGAACTAGAACTGTCATAGAGAATTCCCAGAAGTAATGAGAGTGCAGCTAAAAATACAAATGAATAGCGCAGAGAAAAGCTGATTATTCTAGAGTGACAGATTATAGCCTTTTTATTTTTCAAAAGAGAATAGATAATAACAAAAAGGATACTTATACACATGACAAGTTCTGTATTACGCGTATGTGTATAAATCTGCTGAAAATATATAAGTACTGACAGGACCGCGATACTTAAAACCAAATGCGTATGTTTTAGAATGCTCCATAAAGCAAGACTGACAAACAAAATAGAACAGGCAAAATCAGTAGGATAAATAGAGCCAAAACTATGCCTGTAAACACCAAGTTCTCTTACATAAGCTATATCTTTGAGAAGTCCGCATAACATTAAAATGATTTCTGATGAAATAACAAGTCCAATGCTGATAACAAAAGATAGAAGGATTCTTCTGTATCCAATCCTATAACAGCATACTGCAAGTAAAATAAACTCGTAAATAAACTGCTCCGTATTCGTCAGGTAATAGATTCCATAAAGAATTATGCCAGATACGACAGCTATCAGAACGAAGCCATAATCTCTGTTTATTAGCATCCGGAGCAGATTGTACACTGCAAGAAGAAACAGCAATGCATTAAAGAACTTATAAATCCAGTTCCATATGGATAGACTAATGAGGCTGTAATAGCCAGAGAAATAACTAATAAAGAAAAAGAATAGTAACATTTGGGTCAGGATCGGAATAATCCTATATCCGCACACAGAGACAACCTCTAGCTTCTTTATATTAGGACAGATACATAACCAACATCCTTTAAGGCTATTTCTATAGAATAATGCGCCAAATATTACCAATAAGACAAGGGATAACCTAAGTAATCTTGTTTTATCCTGATTTTTTACAACAAGACTGATTTTGGGATTTATAACAATAGTATCAAGAGAATACTTACTGTAATCTTTTCCTAGAATAATCTTTAGATTTTTTGAATAATGACCAACAGGAATATATCCGGTTTTCGTTCCAGAGGATATTGTATCGTGGATAAAATCGTCAGAGAAATGGTCATTTTCATCTGAGCAGTATACTTTTATATGAATTCTTCTAGAATCCATTTCATTAAACTTAAAATATACGCCTCTTACAAAAGTGAATGACTTATTTTCATAAATAAAATAAGGATCTTTTAAAGAAAGGACCTTATTATCTTCAAGCAATAAATTATGTTGTTCTAACGTTGATGTTTCAACAGAAGTATTATCAATCAGACTTTCAGGGAACCAAGAATATATATTTTTCTGAAATAAAAGAAACTCTATTGCAACAGCTGCAAATAGAGATAGAAACAAGACAGCAGGAAATTTAATATATAAGTCTTTATTAAATAATTTTTTTATCATAAGTAAAATCTGGGTTTCTTTGTTTTAGTCTTTTGGGAAAAACTTCTCTAATTCATTACCAAAATACTCGACTCTGTTTCTAAACTTTGCTGTAAGACCTAGCGTTAAAAAATTAAAAATCATTGACTTAATATATTTTTTTCTTAATCTTCTGAAGATGGTGTAATTTTCTCTGAATGAATCTTTCTCAATACGTTGCAAAATTGCAGTTAAGTGTTTATACAGCCATTCATCCTGATTGGTATTACACAGAGAAAAAAATGTCCTTAAGTATCTGGAATACCCGACTAAATCCTCAAAATGACCTCTAAAAAGGATCTCAAAAATATTTAAGGTTGAAGCAAAGCCTGATGCATTCTCACTTCCACCTGGTTTAATTCCATGGAAATGAATTATCCTGGCGTTATCGTTTGTGCCCCAATATGGTTTCCAGTTGTACTCTAAAGGCAGTTCCTCATAATCCTCGAGACAAAACTCATTAAGATACCCCTGATCAAACAAACCTGTACTGTTTGGAATATGATTTTCCAGCTGCTTAAAGATAAGCTCAGACTTTTTTCTCATCTCCTCAACATTAAAGTATATGATGCCTGCATTAAAGTATCCTGCTTCTTGAATCGTTTTTTTGAACTCAGGACCAACCATTAGCACCTTTGGCTTAGTTAATGATTCTAAATTGAGATCAGCCATAAACATTACATCAATATCAGCATACAGGACATAAGACTCTTCCTTCTCAATAAAGGGAATATCAAGTCTCATAAAGGTCCCGGCAAGTTTTTTGAAGTCTATGGAATCACGTCCAGTCTGAGTTAAAAGAATATCCTTAGTGAAAGTTTTCTTCAGATCTTCAAAATGTGAAAACACCCAGTCTATTCTTTTAACAGGATACGAATCTATAATGTCACGAAACGGATGATTTTCAGGTCCATCATAAAGAACAACAATGTCCAGACTTGTGTTCTGAGTGGCTGTCCTTAAGGCTACCTTCAACAGATTCTGATATAAAGTGCTTGTTTTTTCGTCATTGCTTGCAGACACGCACATATAACATTTCATTCTACGTAAATAACCTCTTTTTTAACAATGAACAGAACACCTGTTAAGCCTGGCCGAGTCCCTTTTTAGGAGAACTTTAATCACAAAACGAATTGATTGTCTCAATAACGTGATCTTGTTCTTCTTTTGTCATTCCTACAAAAAGAGGTATCGATAGAACAGTATCAGCATATTTTTCTGTGATAGGCAGAGAACCTTTTGGCAAACCAAGATACCTGTATGCTTCAGATAAGTGTGGAGGAATAGGATAATGAATGATTGAACCAACGCCCTTTTTATCCAGGTACTGTATAAGCTCATTTCTTTTTTCACATCTAATCACAAACTGATGCCAGATATGGGTTGCTCCGGTACGGATTTTTGGAAGTTCTATTAGATTGTTCTTAATTTCACGCAGATATCTTTCACATATTGCTCTTTTTTCATCTTCAAGTTCCTGCATATGGGAAAGTCTGACTCTCAGTAAACCTGCCTGTAGCTCATCCAATCTTGAATTTGTACCAACTACCCTATTGTAATATCTTTTCTCACTTCCATAATTTCTGAATACCTTTACAGCTTCCATAATTTCTGGATTATCGGTTACTATTGCACCAGCATCTCCAAATGCTCCCAGATTTTTAGATGGATAAAATGAGAAACAGCCTATATCACCAAAGGTTCCTGTATTTTTTCCGTTAAATTTAGCACCATGAGACTGAGCACAATCTTCAACAACTCTTAGGTTATACTTTTTGGCAAGTTTCATGATTGGCTCCATATTGGAAGCCTGTCCATAAAGATGAACCACAAGAATAGCTTTGGTTTTATCTGTTATTTTACTTTCTATCTTCGAGGCATCAATATTAAAGTATTCATCTGGTTCTACAAATACTGGAGTTGCTCCATTAATTGTAATGCCCATAACACTGGCAATATAAGTATTCCCCTGAACAATTACCTCATCGCCCTTGCCAATACCTAATATACGAAAGGCTATCCAAAGGGCATCTAAACCGCTTGCAAGTCCAACACAGTATTTTGCATTATTATATTGAGCAAACTCTTTCTCAAACTGTGTAACTTCATTTCCTAATACGTACCAACCGCTTCTTAACACTTCAAGAGCTTTGTTTTCAAATTCATTCTGATACTTATAAAAACCGCGATCCAGTTTGTTTGCTGGTATTTTATTAGTTTCGTTAAACATAATTTCACCTAAAAAATATGTAATTAGCACCTTCTTCACCTAACAGAAGGTGAGAATTATACGACAATATTCTTTCAATAATTACAGTATAAACTACTATGAAAAGCTTCTATCTATTATGTTCTCAATTTTATAAGACGAAATCTCACAGCCTTTAGGAGGCGTCTCATAATCAGACAGTTTCAGCTTGTATAAATTTTCAAAGTTCTCAGAGGTAATTCTTGCCAATTCTTTCTCGGACACTCCTTTAAAATCAGCAAGATATTTTAAGGTATAACGCACAAAGGCTGGTTCATTTTCTATACCTCTGACAGGAACAGGAGCAAGATATGGACAGTCAGTTTCCACCATCATCCGGTCAAGAGGGACGTATTTAACAACCTCTCGCACATTATCACTTGGCTTAAAGGTAGCAATACCCGTAAAAGAGATATAAAAGCCAAGATCAAGGCATACTCTTGCCATATCAACTGAATCTGTAAAACAGTGAATTACACCACCTGCATCACGGGCGTTTTCTGATTTTAAAATTGATAAAGTATCGTTTTTAGCTTCTCGAGCATGGATTACAATAGGTTTCTTAACTTCAAGAGCAACTCCAATATGTCTAACAAAAGAGGAGATCTGCAGATTTTTTGTTTCTGGAGCATAATGATAGTCAAGACCAGTTTCACCAACTGCAATAACCTTATCTGAGGATAATAGATTTTTTTTCAGTTCTTCATCTGACCAGTCAGGCTCCTCCTCAAGATTTAAAGGATGAATACCGCAGGCAAGAAAAATATTGTTGTACTTTTGTGCAATGCTAAGGTTCTTTTCAAACTCTTTTGAAGTACAGGCTACTGAGAGAAAATGACTGACACCGCAACGCCTTGCTCTTTCAATAATTTCATCAATTGACTTTGCAGCTTTGCCTTCTAAGGAAAGACTTTCAAGATGACAGTGAGAATCGACTAAATATGACATAAAAAAATAATGGATTAAAATGAACGAGCAACTCGCTGAAAATCCGTATTCTCCACAAAATAATCAGATACGATGAAAAGCGTATCAGCTTACAATCCTCAATCCTAAACATATTTACAAGGTGTAAAGCTTAATACTCTATCAAAATACTGCAGATACTCAAAAAAAACATGGAGTATAATACAGCAAATCTGAAAGTTATCCTAACTAATAAATTCGTTTCTAAATAAAAAAGGGGGATTCGGATTTAAATTCACAAGCAGATAGTGTTTTTCATCCGTTATAACTTATGAAGCCATTTCTAGTTCATGTTCATGTTTATTATCAGTCTTTATGGCAGGAAATCTCAGACTGTCTTAAGAATATAAAAGATTATGATTTTAAACTTTTTGTAACCCTTGTTAAAAATGATCCTGAATTTGAAAAAAAAATAACAGATGAATGGCCTACAGCAAACATTGTATTAGTCCAGAATCGAGGATTTGATGTCGGACCTTTTATAACAATTCTTAATAATGAAGATCTGAATCAATACAGTTACATCATAAAACTGCACACAAAAAGAGATATTCCTTCTGACAAAAAAAATGCCTGGTACGCAGGACCTAAGTGGAGAAATGCGCTTTTAGGTTTTCTAAAATCCAAAGAAACCTTTGCTAAGGTGCTTAACAGCATGGAGAACAATCCCAAAATTGGCATGCACGGACCAAACATCTCAACCTTCAATAAATTATATGATGAACAGATTACCTATCGTGCAGCAAAAGCTTTTATCACTGAACATGGCTTAAAATTCTGTAAATTTAAGTTTGTCGCCGGCTCAATGTTTATGGTAAAGGCTGATCTTTTCCAAAAATTAAAAGAGCTAAAACTTACCCAGGATGACTTTGAAGCTCCAGATGTATCTCATGAAGGATGTCAGCTTGCACATATTTTCGAAAGATTATTTGGATTTGTTGTCTATGATCAGGACTATGACATTGTTGACTGCGAAAAAAATGTCATGTGGTCGAGGATCAGCTACATTTTAATGAATCTTAGAAAAATTGTTATGAATACTCTTATAACAGTAAGAGTTACCAGAAAAAATAAGCTTCTGATAAAGATTCTGAAAATACCGGTAATTGCAATCCCTTTAAAAAAATAGTTTTTGCATAAGTTAGCCAAAACATTTGTATGCAGAATTGAGAACATATTCAATTCTGAGACAAAACAGCTACATCAGCTTTTTACAGAGACCGGAAATTCTGCAATTCTCACACATAGGATGACGAGACTTGCAGACATACCTTCCATGAAGCAACAGAAGATGATGAGCCTTAATCATGTATTTATCATCAATAAGGTGAACAATATTATTCTCAACATCTTTAACAGTTTTGCCAGGACACAGACCGGTTCTGTTACATACTCTAAAGATATGGGTATCAACAGCTATGGTTGGCAAACCAAAAGCCACATTCATAACAACCTTTGCTGTCTTTGATCCAACCCCAGGTAAAGAGACAAGAGCCTCATATGTACAGGGGACATTACCTTTATATTTATCTATTAGAATCTTTGACATCTCAAAGATATTCTTCGACTTAGCCCTCCATAGCCCAATCGTTCTTATTACCTCAGATATTCGGTCCACGCCTAATTCAACCATCTTATAAGGGCTTGGGGCCATAGAGAATAATTGAGGTGTAACCTTGTTTACAGACTCATCAGTTGCCTGAGCCGAAAGAATTACAGCACATAAAAGTTCATAGGGATTGCTGAATACAAGTTCAGATTTAGGATTAGGAAAACACTCACTTAATATCTGCAGGAGCTCACATCTATCGTTATCAGATAACAAACTAATAGTTTTTTTCATGAAATATCAAACTCTTTGCGGTATCATATCTTTATTACAAATTTGTACTGTCTTTAATTTTAGATCATGACTCATTTATTGTTTTTATTTTTCGGTGCAGCAATCGTTAATAACTTTGTGCTGGTCAGATTTTTAGGTCTGTGCCCTTTTTTAGGTGTCTCCAATAAAATCTCTGCAGCCTTCGGAATGGGAATTGCCACCACTTTCGTGCTGCTTGTAACCTCCATGGGCTGTTACGCAGTAAATACCTTTGTACTTATCCCTTTCAATCTGCAGTCTCTTGACCTTATCATGGACATTGTAATTATTGCCCTGACGGTCCAGCTTGTAGAAATTGCTGTAAGATTCATCTCCTATGATCTTTATAATGCCTTAGGCATCTACCTGCCCCTTATTACCACAAACTGTGTGGTTCTAGGTCTAGTTCTCCTGCAGAACTCTCTGCAGTTCTCATTTTCAGAGGCTACAGCCTTTGCCTTAGGTGCGGGCAGCGGTTTTACTCTGGTATTAACATTATTTGCAGCAATACGAGAGAGACTTGCTATCTCAGATGTACCAGAACCATTTAAGAATACAGCCATTGCACTTATCACCGCAGGACTGCTCTCTCTTGCCTTTATGGGCTTTGCCGGCTTTGCAGGGAGTGCAGCATGATACTTGAATTAAAGTTTATCCTGATTCTTGCAGCAGTACTTCTGGTACTGGGATTAATTCTATCTTATCTATCAACTCTTGCAGATAAAAAAGAGGACAGTGCTGAAAAACGAATTGAAATGCTTCTCCCGGGAATCAACTGCGGTCAGTGTGGATTTCCTGGATGCAGTGCCTACGCTAAAGCCCTTGCAGATAAAAAGGCTGCTCCAAACCTCTGCCGTCCCGCAGGTGCCGATGTAGCAAAACAGCTTGGCGTTCTTGTTGGTGATACCAACGCTGCCTATGGAGACTATGAGGAACAGCTTTTCTCTCCTCGCCAGGTTGCCTATATCCATGAGAACAGCTGCACCGGCTGCGGTAAATGTAAACGTAAATGTCCAGTAGACGCCATTGCAGGGGTGCTCAAGGAGGCCCATATGGTTGATCCTGACCTATGCATCGGCTGTGATGACTGCATCAATACCTGCCCAGAGAAATGTATTGAAAAGATTCGTCTTGACCATGATTTATCTCATTTCAACTGGAACATACATTCAGTACAGATTAAGAGTGGAAGTTAACAGTTATGGCCTCTAATCAGTTACAGAAAATAATTAAAGCTAAAATCTGGAAGTTCTTTGGCGGTATTAAACCTAAAGAGATGAAGGATACCTCCGAGAGCCGAATTGAAGATCTTGGACTTCCATCTATTATCTGTCTTCCAATTGACAGACACCTTGGCAAGGAAGGAGAAATCCTTGTAAATGTTGGTGATCATGTCAAAAAAGGACAGCCACTGACCAAAGCTTCTGGCAGACTGGTTCCGGTACACGCTTCAACCTCCGGTACCATCAATGCTATCTCAAAGGAAGTTCTTCCTCATCCTAGTGGCTATACCGGACTGTGCATTACTATTAAACCCGACGGTAATGATGAGTGTGTTGATCTTGAACCAATGAAGGACTGGGAGTTGAAATCCAGCCGTGAGCTTTTAGAGAGAATACACAACTACGGTGTTGAAGGTCTTGGAGGAGCTCAGTTCCAGACAGACTTCAAGATTAAATCAGCCATTGAAGATTCTCAGACCGGATGCAATGTTCTTATCATTAACGGAGCAGAGTGTGAACCTGTAATTACCTGTGATGATCGCATCATGCAGGAGCAGGCCTCAGATATTGCACTGGGTATTAAAATCATTAAAAAGATCTTAAATCCAAAGGTTACAGTGGTTGCCATTGAGGATAACAAGCAGCAGGCTATTGCGGCAATGAAGTCTGCCTGTGAGGGTATAGCTGAAATCCGTGTAATTCCAACAAAATACCCATCCGGTGCTGCTCGAAATCTTATCAAGATTATTACCGGTATTGAAATTCCATATTCAGTTCATACATCTGAGTGCGGAATCGTAGTGAACAATGTGGGAACTGTGCTTTCAGTCAAGGAAGCGGTTGTGGATGGTATGCCGGTAATCTCCCGTGTGGTTACCGTTGCAGGATCCAGCATGAAGAAGACTGGCAACGTCAGAGTACGCCTTGGCTCTTCTGTACGTTTTGTTCTAAGCAGCTATAACCTGTCCCCTGAATTTCATCAGCGAATCATTCTGGGCGGACCTATGATGGGCTTTACCCTGCCTACCATTGATGTGCCTATAACCAAGAGTGCAAACTGTATCTTAGCTCCAACAACTGCTGAGATACCATTATTAAAGCAGCAGCAGAACTGTATCCGCTGCGGTCGCTGTGCCCGAGTATGCCCAAGCCGACTGGTTCCATATCAGATGTACAGTCAGTCCAAAGCAAAAAATCATGCAGCATGTCTAAAGGCCGGTATTACCGACTGTACCCTGTGCGGTGCCTGTGCTTATGTATGCCCATCATTCATACCTTTAACCTCACAGTTCAGATATGAACAGGCTGTAGAAAAACACATCCGTGATGCTGAAAGACGTAATCTTGTGGCTAAACAGAGAATGCAGCAGAAAGAGGAACGTCTTGAGGCGGAAGCTAAAGAAAGACAGGCCAAAAAAGAGGCTGCACTTGCCAGAATCAAAGCTCAGAAGGAAGCTGAAGCCAATATGACTCCTGAGGAGCTTGCAGCCGCCCGAGCTAAAGCTTTAGAAGAGGCTAAAGCCAAAGCCCGTGAACGCAAAGAGGCTATTCTTGCACAGAAACAGCAGCAACAGAAAGCCGGAGAGGATGATGCCTCAGCCTTAAAGAGACTCAAAGAGTCTCAGGATAAGGCCATCGCCATTGCAAGACATCAGGGACATATTGAAAAGCCTGCAACAGCCTCAGAAGTACCTGAGAATACTATTGAGCAGCAGGTAGCCAATGCTCAGCTTGAGGAAAAGGATATTCTTCCTGAGTCCTTAAAGAAGAATGCAACCTCTCGTCTGGATGAATTTAAGGTAATTCTGCATGAGTCTATGCCTGCAAAATCCAGCGAGCTTAAGCTTGTAGGTCTACCACCTGATGACAGCCGTCAGAACCCAGAACCTAAGAAAGTTATTCCTCAGGTACTGATGTCTGCTCAGGAAGAGAAAAAGGAAGTTAATATTCTTCCTGATATTTTCAAGAAAAAGACTCTACGCTCAAAGCGTTAATCGAAAAAACAAATAAATACGAATATACAAATACGAATACTTAATTAAAGAAGACTATTATGAATATAACCCAGTCACAGGGTGTGGTAAAAAAGATCTTAGGAATAGAAACCGCACCTCACCTAAAAGGGAAAATGACCACCCAACTGATTATGGGCTGTGTACTATTTGCCCTGCTGCCGGCATTAGTGGTTCAGGTATACTATTTTGGCTATGGTATTCTCTGGCAGTTTTTAATCTGTGAGATAACAGCCTTAATCTGTGAGATAGTGGTTTCCCTGTTACGTCATCGTAAAATCTCTACTGCAGTAGGAGATCTATCAGCAACGGTAACAGCTCTGATTCTGGCATTTACCCTGCCACCTCTTCTTCAGTGTTATTACACTGTTGTAGCCACCGTTTTTGCTATTATTGTGGTTAAATCAGTCTTCGGCGGTTTAGGACACAATATCTTCAACCCTGCAATGGCAGGCTTTATCTTTATTGTTATCTCATGTCCTGCAGCCATGAGCAATGCCTGGATTGTACCGGCACCTGCTGCCTATACACAGGCTACCCTTTCAGCAACTCAGCAGGTGATCTTTAAAAAAGCAGATCCGGTTAACCTGAGAAATCTTGTGGAAGGGTTAAACCTTTCAGAGAACACTCATGATGAGGATAACGATTTAAGCATAAGCTCAATAGTAGACAGCTTCACTGGCGCCACCTATCTTGAGAATATCAAGGCTGCCCGCAAGACATCTTCTTTAGATCTGCTTCCAGGTCACGATTTTACCCTTGGAAACTACAAGGCTTATATGGCTCTTGCCATTGCCTACTGCATAGGAGGCCTTATCCTCTTTGCCTTTAAGATCATTATCCTGCGTATGGTTGTGGCTTTCTTTGCTTCATTTATTTTCTTCCAGTGGATCCTGAATCATTTCTTCCCTGGAAATTATCTGAATGTAGAAGATGGTCTGCTCTTCGGCGGTACCATGCTGGCAGCGTTCTTTATCATTACCGATCCGGTTACCAATGCAGGAACCTCCAAAGGCCGTATCTATTTTTCAGTCTTTGTCGCCTTTTTAATTGTGATTCTCAGAGCCTACGGCTCCTATTCAGATGCAGTTGCTTTTGCTGTCCTGCTTGGTAACTCCTGTGCACCTTTAATTGATGTAATGACCTCTCGAAGACCTTATGGTGTAGGTTATAAAAAGGGAGGATTCCAATAATGAATAAAGATCTTGAAACGATTTTAGATACCAATACCAAAGATACCGATACCCAAAATACCGGTACTGATAAAAAGCCAGAGAAAAAGTACAAGTATTCGAGAACTGCCCGTGCTATTCTCTCTGGACTTTCTTTAGCCTTTGTAGCCTCCCTGTGCGTTGGTATGATTATGTATACCTCAGAGAGTACCGAGGAACTTAGAGAGAACAACAAGGCAAATTCTCTTAAGGCAAAAATCAACAGTCTCTTGCCTGATGATGCCCGTGGAGACAATATCAAACTCACCTGCTATGCCATACAGAAAAGTAGAAACATCGGTCATAATCAGAAGCTTTACATTGCTGCAAAAGATCTGGAGATCAAAGGCTATATCATGACCTACTCCACTTCTTTAGGCTATTCTGATCCTTTGGTGATGATTGCAGGCTTTACCCCTGACAAGAAAGTCTACAAGGCTGATATCTATTTTTCACAGGAAACCCCTGGCCTTGGTGACAAGGTAGATCGCGACCATGGAAACTTCCTTGATCAGCTTTCAGGTCATTCTCTTTTAACCTCCACCTGGGATGTTAAGAAAAACGGTGGTGATTTTGACTTTATCACAGGCTCCACCGTCACCTCCAGAGCAACAGTTATTGCCACCTATCAGGCTTTAAAGGAATTAAACAGCTTTGATATCCGTTCACTAAAAAAATGCAAGGTGAAGTAGCGCATGGAAAACAAGATTGATACCGTTGAAGGCAAAAAGAAAAAAGTTAAAGCCTCAACTAATACCTCACTTTTAAAGATTCTGTTTGACGGTATCTGGTCAAACAATCCTGGCCTCTGTCAGTTATTAGGATTATGTCCTCTGCTTGCGGTTACAACATCTGCTGTATCCGCTGTTGGTCTTGGTCTTGCCACGCTGATTGTAGTCTGTTCAAGTTCTGTGATTATTTCTCTAATCCGCAGATGTATCTTCAAAGAAGTTAGAATTCCAATCTATGTGCTTTTTATTGCCACATTGGTTACGGTGGTTAAATTCTACATTGAAGCCTACTTCCCTGATTTAAACTCTCAGCTTGGAATCTATCTGGCTCTTATTGTTACCAACTGTATCATCATGGGAAGAGCAGAGGCTTTTGCCAGTCGTAATGGCCCAATAATGGCATTTGTGGATGCAGTAGGAACCGGTGTAGGTTTCTCATTGGTGCTGTTTGTATTAGGAGGAGTACGAGAGATTATCGGACAGGGTACTCTGTTTATGGGAGCATCAAAGCTTTTTGGAAGCTTCGGTGAAGCTATTGAGTGTACCTTTATAAATGCAGATTACACTCTGATGGTTGCAATTCTGCCTCCAGGCGGCTTCTTTGTGCTTGCATTTATGATTGCACTCAAGAACTTCATGCAGAACTTCAGACGTCATAAGATTGAGAACAGCTTCAGAATCAAGTCAATTCAGAACTGATCCTTCCTATTAGATAATACTGATTTTGATAAGATACATCTAATCAAAATCAGTTTATTACTTAACTCCTCGTTAAACAGCTTCTATATTCTTTTTACCTTTATAGCAGGAAAACTTGGTTCATCCTATATGGTGACGCCTCGGATGTCAATCATTTTGTAAAACTTTTTGACTAGCGCTGTCCCTTGCAGAACTTTAATCATAACTTATTGTTTAATCAGACATTGTTTGTCTGATTTTTATTCATTTCCAGACAATAAAAATATATTGGAAGCTAATCCAATTATATCTTCGGTTAGGATCATTTGCCTATAGGCAGGATCAATCTTTCTGCTATAAATTTTCCTTCTTAAGGTAACGCATCCTGTATTTCTGAACCATTTACTTTCGGTCTATTACCTACAACAAATGAATTTCTATAATCATGAGTCAGAGCTATTTCTCCGTACCTGAGAGATCAATCTTTACCAAAGAAACTCCGCCGCTAAATTCTCTTCTTAAAGCTTTAACGCCTATCATCTGCCATGCATGTCGGAG
>NZ_FPAH01000042.1 GCF_900116345.1 Succinivibrio dextrinosolvens | reverse complement strand
AATTTGACACAGATTAAATTTTAACTGTTTGAATTAAAGGATTAATTAGGAGAATTTGAGAGGGAGGATTTTTAGAAAACTGTCAAAGATGTGTTTGGTTTTCTCTTTTCAAATGTAATCCTTTCCACATTTTTGAATAATTTTCCCAAAAAATAATCAATTTGTCATTTAAATACAAATTCATTACTTATACTTAATTTTATAAGGTTGGGTTAAATTGTGTTTTAAGGCTTTAGTTAATGAGAAGATCTTGGTTGAATAGGATTCTCACATATTTCTTCATTGCTTTGTTCTGTGAATTAAGTTTTGTTACTTTTGCGGAAGAGCCGTCTAATGATTCTACGGTGATGAAGATCAATCTGGATGACGATGAGGATACTGCCGAATCAGGAGATGCTCCTGCTCAGTCATCAGCACCATCTTCTCCGTCTTCTCAACCTTCTCAGTCTCCTGCAGTATCTGCTGATGCTGCTCATGATAAGGCTATGCTTGATGAAAAGCGTTCAAAGCTCAGAGAACAGTTAAAGCGTGACAGAGCCGATTCTAAGAGAGCAAGATCCATCCGTCGTAATTCAGAGCTTAACAGGGAAGGTCTGGATGAAGAAGAGCAGGAATTAAAACGTAAGCTTGATTATGCCAAGTCACATGAGGAGAGTGTGGAAAAACAGGAAGCTACCGAATCAGCTAAGCAGTTCTCCAAGTGGGTTAATCAGAACATGATGATTAACAAGGATAAAAAGAAGAAAGAGCAGAGTGAGAGCGGGAAGATCCTTGAAGAGGCTAAAACCTCCGAAGACCTGCTCAAGTAAACAGTTTAAAGTTTACAATTTCCTCTATGTCAGAAGCAGAAAGCCAGAGTTTATACTCTGGCTTTCGTCTGTCTTTGAAATGCACGCTTAGATTAGATTCATCTCAAGCTTTTTGCACTCTTCTCTGTAATCCTCAGGCCAGATACTTGCCTGAATCTCACCGATATGAGCCTTGTGCAGTAGTACCATGCACAGACGGCTCTGACCGATACCGCCGCCGATTGTCAGTGGCAGTTCGTTATTCAGAAGCTTCTTGTGGAAGAACAGTTCTCTGCGCTGTTCCTGTCCTTCAGCCTTAAGCTGTCTTTCCATTGCGGCAATATCTACACGGATACCCATTGAGGAAAGCTCAACTGATCTGTCTAAAATTGGATACCAGATCAGAATATCGCCGTTAAGACCAATCTTGCCGTCTTCATTTGGGGTTGACCAGTCATCGTAGTCTGGTGCACGGCCGTCATGCTTCTCACCGTTTGAAAGAGGTGCGCCGATACCGATCAGGAATACAGCACCGTATTTCTTGGCAATCAGATGTTCACGCTCCTTAGGAGTCTTGTCTGGGTACATCTTTAACAGATCTTCAGAATGAACGAAAGTGATTTCCTTAGGCAGGAACGGCTTTAGCTGAGTATAGCTCTCACATGCTAGGTACTCAGTTCTCAGGATTGCAGCGTAAATTCTTCTAACGATATTTTTCAAGAATGTTAAATTTCGATCATCTTTATTTAAAACAAGTTCCCAGTCCCACTGATCGACATACAGGGAGTGGATATTATCAAGTTCCTCGTCTGCACGGATAGCATTCATATCTGTATAAATGCC
The DNA here is from genome assembly GCF_900116345.1 of Succinivibrio dextrinosolvens. GTDB lineage: Bacteria > Pseudomonadota > Gammaproteobacteria > Enterobacterales > Succinivibrionaceae > Succinivibrio > Succinivibrio dextrinosolvens_B. The sequence continues at coordinate 21,524 of NZ_FPAH01000042.1, read as the reverse complement.
ATAACCAGGCTCAGTCTTGAGTTCTGCAAGTGTTAATCTTTTCCATTTTGCCAGAGAGTGAACAACTTCAGCCTGAGCGTCATTCAGATCCTTAACCGGGAAGGTAACGGCTCTTTCTACACCGTTCAGATCATCGTTAATTCCCAGACCCTTTAATACAAACAGAGGGGCGGTAACGCGACGCAGTTTTAATTCAGTAGACAGATTCTGCTGAAAGAAATCCTTAATCATCTTGATTCCTTTCTCTGTCTGAAGCTTGTCCATTGCTGGCTTATAATCAATTGGTTTAATTATCTTACTCATAGTAAAAACATCCTTGTTTTAAATATCGTCTTTCGATTTTACATACTTTGCGACTTATTGAAAATGCTTTTCTTATGGGATTTAAAAAAAATGTCTGTTTATGGTGCATCGACATTCACAATTTAAAAAAATTTGCATCGTTGGTGAACATTATGCTTTGTCGTATTTCGTAATAATTGTAAAAAAAAGTATACGGCAGACGTGATACTCTTGCGCTTTTGCAACGATGCTCACTTACAGTTTGCAAAATTTCACACATAATTTAAGTATGTGAGCCGAACGGATTTCGTCCTATGAATAAAATCCTTAATACTATAAAGCAGCTGATTGTATTCTGTTTCTTTCTACTAGGAATGAACAGTCTTGTCTTTGCTAAGCTCCCTGTGGAGAAGGTAGAAAAGGATAATGCAAAGGTTCTGTTTTCTCAGGATGAGAAAGATGATGAAGATGATGACGATGATGCAGATGATATTGAGGACGAAGATGATGAGGATGACGGTGAAAAAGCCGATTCTCAGTCTGAAATGTTCGAGGATGTTATAACCCAGGCCAAAACCTATCATGATAATCTTCTGAAGACTAATAAAGCTCTGACTCCAAGACAGAATCTATTAAAGTCTAAGGCCGAAGATAACGCTGAGCAGGCTGTAATCAACAGAAACCATGTGCAGGAAATTGATCCTCTCCTGAAAGAAGGTCGTTATCTATACAATCTTGACGCATCAAGAGAGAGGGGCAAGGCTGTCATGAAGAAGAATGGTCAGGATAAGAAAGACTCTGAACTGTCCTTAGCTTCGAGCTTCAGTGATATTTCTCATCATAAGCTTCCAAAGAAAAAAGCCAAGAAAAATGATGAAGCCAAGACTATTGCCGAGTACAAGCTCAAGGCCCAGAAATTGAGTGAACTTAATAATAAGAAAAACAAAGATAAGAAAAAGAAAGAAGAAGAAAAGGATGTGACTTATAAGACCCAGGCGGAAGCTCTGTCTGAATCCTTTAAGTAATGAACTGTAATGCCAATAAGAATCGAATTTTACATAATACTGATATTCATAAGTCTGATTATCCTCAGAGCGTATATTCGTGAACACAGATCGCTTAACCGGGATTTCCTTTTTGCGGGAATAGCACTGGTGATTATTGATGTATTTGAACTTGTTTCTGTCTTTTTCCCATTCAGCTCATTCTTTTTTCTGCATTCTCTGATTGTTTGTGTGGAGATTGTCCTTTGGATTTACCTCCCTTATGTGTGTCTTAGACTTATTATCTGGAGATTTTTAGATCAGAGGTATTTCAAGATTGCCTTTATAAGAAATCTGATGCTTTTTCCTCTGATAATTACCACTTTTCTGAGTGTTCTTTCGCTCTTTAATAATTTCCTGTTCAAACTCAATCTGTTCGGAGAGGCCTTAGCGGGTGAATACTTCTTTATTGTTGAAATCTTTGTTCTTCTCTATACGCTCGCAGGACTGTGTATCTGTTTTTACTGTATTTTCTCCGAGAATAACTCTTCCTCTAAGTCAAAGCTTCTTGTTGCCGCATTTTTCGTAGCGCTTTTGGGCGGTATACAGTATACGTTCGGTTTTTTTATGAACAACCTGTATATTGTGGCGGCAACCCTTTCAGTTGTGTTTCTGTACGTAACCGCACAGGAGAATCGAATTTTCATCGACCCGCTTACAGGTCTTAACAATCGAAATCGATTCAGAATATATCTGTCCTCTATTTTAAGCAACTATGTGAAGGTTAATATGTATCTGACCTATGTTGATATTGACGATTTTAAGAGGATTAACGATGAGCACGGTCATATTGTAGGAGACCTTGCCCTGCGTGTGGTTGCCGAATCAATGCTCGATCTGAGCAGAAAGTTTAATTATTTTATTGCCAGAATCGGTGGTGATGAGTTTGCAATTATTTCTTCACATACCAGTGTTTCTGATGTTGACCTGATGATTTCAGACATAAAGAATGTTTTAAAGCAGAAGGCAAAAATGAGTCTTCCGGATGTCAGTGTAAATCTCTCCTTTGGTACCACCAATCTGAATCAGACTGGTAAAACTCTTAACGAGATTACCAGAATGGCAGATAACAATATGTATACCCAGAAGAGAGCTAATAAGCAGGGACGTAATATGGACAGGGAGAATCAGCAATGATAAGCATCGATATGATTTCCCTGCAGATTGATGCCATTTGTTTGATGGTTGATCTGATTATTATTTTCTATCTAGTGAAATGTAAAGCACAGAATCTTCTGATGTATGTCAGTGTTCTGCTCATGGCCATGCTGGTAGTGGTCTTTGATATCGGTGCAAGATTCTCCGTTGATTCAAGATGCTCAAACTTTTACAGCAATAATGTACTGTGTGACAAACTTAATACCATCTTTATCATTTTTGCTTTCGGAAAGTATATTTTCTATTTTGCGATGATTTACGGGGCCGCAATGATTGCCTTTTTCAAAGGATCATCCAGGTCTGGACCAAAAAAATTTATTCTCTTTGCTGTGTCAGTTCCTTTCTTTATAACGGTGTATATGGTAATTGCCTCTGTGTTTGACGGCAGGGTACTGATTCTGACCTACAACGGTCTTCTGATAAAAGGTCCTTACTTTTTCCTGATAGTTGCTATTATTGGCTTTTATTCCATCATTGGTGTAGTCTACTCTCTCTCCATTCTTGATTCTCAGAAGGAGAAACTTGCCGAGATCACCTACTACCGATGGGAGTTCTTCATTTTCTATGTTGCTATTACGCTTCCTTTTTTAATGGCAACTGTCGGCTGTCTGTTTGATTATCCGGTGGTTTCTCCGGTTTTTGCTCTTACCTTTATTTATCTTATGACAATTCATCAGCATTTAAGATTATCCTTAGATGAACTGACATCTATCAATAATCTTAACGAGCTGCGACGCTATCTTGATAATCTGATGCAGGGGCCTGAAAAGGCAAGACGCCAGACCTATCTTATCTTCATTGATATCAACAGATTCAAGGAGATAAATGATAAGTACGGACACAACAGCGGAGATATTGTACTAATCCAGTTTTCCAGACTTTTAAAGAATATAGCTTCAGCCTTCAACTGCTTTGTGTGCCGATATGCAGGTGATGAATTTATTATGATTAAAAAGAATGCCAATGAGGAGAAGGCATCTTATATATGCAGATACATTGAAGACTGTCTGGTGCAGTTAAAAGAACTGAGCCTGGCTCCTTTTGATCTCTCTGTATCTACTGGCTTTACCAAGTTTGACCGACGTTTTAAGACCACTCAGGAATTTATTGATGCAGCTGATAAGCTGATGTATGAGACCAAACGTTATGCTCATAAGGATTATGCCGCTATTCTTGCTGAATCAAAAGAGAATGAAATCGTAAAAACCAGTGAAATTGGAAAGAATATCTTCAACTATAAAGATAAGAAAACAGTAAGCTGACATTGTTTCATAAAAAAAATCCTGCCAGAAACTATGTCTAAGCAGGATTATGGTTAATTCTCTGTTTTCTAGTTATCGATTCTCAGCATTACCGCCTTTGAAATATCAACCTTATCCTTGTGCTTTAAGGTTACTGACCAGCCAGTACCTGGTGCAACATCTAAATCTTTGCCGTCTTTCTCATTGGCAAGAGAAGAGCCGTCCAGTGGAATCATTCCCTGAGGAGTGAACAGGGCAATCTTTGAGTTCTTTTCAAAGCGGTTTTTGACATCAATATGCAGAGTACCATCGGTATCTTGAGTCTTGATATCTCCACAGATCTGCCAGTTGCCTGGATTTGGAGAGTTAGTCTCGTAATCCTGAGTCTTATCAGGTCTGTGAGGCTCTAAAAGGGCAGTGGTATAACCTCTTGATGGAATAGAGTTTACAATAGTGAAGCTTTCCTCTGGGATTTCTTTGCCTTCACAGATGGCATCAATAGCAAGTCTGTAGGCACGGGAAATTGCTGCAGAGTAGAAAGGAGAACGTGAACGTCCCTCAATCTTTAAGGAATCTACACCGATCTCAATTAAACGCTTCAAAACCGGAAGGGTACACAGATCTTTAGAGTTCATCAGGTATGAGCCGTTGATATCCTCTTCCATTCTCATCCATTCTCCTGGATGGTGCATTCCTTCCTCAAGCTCGGCAGAAAGGATAGTACCGTCATCAGCTTCAAAGGTGGTTACATCATCAGCGGTGGCACTGTGGACATTGCGAACCTTAAATCCATATCTGCAGGCATTGTTGCAGGCACCGATGTTTGCATCACGATGGGAGAGCATGCCTGAAATCAGACAGCGGCCTGATACGGCGATACATAGTGCACCGTGGGCGAAAACCTCGATCTCCATGTCAGGACATTCCTGCTTGATCATCTCAATCTCTGTCAGAGAAAGTTCACGTGCCAGAATACAGCGGGTTAGACCAACCTTCTGCCAGAACTTTACAGAGCCCGCATTTACGGTATTGGCCTGAACTGAAAGGTGAATAGGAATATCCGGATAACGGTTTCTTACAATATCAATCAGACCAGGGTCTGCCATAATGAAGGCATCTGGCTTTAGCTGAGCCATCTCGTCTACAATACGTTCAAAGGCAGCAACACGTCTTACGTGTGGAATAATGTTTAAAACGGCATGAACTTTCTTTCCCTGAGAGTGAGCAAGCTCAATTCCCTTGATAAAATCTTCACGGATAAAGCCGTTGCCTCTTACACGCAGAGACCACTTTGGTACACCTGCATATACGGCATCTGCACCGAAGGCTAAAGCCATTTCAAGATGTTTGAGGCTTCCTGCCGGTGCCAATAATTCTGGTTTCTTATTTATGCTCACAGTCAAATATCTCCAGTAGGTATAATGACAGTTCTGTTAATAGTTCACCCTGCAGTACAAGTATAGACTGCATATCGGCAATTTCATCATCAGATTTCTCACTGAGGTGATGCTCAAGATAGATGTCGGTAGGCTTAACACGCTTTACAGCAATTTCTGAGGTTAGTGATAATTCTAAAGAATCATCGAAGGTTAGTCCGATTTCGGTCGCAACCTTACCGGCATCAAGATGAACAGATATTTCCTCTGAAATCAGGTCTTCCTTAGAAGCACGGATCACACCGCCATCCTCATCAGGACTCTTTAAGGTTACATCTGAACCAAATGCAAAACGTGATGGAAGCTTGTTCTCCTTGAGCCATCCGGTCATGGTTGAATCAACCAGCACCTTTGGTGATAAAAGCTGGGCAGGGAAGCTTGAGAAGGCCTCACGCAGCATGGCAAGAGCTCTTTCAGCTTTTTTTGCTGATGTGGCGCTGACTCCTACTACATTCTTGTCATAGTTGATCCAGATTAAAAGCTCACGTCTGGTGGAAAAGGCCTGTGATAAAAGTTTGCCGGTAACAGCTGTCTTCAGGGCATCCTTTTCGTTCTTGCGAAGCTGACGCTTTAATTCGAGCTCCTTCTCTTCAACAATTTCAGACAGTTCCTCTTTTACTACAGAGGCTGGCAGCAGTTTGTTCTCTTCAATCAGCTTGAAGTAGTGGTTCTCTCCGCAGGAGAAATGAAATGGGGTATCCTTACCGAATAAGGGTGCAAATCCAATAGTTGCGGTTTCCTGTGCAGCACAAGGCTTGAAGGCTACTTTGGAGATAGTTTCCTCCATAGCTGCATCATCATGAAATATATCTTTAAACTGTGATAAGTCCACAGTGTAGAAACGGACATTTTTAAACCACATAATTATCTGCCTTTCAATTAAAAAAAAATCGCCGACAATTATCCTTAAATTTGGCGGATATTTCAAGTTTTATCATGCCTTTAAAGGCGGTGTATCATTGATTTTAAGGGTAAAAAATAGTATTATTTACGAGATATACGATTTGTAATTTAAGGTAAATTTGATGTCAGATAATACTGAAAATCCATCAACACAGAATTCTATCGAATCTTCTGAAGAAACCTCCACTGTTGAGGTTGATACTACCCAGGTAAGAAAACTAAATTTAAACGTCCCTCCATCAGATCTTAACAAGGAACTTGGTCAGTCATTCATCAACTATGCAATGTCTGTTATCAAGGATCGTGCTCTCCCTGATGTTCGAGACGGTTTGAAGCCTGTTCACCGCCGTGCTCTTTTTGATATGAAGGATCTTGGTGTTACTCACAAATCCCCAACCAAAAAGTCAGCCCGTATCGTAGGTGACGTTATCGGTAGATTCCACCCTCATGGAGATACAGCGGTTTATGAGACCATCGTGCGTATGGCTCAGTGGTTCTCAATGAGAGAGTGTCTGATTTTCGGTCAGGGTAATTTCGGTGATATCGACGGTGACGGCGCAGCAGCTATGCGTTATACCGAGGTTAAGCTGACACGTATTGCCACCGAGACTCTGCTTGATGATCTGGATGAGAATATTGTTGATTTCGAGCCAAACTATGACGGTTCTGAGACCATTGCAACCGTTCTCCCTGCAAAATTCCCAAATTTACTGGTAAACGGTGCTTCCGGTATTGCCGTGGGTATGGCTACCAATATTCCAACCCATAATCTGACTGAGGTTGTCAACAGCTGTATTGCTTATCTTGAGAATCCTAAGATTACTTTAGATGAGCTGATGTCAATGGAAGGCTGTATCAAGGGACCTGATTTCCCAACCGGTGGTACCATCGTGGGTACTGACGGTATCCGTGAGGCTTATGCTACAGGTAAGGGCAGATGTATTATCCGCTCAAAGAGTCATATTGAGTATGACAAGAAAGGTGTAGCTAAGGCTATTATTGTGGATGAAATTCCTTATGTGGTCCACAAGGCTGATATCGTTCGTCAGATCCGCGAGCTTCTGAAGGACGACAAGGATGTCCGCAAGGATGGCAAGAAGGACAAGAAGATTGAGGGCGTTAAGGAAGTTAACGATCTTTCTGATAAGGACAATGCAGTTAAGATTGAGATTGTACTCAAGGGTGGTGCTTTCCCTGAGGCAGTTCTAAACAATCTGTATCAGAAGACCTCTCTGCAGTCCAGCTTCCCTATTAATATGGTTGCTCTGTCAAAGGGTAAGCCAAAGCTATTAACACTTCTGAATATTTTAGACGAGTTCATGGAATTCCGTCGCAATGTGGTAACAAGACGTACTTCCTACTGGCTGAAGAATGCCAAGAAGGATGCCCACACCCAGGAAGGTCTACTGGTTGCCAAGGCAAATATTCAGAGAGTTATCGATTTAATTACCTCATCAGCCAACTCTGAAGAGGCTAAGGCTAAACTTATCGCCGAGCCTTGGGATGGTGAGATGATCAATACTCTTATTGAAAGAACTCCTGAAGGCATCAATATTGCTCTGCCTTTAGGTATTCCAGCTGATAAGGGCTATGTAAACGGCAAGTATTATCTGTCTGTTGAGCAGGCTGAATCAATTCTAAGACTGCAGCTGTCAAAACTGACTCATCTGGCTCAGGATGAAATCCGTGATCTGTACAAGAAGCTTTTAGCTGACATTCATGATTACCTGGATATTCTGACCAATCCAGAGCGTCTGAAGAAGGAAATCCGTGAGGAGCTTATCAAGGTTCGTGAGACCTTCGGTAACGCCCGTAAGACCGATTTCACCTATGACATGAGCAAGTTCAACAAGGCCGATCTGATTCAGCGCCGAGACGTGATTGTAACCCTGTCAGCTCAGGGCTTTATAAAGTATCAGGAAGTTGCCACCTATGAGAGTCAGTCTCGCGGCGGCAAAGGCAAGCTTGCTACCAAGGTGAAGGGTGAGGATTATGTAACCAAGGTTATTGTTGCCTCAACCCATGACAAACTGATGTGCTTTACCAACAAGGGTAGAGTCTTTGTCCGCGTGGTATACGATCTGCCTACCTATTCCCATGAGAACAGAACCTCTCAGGGCTCACTGGTACAGAACATCTTTAATAATCTGGATGCTGCAAACGGTGAGTGCATTACAGCAATGGTTCCTATCTCAGAGTTCAATGATGATGATTACTTCTTTATGGCTACCAAGAAGGGCCTTATCAAGAAGACCTCTCTGAGTGCCTACAAGAGTTTTGTAAGCCGCCTGAGTCTGAACGGTATGAAGGCTGTTAACCTGAACGATGATGATGAGCTTATCGGAGTTGAGGTTTCATCAGGTGATGATGATATCTTCCTGTTCACTTCAAACGGCTACTGCCAGCATTTCTGTGAGTTCTACAAGAAGAAGACTGATGCTTTAGAGGATGACAGTGCAGATGATAATGATGTTTCTGACAGTTCTCAGAGCGATGATGATTCAGATGATTCTTCAATAGATAGACACTCCGGCAGCGGTGTTCGTCCATCCGGACGTGGTTCAGGCTGTATCCGCGGTATCAAGCTGCGTGATGACGGTGAGGTTGTATCTCTGATGGTGGTTCCACCAAACCGTGTCGCTTCACAGCAGTGTCTGATTGCCTCTTCAAACGGCTTTGGTAAGAGAATGGAGTTATCTTCTCTGTCACTGCGTAACCGTGGTGGTATGGGTATCGTAATCATGAAGAACCTTGAGCGTAACGGTCAGGTGATCGGTGCTGTTCTTGCTGATGAAAAGTCTGATTTCATGCTGATTTCCAACCAGGGGCAGTTAATCAGAACTCCAATGGCTGATACTCCTGTAAGCGGTCGTTATGCAGCCGGTAACATCCTGATGCGTATGTATGAGGGCGATTCTGTCGTTGCAATGCAGGCTATCCCAGAGGATGTGGTCGAGAATGCTAAACAGATTGCTGAGGCCCGTGCCCGTGAGAAGGAAGAGTTAAAACGCGAGGAAGAACTCTTTAACGCCGGTGCTGCTGCAGCTGCTGAAACAGCAGTCAATAATGATGCAAATCTTGGCAATTCTCAAGAATAGTTGACTATCTCCCTTTCAAACTAGATAATCATTATATGAGCATGGAACATTTTCTGTTCCATGCTTTGTCTTTACTTAAATCATTTCTTTTCGTACCGCATTCATAAACAAGATTATATGGAGTGTAAAATGAGCATGAGCAAGGTTTGGAATTTTTATGCAGGTCCATGCATGCTTCCTGATGAAGTTATGGAGGAGGCTCAGCGTGATTTCAGAAATTTCGAAGATACCGGAATGGGTGTTGTAGAGATTTCTCACCGATCTGCCGAATTCTCCGATATTGCTTCAAAGGCAGAAAACCTTCTGCGCGAACTTTTACATATTCCAACCAATTACAGAGTTCTCTTTGAGCAGGGCGGCGGCCGCGGTCAGTTTGCAGCTATTCCACTGAATCTGCTTCCTGAAAATGGTCAGGCTGATTATTTTGTTACCGGTCACTGGTCAAACTGTGCTGCCAAGGAATGTGCAGAGAAATACGGTAAGGCTATCGTTCACGAGTGTACCTATTTAAACTCAGATGGTCAGTATGATGTTGATTTCTCAAAGATGACTGTAACTCCTGGTTCTACCTATGCCTATATCTGTATCAATGAAACTGTTAACGGCATTGAGACTTTAGAGAATCTTCCTGATACCGGCAATGTACCTCTGATTGCTGATATGTCCTCAAATATCATGACCAGACCGATTGATGTCTCAAAATTCGGTGCCATTATTTTCGGGCTGCAGAAGAATGTCGGTCCATCCGGTATGACCATCACTATCGTTCGTGAGGATTTAATCGGTCATGCCCGCAAATACTGTCCTTCAGTTTTAGACTGGGCAGTTCTGGATAAGTACGGTTCTATGTTCAATACCCCATGTACTTTTGCGTGGTACATGGCATATTTGAACTTTAAATGGATAAAAAGCCTCGGTGGTGTTGAAGAATTAGAGCGAAGAAACATTGAAAAAGCAAAAATGCTTTATAATTATATAGATGATTCAGATTTTTATGTTTCTAAGATTTCCCCAAATGTAAGATCACGAGTCAACTGTGTCTTCACATTAAAGGACGAAACTCTAAATAATGAATTTATTGCTCAGTCTAAAGCTTTAGGACTCGTAGGACTTAAGGGCCATAAGGTATTAGGTGGTATGAGAGCAAGTATCTACAATGCAATGCCGATCGAAGGTGTTAAAGCTCTTGTAGATTTCCTGAAGGACTTTGAGCAGAGGTATAAATAAGATCTAAGGAGATTAGCTATGGCGGACCCCAAGACTCCATGGCTTCGAAATTATCCGAGCGATGTGCCATATTCTATCGATGCTAAACGTTATGAAAACCTCTCGGTTTTTGTTGATGATGTTTGTTCCAGATATGCCAAAAGGAGAGCATTTGTAAGCTTCGGCTCATCAATTACCTTTGAAAACTTTAAACACAAGGTAGACTGTCTGGCTGCCTATTTTCAGCAGAAGCTCGGCGTGATGCAGGGAGATAAGCTTGGGGTTATTCTTCCTAATCTGATTCAGTATCCTATCGCGGTATTTGCCGGAATCAAATGTGGTATGCAGATTGTGAATATCAATCCTCTGTATACCAGTCATGAAATGCTGGGTATTCTAAGAGATGCCAAAATCAAGGTTGTGGTTGCTTTTGAAAACTGTAACCAGAGTCTTATAAAGGTTTTAGATCAGACCTATCTTCAGCATTACATCTCCTGTTCTCTAGGTGACTGTCTGCCTTACTTTAAGGGCATGCTTCTAAACTTTACCGTAAGATATATAAGACGAATTATTCCTTCCTATGACGGTACCTCTCTGATATATTTCAATGAATGTCTTAGTGAAGGTGAAAAGCTTATTCCCGCCTTTAAAGCTGTAGAGATGAAGTTTGATGATATTGCCTTTCTGCAGTACACCGGTGGTACCACAGGTAAGCCTAAGGGGGCTATGCTTTCTCATGGCAATATCATTTCCAATGTGGTTCAGGCTGATGCCATGTATGGGCCAAGACTGAAAAAGGGCGATGAGTCCATTCTTACGGCTCTGCCTTTGTATCACATCTTTGCCATGACCGTTAATCTGATGTTCGCGATGTATGTGGGCTGTACCAATGTTCTGATTGTCGATCCCCGCAGATTCCCGATGCTCATTGCAACTCTCAAGAAGAATCCGGATATCTCGATTATTACCGGTGTAAATACTCTGTTCAATGCCTTTGTGCATTATGATGTCTTTAAGAAGGTAAGCCTCCCTAATTTGCGAATTGTAATCGGAGGCGGTACCGCAGTTCAGCATGGCGTTGCCGATAAGTTCCTAAAAGCTTCCGGTATTCCTATTCATGAAGGCTACGGCCTGACCGAGTGTTCTCCTCTGTGCTGTGTGGTTCCTTATACTCAGACAGAGTTTACCGGAACAATCGGTGTGCCTACTCCATCAACTCTGGCCCGTATTGTGGATACCTCGACAGGGGAGGAGATCTGGGATCCGAATAAACCGGGTGAACTTGAATTCAAAGGTCCTCAGGTTATGAAGGGGTACTTTGAGAATGAGGTTGAAACCCGCAATGTCTTTGACGGTGAGTGGCTACGTACCGGTGATATTGCCGAATGGACCGAGACCTATCACATCAGAATCATTGACAGAATCAAGGACATGATTATTGTCTCTGGCTTTAATGTCTTCCCGTCTGAAATTGAGAACGTTCTTTCACATAATCAGAAGATTCTGGAATGCGCTGTTGTCGGTATTCCATCCAATACTACCGGTGAGTCCATTAAGCTTTATGTGGTAAGACGCGACTGGACCTTAACCAAGGAAGAACTTATGGATTACTGCCGTCAGTATCTGACCGGCTATAAGGTTCCAAAACATATTGAGTTTGTGGAGACTCTGCCTAAATCCTCTGTGGGTAAGGTAATGAGACGTTATTTAAAACAGAATCGTCTCAAGTAGAATTCTCTGTTATCTCCGTCAGAATAACATGGCGGATAAACGGATTTCCTGTCTTATTGAAAATTATCTGTTCAAACTGTATTATTGAGCCAAAAAAATGGAATTAACATGAGCTCAAATAATATTCATTTAATCGACTCCGACTCTAAACTTGAAGAGCTTTGTAAGTCACTAACTCTTTGTGGTGAAAATGATTTTGTAAGTGTAGATACTGAGTTTACACGTGTAAAATCATTTTTTCCTGGCCTTAATCTGATTCAGCTGTGTATTAAGCAGGATACTTATCTGATTGATACTATGGCCGATCTCAGCATTGATCTTTTCTTCAGGGCCTTTACCGAATTAAAAGCTACTGTTCTTTTTTATTCGGCACGAGAGGATCTGGAAATTCTGGCCTACAAGTCCAGAGTTATCGGCCTTAAAAGACTGCTTCCTCAAAAGTGTGTTGATATTCAGCTTCTGCTGGCTTTTCTGAATCTATCCTATTCGCAGGGACTTCAGAGTGCGCTTTCAGATTATCTTAAGATTGAACTGCCAAAAGATCAGACCCGTTCTGACTGGGAGATGAGACCGCTCAGTGAAGCCCAGATAGACTATGCAGCCAATGACGTGCTTTATCTTGAGCCTTTGTATCTTGAGATTATGAAGCGCTGTGAAAAGGACGATCCTCGCTATGCCTGGTTTGAAGCTGCAATGCTGGATTTTGAAAAAGAATCCTGTGAAATGCCTAATGCAGAGGATACCTACAAGTCAGTAAGCGGAGCAGGTGGTCTTAATATAAAAGCGTTAAATGTTTTAAGAGAGCTCTGTACCTATCGGTACAATTACGCGGTTGAACATGATGAGGCTCTGAATCGTGTGATTACCGGTAAGGCTTTATGTCCTCTTGCCCGTATGAACAGTATCTCAGAGAAATCTCTGGTTAAGGCCAATATGAAATACGGCGCCATCCGTGCTCATGGAAAGATGATAGTTTTGTGGCATGAAAAAGCCCGTAAGGTAAAAACTGACGAGAATATAGCTCTTGCCTACGATCATTTTGCCTGTAACCGCGATTTTGAAAAGCCATATAAAAGGCTGCGTCATATTCTGAGAACCGTGGCAAAGGAGAAGGGGATTGCTGAGCAGATTATCTGTAATAAACAGAACTGCAATGACTACTTCTACAAGATGTACTACAAACAGACTCCTGAGCTTATGAAAGGCTGGTATAAAGAATGTGTCGGTGATATAGATTACGACAGTCTGTTTGCTGATTAACCAAGCTTCTTTTTTTCTGATACAACTTTCGGCTCTGGATTCTGTATCCGGAGCTCTTATCAAAGTTTTTTTCCTGTTTCTTTTGTATTCAGTCTGCACTTCGCTTAATTAACAGGAGTAACCTACTTCTGTGTAATCTCTGATTGCCTCCGTACTCTACACAAGATTCATTGATTCTTTTGTAACTTATTTTATGAGAGAACAGGGAATTTTCCGAGTTTGTATTCTCCTTTATTTAGATACCAAAAACCCGGCCGAAGCCGGGTCTTTTAGCATTTTGTTTCTTATCTAATCAGATTAGAAACCGAAGCCTAACTGTGGGTTCCAGAATGCTGCGTAGATAACTGCAACAATCAGAAGAACTGCGTATGAAGCAATTGCGAAGCCACCTGAAGTCTTGAAGGTTTCTGCAGTGGTCTTGATTGCCTTCTCGTCGTCATCAACTGGGTTAGTTGATAGAGAAACGAATACGATTACAGCGATAGTTAGAACTAAGGTGTACATCATCTGGTCGATGAATGGCATGTTGATTGGTAAGAACTTTAATAGTAAAGCAATTACGATAGATGCTAGAACACCGGTGATAGCTGCGTTTGAAGTGGTCTTCTTGTAGAACAGACCGCAAACGAATACTGCTAAGATACCTGGTGAAACAACGCCAGTGTACTCCTGGATGTACTGGAATGCCTGACCTAAGGTGCTTAACATAGGAGCTAAGAAGATAGCTACAACTAAAGCTGCTACAGCGGTGATACGGCCAACAGTAACAAGAGTTAAATCAGAAGCATTCTTGTTGATGTACTCTTTGAAAATATCCATTGTGAAGATAGTTGCAGTAGAGTTCAGCATAGATGCTAGTGAAGATACGATAGCTGCAGATAGAGCTGCGAATACTAAGCCCTTAACACCAACTGGTAGTAACTGAGCAACCCATGGGTATGCTGAGTCGGTGTGATCCATTGTAGGAACGTTGTTTGCTACCATCTCACCGTACATCTGCTTCATGCTGTCTAACATTGCTGGGTTGTGAACAGTAATGTAGTAAGCTGCGATACCAGGAATTACAACGATGATTGGGGTGATGCACTTTAGGAATGCAGCGAATACTAGACCCTTCTGAGCTTCGTCAACTGACTTAGCAGCGAAAGTACGCTGAATGATGTACTGGTTGAAGCCCCAGTAGTAAAGGTTAGCAACCCACATACCACCGATTAGAACTGCGATACCAGGTAGGTTTGAGAACTGAGGATTGCTCTGGTCTAGAATCATGGTGAAGTGATCTGGAACTTCGCTGATTAAGGTTGAAAGACCAGCCATAGCACCGTTGTCGCCACCGATCCACTTTAATGATAGGTATGAAGTAGCGAAACCACCGATAACTAGAACTGCAACCTGGATAACGTCAGTCCAAACAACAGCTGATAGACCACCGTATACAGAGTAGATTAGAGCGAAAGCAGCTAAACCTAGAATTGCATACATCATTGGGATACCTAGGATAACCTGTAGAGCAGTACCACCTAAGTATAGAACTGATGATAGGTTAACGAAGATATATAAGCACAGCCAGAATACAGCTAGAATGGTCTTTAGAGTCTTGTTGAAACGCTTCTCAACGAACTCAGGAATGGTATAGATTCCCTTCTCGATGAAGATTGGTAGGAAGTACTTACCAACCAGGATCAGGGTAACTGCAGCCATGAACTCATAAGCAGCGATACCGAAACCGATAGCAAAGCCAGAACCTGACATACCAATGAACTGCTCTGCAGAGATGTTAGCAGCGATAAGAGAAGCACCAACTGCCCACCATGGGATTGACTTGCCTGCTAGGAAGTAACCCTCAGCACTCTGAGTGTTCTTCTTTGATGCAAACAGACCGATTGCAATAACAACTAGAGCATATACACCGAAGATTACATAATCAACAGTGCTTAGTCCAGCAACAACATTTTCCATATTTAACTAACCTTGTGTTTAAAAATAAATAGTTTAGTGAATATAAGCGAATAGCTTAGGTATCCTAAACAGATCACTGCGCATTTTACCAAAAAAATTTTTCTGTGCTACTGCCCCGGATTATTGTGAAAAATTGTTTCATTTTCATTCGTTTTCATAGAGCTTTTACTGAGTGGAAATGAAATAAATTGTACAAATTTTGTGAAGATAAAAAGCTTATAAATCAGAATGATAAGCAAAAGTTTGAACTGGGTTATAAAATCTTAAATTGTGTGATAAGAATCACCGTAAACGTTTACAAAAGTAAGATAATGTAATCGGTTACATTTTTTAACTAATTGAAAAATAAAGAAATCTTGAAAAACAGAAAAAGCTAAAAGTGTGATAGTGTCGACAAATTTTTTTTATTGCTCGTTTAATAAATAAGACTTTTTTGCCTAATAGTGCCAATTTTGATCAATTTTATTAAACAATTCACACGTGGGATATGGAAATCCTATGTCAATCTAACTAAACTGTAAATGTATGATAGTTTAGAAAAAAAATTTCTGATTATTCTAAATAAATAATAATAAAAACAGCTGACCACCTTATTTTGTGTGCAGGCTGTGTAATTTGCCTGATGAAAAGATTCAAGTGCTTTTAGAGTTCAACTCTGCTTATAAACTACGGAGGGGAACTGAGGGTACAGAGTTATCTGTCAGTGTCAGTTCCTATAAACTATGCAAAATGATAAAAGTATCCTCGTATGCAAGGTGTCATACAACTGGTATCAGGTTATAAAGGCCAACTTTATATCCAATGGTTCAAGCTATTCCAACTGCTGGTATACCAGAATGGATGAATTCAACCATGACTCCGATGACAACCTTACCCCTGCACCTGGTTCTATGATGCTGTTCGTTGTTGAAAGAGACGGGCATCAGTATATTGTAGGCGGTGGCTACTATTTTACACATACACAGTTAAGTCCCGATGACTGCTGGTACCGTTACGGTGTTCGTGCCGGATATCTATCCTATGACTCCTTTATTAATAGGATAAAAGAGTGTCATGGTTCTCTGGATGAGAAACTCTCCTGTTATATCGCTACTGCATCCTTCATTTTTGTAAGAAGCCAGATGGTTAAGGTTCCTGAGGCCTTTATGTTTAACCTGGAGAATAAATCCCGTTTCCTTCTGGATCTTGATACTCCTTTGGGCAGATATCTATATAAGGTTTCTAACGATAGACGTCTCTCTGTAGCTGATTTTGCTGCCTCAGATCATACTTGGCCAGGAATTTACTATAAGGCTGTTATCAATAAGAGTTATGATAGAACCTCTCAGTATAAGACAGCGCTTCTGTCCATCTATAACAGAAGATGTGCAGTTACCGGCTGTACCATGGTGCCTGCCTTAGAGGTGGCTCATATTAAAACCATGTATGATGAGAGATATGTGGAGTATGACAACGGCATTATTTTAAGAGCCGATCTGCATAGTCTGTTTTCAAAAGGACTGATGACTTTCTGTTACAAGGGAAAGAACAAGATTGTAGTTAAGCTCTCTAACAAGATGATTGAGGAGAATGCTCCTTACTCAGAATTTGAAGGAGTGGAGCTTAAGCTTCCTGATGACAGACAGTTCTGGCCTAATAAGGAATATCTGAAGTGGCACAATACCATCAGATTTGAAAACTGGCTCAAGTATGGCGAGTTCAGTCTGATTGATTCGGTGCCAATGCATCCAAAAAGGGATCTAGTTTAAATGCGTATTGCTGTAATCGGCGCAAATAGCAGTTGTGGAAAAAAGATTGTTTTAAAGGCTGAAAGCCAGGGCATTAAAGTTACAAGTATTGTTGATTCGTTTTCTGATGTTGTAGGAAACGGCAAGCTCATTGTTAAAGACTATGATGAAGTAGTTTTCGATGATGTTAAAGACTGTCACTATGTAGTGGATGCTCTGTCTTTTCTGGAAATAACCCGATTCTCCTCTGACGTGCTGCCGGTATGGCATTTTCTTGAGATCCTGAAAGATTCACCTGTGAAGCTGCTGGAGCTTGGCTCTGCGGCTTTTTTATTTACCGATAAGAGTAGACAGAAACTGGTGGTTGAGTCTGATTCTGTTATTCTGGATGACAGACAGAATAAAGTCGACCGTCTTTGTGTTAATGCCTATAAAAGACTCAGCTCCTGCAGCAATGTAGACTGGTCTGTGCTCTGTCCGCCTCTGCTTTTAGATGAATTCTCCTATGGCAGCGGAGAGTACGAGTTTTCTGACAATATTCTTCCTGTGGGCATAAACGGAGACAGTTTTATTTCCATTAATGACTACATAAGTGCCTGTATTGAGCTTTTAAAACTTAAACCCAAAAAACATAGCTGTGTCTCAGTCAGAGGAATACGCCTGAACTAGAAAGCTCTGGTTCACAAAGCCTTTGCCCAATCTTTAGTCAGAAAAAAATTTTACTTGCATTTTGGAATGCAAGGTCTAATATTGTTTTCTGTTAACTGTATCTCATTTTCTGAGATTTTCTCCATTTGTTTAGTTGTATTGAATTATGAGTTTTTTAGACACACTAGCTCAGATGTCTGCTCTGTTTTTGCTTGTAATCATTGGCTTCTGCTGCAACAAGCTTAAATACATGGATGTTGATTTCAACCGCAAGCTCTCATCTCTGATTTTAAATATTACTGCGCCATTCCTGATTCTGTCTTCTGTAATGGGGGATGTTCTGCCAAAGCCTGAGGATATTCCTCCAGTTCTAACTGCAGGTGTGCTCTCCTATGCGCTGCTGTTTCTGCTGGCCTTTATAATCTCAAAAATCATCTGCAAAGATCCTGATGCTATTGGCTCCTACAGATTCATGCTGATTTTTGGCAATATCAACTTCATCGGCTTCCCTGTGCTGGCCTCCTTGTTCGGAACAACCGCAATCTTCTATGCTGCTGTGGTAACCATTCCTTTTAATATTCTGATTTTTATGTTTGGTGTACCTATTATTACCTCAGGCAAGGGTAAGTTTGATTTCAAGTGGAGATCTTTATTCTCTCCATGTCTGTGTGCTACCTATATAACAATTGTGATTGTTTATTTTCAGGCCTCAGTTCCTCGTGAAATCTCATCCGCCTGTTCTCTTGTTGGCAGCATGACTGTTCCTGGTTCTTTACTTATCATCGGTTCCACTCTGGCAGGAATTCCTGTACTCAAGATGCTGACTAATCTCAGAATGTATCTTCTGACTTTAATTAAGCTCATCGCTATTCCTGTGCTGATGTGTGCTATCTACAGAATCAGTCCATTAGATGACAAGTATGCGGATGTTTTGGTTATCCTGTTCGGTATGCCTGTAGCCTCAATCGGTACAATGCTTTGCCTTAAGAATAATATTGACGGTTCTACCATGTCAGAAGGAACCTTCCTGACCACCTTATTCTCAGTAATCTCAATACCACTTCTGGCACTGATTCTTTAATCCTTTGGGCTCTGACGGCTGCATCAGAGCCTATTCTTAAACATTATCCTTTCTATTTGCTTTAACGCAGATTTTTTTGTTTCATAAACAGTTACAATATTCCTGTTGGTGTATCTATAAAATCAGGATCTGTATGCTTAGGCGAATAGGACAACTTCTGTCTTTAATTGAACCCTCGACACATAAAAGGATTAAATCTCCTTTTGAGGGGAATGTTATGCCTTCATCTATGATCAGGAATACCATCATTTCAAGTAATGTTATCGGTCCTTCTGTTGCGGTAAAGCCAACCTCTGATACTGTGCGTGCTCCCTGCAAAGGCGTAATCAAAACTATCTCGGATAAAAAAAATGCGTTAATTATTCAGGTAGGTAAGTGTCAGCTAATAATCAATGCCGGCCTGAATCCCAAGAAATATCCAGAAAATCTGTTTGATATCAAGATTAGAGAAGGGGATAACATCACAACCGGAATGCCTTTGCTTTCTTTTAATCTTGATATGCTCAATCAGATCGACCCCTGTTTTACCTGTGTGCTTACTGTGCGACAGGTTAAAGCCCTAAGAAGTTTTTCCTTCACCTCAAATAAGAAAGTTTTCTTTGATACCGTCTTATTCAGACTTAATACCAATTAGCGCTGTTTTCCTGCCTTGTGATAGTGCATAAGAGCTCGAATTTGCCTTGGATCTAGAGTAGTGCAGTTTTACGTGTAATAATTAAGTGAACTCTATTCTTCAGATTAGGAATAATTGAATGACCTTAACTCAGTTACATTATGTTTTGACCATTGCCGAAACAGGCTCTTTCAATAAGGCTGCTCAGATCCTGTATGTTTCTCAACCTTCACTGTCAAATGCCATACATGATCTTGAGGATGAGTTTTCAATTACCATCTTCTATCGTTCAGGTCGTGGTGTAACTCTTACCAATGAAGGCGTTGAGTTCATCGCCTATGCTCGTCAGGTATATCACCAGTATGAATCCTTACTGGACAAGTTCGGTAAAAACGGAACCTTAAAGAAGAAATTCGGTGTTTCAACTCAGCACTACTCCTTTGCCACCAAATCCTTTGTTGAGATGGTCAAGAAGTTCAATACCGCAGAATATGACTTTGCTATCAGAGAGACCAAAACCAAAGAGGTTATCGATGATGTAAGTACCCAGAAGAGCGAGATCGGTATTCTTTATCTTTCAAGCTTCAACAGGAACATTATCACCAAGCTTTTAAATTCTGCTGATCTAGAGTTTCACCATATTATTGACTGTAAAACCTTTGTTTATCTGTATAAAGACCATCCTTTAGCTACAAGGGACTTCATTGAGTTTAAAGATCTGTCTGATTATCCTTGCCTGTCTTTTGAACAGGGAGATAACAGCTCTTTCTATTTTGCTGAAGAGATTTTCTCAACCAAAAGCTATATCCGTACCGTAAAGGTAAATGACAGAGCATCTATGCTGAATCTGATGAGAGGTCTGAACGGCTTTACATTATGTTCAGGCATTATCTGTGAGGCTTTAAATGGTGATGACTACATTGCTGTGCCATACAAACCTGATGAGAGTGAAGATGATGTTATGGATATCGGCTATATAGTCAAGAAGAACCAGATTTTAAGTAAGATGGCTCAGCTCTATATAGAGGAAATCCATAACTATTTCAAAAACATTACTAATACTGAAGTTTAATTTTTCCGTGAAGTGATTAAAGAGCTACAGTGATTTGATCACTTCATGAAGTCTCTGGGCATGATCTTTTGCCTTTTCAATAATCAGTTCCTTTGATTCCTCACTGCTTACTCCTGGTATAAACATCATCCCTCCTGAATAAACAGGTCTTAAATATTCCATTTTGCAGAGGTTGGCCGCTTCCTCGTAAGGGATAAGAAACTCTTCAATTGTATGACTGAATGCAGAGCCATGTTCATAATTGGAAAGTGGTGCACCAGTTGTAAGTGAAATCAGCAGCATTTTTCCTTTTAAGGCTGTTCCCTGTGAACCGTGGGCAAAGCCATGAGCAAATACATCCTCAAGCCATTTCTTTAGCAGTGCGGGGATTCCGTACCAGAACATCGGAAACTGCCAGATAATTAAATCAGCATCTAGAAGGGCTTTCTGTTCTGTTTGAACATCGATTTTGTAATTAGGATAAAGTTCATCAAGTTTTCTGATTTCAACTTCCGGTGATAGTCTTTTCAGTTCTTCAAGGATTGTTCTGTTAGATAGAGAATTCTTAAGATCAGGGTGACCACTGATAAGTATGACTTTATTCATATTTAATCCCCAAAACCAAACAACAGGTATTTATTAATATAGGTCAGACTTTTGTTTTGTGCATATTAAGCTGCAAATTATATTTGATCTTATTTTTCAGTAAGTTGTTTAAAACAGCTACTTTCGCTTTCATTACTGATTTTTTTGGGTCTGTACAGAAAAGTGTGGGATGGTAATAAGAGCGTGAAATAAAAAAAGGGTCTACGTTATAATTTTAAGTGAACAAAAAAAACAAAATTAAAACGAGACCCAAGAATGAATATTACAGATCTAGACTCATTTAAGCAAGACCATGGTTACATTTCTGTTGATCCTTTGGAAGGCTTCATATCTTTACCTTCAGGTTTAGATTGTTTTAAACAGACTCACTGCAGACTACAGAGAGTCAACAGAAATGATGGAACTAAGGTAAATCCATTAGTTAGAAGGCATGATGAGTATGAGTTGTATGGAGTCTGTACTCAAAAGTATGAACCAAAAG
>NZ_FPAH01000023.1 GCF_900116345.1 Succinivibrio dextrinosolvens | reverse complement strand
CAGCTAGAGATCGTCGCCTAGGTGAGCCTTTACCTCACCTACTAGCTAATCCCATTTGGGCGCATCTGATAGCGCATCGCTGCTTTCACCCTCAGGCTGTATGCGGTATTAGCAGTCGTTTCCAACTGTTGTCCCCCTCTATCAGGTAGCTTCCCAAACTTTACTCACCCGTCCGCCACTCGTCATCAGGAAAAGCAAGCTTTTCCTATGTTACCGTTCGACTTGCATGTATTAGGCCTGCCGCCAGCGTTCAATCTGAGCCATGATCAAACTCTTCGATAAAAAAGATTTTGATTTATTTTTTTTGATAGTCCTTCAGCCTTAGCCTTCTCTATCTCTTTGTTTCCCTCTTCCGAGGGCCCACACAGATTGTCCGTACTTGTTTTTAAAGAACTTTTAAAACGCTTGGTTTTATTTGTCGTTGTCGTTCGTGACAACGGAAATGCATTATAGACTCTTTTTTTTTAGTGTCAAACATTTTTTTATTAGAAGTTTGTCACATTTTAATACTTTCGCTTATTTATGCGGTTTCTAAATTTTAAATAGTATATTTTATTATACATGGCATATTTCATGTTCAGTTATCTGCATTTTTAATCAAAAAATAATAATAAGACAGTACACTATTTTAGAATCCACAAACAAGAATCGTCAAAATCTTTTTCTTATATATCATAAGGTTAAATGTATTTTTGTTCTTTTTTTTTGATCTACCTCTCCATTATTACATATATTTTTACACTACAAACTTTAATCTATCCTATAATTAAAAAGAATAAGACAAACATGAGGCTCTCTTATGAACAACTCTAACTATGAAAACTACCTTAAACAGATAGGAAACAAGATTAACCTTAATCTTGAATTCGACAGCAACAATTTATGTGAAATTTCCATAAACGAAGATGATGCTATCTCTGTTGTAGCAAATCCCGAGGACCACAATCTGATTTTTACAACAGCAGTTGCAGTTGCGCTTCCTGATCCCATCAGTTACTCAGTTGTATTGGATCTATTTGATCTTGGATTAGGTCCCGTGCTGAGTCATGGAGGTAATTCTCCAGTCATAGGAAGAGATCCTGATACAGAGGCAATTATTCTCTATCAGGTTAATACAGAATCCATTTTAGAAAGTTCCGATGTTGGGGAACTATTCTTAGATTTCTTTAAATTTAAACAGGCTATTGCACAGCATCTTAAAAAAGTTGATTCTGATTCAAAAACTATAGATTCAGTGCCAACATCCTTTGCCTAGGAGGTATGTTATGTCCGACAACATCAATTTGAATACAATCCGCGCTAACACCATTGATGATATTGGTACCATAGATGTTATTGACAAGCTTCAGGACAAAACAGGCAAACTAAATAGTACCGCCAAAATTGTTATCAATGGAGAAAGCTTTACCCTTTCAGCAAAGGATAAAGGCAATAATAAGGTAGCGATCAATGTAACCAAAAACTATGCTTCTGGTCTTAAGGGTTTTTTACAGAAACTTTTTGGATATCGCAGTCAGGTGGCACATAGCATAACCAATAAACTTGCCACTATTATGACGAGTAACCAATATGCCCAGATCACTCAGAATCTTTTACAGTTCAGATCCATTGTCAGTGAAAGTCTGAAAAAAGGCGTAAAAGACATCGAGATTGCAGATTACGGACTATCTCCAAATAGACAAATTGTAAGTACAAACAATCTTGTAAAAAAAATTCAGAATGAATTTGCCTCAGAGGGAGTAAAACTCAGATTTATACAAATTGATAATTATAATGCAGCACTAAATATTGCTCCAGATAGGCTTTTAATCTGTCCAAAAGCTAAAAATATGAAAAATTCAGAAACCTATTCACAAACAATTAACAACATCAAAAATGGAGAACATAATATAAGAGAAGATCGGAGAAAAAGTTATAACATTAGTCCTGAGATGCTAGGTGCATGGAAAAATTTTCTTTCAAGAGAAGAGAATGTAAAAAAAATAGATATTCCAACCAAACTAAATGAATATCTTCATCAGGATCCGAATTCAATTCCTGAAAAAGAAACAGGATGGAAAGCCCAATTTAAGGCAGATCCGGACAAAGCATTGCGAAACTTTGTGTTAAAAAATCTTAGCTATGATTATAAAGATATAACACAGGAAGAATTTGAGGAGCTGGTATCTGACGTTAAAAATTATCTGGATGTTATGAATATTAAAGATGAAAAAGAACGTAACGAGAAATTAAAGGAGTTCTGTGCAACCGAAAACTGGAGAAATGAAAAAGAACAGGAAAGATACGATAAATATTATAACGATGACATTAAAGCCGGTTATTCTCCAGAGGAGGCTCGTGAAAGAGCTGATGATGGTCCAATGTATACAGAGCGTTTTCAAAGGCTGAATTCTATATTTTCTATAGCAACATTCAGAGAAACCAGCAAACTTGGACTGGAATTCTTCAAAGAACAGAATATTCCGGTAATGTTCCAGTTTGCTGATTACTACGGAAATAATCTCCAGGGAGAAAAATTCAATAATATCCTATCAGAAACAAAGTCATTGGATGAAGACAAAAAACAAGGCTCTGCAATTACCCATTCAGAGCTGAGACATGCAAAACGTCTGAAGGAAAGATTTACCGATTTTGCACTTAAGCTCGCAGGAGGAGGAAAAGAAGAAAGAGCTCAGCAGGCATAAAATAAGCTACTTGGACTCTCAAAAAAAGAGATTAGTGCTGTTCTGCGCTAATCTCTAAATAATGAGGAGAAGATTTTAATTAGTAATTATGCGGCCTTTTTAACTTCCTGATCTTTTGGCAGATCGTCATAGGCATCAATTGCTTTCTTGAATCTCTGCTGAACATCCTCTAGCAGATATAGACCGTCACTGTTAGCCTTTAAGCCCTTTAGCTTGATTGGGAAGCACTCAGGTGGAGTCTCCAAGGTTAAAGCTGTACGATCACGTAGCTGAGCAGTGTTCTGATATACAATGCTTAGACCAACGTATTCCTTTCCATCCTTACCCTTGAATTTCTCAAGAACAAGTTTAGAACCAATTGGAGTCTTCTTCTCGATGCTGTTAGGCAGTGAGTACTCCTCAACATCTAAGGCTGCAAGAACACTGGCAATATTTGAATCATGACCGCAGAGGAAAGTGAACTTGCGTTTATCTAAGGCAAGCTCTTCACTCATAACCTTCAGTAGAGGATGAGCAACGTTAACAGCTACAGATGGAGCGGTAAACAGCACATCACCGTAGATATCCTTGATTGAAGCAATCAGTTCCCACTCTTTCTGGGTTAACTTGTGACCGAAACCGGCCTTAACAGGATCTTTTTCTTCATAGTACTGAAGAATGAAGGCATCAGATGCAGAATTTGCAAGCTTCAATGAGCCCTTCATTGCTGGTTCCTTGTTAATCTCAAGGATAATCTGCAGATCGTCATCTCTAAACTTGGTTAAACCATCAGTCTTTGCAACAGGAGAATCTTTCAGATCTAGAGCTTTTTCAATAGTTCTGTACTGAGCGGACATGTTCTTGCCAATTCCCTGCAGACCAGCATCACCGCCCATGTGACCGATTTCCTTCATAGCCTGATACATGAATTCATTTGAAATGAAAGTAAGCTGAGGATTAAATACAGGATCCATCTTTGATGGAGCGAACTTGTGCTCGATGGTTACATTGGCAACAGGAAGCATACCAGATGAGAAATACTGAGCTGTAGCAATGGTACGCTGCATTGAGTTTGCGTAGAAACGCATCTCGCCTTCTGCAGGAATATAGTTTTCTGTCATCAGACCATCAGCAACCAGTCTCTTGCAGAAATACTGCCCCATCATAGTCTCTAGCTGACCGCCACGAAGAGATAATTCGCTAGGACCAGAAGTCCAGTTGAACCACTTGTGAGGGGTAACATTGCCTAAAGCTGAACCGTTACCAGACAGAGGTGAACGAATATTATGACGGCTTAGAACAACCATCTCTTCAAGCTGGTATTTATTGCCAAAATCTGCAGGTCTGGATGCATATACTGAACTAGATAATGCAAGCATAGATGCACATAAGGCAAAAGCCATAGATTTAATCTTCATTATGTAAACTCCAATATGTCTTTAATTAATTTTTTTTGTTGTTCTATGTATAAAGACTTTTATACATGACAGATAAAAATTCTAAATAAATTCACAAAAATTTCAGTTTAAAAATGAAGAAAATTAGACAAAGCCTAAAAAATATAATAGACAATCCACGCAAACAAGATCTTTATCAACTTTTTTATAAAAATATATTGAACAGCGTAGAATTAAGAGAATTGTACAAGAAAAAAATTATTTCAGCCCGTCAAGCCACTCATCAACATTTTCCTGAATCTCATCAGGACGGAAGCGACGGCCTTCAACAAAGTTCAGTTGAGGATAAAGAGTTCTGAGCTCTTCAACATAATTGAATACAGGAGAACCGCCTGAGGTTACAAAGACATAGATCTTCTTCCCTTTTAAATCGTATTTATCCAAGAAAGATAAAATAATCTTAGGAGGCTTTCTAAACCAGACAGGCGAACCTAAGAAAATCACATCGTACTTCTGTACAATTTTCAGATCATTTGCAATTTCTGGTCTGGCTTTAGGATCAGTAGATTCTACAATTGCCCTGCAGTTTTCCAATCGGTAATTGAGATCATCAGCAGTATATGGCTGCTCAGGAATAATCTCCATAAGAGGAGCTTCTTTACTGTTGGCAATCATCTTGCCAACTTCCTTGGTATGAGAATTTGGAGAAAAAACGACTACTGCAGAGGTTAACTTAGCAGCCTCTGAATGCGCACTTATCGTGGACAATGAAAATACAGCAAAAAGAATTGCTATAAGTAGTTTAATCAGTTTTCCTTCAAACATGGTGAATCGTCGTAATCGCAGCTACCGCGCAAAAGGCAGCAGCTGCAAAAACTCTTTTGTTTTTGAGATCACAAAAACAAAAGATGGATTTAATTATGTAAATCAACAGATTAGCTGCCGATTTATGTATTTCACATACCTCATCGCGTTGCGATGGCGCACATTATAACAAAAAAAATGAGAGATCGATCGTTTATTTATTTATACAAGTAAAAATTTTTTTACCACTTATCCAAGTGAACTTTCTCATATTCATAAAGGTCTCTAACTTCTCTCTTATTATCAAGAGGATAACCAAATGCAAGTGTCCCCAGAGGTATGACATGATTTGATAGAGAAAATAATTTCTGAATAGCAGTATATTTTGCTTTTTCAGGATAGGTTCCAAGCCACACACTTCCGATACCCAAAGCATTTGCAGCTAAAATCATATTCTGTGCCGCAATTGTGCTATCAATAATCCAGTACCCTTCTTTTCCAAGATAAGCCTTATCGGTATCTCCGCAGACAATAATGCCCACATTAGCCAGTTTAAGTGGACCAGAATAAGGACCGTTTGCCTCTGCTATCTGCTCTAAAAGAGCTTTTTTTCTGGTGACAATAAACTCAAAAGGTCTCATATTTACAGCACTAGGTCCGCTCATTCCAGCAGTCAGAATAGTTTTAAGATCTTTCTCTGAAATCTCCTTATCAGAGAATTCTCTTACACTTTTTCTGGATAGAATATTTTCAATAGCATCCATCAATAATCCTCCTCTGCAAATAGGCTTTGTTCATATTATGTGCTTATTTTACGGCTCTTCTTTTTTCTAAATAGGAAAACGTAAGACACCATCACAAAAAATCCTGGTATAAAGGACACACCTATAAATGTTGCGAAAAATGTGCCTCCAACAATTGCGGTTCCGATTGAAATCTGACTGGCAGCACCAGCACCTGTAGCAAACATCAGAGGAAATACACCTAAAAGAAAAGCTACCGAGGTCATAACAATAGGTCTGAAACGAATCAAAGCAGCTTTTTGCGCACTCTTCATGAGAGACAATCCCTTTAAATTGAATTTATGGGCATATTCAATCAGAAGAATAGCATTCTTACATGCTAAAGCTCCGGAAGTTAACAGACCGATCTGCAGATAAACGTCATTTACAAGCGATCTCATGAACACAAATAACAAAGCGCCTAAAATGCCGAACGGAATAATAAAAATCACTGATACAGGTATGGTCCAGCTTTCATACAGAGCAGCTAAAATCAGGAACACAATCAGAGCAGACAGGAAGAATAGCTTTGAGGACTGTGCGCCTAGAAGTTTTTCCTGGAAAGACTGTCCCTGCCAGGCATAGGCGTAATTGTTTGGATGCTCAGATACAATTTTTGCAATCATATCCATAGCCTGACCAGAGCTGACGCCTTTTACAGGATCACCAGAAATAGGAATAGAGGAAATACCATTGAATCTCTGACTCTGTACAGGACCATAGTCGAATCTTGCCTTTGCAACACTGTTTAAAGGAACAAGCTGATCCTGAGAATTAACCAGATTCATCTTGAACAGATCTGAAAGCGAAGTACGGTATTTAGCATCAGCCTGAACATAAACTCTCTTGATTCGGCCTCTATCAAGAAAATCATTTACGTACTTGCCCGCCCAGGCAACTGATATATTGTTGTTGATAACCTCGGGTGAAAGATGATGAGATAAGGCCATACTATCGTTAAAGGACATAATAAGCTGAGGAGAATCCGGCATTGAATCAGAGCGTACATTGGTAATTACACCTGACTGATTAGCAGTAGCAACAATCTCATTTACATCTTTAACAAAAGTATCACGGTCAACGCCCATGATATTCTGAACCTGAATACTGAATCCGGCAGAAGGCCCCATGCCGCGGACACCACTAGGCAGAACCACATTGATCCTTGCAGAATCATGATTTTTGAAGTGAGCATAGGCTCTGTCCTTGATGGACATCGCTGTATTTTCTTCTCCTGGTCTGTCATCCCAGTTTTTAAGCTTTACGTAAACAGAGGCTACAGACTGACCTCGCGAACCACCTCCACTGAAACCTAAGGAGGCCATTACGCCTTCAATATTATCCTTCTCAATCTCTTCAAAGTACGACTGAACTTCATTGGCAACTGCCCTTGTCTGTTTTTGGGAGGCGCCTGCCGGCATTGTAATGTTCGCAAATAGAATGCCCTGATCCTCTGTTGGCAGGAAAGATGATGGAATAACTTTAACAAGTCCCAGGCTCAGTACTGCCAGAACCACTGATACAATAAAACAGAGTTTCAGATGCTTTAAAAGATAGGCAACATAGACCAGAAACTTCTCTCTTCCAAGCTCTAAAAGTCTTACACCAAAATCAAGCTTTGTGCGTGAAGAAGAAAGGTGTTCATGACGGACGGGTTTTTTAAGATATTTTGCACACCAGGATGGAGTAATAATCAGAGCAACGGCGATAGAGAAAAGCATTGCACTGACAATACTTACTGAAAACTGTCGATAGATTTTTCCCGTGGCTCCAGAGAAAAATCCCATTGGGATAAAGACGGCAGCAATTACCAAACCAACACCGAAGAGTGCAGAGGATATCTCTGACATAGATTTTAAAGCCGCTTCCTTCGGTGTCAGCTCCTGCTCTACCATCAGACGATTAATGTTCTCGACCACCACAATGGCATCATCTACAAGCAGACCGATTGAAAGAACAATACCAAACAGAGTCAGTGTGTTTATTGAATAACCTAAAAGGTAAAGCACACTGAAAGTGGCACTGATAACAATAGGAATAGTAAGACAGACTATCATGGTTGCTCTGATATCTCTTAAAAACAGCAGAATAACCAGAGCAACAAGTAGCAGAGCTTCACATAAAGTTTTTAAAACTTCGTGCAGAGAGGCTGTTACAAAAGGAACAGTATCATAAGGGATTGCGTATTTGAGACCTTCAGGAAGATTGTGCTTTACACTTTCTAAGAAGTCTTCGATTCTATGGGCAGTCTCAACAGCATTGGCACCATCGGTCAGATCGATTGAAACTGCAGTTACAGGATAGCCATTATAGTTACCTGAGAAGGTGTAGCTCTCTCGACCAAATTCAATTCTTGCCACATCCTTAAGAAATACAGTAGCACCATTCTCATAGGACTTGAGGACAACCTTTTCAAAATCCTCGATAGAACTTAACATTTCACGAGACTTGATAGTGATATTTATAGGCTCATCATAGTCATTTGGAAGAGCACCAAGCTGCCCCGAGGAAATCTGTCGGTTCTGAGAGCTTAAAGCATTAACCACATCCTGAGGATTCAGTTTATAGGAGGCCATCTTGTCAAGATTAAGCCAGATTCTGACTGCAAAGGCAGAACCAAATACAGAGACACTACCCACTCCGTTGATACGACTTAACTGATCCTGCAGTACCGAAACCACGAAATCCGAGATATCCTCCTGAGACATGGAGCCGTCAACACAGTAAAAAGCTATTCGCTGCAGGGTATCCTCAGAGACCTTTCTTACCGAAACTCCATTATCCTGTACCGCCTGAGGAAGTCTGCTCATAATATTCTGCAGGCGGTTCTGAATCTGCATCTGAGCGACATCCGGGTCAATTGACGGATCAAAGCTAAAGCTTATATTAGCATCACCCTCTGAGGTTGATCGGGAGGAGAAATATAGAAGACCATCTAGACCAGACATCTGCTGTTCTACCACCTGAACTACAGAGTTTTCAATGGTGATAGCAGAGGCTCCGTTATATCTTAGGTTTAATCGAACAGATGGAGGTGCAATATTTGGGAAACGGGCAATCTCAAGATTAGGTACACATAGAAAGCCCATCAGAATGGTAATAAAGGCAACGACGGTTGCAAGAACAGGGCGATAGATAAAAAAACGACTTAACATGCCCTACTCTCCAGCTGCTACTTTAACTTTAATTCCGTTTTTAAGCAGCTTCTTACCGCTGACAACAACCTTATCGCCTTCAGCAAGACCTGATTTCACAAGATAATAGCCATTTACAGAAGGAGTTAAATCAACCTGCACTCTTGAGGCGGTCCCCTCTTTAACCACAAAGACAAAGGTTGTACCTTTAGGTTCTCTGATAATTGCGCTTTCCGGGATGCTTAGCGAATCTCTAGCAACACCATAGTCAATTACAGCACTCACTGTCATGCCAGGCAGAAGAATATGGTCCTCGTTATCAAAGATAGCACGAAGGGTCAGATTACCAGAATCTTCATTGACTACCACTTCATGAAACTTAAATGAGCCTTCCTTTACGTAACGGTTATCATCAGAGAGAATCTTCACCTTAAAGCCGTCCTTTGGCATGTGAAGTTCACCGTTTTTTAGTTTAAGCTGCCATTTTCTGAAGGCATCAGCACTCTGCTGCAGATCAACATAGACCTTTGAGATATCAACAACAGTGGTAAGGAGGTCACTCTGATTCTGAGTTACAAGAGCACCCTTGGTAACATTTGACTTACCCACAATACCGTCTATAGGAGATAGAACTCTGGTATATTCCAGATTAAGCTTGGCATCCTCAAAATTGGCAAGAGAAATCTTCTGCTGAGCAAGCGCCTCAGCATATTCTGATCTGACGTTCTCTAGCTCCTGATTACTTACAGAGTTGGTCTTCTGAAGATTTCTGTATCTGTCGAGTTTGATTTTTACAAGATTGAATTTGGCACAGTATTTCTGATACTCAGCCTCGGTGTAGTCATAGCGGTTTTTAAAAGGTCGGTCGTCAATCTGATATAAAGGCTGACCTTTCTTTACAGTCTCGCCTCCAGAAAAAAGCTGATCACGGATAATACCGCTGATCTGAGGTCTGATATCAGCACTCTCATAAGCTCTTACACTTCCGTTTAAATGAGCAATAAGCGACACATCCTGTTTTGCAAGGCTTACAACCTTAACCTCTACTTCCTGAACGTTTTTGTTTTTGTCGTTCTGATAATCTCTACAGCCAAAGCTTAATACAGAAAGCAGAAATATAGAACAGACTATAAATCTTTTATTCACGGTGGTATCTCAAAACATTATTCACATTCATAGGATAACGAAAATAAAAGCAACATAGTCTGAGAATTATTATTTTTTAATAAAAATTAATGCTCATTGTCACAAAACAGTTATTTTACCCTCTTTAATTTTTTTAAATGTCATAAAATAATAATGTAGTTACAATTATTCATCTTAATACATTTTATTCAGAGGAATAATTCAAAAAGATTTTCACAATTCAACCTTTAAATGGTTTGTTTAAGTTTTTGGGGAAGAAAAAATGTCAGATAATCTAAATGTCAATAATCTTAACATTGGACCAATCTTACCTGAGGATAAAGAAGTCAAAGTTGAAGGTAATAAAGTACCTCAGAATCTGGAGAATGCAAAGGTAAATAATCCTCCTCCAGTAGAGAAGAAAGATCTCCCTGACAACCCAGTTGAGCTTAGAAAGCAGATCGATAAGATTGTATCTACAGAATTAAGTCCACTAGCTGCAAGTATAGCCAATACCGGATTTGAGGCTTTAAAGGCGGGAGTTCAATTAGAAGAAATTAAGGCAAATATTGAGAGAGCCTTAAAAGATTCAGAAGATATGAGAGAGCAGCGTAAGCTAAATCAGAAAGAATATGAGAAGATATTACAGCTGCTCCATATGACAGTAAAAGAAAGAGATATGATTTCCGTTGGACAGTTACCTTCTATCAAGAATGCAACCGATCTTACTGATTTTGTAAGATTCCAACTAAAAAATGATATTGAAAGAGGTTCAACAGCCAAAACATCTGAAGCTTTAGACAATGAAAATGTTAAGCGCGATGTTTATGAATTCAAAGGTATCGTTTTCAGAGGAGATAATCGTTCTCCAAATGAAATCAAGGATGCAGGCGGATTCTTATCTCGTAACGATTTAACCGTACCTGATAATATGCAGCAGGCAAAGGGTCTTGGAAAAACCAAGGGAGCAACTGGTCCAAACGGCGTATCAACAGCAACAAATATTACAAACAGTAAGAATTATCTTGTAGATCCAAAAGGTCGTATCTATATCATCGATACCAATAAACTTGGTGAGAACGAACATTCATATGCAATGAAGGATATTCTTCTGAAGAACAAGTTGAAAGATATTGATGAGAGTGGTGGCGAGGTAAACATTACCAAGATTCGTCCAAATGCAATTATTGGATGGATTCAGCTACCTGAGGGTATGATAAAAAATGATACCACTCTTACTCTGGAGAAGATTTCTGTTGGTATTAATACCGGAGATGTGAAGGTAGAATTCAATCGCGATTATGTTTAATACGGAAAATAACTTTGTATCACTGATTGATACATTAGGTTCCAGACTTAAGGTCTCTATCATTATGAGTCCGCAGAACACCTGTTGTCTTATCTTTGATAGAGATCCTGTCAATTTTGAAATCAGAAACAATGTCTTATACATCTATGCCCCTATCTCTTCAGCAGAGAACTGTGACAGTAAAGTTTTATACGGAATGCTGCAGGAAAATCATTTAGGGGATGTTTTTACAAGCATAAGTCCAACGACTAAGGATTTTTGTCTGAATATGGTCGTAACCTATGAGTGTGAATACGAACTCTTTGAAAAAAATCTTTCTCTTTTTGTAAGCAAACTGAGAGAATTTAAGGAAAGAGTAAAAGATAATTCTTTTGATTCTAACGATAAAAAGAATTCATCAGCACAGTCAGTAAAAGACATGATGGTTACAGCATTGTCAGTCTAGAACGACAAAGCCTATTAACAGATCAGCATCCTGTAAATCACAGGATGCAGTCTATCTTCATCCGTAACAGTATCCACAACAATTCTTTTGAGCAAGACTGAAGACAAAAAAAGGCCCCACATTTTACTGCAGGGCTCTTCTAACTATTTTATTCCCACTCGATAGTTGCTGGTGGTTTACCAGAAATATCATAAACTACACGGGAAATACCGTTAATCTCATTGATGATTCTGTTGGAGATATGTCCTAACAGATCATATGGAAGCTCAGCCCACTTTGCTGTCATAAAGTCGATGGTCTTAACCGCTCTTAAAGATACTACGAAATCATAGCTGCGGTGATCGCCCATAACACCAACTGCTCTTACAGGCAGGAATACAGTGAAAGCCTGACTTACCTTCTGGTACCATCCGGTCTTGTTAAGCTCTTCCATGAAGATTGCATCAGCACGTCTTAGCAGATCAAGATACTCTTTCTTAACCTCACCTAAAACTCTAACGCCTAAACCTGGGCCTGGGAAAGGATGACGCATAACCATGCTCTCAGGAAGACCTAAAGCAATACCGATACGTCTAACTTCATCCTTGAATAGCTCACGTAATGGTTCAACCAGCTTGAACTTAAGATCATCAGGAAGACCGCCAACGTTGTGGTGAGACTTTATAACATGAGCCTTTCCTGATTTTGCAGCAGCAGATTCAATAACATCTGGGTAAATAGTACCCTGAGCAAGGAACTCAACATCATCAAGTTTTCTTGCCTCATCAGCAAACACATCAATAAAAGTCTTGCCGATTGCCTTACGCTTTAACTCAGGATCAGAAATCCCCTTTAAAGCCTCAAGGAATCTGTCAGATGCATCGGCATATACAAAGTTAAGATCCATAGGCTCAAACATCTGCTTAACCTGCTGACCTTCGTTCAGTCTTAGAAGACCGTTATCAACGAATACACAGGTCAGCTGTTTACCGATTGCTTTCTGCAGCAGCAAGGCAGTAACAGATGAATCAACACCGCCTGAAAGACCTAATAAAACCTTCTTATCACCAACCTGCTCACGAATTCTGGCAACAGCGTCATCAATAATTGCGCTAGGAGACCACAGCCCATGCAGACCGCATACATTTAAAGCAAAGCGCTTTAACATCTCAGCGCCCTGAACAGAGTGTGTTACCTCTGGGTGGAACTGTACACCGTAGAACTGCTTCTCTGCATTATATACAGCTGCATATGGGCAGGTGTCAGTGCTGCCTACGGTTACGAAGCCCTCAGGAATTGAGGTTACCTTGTCACCGTGTGACATCCACACATCAAGCTTTTTCTCACCGACATGATCGGTCAGTCCGTCAAACAGAGGACATGCAGCCTTTACTTCAACAGTAGCATGGCCATACTCTCTCTTGCTTGAGCCCTGAACGGTTCCGCCTAACTGTACAGTCATGGTCTGAAGACCGTAACAGATACCTAAAACAGGAACACCAGCCTCAAATACCCATGAAGGAGCACGAGGAGAATTGTCCTCAGTGGTAGACTCAGGACTTCCAGAAAGGATGATACCCTGAGCATTGAATTCTTTAATTAAGCTTAAATCAGCATCAAAAGGATAGATTTCGCAGTATACGCCGATTTCACGGATACGACGGGCAATCAGCTGGGTTACCTGTGAACCGAAATCTAGGATGAGGATTTTTTCAGAATGTATGTTCTGTGAAGACATATTTACTACTCTTGTTGAGATTATCCTGTAATCTGAACAAATCAAAGATATTACAGGACAGAAATAAAAAAGCACCTTAGTATTATACATCAGGTGCTCTGTATTTTAACGTTTCTTATACGTGGCTCTGGTAATTAGGAGCTTCCTTGGTAATTGAAACGTCGTGAACATGTGACTCGCTGAAGCCAGCGGAGGTGATGCGTACGAACTGAGCCTTGGTACGCAGTTCATCGATGGTTGCACAGCCGGTTAAGCCCATTGCTGAACGCAGACCGCCCATCTGCTGGTGGATGATGCCCTTTAGCATACCCTTATAGGCCACACGACCTTCGATACCTTCAGGAACCAGCTTGTCAGCAGCATTGTCAGACTGGAAGTAACGGTCGGCAGAACCCTTTGACATAGCAGCCAGAGAGCCCATGCCGCGGTATGACTTGAAGGAACGACCCTGATAGATTTCGATCTCGCCAGGAGCTTCCTCGGTACCAGCGAACATAGAACCAACCATAACGCAGTTTGCACCTGCAGCTAAAGCCTTGGCAATATCACCTGAGTAGCGGATACCGCCGTCAGCGATAACTGTTACATCAGATCCCTTAAGAGCATCAACAGCATTTGAAACAGCGGTCATCTGAGGAACACCGCAGCCGGTAACGATACGGGTAGTACAGATAGAACCTGGACCGATACCAACCTTAACAGCATTTACACCGGCATCAGCTAATGCTAAAGCACCTGCAGCAGTTGCAACATTACCGCCGATGATTGGTAACTCAGGATACTCATTGCGAAGCCACTTTAATCTGTCTAAAACGCCCTGTGAGTGACCGTGTGAAGAGTCAACCAGAAGAACGTCTACACCAGCCTCAACCAGAGCCTTAGCTCTTTCCTCATTACCTGCACCGGCGCCGATAGCACCACCCACACGTAATCTGCCCATTGCATCCTTACATGCATTAGGCTTGTTTGAGGACTTCTGGAAATCCTTAACGGTGATTAAACCTTTTAGCTTAAAGGTTGAATCAACAACTAAAACTTTTTCAATTCTATGTTTCTGCATTAAAGCCTGAACGTTTTCACGTGACTCATTTTCACGAACAGTAACAAGCCTGTCCTTTGGAGTCATAACCTCGTGAACCTTAACATCAAGCTTGGTTAGGAATCGGGTGTCACGACCAGTGATAATACCCAGAAGATTTCCATTCTCATCAACTACTGGGAAACCGTTAAAACCGCACTTTGCAGCAAGCTGAAGAACCTCGCGGATGGTTGCTTCCGGATGAACGGTAACAGGCTTGGTAACCATTCCGTTCTCATAACGTTTAACTCTGGCCACTTCCTGAGCCTGGCGCTCAATTGACATGTTTTTGTGAATAAAGCCAATGCCGCCTTCCTGAGCTAAAGCAATTGCCAGATTGGATTCTGTAACAGTATCCATTGCTGCAGAGATCATTGGAATATTCAGCTGAATATTGGAGGTCAGTCTGGTACGAAGATCAGCAGTATTAGGTAAAACAGTTGAGTGTGCTGGGACTAACAGAACGTCATCGTATGTTAGAGCCTCTTCCATAATGCGTAACATAAAATCCTCCTAAAAAAAATTTGTGTGATTATACT
This sequence comes from Succinivibrio dextrinosolvens, assembly GCF_900116345.1. Classification (GTDB taxonomy): domain Bacteria; phylum Pseudomonadota; class Gammaproteobacteria; order Enterobacterales; family Succinivibrionaceae; genus Succinivibrio; species Succinivibrio dextrinosolvens_B. The sequence goes on along the minus strand of NZ_FPAH01000023.1, from coordinate 26,178 downwards.
CTAAAATAACTTAATAATATCAGTTATATCTATATTTTTTATATATTTGATTTTTAACATCTTTTTTCTTCCAAAATAGTGCAACATAAATGAGTATGCGGCATCCCGACTGAAATTTCAGATTATAGAGCATAATCACAGGAGGAATTAAGACAGACTAATGCTGTGAAGGAGATTTTACACGCGCTCAGGACACAAACTTTTTTGGCAGAAACAAAATAGCCTGAACACACCGAAGTCTGCTCAGGCTTAATCAAGAACAAAATATGATTTGTAGAAAATACGATCCTTGTATATCAGGATTAGGTATTATTTGCACTAATCATAGTTAAGATAGCATCAAAAGTAGCTGAGATACCAACCTTGGTAGCAGTCGATATAGGCTTACTCTTTCCTACCTCATTCATAACCTTCATAAAGGAAGGCATTTCTGTACTACTCTTGATAATCGTATCCTTAAAGTTCTGTTCATAGGCATCAAGATCAGCTCTCAGGATTTCTTCGAGTTTATCTGTAACAGCCTGAACATTAACAAATGATGGGTCAAACTCATACATTTCGATTTCACGTCTTAAACGATTAAAGTAAGGGGCAATACAGACGTTGTATTCATCAGTGTCAGGTTTGCCTTTTTTAACATTATCGAGGTGCTCAGCCATAATGCGTTGTACCTCTGGATAGAAATGATAGTTTGGCTCATCAGACATATATCCAGGCACACTACTGAAGTTGCCGTCATTATCAAGCTCATTACGCAGCATATTTATCTGATCAAGCTCAGTCTGAATCGTATCTGCATCAACAAGAGACTGCTTTCCGATGTTTTTTCTGGTGTAATACAGGCAGCGGCCTGCAAAATCAAGTGGATAATACTGCTTGGTTCCACCCACTGGATTTCCAGCCATTCTGGACATGGTGGCAGCTACCTTTTTAATCATATCATTTACCTGCTCTATGGAGTTATTCAGTCTCAGCTGACACTGAGAGAACTTGAATAAGGCAGGAGGGATCTCAATACCCATATTGGAGATTTTGTTGATACATACGCCTAGCATTGCACCCACATCATCCATGGTACCTAAGGCTATAACCTCCTTAACAACATCCTCAATAGCAGCTCTGTTCTCATTGAACTTTGCCTTTCCTTCCGGAGTTAGAAGAGCTTCAAAGGAAGAATAGAAACGCTCTGGTTTCTTGAACATCAGTGCTGCCATGGTTTTGAAGATATTCTTCTGCTCATCTGAGGTCATCTGTGTGGTATTACCAAAGTCAATCATGGTCATCTCACGAGTGGAGCTGTCATACATGATATTTCCTGAATGCAGATCTCCATGATAGAAGCCTCCATCATACAGAGCCTGAGTTACCCACACACGGGTCATATCAGTCAGAGATTTCTGACATTCAACCAGTTCTTTGTAGATAGCGTTAAGTTCATTACGCTTGCTGATGTAATCCTGCAAAGTGTCTACATGCTTGAAGGCAGGTTCGTTAATAGCCTCGGAAGAGTTATATATCGTCTTCATGACAGGTTCTTTAACTTTAAAAGTCTTACCTGTTACAGGATCTGTCTTTTCAACCTCCTGCATAACGATATTAGGTTCAGTGATTGCGTCAAGCTTCTTGGTAATGCCGTTCAGATAGTTGGACACAGTCTGTCCCTTTGCAAGATTCTGCATCATCACAGAATTTGTTGAATGAACCTTACCGTTAAGGGTTGCACTCTTTACCTTTGAATATGGGGTATTGTTATAGCAGTTTGCTTTCTTGGTATTCTCTGACTCCTCTCTTAAGTCCATCTCGGCTAAGATACTGTCAAGCTGTCCCTTGAAAGTCTGCTCCATACCATCCTTATACTCACGGGCAACACTTAAGAAAATATCCTTTTCACGTTCTGCACGATTCTTGATGTCAGGTTTAATCATCTTCACCACACAGTCCTCTACAAATGGACTCTGATCAGAGTAAACCTTAACTAAGAAAGCCTGACCTACAGAGGCTGAACCCAGAGATTTAACAACCTCAATAGATTTAACCGCACCATTTGACTTCTCGACCATCTCCTGAAGCTGAGCCAGAACAACCTTATCAGGAATAGGAGCCAGATTACACTTGGTATCTGCCAGAGCCTTCTTCAGATCTGCAAGGATCTGCTTGCTCTGAGGATCGGTATCACTTGATGGCTCAGGAACAGGAATTGCCTGCAGAACCTTCTGCATAATTGGACCAACACCTTTAATCAGAGCACCAAGCTTGGCACCGTAGGAATCTGAACCTTTAGAGTAACGGACAAGGGAGGCAATCATATGATTTCTGTCCTTCGTATCCACACTCACAAAGTATCGAGCCAGAGTATTTCTTATAAAACGTCCGTAACCGCTGTTCATAGAGAAACTGTCCGCAGCCATATCAGACAGCTTGTTCTTCTTTTCCTCGGCAGTCATCTCAGAGACCGGTTTTTCGGTATTCACGACTTTTACAAAGCGGCGAGGCTCTGAATTTGCAATATAAGGAGCACGCTCCATAGCTTCCCTAATATCACTTATAAAGGTCTCGATCTTGACATCCTCGGCATTGAATTTCTTTGGCTGACCTATAGCTAAAAGACGACTGTTTTCCTCTGACATGTTTAACATAGCCAGCTTGTCATTTAAGCCCTTCTTTTCATTAATCAGCTTATTGAGAGCCGCATTTTCGGTTACATCTCTGTATTTGATAAGCTTGGTTAGCTCCTCATCAGAGCAGTCGACAAGCTTTTTGTTTTCAAGGGTAGCATTTATCTGCAATGCATTCTTAAGCTCAGTGCTCAGCTGCTTTACAAGATCATCCATGCTGTTTTTTCCGGTCTCAGGATCTGCAAAGAACTTCTTGGTTTCATCGAGCTTTACAGGATCACACAGAGACAGGAACTTAGCGATATCCTTGTTATAGGCGGTACCGTCAAGATGATTCTTTAAAGTTAAATAAAGAACAGAGGTATCCTTGGTGTCATTAATAGCGTTTTCTTCGAGCTTCATAAGTTCAACCGTATCGGTCTTATAGCCGTTGAGAACACTGAGCTTTGGATGAGTAAGAAGCTTATGAACCAGATCAGGTGCCAGCTCCTCTCTCTTTTCTGCAGAGGATTCCTTGAATTGCTTTATTTCATCAGCAAGAGCACTGTCAGCCTTGCACAGCATCTCAATCTGAGGATTCTTCATGAAGTTTACATGCTCAAGGAGCATCTCCTGTACCTTCATGCAGTCATCAGTATTTTCAGGCACCATATCGACAAAACGTTCTTTTCCTTTGACAACCCCAAGAGTCTTATCAATCTCATCGCAGATCTTCATCAGATAGCCATTCATGGTGTCCTGGAACATTTCCGTACCCTTGCCCAGAACTTCTTCCATCTGACCATATACTTTGGTAAGCGCATCATCTGGCACAAATGCTGTCATTAGGGTCAGTTTTCCTAAAAAAGCCAGCTTGTTGAACAGGAAAAAGGTACTGTTAGGATCCTTTGGAATGCCGTCGATTGTCTTTTTAAGTTGAGCCTTGACATCTGGCTCAAGATCTTTGAACTCAGGCAGATCCAGAGTATTCGGATCATGCATTAACTGCTTGAGTTTTTCTCCGGTATCTTCAGTTTTGAACTCTTTGATACTATCTAGGAATTTGTTTAAAGGTTCTACAATTAATGGCTCAACATTAAGCACCAGCTCAGGTTTGATTAAAAGATCCGCAATGGTATTAAGATGCTTTGCAAAGACCATTCTCATGTGAGTAGCATTAGCCTTCGCAGATTTCACGTCTGACTTCCAGCTCTCACTGTCGGAGATAAGATCAGCAACAAGATTTCTGACTTCCTTCTCTGTGGTTTTCAGAGGCCCTTTCTCGGACTCCTTCTTTGGCTCTTCAAGCTCAGCAGGAGCTGTATAGGAAATCTTTACCTTGATATCTTCTGGTTTGCCGCTTTTCTGAAGATTCTCGAAATGGGTGATCATTTCATTGACTTCAGGGCTGTTGGTCTGATTGTACAGGCCCATTTCCTTTGAGAAGGCAAAGTAATAGTCAAAAGCCTCTTTATCGTCCTTGTAACGACCGTCAACGGCAGTCATGCCCATACGGTACATCAGATCTAAAGGCACATCGTTAAAGGAGGTAGGGTCAGCACCAGTAGCAGCACAGATTGCATTTATACAAAGCTCTCGCGCCTGTCCTCCAAGCTCTGCAGAATCCAGCTTGGCATTTCCATTTTCATCCAGATTTCTAGAGATGGAGTTTTTCATAACATTCTGAGCATTCTCTCTTCCGTACAGCTCAGGATTACTTACAATATCATTTTCAAAACGACGAATTAGTTCCTGGAGTTTAAATGGAACTTCAAGCTCCTGACGACCATCTCGTCCGGTGATGGTTACGCTTATTTTTCCAGACTGTGCATCCGGACGCTTGATTTCGATATTAAGTTTTTCTGAATCTTTTGACAGCTCAAAAGTTGAGCTAGTCTTTGTTGGATTGTTGGCCAAATCACGAAGGTTCTTGTATAGCTCATTGGTATCCGAAACAAGTGTCTTTGCCGTCTCACTTTTGGTTCTTTCAATACTTGACTTAGCAGCACCAAAGGAAAAGATGCTCTTTACCCAGTCAAAAATTGAAAAGCTCTTTTTCTCGGTAATATTCTTTGAGGCAATTGCGTCATTCTTGGTTAAAAGATCTACTGCAAACTGTGATCTCAAGTGTAAGTCATTTACTGCGTCTACCATAATCACAACCTTATTAGCTATTTAAAATATTAGAAACTCTTCTTTTTAGTATAAGCATTCTTTAGCACTACATTATTTAAAGTTTTTGTAATTGTGACATGAGACTGATTATTTATTTAAGAGTTCACAGAATATAGATATAAGGTTTGAAGAAACTAGCTCTTTTCCAAAATATACAAGGTGTTATATTACAGCCTTTATGTTTCCGTAACTTTGTTAATTTAAACACATAACGGAATTAAATTTTAAGGAAAAGTGCATAAACATAAGCTTTTCCTTTATTTTTGTATTATAATATAAACATATAATATATGTGTTTATATAGGTGATATTATGGCTGTTGTTGAGATTCCAAAACTCCCTCCTTTAATGGTTGTTGGTCAGGGGAAATACAAGTATGTAACCTCTTATAAGATTGCCTGGAATAAAGAACTTAAACAGCCAAGGCGTATTGCTGGTCAGAACAAAACCGTGGGTAAGATTATCGGCGGTGGTGTTGAAGGAGTTATTGAGTGGACAGATGCTTTTTTAGAAGAGCATCCTGAACTTAAATCCTTTACTGTAAAAAGAGTATTTAAGAGAATGCAGGGGGCAAAAAAGGTATTTGAATTTATCTTTGAGCCTGCTGATGAAATGATCTCTTTAACAGCTGCCTTTAATCTTTTAAGACTTAATGCCGGTGCTACCTGGGTCTTAGACAATGTTATAGCCAATTCTCCTCTGACTATTGCACTTGAAAGAGTATTTGAAAAATACGGTCGTCATAAGAAACTTTTATCTGTTGCCTATTACATGTACCTGACCTCTAACTCTGCGACTCATCTGTATGAGGATTTTGCCAGAAAACACAGACTGCCATGTCAAAAGCCTCTGGATGCAGCTCAGATTTCTCGGCTATTCTCCAGAATAACTCCTGATGAAATTGACCGCTTTCTGGTTAAGTTAAACGAACTTGTAACAGAAAAGGAAAAGACTCAGGCCGGTAGAGTAAACACCTATTACGCACTGGATTCAACCTCCATATCCACCTACAGCGATGGTATTACCAAAGCAAAATGGGGGCATAACAAGGACGGTGACAGTCTTAAGCAGATTAACCTTTTAATGCTGGTTAACCAGGAAACTGCTATGCCTCTGTACTACAGAAGTTATACCGGCAATACTCCTGATGTTTCTACAGTAAGAAATCTGATTTCCGAGATTATCCGTACCGGCATTAACCGCAGAGCCATTCTTGTTGCAGATAAAGGATACTGCAGTATTCGTAACATTAACGAGCTTATCCTGAGTGAACTTGGCTTTGTAATTAACTGCAGAAACACCTATACCTTTGCAAAGCAAATCATTGCTGAAAACTATTCTGCTCTTGAGGATTACTGTTCCTACAATTCAAAGATTCAGTGCTACTGCCTTACCACTAAATGTGAATGGTCCTATCCTACATACGACAAGACTCCTACGGGCAGAGCCGTTAAGGCCAGAACCTCACTTTATCTGCATCTGTATCTGGATAAGAACATTAGAGCCGAATGCGAAAATACTCTTCTAAAACGAACAATCATGCCGGTTTTAGAAAAACTTAGAGCCAATATTCCTCTGAATCAGGAGGAAAACTCTATCAGAGAGAATTTCCTTAAAGATAACGGTAATGGTAACTACTCCACCAATCATATTAAGAAAGCTGAATTCCTTTTAACCAAGGGAATTAGAATCCTAATCTCAAATGAGGTTGATGATGCTGTGGAAGCCTGGAGAGCTTATTACGAAAGAGAAAGAGTTGAAGATGTCTTTAAGGTTATTAAACAGACTGTAGGTGGCAGCAGATTCAGAACTGCCAAAAATGAATCCACTGAAGGAAAGGCTTTTGTTATGTTCCTGTCCTGTGCTGTTGGGATGATGTTCCGTCAGAGAGTTAATCTGGCATGCAAAAAAGGTATGCAGCTTCCTTATGATTCTGACAACAAACTTCTGGTTATGCTTGATTCAATTGAGCAGACGGTATTCAGAAACGGAGCTTATTATTCAGAAGTTACTGGTGTACAGAAAGAGCTTTTGAATGCTTTAGATATACCTCTGCCAACTCCTGAACCATATGGAAAAGTAGGTAAAGAGGAAGAAGACGTGGATGAGGATGATGACATCAGATCACTTGATGAACTGGAGATCGTCTTAAACAAGATTGAATCCCAGTCAAAATAAAGGCAGGAGTTTAGTCCTGCCTCTACTAGAAACCTAAACATATAAAAATTAAAAAGTTTAGGTAATTATAGAGCGTCATTTGCACACTGAATTATGACTTCAGATTAACCTATGCGAAGATGCTCTTAAGTCCGTACTTAATAGAAGTCATAGTGCCAAGTGTCTTAACCGCATCCCACTTATAGGTCTGTAAGACCTCAGACATACCTGTCAGGAAATTTTCTTCCCCCTTATTCTTTTCCTCGAGGAAGCTCTTAAGGATTTCAAACTCCTGCTGCATCTGGGCTGTCACCTTCTCCTTATAATAGGCAAAGAACTCATCAAAGGCCTCTTCTTCAGCCCTCTGTTCTGCTAAAGTTATCTCCTGATTTTTATTTGTCTTCTTTTCATTTTCAAGACGAGGTCCCTGCCACTTTTCATACAGATCTTTGAATTTAGGATCATCCATAAAGCAGAATGCGGCTTTAACACTGCCAGTCTGAGCAGAAAAATCCAAAGAATTTGTTTGAGAACCGACATGCTTTACCTTTCGCTTTAATTTTTCCTCAGGATCCTTTAACAGATTATCAAGCTCTTCGTTGTAAAGTTTCAGAAGAGCCTTGCTCTGATCCTTCTCTTCTATATCACCGACAAAGATATTAACAGCCTTCTTTGCAAAACTTGCTGTAGGACACAGAGAGTTGCTTCTTGTATCATCTCTGCTTAACCCCAGCTTTAAGAATAGCTTTCGTACGGTATCAATCTGAGAATTCATCTCATCAATGGTATTCTGCAAAGACAACTGACACAGCTCAAAGTTATATATAGGAGCAGGAATTTCAATACCCTCCTTAAGAATAGCCTCCATAGCAAGCTTGATTCTAAGTCCGGTATCGTTCTCTTCGCCCTTACTCAAAATAGCAGAGATCACATCAGTCAGATGCTGTTCTACCGTCATCTGCACACCATTGTAATCTTTAACCTCTGAAAGGCGCTGAAGACTCTTCTCTGAGAGAAGATTCTTCAAGCCCTGCATAAAGGCCTGTCCGTTTGAATCGATGGAAGCTGCCATCATGCGAATGATATTTTCCTGCTGGTAAGGCTTTAACTTGATACAGTTACCAAAGTCAATAACGGTAAGCTTGTCTTTTGATGTCATGATATTACCAGCATGAAGATCACCATGATAGAAGCCTGTTTCAAAAATCCCCTGAGAAACCCATTCCTTAGAGAATTTAACCAGATTATTACGCTGCTCAATCAGATCCTTGTACTCGGTAAGTAGCTTGCTATGCATATCCACAAAGTCACTTTCTGACGGGGTGAGATCGTCCCTCTCTGCAAGAAACTCATCAATAGATGCATACTGAGGTTTGAATTCAAGTCCTGGGATTCTTGATTCAACCTTGGTTACAGGCTTCAGAATGTCGTCTAAGACCTTATTTTCGAGAGAATTGATAACACAGTTTACAGTTACTCCAGGAGCCTTTTCAATAATCAGTACATCAGTAGATGGTGGTACCAGATCAAAAAGCTTCATACTCTGAACATTAGGATCAAAGTTGTTGTAAACCTGACCGGAAATAATGTTCTGAGCTTCAATGGTGAGATCAAGCTCCTCCATAATTGACTTTAAAGAACCTTCAAAGGTTACATCCATGCCAGGAATATTCTTGGCTGCTTCCCTGAAGATCTCAAGCTCACGGTGAGCCTTGTTCATAACATCCGGACGCAGGATCTTGATAACACAGTCAACGCCCTCAGGCTTGTCAGAAGTATAAACCTTGCAGAGGAAAGCCTCCCCCACTGAGGCTGCACCTAATGAGCGCTCTATTTCAATCTTCTTAACCTTGCCATCCGAATTGTTAACAATCTGTAAAAGATGAGCCTGAACCACAGATTCAGGTATAGGAGCCAGATTACTCTTCATGTCAGAGAAGGACTTTTTGAGTTCCTCGCTGATCTCTTTCTGAGGTGTCTTCTGTAGCATCTTCTGCATGATAGGTCCTGCTCCCTTAAAGGCAGAACCAATCATTTTATCTGTTGAAATATTGCCATTCTTGTCTGCTCTTGAATACCTGATTGAGGCAGATACCATGGAAAGCTTATCCATTTTGGAAAGCTTGTTGAAGTAGTTCTTGCGGACATTGGTAACGAACTGAGTCATGACATCATCTTTATTGCCAGAACTCTCATCTAAAGACTTTAAAGTAGAGTTCGGATTAAGAGGATCGGACATATCACCTTTGTCAACAGGAGGATTTTGTGCTTTTTCCTCCTCTGCATTGACAGCTTCACCGTTAACCTCATCACCATCCAGTGCAATAGGTTCAGCCTGAACCTCCTGTTCAGGAACCGCCTCAGGAGTATTTATCATCTCACTTAAATTTTCTAAAATCGTATCAACTGAGTCTTCAAGAGTCTTTTCGGCACTGATAAGACTGAGCTTAAGCTCAAGCTGTGTCTGAGTAAACTCTGAATTAGCCTTGTTTATATCAAAGTTCAGCAGGTTTCTTATAAAATCAGCACCGTTTTCAAGCTGACCATCTGTGAAGATGTCTGTATTTTTATCTGCAAGTATTTCCAGACCGGATTCCCTTATCTGTTTTACCAGAGCCTCAACCTGAGGCTTGATTACAGATGGAAGAGTATTTAACGCCATAGGATCCTTAATCATATAGGAAAGCGCCTTGGCGTGCTTTTTCAGAAGTCGTAGGAGCTTAGCTCCAGGCTGTATTGCATCAGGAGCGTCTTTTTCAAGCTTATCAATAGATTTATCATACTCTCTGCCGTCTTCTTCAAAAATCAGATCGGCAAGGAAATTGTGAACCCAGAAAGCACGCTGCTCAGCCGTAAGCTCTTTCTGATCATTTGCAAAAGAAGAAACAATATCCAGATCAAAACGTATATAGTCCTCCTGAGCATTTCTTACCGCCAGGATATCATCCTCAAGCTTATCCATGGCGCTCTTGAAGTCAAAAGCTCCATTATCGGATAGACTTGCCGAACCAATGGCCTCATTTGAGGTTAGAGTAACTCCCGGAACACTCTTTGGAATGGTCGTGGTAACGGTATACATTGCGTCAGAGAACATATCTCTGAGATCCTGAGTTATAGGATTGTAAAGCTTCTTATTAAAGGTTAGAGGATCATGATTAAAAGTATAAAGAAGTTTATCTGCAAGTTCTCTATAGTCAGAGGTATTCAGATATTCCCTCCCCTTTCCTGAGGTATAAGTCTGAGTCAACACAGTGCGGAAAGGAGCAAAGGCAAGAATCAGATGTTTTGACAGATAAGTCTGCTGCGGAGTCAGCCCATCAGAGAAACTCAAATCAAAAGCATGAACAAGAAGTGAAGGGTGATTCTCAAGCACTCTCCTCATGGTAGCCTCATCGAGATTACCCTGATTAGTCAGCTCTTCAATTTCCTTCAAACCTGTTTCAACATCACGATTTTCAATGGTGGCAAACAGTGAGGCAAAGTTCTCGCACATCCTGTGCTGACAGGCGTTTTTTTCGTCCCCCAGGAAATCATCTCTGGTCTTTCTCAGTTCTTCATTTGTGACATCTTTTTCAAGCTGCTCTAGCACAGAGGAAATCGGAGACTTTAACCCAGAAGCAAGACAGGTTTCAACCATCTCCTTGAAAAGACCGGTTATATCAGTATCTTTATTTGAGTTAAGCACTCCCTTGATATAGTTGCTTCCAAGAAATCCAGAAAAAACTGAAGCAAATTTAGTAATCACGGAATAATCTGACTTGGACATGTAAGGTTTGAACCTTTGCAGATTTTTCTGAACATCCTTTGAATTGTTGGATTGTACAAGTTCCGAGAATAACCTGAATAATGGCTTATTCTCGCTGATTTTTAAAGGAGGCATAGTATCATCAGAAATAAGGTTGGTTAAAACCTTATCAATAGTCAGACCTTTACCCTTGAGAGAGTCAATCTCCTTTGCCATGGCAGAGAATTCCTCTGCCTTTTTATATCTGCTGATTGCAGTATAAAAAGCTTCTTCATTCTTAACCTTGTTTAGAGCCAGAAGAAGATTTCTGGTTTTCTCTGGTACGCTCTGGGTAATAAAGTTTTTGTGGTCAGGATTTTCAAAGAGACTGATAACAGCGATGTATTTGCCTTTAAGCTCCTTAAACTGTTCATAGGTGAAATTTTTTGACCTTAATGCTATTGACAGTTCCTCGGTGAGATTCTGTAACTTGACAACACTCATAGAGGAAATTGCATTTGGAATACGGGATACTTTTACAAAGAAAGGATCAACCGTTTTTTTCTCCTCAGCCTTAGGAACATCACCGCCCCCGAAGAAAGATCCGATTGAAGAAAAGAAACCGGCAATGCTGTTCTTCATATCAAATGCAGTCAGAGAAGAGTCAATATCACCAGCTGTTATCTTGTCAAACCCGATTTCTCGACACAGAGAACAGACAATATCCCCAACCTCGGAATTTATGATCTTACCGATTGAGGTGTTGCTGAAGGCCAACTCCGGATTTGTGGAATTGGTCTCCTGCATAATCTTTTTTATCTCCGCATTGATAGAGGCAAATATTTCCTTATTCTCCAGAACCATATTCTTGATAAGCTTTTCATCACTCAAATAGGTTGGATTCTTCTTCAGATTGTTAAGTTCAGTGTTAAGGTGTTTTAATGTTTCCTGTGCAGCAGGATCCTGACTGTTCTTAAGTTTGGCAATCTCAGACTCTAGCTTGTAGAGCTTGTCATCATATTCGGCTTTAAGGATATGATTATGATTGAAGTCACTATTAAGGCCGATAATCTTAGAGGTCAGCAAATCTGCAGTATAGAAGTTTTTGAGTTTGTTCTGAGAATTCTCCTTTAGCGATCTGAGGCCATCTGTATATTTCTTTGCGTTCTCAGTACCATACTCTTTAACAAGTTCTATCTTATTCTGCAGAACCGCTTTCTGCTTAGTGTACTTGTTATCGGTTCCGTTTAGTATTACTGAGGTATCAACTTTCTGAGAAACGCTCTGAGGAGATTCCTTCTTTTCCGTCTCAAGCTTTTCAATAATGGAATTTACATAAATAGAATTTATCTTCTGACTATGCTTACCAGCCTCGCCAAGCTCCTCAGGCATGACCTGATTATTCAGAGGCACAGGATTATCCAGTGCATTCTGAGCTCTCTGGGCAAGTAAATTCTCATGCTCCTCATTTAAGGTATCAATTCTCTTCTCCAGATCTGCAATCTTATCTACAACCAGTGTTCTGTTTTTGGTTGCTGTCTCAAGCTCAGATTCAACTCCTCGTTTTTTCTGAAGATCTTCAGGAGTCAGATCTTTTTTCTCAAGATAGGAAGCAATAGCGGAACTTTTCTCTGAGATAGTCTTATCTAGAGATTCCTTTTTAGTTTTCTGAGCATTAAGCTCAAGTGTCAGCTTGTTTAGATTGCTCTGATAAATCTGATCTTCAATATTGGCGATGGACTCGTTATATAGAGCCTCCTTCTGAACAAGAGAACTGTTAAGCTTAGTGGCAATAAGCTGATGTTTAGCTTCCACTTTCTTAAGCTCATTCTCAAGAAATGTCCTATTGCTCTGAAAAATATCTGCATCAGAACTGCCACTCTCGCGAAGTGTTTCAGAATTGTTTCTAATATCTCTTACAATGGATTCTAGAGAGTTGAAGTCCATTACACTGAGCTCATCGTATTTCTTCTCACCGCCAGTCATATGAGAGAGAATGTTTGTAAGCATACCTCTGCGGTTTATATCCTTATTCTCAGCATCCAGACTGATAAGAGCAGATTCCAGCCCAAAAATATCAATATGGGAGCAGATATCGGTAGAGATCAGAGTCTTCATCTGCTGTAAATCATATGGCAGTCTGATTTTCTGCTCCATACGCGGAAGTTTGATAAAAAGCTGATTCTTCTCATTACGTTCTAACTGAGCATGAATTACTTTTCCATCGTTGAAGAGATCGACATTGACGCTGTTAGAGTGTTCATCCTTAGGAAAATTTGCCAGAGCATAATTAACAGCCAGAGTGTTGTTCTTAAGCTCCATAGCTTCTTTACGGTCATTACTTTTATTCAGATGGTTGATGAGGGGGGATGCAAGACCGAAGGATATCACACACAGAAACTTTTCAAAGAAATTGAATTTGTGCTTACGCTGCAGAGTTCTCTCAAAGGTGTCATGAGTTTCAAGAGGAGACCTGAAGAGCTGCAGAGCCTTGTTTTTGCTTACAAGAGCATCAGATAAGACGGGAACATCGGTTAGTTCGTTAACTACCTGAGGAGGATTAAGCTGTTCCTCATGCTCATCGGATTCCTCAATATCATCCATGTTCTCGATGGTGGTATTAAGTCCGTTCATTTCAGCAATAAGGCTGTTTTTATCATATTCGTAATTGTTCTGAACGTTATTCTGATTACCGCCATTAATTGGAAAATCGGACATAATACACCTCTCGACACATACAGTCCTTTTGACATGCCTCCAAAAGGAGCTCTTTTATAGTACTTATACAATCTTTAAGTCAGCAGGATTAACACAAAGATATCCGCTTAAAAATTATTGAAACATATACACATATATATAATATTTTTTCAGCTACATTTATAACAATTATCAAAATTGTGAACTGCAATAAATAAATCAATTAAGAATATATCAGTTATAAGGTTACTTATTGTTATTAAAGATAATTAATAAAATTTAATGAAATGTTACAGAAAATTTTATATATATTTTTTTTACTAAATAAAAAAAATTGCCTTAAACCAAAAGCCCACCAGCATAATATATTTCCATTACGTTGGGGGCTCATTAAAATCTGAAAGATAAATAAATATCTATCCGTCTTCTAATCTGGTTCCACAATAGAATAAGTAGACTCAGTCATTCTAATATTTGACTCAAAATCCTTCGAGAATGTATCCATGATTCGTTTCATCTTGTCATGGGCATTATCTCCCTGATTCTCAGGACCAACCTCTTCATCAATATTTTGTACATGAGCATTGTTCAGGGATTTGTAATCAAACTTACCAAGTCTTGAAAGCTCACTTTCGTCAATTCTGAACTCAAAATTGCCTTTAACCTTGGTATTAGGATTCAGAGTGATATCCTGACCTCCATACTGTAGGGACGAAGCATCCTGCTCATAAGAGCAGTTAACGACAAAACTATCTCCTGAGTACCTAAGATTAAGTGACGATTTTTCACTCTGAGGACCATTTCCGGATAGTTTAAACAGTGGTTTATCATGATTATCACTCAGACCAAGAGGAACACCATCAGTAATTGTCTTGACGGTTTGCTTACTTATCATTGACATCACAATACCAACCTTATTCTTCTCTTCGGCGGTTAATCCATCAAATGCAGACTTCTTTCCCTGAGTAACAAACTGAGCAAGCTGATCCAGCGCAATTTTAGGATCTTTATTTAAAGGCTTGTCTTCTATTTTGACATCAAGTACTGAGAGATCCTTGAAAAATGAAGTATCCTCAATTCGACCATTAGAAAAAGAAATCATGGAAGAAATAATATTCCAGTCCAGCATTCTCTTAACGTCTTTAAAAACGGCAGCAGAGAACATCTCAGAAGTATTGAATGGACGTTTGGCAGCAATACTCTTGTTATAAGCTATATTCTCAAACTTGTCCCTGAGAAAGCCAAAATGTTCTCCTTTCATATAATCTTGATAATGATTTTCAAGTCTGGTTTTTGCCTCTCTGTTAGCCTCAGATATAGCATCGGATTTGATCTGAGCTATTAAATCAGAATTAGCCTGCCCTAATGAAGCCACAAAAACTTTAGGATCCGTTCCTGTAAACTCGTGCAGCAGTGTCATAAAGTTATTAGACAGAAGATCCATATAATGAAGTTCTTCGCGTTGAAGATCCTGCATCTGTCTTGTGGTATCTTCAGATCTAAGAAAAGAGTTTGACTGCTGTTGGTAAGCTGCAGAAAGATTTGACAGCATCACAGAATCAAATCCTTTCATAATATTCATTCGCTGTGCTGGCTCAAGTTTTAAAAGAATAAGATTCATCTGCAGAGACCTGAATGCAGCCATGTAATCCTCGCCTGTATCTGGATGTTTCTCAGGGAGAACTCTAGATGCATCTATCATTACATTTTTAAGTTTTAAAATAGCCTTATGCAGATCCATAGCAGATGAATTGCCATTAATTTTCGTCAGATCCCCAAGATCTGCAGAATTTATAAAGTTAAACTGCGAAGCAATTGTGCCTTTAGGAAAACTTGCGCCACGAAGAGCGATAAGCAGCTCTTTACCTTTATCCAAAATCTTAGGGTTATTGACGCTTAGCGCACGATATTCCTCAAGATTAGTTTTAATACCTTCAATTTTCTTCTTTATAGCATCTACGGTACGGAAGGTATTATCAGCTCTCAGTATAAGAGGCAGAGCAACCTTTCTAACAATAGACTGTAACTCAGGATCACCCTTTAAATCCTCTGCCGTGTACTTCACAACAGCTTCAATTACAGCACTTTTATCAGGAGAATTTTTACTATTCAAAAATTTCTGAAGTTTTTGTTCACTAGCCACATCAGGACTCTTCAAATTCTCAATAGAAAAATCCTCAGGCTTAATCTTGCCGTTTATAACCTCAGAGAGAGCTGACTGAAGGTATTCTGCATAATCATCCGATATCTCAGGTTTGCCCAGAGCCTCAGAATTCTTTATGTCTATAATCAGCTTTCCCAACAAAGAAAGGTCGTTATTTACATGATTTCGCAAAGTCTCTTCATCAATAACAGTCTGACCATCCTTATTTGTGGTTGGAGGATTATCAACATATTTCTCTACATAAGAGGTTAACAGTTTTTTTAAACTATCAGAAAACTTGATTTGTCCATTTGATACAAAAGATAAAGATTCAATAGTCTGATTAGCCAGGGAAGAAACCATTTTTGAGGCATTATGCTTCAGAATAGACTTTTTGTTCGATGTAATAAAATTATCAGCCAGTACTTTGATTTCGCTTCCGGTAAGAGCCTTTTTGGTGCTGATATTCTTCATCTGATTATCCAACGCCTCTTTTCCCATTTCGTTGGATTCTGTTATCAGGGTCCTTCTAATGGCATTGACAAGATTAGCGACACGCTCTCTTGAATGACCAAGATTAAAAAGACATTTGAACTTGTGAAGCAATCCCGATTTTTTTATCTCTCCACTGTCAGAAAGATAATAAGATTTGCTTGTGTCGATTTTGGAAATATTCTCAAGATTAAGATCCATATTCTCTACCTCATATCAATCTAATCGGGTTATCGCTCATTTCTGTTTAAACAGAAAGTCCATGCTCCAGCATTTTCTCGTTTCCCTGAGAACTTACGGTTGCCGGAATATCCTGATATGCAGCAATAATCGCATTATGAACATCATAAGCAGTCTCGCCAAAAGCGTTCAGAATAGCAGCAAACTTTTCCACACTCAGATCTTTTAAAGGAACATATCTGGTCAGTACCAGATTTTCTTCAAAAAGACCTATAAAACACCCTCCTGTTCCCACACCGTTATAGCAAAGTGAAAGAGCCATCCTCAAGGCAGATTCATTTAGACGGACTATCTTGTCAGGATCTGTTACGGGAGCAAAAATAGCGATATCATCACTCTCCTGTTGATGCTTAAAACTTATAACAATACCGTCCCTTTCCAGCATACAGGTATCGTAGATGTCAGGTTCTAAATCAAGCCCGCTCTCCTCGGACAGTTTTGCTACAAGATCCTTGAAAAACATTAAATGCTCCTTAGTTGTCGGTTAACCGTTATCTTCTGAATATTTCTATTCAAATATTGCTTTATCTGCATAAGTTATAGGCTTAATACTTCGAAGAGAGCATTCATACCACCTGTAGTTATGCATACATCAAGACCTTCCGGTCATGAAGGACTCCGCTGTTTTCTTTGAATTTACACAGAAAGCAACACTTCGAAAAGTGTTGAGCTATTTATAAGGATAGGATATTTTTTCAGCTACATTTGTAGTAGAATTGCAAGAGTGTGAGCTAGGATAAATTATTAAATAAAAAATCAAGATAAAAAAATCTTACTTATTGATATTAAAAATAATTTTTTAATTCTTTGAAATATAAAAATAAAAGTTTATATTTTTTTTCACTATATTCAAATAAATCTTAAACTATTAATTAAATCACTGTTTATTTCCACTAACTTTCCAATAAGGTAAATGGAGTATATATACAGAATCTTTTTGACAGAGTTTAAAAAAGACTAGCTCTGTCCCGATTAAAACAGACGGCTGTGATATAATTTTTCATACAAAAGCAGTCAAAATCTGCCTTATAAGAACAAACAGCTCTCCAAGTCACCAAACGGCTTAGAGAAAAAAAATCACCGCTCAGACAAAAGATATATATAAGGATTTTATGAGCAACATTCCTTTTGAACCTAAAGATGGAGATTATGTATCTCTCATTGAAAAACTGGGGAAGACCTCAATCGATGAGATTAAGGATGAAATAGCCAAATCTCAGAAAGAGCATCAGCAGCACGCTGGCGTGCTGAACAGTCCTTCAATTGAAAAGAGCATTTCACAGAAGAATCAGAACCATTCTCCTGCACAGGCACAAATTTCCGGCACCACACAGAACACAACCCGGGCGCAGAGCTATTCAAATACCACCGGCTCAGGCTCTGTAACCTATGAATCTGCGATAAATAAAATACTCAAGGTTCTGCTCTTCATTGGTTTTCTGTTTGCAGCCACCATCACCGGCGTTATAGCTGTCACAGTTGATACAGAGGATGAGGAAATTATACTGTTTCCTATGATCGTCTACATAATCTTTGTAGCAGTGGTCTCCTCAAAGCTCAGCAAGAGAAAAAACACTAAGGAGAAATAGGAAATGGATAACTATCTTATCTGGCTGATCTTAGGCCTGGTGCTTTTAGGTGTGGAGATGATGATTGGCAGTATCTATCTTCTGGCTCTGGTAGCCGGCTGTGCCATCGCCTGTATCTTCGCCTTTATGGGCACAACTTTTACCGCACAGTGCATCATTGCTGCTGTGGTGGCAATTGCAGGTGTGATTACAGCCTTCATCTTCAGGCGCAATATCAGAAAAAAGCTTACCCCAAATCAGGACTGTGACAATCTTGATAAGGGACAGATTATTACCGTCGAGAAAATCGATTCTGACGGAGGTGCCACTGTCAGCTACAGAGGTTCTTTGTGGAAGGCCTATGCCAGAGAAGGAACTCTGGAAGCAGGTATTTACCACATTGAGAAGGTTGAAGGCACCAGACTGATTTTAATCAAATAGTAAAGGAGCATGTAAATGTATTTAGATATGGATATTTCAGGCGGCACTGTTGCCCTGATTCTGATTATTATTGCAATCATCTTTGCACTAAAGGCTATCAAGGTTATTCCACAGCAGACTGCATGGGTAATTGAAAGACTTGGTAAATTCCACAAGGTTTTAAATCCAGGTCTTAATTTCATTATTCCTTTTATCGACAAGGTTGCCTACAAGCATTCCCTAAAGGAAATTCCTCTGGATACTCCAAGCCAGGTATGTATCACCCGTGATAACACCCAGCTTTCAGTAGACGGTATTCTATACTTCCAGGTAACAGATCCTAAGCTTGCCTCCTACGGTACCTCAAACTATATCATCGCCATCACCCAGCTGGCTCAGACCACTCTGCGTTCTGTTATCGGTAAAATGGTACTTGATGAGACCTTTGAGGAGCGTGACGTAATCAACAATCAGGTGGTAGCTGCAATTGATGAGGCAGCATTAAACTGGGGTGTTAAGGTACTGCGTTATGAAATCAAGGATCTCACACCTCCTGCCGTAATTCTGCAGGCAATGCAGAGACAGATCACTGCAGAAAGAGAGAAAAGAGCTGTTATCTTCGAGTCTGAAGGTAGAAAACAGGAACAGATTAACCTTGCAAACGGTGCAAGAGAAGCTGCTATTGCCAAGTCAGAAGGTGAGAAGCAGTCAGAAATCAATATCGCAGAAGGTAAGGCTCAGGCTACCATCGCCATCGCCAATGCAACGGCCAAGGCTCTTGAAACCATCGCTTCAGCTACTCAGGCTGAAGGCGGCAACACCGCTGTAAACCTCAAGGTTGCAGAGCAGTATATCGAGGCTTTCTCAAATCTTGCCAAGACCAACAATACTCTGATTGTGCCAAACAACCTTTCAGATGTATCAGGCATGGTAAGCTCTGTGATGAAGATTGTTCAGTCAACATCTCAGGCCCCTGCTGTAACCAAATAATCAGAACAACTCTCATAAGACAGGACATAATTGTCCTGTCTTATCTTTTTGAGGATATGCATTATGGATTTTAAAGATCCTGATAATTCCACCTCCCAGAACCGTAAAGACTACATAACCATTCAGACAGGGGCAGAGAACAACGCAAGTTCCCCTTCCCTGCTCAAAGGCTTATGTCATATCTTTATGATGATTGGCTCCATTATCACCTTTATCAGAAACACGGTTTTCAATATCATTTTCATCCTGCTTATCATCGCCATCTTTGCCCTGGTGGGACTTGTAAACACAGTTTCCGATAAAGGCTCTGAAGTGATTGCAGAACTATCTGGAAAGAGTACACATGAAATCGAACAGATTGAACCGGTACTGTGCTTTGACTTAAACGGCCCTATCTACGAGTATCCTTTACCTGATGATGACTACTCAAAGCTATCCAGAAGCCTGGATGAGAAGCTGAACAACCGCCGCATCAATGACATTCTCTCCATTGAAAAAGCCCTGAAAGCAGCTTTGAATGAAGATGGAATCAAGGAGATCTATCTTAATCTCACAGAATGCAAGACCACCTTCCCGGTCGCAGAACGTATCTATAATGCAGTTCGAGAGTATAAGGAGAAAAAGCCTGACACCAAGATCACCGCTTTTGCAGAAAGCTATGGAGCATCAGCATACAGAATCGCCACTGCAGCTGACAGAATCGTGATTGATCCTCTGGGAGGATTCGATTTCAAGGGCTTTGCAAGCTCTAATCTTTATCTGAAAGATCTTTTGGACAGGTTCAGAGTGGAGCCTTTGGTATTCAAGGCAGGTGAATTTAAGAGTGCCGTAGAAATCTTTACAGAGAACAGAATGTCAGATGGAGTAAAAAAAGAATATCAGCATATCTTTGATTCTCTGTGGAAGCTTTACAAGAACTCTTTAAATGCAAGAGATCATGCCTCTTCAGCCTTAACCGCAGTCTTTGACAATCCTGAACGTTTCTTATCAGAACTGGATAGATTCCGTGGATCTGAGGCAGAGCTTCTAAAGAACATGGGACTTGTGGATGAAATCAACTCTCAGCTCAATCTTGAATATGCCTACTCAAAGGATTACGGCTTTGAAGACAATATGCTAAATCCTAACATGACTGACTATCAGGATCTTGCAGACTCCATAGCTACTGTTTCTACAATCTCCAAGGCAAAGAAAAAGAAACACAAAAAGAGCAGTTCAGAAAACACCGTAAAGAGTGAAAGTTCTGATGGTAAATCAGAGATTGCGGTTTTATACGGTATCGGTGAGATTGTGGATTTCTCAGAGAGACCAACTGATTTTACCCCAGACAATATCGCCTCTCAGATTGAGAAGATTCTTGAAGATAAAAACATCAAAGGTGTTATCTTCTATATCAATTCCCCTGGCGGTTCTGTTACTGCATCAGAAAAAATCAGAAATCTGATTGTAAAGCTCAAGGAGACACGTGAAATTCCTGTTTATGTTTCCATGAACTCACTTTGTGCTTCAGGTGCCTACTGGATCAGTACTGCCTGTGACAGACTCTATGCTACACCAACCACCATTACAGGCTCCATCGGAGTATTCTCAGTAGGACTGGGTCTGCACGATCTCTTAAACGAGTATGGAATCAGACAGGACGGTGTTGAGACTTCAGAGCTTGAAAGAACACCTTTTGCGGTCAGAATGCCAGAATCTCAGCGCAGAATGAATACCCTTCAGATTGAAGGTATTTACGAGAACTTTATCTCTCTGGTCAAAAATTCCCGTAGGGCTCTCAGGAACACAGACTACAGAGTCTTCGCCGAGGGTAAGGTATTCCTCTGTGAAGATGCTCTGTCTTTAAAGCTTATCGATGATAGTAAAGATCTCTTTGGTGTCTATGAAGAGATGAAAGCAGCTATCAAGAAGGATGATAAAGATGAAATTACACTTGTACATCTGTCTTCAGACAGTGGCAACAAGGCAAATCTCTTCAAATCGCTTTTCCTGAAAACAGCGTCTGGCTTTGTAGAACCTGAGTATGTAAAGACCATACTTGATCTACTGGATAAGAGTGCCAGAGTCAGCGAGAATAAACCAAAGCTTATGGCTATAGGTGCTATCAGAGAGGTAACTCTTTAGGATTTACGTCCACTTTGCATATACAGCGAAGGCGTCTTCAAAAGACGCCTTCACTGCAATTTAAGCAATAAAAAAACGCTATTCCAAAGAGAGCCCCGGAATAGCGTGCACAATTAACAACATTCCTAAGAACGATTAGAATGTCTGGTCTTAGATTCAATTGAAGTTGAATCCACAATCTTTTTTACAACAGTGTTTCTAAGTTTAAAGACTCTGATACAAGGACATTTTGTGGTTATGCTCTTTACACTATGAGTCGATTCAGGAAGACCTGTATCAGTAGCCGTATTGAAGATCTCCACCCATTCTCTGCCCGGAGATGCAGGAGGAAGTTTAAAACTCTGCGACTTGGACTTCTGATTAAAAATTACACACCAGGATTCACCTTCATCGTCATTCACTGCACCTGCAACGAGAACCACAGTATCAGTCTCAGGATTATTCCAGTCTGCAGAGTGCATCTGCACACCGTCAGGTCGATACCAGGTAGCCTCATAACTTGCTCGTTTAGTACTTACTCGATAGTTATCATCAACCAGCAGCAGTTCTCTTAAAAGCATCGACTCATGTCGAATCTGATTAAGCATGGAGATAAAGTAGATAAAGTTCTTGTTCTCCTCAGAGTAATCCCATTTTGTCCAGGAGATCTCATTATCCTGACAGTAAGCATTATTGTTGCCCTGCTGAGTACGGGAAAACTCATCTCCTCCCAAAAGATGAGGAATACCCTGACTTAAAATGGTTGATGCAATCAGATTGCGTTTCATCTGCCAGCGTTTTGCATTTATCTTCTTGTCTGAAGTTGGACCTTCCTTGCCGCAGTTGGTAGAGTAATTGTCATTACAGCCGTCACGGTTATTCTCTCCGTTATCCTCATTGTGCTTGGAGTTATAGGAAACCAGATCATTAAGGGTAAAACCGTCATGATAGGTTACAAAGTTCAGACTGGATTTGATGGACCTGGTCTCTTTTAAGTAAATATCACGTGAGCCCATAATGCGGGTGATATACTCACCGATAAGGCCCTTGTCGCCTCGCCAGAAACGTCTTACCGTGTCACGGAATCTGTCGTTCTGCTCAGCCCAGCCCTGAGGGAAACCACCCACATGATAACCATTGTTTCCAACATCCCAAGGCTCAGCAATAAGAATGGACTTGTTAATAGAATCATTGCAGAAACACCCCTTTAAAAATGCACAATTAGGATCGAAATCATTAAAGACCTCACCGTGACTTTCACGACACAAGGTTACACAGAGATCGAATCTGAAACCATCAACCTTCATGTCGTTAAGCCAGTGAGTCATGGAATTTAGCACCAGATTAAGTGTTGGGCTTGAATCCACATTAACCGAGTTACCGCAGCCGGTAACATCAAAGAAATTACCATAATCACTGGAGCCATCCTTATTGCGAGGATGTACGTAGTAGTTATGAGCATCAAAGCCCTTAAGACTTAATACACTGCCTCCGTTTCCGCCTTCACCGGTATGGTTGTAAACCACATCCAGAATTACTGCAATACCGTTACGATGGAACTCACGAACCATCTCTTTAAATTCATTGACGGCATTTCTTGGGTTTACAGCAAATCTTGGGTCTGGGGCGAAGTAGCAGACAGGGTTATACCCCCAGTAGTTTACCTTACCGATTTTGGATAAATGAGGCTCAGATATATAGGCATAGATTGGATTTAACTGAACCGCAGTAATACCGAGTCTCTTTAAATGAGCAATCACCTTCTCATGGCACATGCCTAAAAATTTGCCACGCTGCTCCTGAGGAACATCTTCATTAAGCATGGTCATGCCTTTGACATTACACTCGTAAATTAGAATGTCATCAAGAGAGATAGCTGGTTTTTGAACGCCCTGCCAGTCAAAATCACTATCATCACATACAATGCTCTTTGGAATAAAATCGTCGTAATGATTATGATAACGATCCTCGGTATAGACAAAGGGCTTTGAAATAGCCTTGGCATAAGGGTCAACCAGAATATGATCCTTCATGAAATATAGACCGCGTGAAGGATCGTACTCGCCTATTGCCTCATAGCCGTATAGATCACCGACCTGAACACCATCGATAAAGCCATACCAGACACTTCCCTTTTTCTCAGGAAGACTTACCTTTCTGATTTCATGTTCGCTTTTATCATACAGATGGACAACTATCTGTTCAGCCTTAGGAGACCATACTGAAAAATAGCATCCGCCTTCGGCAGGAGTTACGCCCAAAGGCACAAGCCTGAAATCCACATGCCGGGAGATAGGTTGATTCATACCACATTCCTCAGTTCTCAAGATCTGCTGTTTTATCTTTTAAATTATTGTTCTAGTTTTACAGCTTCAAATGCTGTTTTTTCTTATAAAAATTTAAGTCGGAACCTTTTCTAATTATCGGAAATTAAACTTAGCAAGTTTATCTTTAGAAGAATTTAGAACAGCTTTTCTTATCAACTCTGTGAAGCTCTCTGATTTTTGAAAAAAATCATAAAAAATGCCTACCTTTTTGTGAATTTTGACCTTGTTGAAAAATAGAAGACAAGTGACACATAACCAGTTTGAACAGATGTGAATTTTGTTTTATTACTGATATATATGAAACTGTGAATTAGCAAAGAAGTTTTTTTGTAACAGGAACCATCTTTTTACATATTTGTATCCAAAGAATGTGAACCTTGACATTTTTGAGCTTTTATTATGCATAATTATGATGTATACATACTTATATGTAGTTCTTTTTTTAGTGCATTTGATTATATGAGAGGCAGACTGTGATTAGTTCAAAAGAGTCATATGACAAACTACTTGAAGTATTAGGCAAAACCCTTGGAATAAAGCTGGCTTTCGAGGACGACAGCTGTCATCTACAAATAGAGGAATTAGATCTTGGATGCTGTATCCGCAAATTTGAGAATGAAGAAAGAGTAGTTCTTCTGGGGGTACTGGCAAAGGGAATGCCAGATGATTTGAGATATGATCTGGTTATTGATTTTCTTTCCTCTGCAATCAATCCTCTATACAAATCAGGACCAACAGTTGCTTATGACGAGGAGGATGATGTTCTTCTTGCCTATGTAAGTATTGATATCAAAGATATTGACGTAAATGAATTTCCTGAAATTGTCGAGGAATTCATGGTGTTTGAAAAACACTACCGCGACAGAATCAACGAAACTCCAGATACAGCTGAAAATTCAGGCAATTCATCAGCATCTGAGATTATCGGAAAGATTAACAACTAGTGTACCGTTAACCGCAGGTTAACCAGAGAGGAAGATATGGCAGGGCCAGAGCTAAGAGTAAATAACATAAGCCAAATTAATACCTCTGCATTTGTCGAAAAAGAAACAAATACACTGCAGAATGGATCTATTCGTCTTGGAAAATCAATATATAACGTTAAGTTTGTAAATGGAGACATTCAGGTTAAATTTAAAAACTGGTTTTTGAATCTGTTTAACCGCAACATGTCTAAAGAAATCAAATCACACCTTGAGGAAAAACTTACCGCAGACAGATTCGTGATCACTGAAAGCTTTAATGCCGCAAAAAAAATAGGCTCTAAAAGTGGAATAAAACAGGTAGTTCTTTATGGAATGTCTGAAGTTAGAGACAAAGGCAAAAAAGCAATAGATCAGGCAAACGAACAGTTAAAGACTGAAGGAAAGCAGGGGTTCAAGGCAACAACTGTTGATACCTATAATTCAAGTATTGGTATAGATTGGGAGCAGATTGCAGATGATCCAGTAAGTATGTTTGCTAAAATCAAGGACGGCACCATCGGCAACAATATGACCGAAAAAGATGAGAATGGCTTCGAAGAGGTTATTGAACAGGACACACGTCAGGAGTGGAAGCAGTTCTTACAGAAAAATGCCGACAAAGTAGATATCTTTAAGAAAATTTCTTCCTTCATAAAGGAAGGAATAAAGCCTCTACATATGGGACAAAAGACCACCGGCTGGGCCAATCAGGTCAATAAATATGGAGTAGATGCCACTTTAAAAGGCTTTATTTTAAAACAGATGGAACCTGACCTCAGAGATAACTATCTTAAAGACGGAACAATAGATTCCTATGTTGAGATTCTGAAGGAATGTGTGGATAAATACAATAAAGGAGATCTTACCAAAGAAGAATACAATGCAATACTGGATAAGCATTTTCCTCATCATAAAGTAGATGACAATGAGGACCCCCATGAAGACTTCTATAAACATAGAGCCTTTGGTGATGTTATAGCAAATGCGTTCTTCAGACAGACCAGTAAACTTGGACTTGAGTTCTTCCAGGAAAAAGGCATCAAAGTAGTATTTCAGTGGACCAACAAACATGGTCACTCTATGAATACAGAAAAGAATCAGGCTGAACTCCACAACAAATGGTGGCTTAATAACCAACACACAAAATTAAGCAACAAGCTCAAGTACGGCTCCATAACCTACTCAGAGATGAGACATGTAGAACGTCTAGCCAAGAAGCTAGGTGAAAAGAACCTGAACGTCAACAAACTTACAGGAACAACAAACGACAAGATTGACGGATGGAATAGTGATATCTGACAGGATTAGAAATTACAAAGAGGGTGACTAAAAAGGTCGCCCTCTATTTTTACCTAAATTTTGTGGTTTTATTAACATTATTGATAATATTTTTATATTAAATCTTTATCTATTTCCTTGATATACAAAGTTAATATACTATACTTAATAATATAAAGAGTTATATTATTGGTAATATCGTTATGGATAAAGAAGATCTTTTCAAACCCTATATTCAAGATGATTTAGCCTTACTTCCTCCTTGTATTGGTGATTTTATCTCCCCTTCAGATCCCGTCAGACTC
>NZ_FPAH01000027.1 GCF_900116345.1 Succinivibrio dextrinosolvens | reverse complement strand
CTCAAGGATTGGATACTGATTCAAAAAATCCTCAGTCCATTCGATAGTACCGGTCAGTTCACCGCCAATAATCTTACCTACTGTATAGGTCTTTCCCTTAACTCTGACCGACATATGTCGTTCAGAGTCCCAGGCATTCTCATAAGAGCAGACGTAAGTGTATTTACCGTTTCTGTTGAACAGTAGAGGAGGAAGTTCAGGAGCATCAACCACAGCCATAATTGCACCTATATAGTTACATAAGAATATGTAACTATAATAACACAAAAAATAAAGGAAGTCCCTTATTTTTTCAGGACTTCCGAAAATTTATTCTTGAAATGTAACTAGATCTTCAAAGAATGGGTTACACAAGGATGGGCCGAGTCCCATCCTTTCTTATATCTAAAACGAAGTATACTTTTACCGATTTCTTCCAGTTATATTTTTCTTTATAATCAATATGTTCTATCTTAGAACCTTCGTATAAAATCTACAATTTTCTTGCTTTCACTTTTATATTCTTAAGTTCAGCTGCTGAGTACCATTTAGGAATTGGTTTTAAGAAATCTGAAAAATCATCGCGAATACGATCCACATTCTGCTGCATCTTAATAAACATGGACTTGCTTTTAGAGGCAACCTTGCCACTCTTCCATAGAGAATACATGGCACTGTAGAGAGCAAAACGGGTCCAGAATACAGAAGGGATCACGCCTGAAAAGTATCCATCAACAACACCGGCACAAAAAAGAGGATACAGACCTGCGGTCTCAAACTCTAGCATTGCAAAATCCTCGCAGGCATCCCCTGGACCATACGTATAGGAAGGAAGAAGAATAAGTGAGGAGTCACGGGTAATCAGAACCTTACCGTGATTTAAGGAACCATAACGCATAACGGTTCTAAAGACACTGAAATTGTCAAATCGCTGTGATATAGCCTCAAGTGCATATTTATCGTTTTTAAAATGAGGCAGAGCTGAAATGTATTCTGCAAGATGCTCCATAAAGCTTTCATGACGGTTTACGGCCTTATTACTCTGAGCTTTTGATAAAGGAACTGAATGCATCTCCTTAAGAATACGTCCAAGCTTTCGTCCGGTAGCATACTGCCATTCATTGGGAACAACCGACAGAAAGTCAGTAAGAAAGCCTGACTCACTGTATGAAAAAAGAGCTGTGCAGAGATTGTTCTCGTCACTGCCGTTAAAACTGATAGGTTCCGGGAAATGCTCTTTTAGTTCAGGATAAAAGAACTGAGCACACATATAGGCCTTTTTGATTCTAGCCTCTTCAGTCTTTTTTCCCTGTAGACACAGATAATGACTGCTTCCGTTTTTTACAACAGAATAATCAATCTTATTTTTATCAGTGAAGAGATTTCTATATGTAAGCTTCATAAACTCAGAACAAAAATACTATGTCTTAATTTCATTCTACAGTATTTTTCTTTGAGCGAGGATGAGCCTTATCATAAACCTGATGTAAACGTGCGGTTGCAACATGGGTATAGATCTGAGTGGTCAGAAGACTTGAATGCCCCAAAAGCATCTGTACCGATCTTAAATCTGCATCATGATTCAGAAGATGAGTGGCAAAGGCATGTCTGAAGGTATGAGGTGACACGCCCGAAGTAATGCCAAGCTCACTGCAGTAGCTTTTAATTCTGTACCAGAAAGCATTTCTGGTCATGGGTGCAATCCCCTTTCCTGAAAGAAAAATATAAGGACAGCTGCCTTTAGGATCTTTAATCTTTCTTAGAGTAGAGACATAGGTATCAATCCAGTAAAGAGCGGATTCTGTAAGCGGCACCAGTCTTTCCTTATCGCCCTTACCTCTTACAATGATAAAGCCATCAGAAAAATTTACATTGTCAAACTTCAATGACACCAGCTCACTTACACGAAGACCAGTAGCATATAAAGTCTCCAGCATAGCTTTATCTCTTAAACCGGTATGAGCCCCCAGATCAGGAACACTTAAAAAAGCATCCACACTTGCTTCTGATAAAACCGTTGGAATATGCCTTATAAGCTTGGGATTTTCAATGTGAGCGCTTGGATCGACTTCAATCTGATGGTCAGTTTTAAGGTAAACGCAGGCACATCGAAGAGATACCAGAAAACGGGCTACCGAGGAAGGCTCCCAGTTTTCCTTAAGCTTAAGGAAATTCTCAATATCTCCTGCTGTAAATGGAAGAACTTTTGAATTGCACTGAGTAAGATAAGAAAAAAAGAGTCTGACATCACTAAGGTATGACTTTATAGTCGAATCAGACATACCCTTTTCAAGCAGAAGATAATCACTAAAGCCGATAAGAATACGTTCTGATTCATCAATACTCATACTAAGGAAAAACGCCCAAGTGATGTTTTACAAAAGACTGAAGGACTAATTTGCCTTTGAAAGCTTAATCAGCTGTGCCATTGACAGTAAGGAGCGATGAGAGGTTTTCTGCACGCTGGCAAAGAAACCGTTATCTCGCTTTATCAGACAGAATCTGTAAACGCCGTCTGACTTTGGATAGAAGCTGATCTCTTCGAATTTTGAATTTGAGGAAAGCTCGACAGGAAAAGAACCTTCATGAAGGATTCCCGGAGGATTTCTGTAACCGAAGTTAGAACCTTCAGACCAGTCTGCATCAGCAAACTTGAACTTGTATGGGGCCCAGTCTGCACGCAAGGTTGCTACTGTGCAGTATGTATCCTCATCATCCTTGCGTAAACGGTATGACTCTGATACCGCATAATCATTCATTTCCCCTCTCAGATATACAGCCTTACTGTTGATTGAAAAGCCGCCAGGAACCAGAGATGCTACAGGAGTGTTGTTTGAAGAACATGAAGTTAATAAAAAAGCTGCAGCAACTGAGGTTATCATCATTTTTTTAGTAGAATTCACGATAATCCCAATTTAAACTTATATAGTAGTAAACTTAAAAATCAACGCTTATTTTACACATAATTTGCGTAAAAAGAGATAAGCTCCCTAATAAAATTTGACAGAGCCTTTGTTTATGGAAACAGCAGAACCAGAATCACAGAAAAGACCTTTCGTGGTTGGACTGACCGGAGGCATTGCCTGCGGCAAATCCTCAATTGCATCCCTTTTTGCATCACTTGGAGTTCCTGTAGTTGATGCGGATAAAGTTGCAAGGGACGTGGTGGAGATTGGAAGTCCGCTGCTAAAACTGCTAGCGGCAGAATTTGGTGAAGAGATCTTAAATGAAGACGGTTCACTAAACCGCCGTAAACTCAGAGAAATTGTCTTTGATCCAAAAGACAAGGACAAGCTTCTCACACTTAACAGCCTGATGGCTCCCGCTATTCACAAGGAACTAAAAAGACAGATCTTCAGTCATAACACTGACTATGTCATCGCGATGATTCCCCTGCTCTTTGAACATAAGCTTGAATTTCTTGTGGACAGAGTTCTGGTTGTTGATGTGGATGATGATCTGCAGTTAAAACGAGTAATGGCAAGAGACAATATTACAGCCGAACTGGCCCGTTCTATGATTGAAAATCAGGTAAGTAGAGAATACAGAGTGAAAAAAGCTGATGATTTAATCGAATCTGACAATTCTCCCTTAGATAAAAAGCTCAATGTCGTGCTAAAATTACACAACGAATATAAACACATGTCATCACAGGCAAACAGATAGAGAATCATTGGATCATGTTTAATTACGATTTCCCTTTAAGTCCTAGAGCAAGAACATATTTAAAGCTAGAACGCGTAATCAAAAGCGCGGAAGAATGTACTGATTTAGACTCAATTCAGCACGTAATGTTTGCACTGCGCTGTATTGTGGATTTCATTGATCTTGTAGACGGCTCAAGCGCAATCAAGATTGACCTTTTAAAGGATCTTGAAAGATGCGACGGTCAGCTTAAGACCTGGCTGGATGATCCTGAGTGCGATACAGAGTATGTATCCTCTCTTAGAGACAAAATTAAGGATGCCAAAAACATTCTTGATACCTTCACCAGACAGAGAACTGTCTTAAAGGATGATCCGATTATTGAACTAATCAAGCCAAGATTCCTGACTCCAGGAGGAATAAACAGCTTTGATACACCAATGTTTGATTTCTGGATTCAGCAGCCCCATGATATTAAGAAAGAGAGACTTGAAGGCTGGCTGCATGAGCTTGACTGTATTAAAGTTCCTGTATTCACTATTCTTTACCTGTGGCGTTTATGTGCCAATCCAGCAGACAAAATTGCAAAGAGCGGATTTATGCAGGAAACAGCAGATACATGTGATCTAATTAACATTCAATATGATTCTTCAGTTCAGGCCTATCCTGTTGTAAGTGGATTCCAGTCAAGAGTAAACATTCGTTTTCTGCCTTTTGAAAAAGGAGCTCCTGTTGGAGACATTCCTTTTAAGATCGCTTACATCAAAGGCAATTTACAACAATAAGAAAAAATGAGTTTAAGAGATTTACTACCAGAAGGTACATTTGATGAAATCCTTGAGGAAGCTCATCTAGCTCCAGGGGATTTAAATTCAGATGTAAAGGACGATAATGAGCCTGTAAAGGTAAAATGCCCAACCTGTAGCAAAGAGGTTATTTACGATAAAAGTAATCCTTTCCGTCCATTCTGTTCTCAAAGATGCAGAATGGCAGAACTTGGTGCCTGGGTATCAAACAAGAGATTTATCAAAGGAACATCCCTGGATCAGGATGAAGATGGCGGCGACATAAACAATGTAGAATTCAGAAGCTGCCAGGATAGAGATTAACAATTATTTACAGGATTTTACCTTGAAAACTGCAAGGAAACAAAAGATTGCACTTGCCACACTTTCAGTAGCAGTAAGTCTGGCACTGTGTTCATCAGCATATGCCAACATTCAGTCAGAACAGAAAGAAACACCAGCAGGAAGTGTTGTCAAAGGAGGCTATGTTGAAACAGAAAAAAACTCAAGCTACGATGTTGAAACAAAGCTAGTCAAGGAAAGTGATTCTCCAAGCATTGAAAAGACCACAAACTTTTCAACAAAGACCATGGAGAAAATGAATACTCCTTCTGCTGAGGAATATCTTCTCAACAGAAACTTCGCTGAAAGTTCAACATTCCCGATGCGTATGATAAAGAAGCTCAGCGCACCATGGCTATCGGCCCCAAGATCCCCTATAACCGGAATTGCCTCAACCTGCTTCTACGGTGTTCCATCATACAGATTTCCAATGAAGTACGATGTTCACACAACGCCGATCACAGTTACATCCGATAAGGTATCAGGAGACATCTCTCAGAAAGACAAGCAGGTTCTGACCTATACAGGAAAGGTTGAAATTACACAGGGTGACAAGAAGATTCTTACAGATAAGGCTACCTACAATGGAGAGGATAAGACTTTAACTACAGAGGGTAGCTCAACCGTAAGTACTGGAGAGTACACCACCACTTCAAAGGAGCCGCTTGTATACAATCTTGAGAAAAAGACAGTAACAGGAACCAATACCGTTTATCAGTTAAACGGCTCTGTGCTTAATGGTGATGCAGAGGAATACGAGTTCAACAATGAAAAGGGGACCAGGATTTTAAAGAAAGCTACGCTCTCAGGCTGTCCTGCAGACAAACGCTCATGGCATATGTCATCCACCTCCGTTGAAATTGATGAGGGTGACAGCTTCGGTTCAGCATGGAACGACGTTTTCTACCTTGGAAAGGTTCCCGTTTTCTACACCCCATATGCAAACTTTCCTGTAACAAATAAAAGAAAAACAGGTCTGCTGCCACCCCGTATTAGCTACAGCACTGGAAGCGGTTTTAGCTATGAGTTTCCTTTATACCTGAATCTGGCTCCTAATTACGATGCTACTCTCACTCCAGGACGAGACTCAAAACATGGAGCAAAATACGATGCTGAATTCAGATATCTGCCATTTGAGAACTTCTCAGGAAGTATCGTAGGAACTTATCTTCCGGATGATCCTAAATTCACAAGAGTAGTTACCACAACAAACGGTACCGCCTACGCTCTGCAGAATACAGGCAACACGAATTCATCTGACCGCAAGCGATGGTTCTTAAATCTTAAAAATAAATTAACATTCCTTGAGAATGACCTTGTTTTCCAACTGGATTACTCAAGAGTTAGAGATGGCGACTATACCTATCTTACCGACATCAGTCAGAAGAATGCTGCGGTTACAGATTCAAGTCTGGTACAGTCCCTGAAAGGCACCTACGATCAGGATAAGTATGATGTTTCAGTGGAACTGAGAAAGTATCAGAATATGTTCTCAACCACAAACTTCAATACGTACAAGCCATTTGCGATGCTTCCGCAGATAAAACTGAAAGGCTACGATACCTACGGCAGATTTACATATAAGATGGAAGGTGAGCTGACAAGATTCAGTATTGAAAAATACACTGATGATAATAAGTCTCTGTACATGAACAGATCACACATTCAGCCATCTATAAAGTACAATGCCTTTGACTCTTACGGCACTACTCTGGATTTCGGAGTTACAGGCTTTTTAACTCACTATAATCAGTCTGATCTGAAGTATTTCAGTCAGGCATATCAGCAAAAACTAGGCTATGCAAGAGTTCAGGATTCTGTAACCAGAAGTCTTTACCTCTTAGAGGCCAAGGCAAAGACCACCCTTGAGCGAAAGGTTCTTGACATGAACCATACCCAGACCCTGGAGCCTGAAATCAAGTACATGTATATTCCATACAGAGATCAGAGTACCATTCCGCTTTATGACACTACTAGCAGATATGACGAATACTATACTCTGTTCTCTCCAATGCGTTATGCCGGTATTGACAGAATTGCAAACCTCAATACTATTACAGCCGGATTTACATCACGTCTTTTAGACTCTCATGATCGAGAAATCTTAAGATTCTCGCTGGCTCAGGCTTACAACATGGACAAACAGCGCGTCAAACTGAATGAGTACTACACTTACAACTACGAGAACAGACACACCAGTCCAATTGAAGCAAGCTTCAATGCTGAGTACAAATCATTCAATTACCATGCTCAGGTTCAATACGATCCGGAGGATAATGAATTTTATTCCTATAACGCAGGAATTCATTACACCCATGCCGCAACCGGATTTAAGACAGGAATTACCTACAGACATCTGAAAAACGGCAACTATCAGGTCAACAACCCTCTGGTGGTAAGAGACCTATCTCAGATTGGTGTAACCGCATCTGTTCCTCTATCACCATCATGGACGGTGTATGGAGCCTCCTACCGAGATCTTGAACAGAACTACAATATCGATACCAAACTAGGTATAAAATATGATGAATGCTGTTACTCAGTTGCACTGGTATATGAGAATTACCTCAACTACAACAGTCTCAATAGTCGACATGAAAATGACAAGATTATCGGTCTGAACGTTGAGTTTAAGGGATTATATACTGTTAATGCCCGTAAGATCAGTGATCCAAGAGGAACCAATACTCACTATCTGCCAGACGTAATTCCTAGCAACCTTAACAGATAAGAAAAGATTGACTGGAATTTATAACAAATCTTAGGCAATATAGACGAATATTGTGTAAAACAGAATAACAAAATAATAAAGGAGGCGAATTGCTTTTCTCCTGTTGGAGAATTGTTATCGCGATTACGTATGAGAATAAAACAGACATTTACAAAGCTTTCTTTAATTGCAATGTTAGGGGCATCTTTTGCAATAGCCCCTACCCTGGCCCACGCTGAGGAAGAGGTTGCATTGGATTCAACTGCCGCAGTTGTAAATGGAGGGATTATTCTTGAAAGTGAACTCAACCGTCACACTCGAGATCTGATGCAGAACTACAAGGCTCACGGGGCACAGGTTGATGAGCTTACTGCAAGACGTCAGGCCCTGCAGTCTCTGATTACCCGTTCACTGATCCTTCAGCTTGCTCAGAGTAACGGTGCAGATATTCCTGACATGCAGCTTGATTCAATCCTGAAGCAGGCTGCTTTAAGAAACAATACCACCACAGAGAAAATCCTCGCTTCTTACGGCAATATTCCTGAAGCTCAGGCAAGACAGAAGTTCAAGGAAGATTATATACTCAACGAAGTTAGACGTTCCTCAGTAAGACAGAGAATCAATATTTCAGACAGCGAAATCAACACATACGCAAAAGCCTTAAAGGAAAGAGGAAGTGTTGAACCGATGTATCACCTCGGTCAGGTAGTGGTTCCTTTATCATCTAATCCTACAGAGCAGGAATACCGTCGTGCACAGGCAAACGCACAGAAGGCGCTGAAGGAAGTTCGCTCTGGAGCGAATATCGAAGAGGTTGCAGCAAAGTATGCAGTAGGCTCAGAGAGTGCAGATCTTGGCTATCTGCCAGAAACAGCAATTCCACTGCCATTCCTGCCTGCTATTGTAAATGCAAAACCTGGTGCTGTAGTAGGACCATTCAGATCATCTGTCGGTCTTCATATTCTTAAGCTCTATGATGTAACCAAGAATGCAATTACTCCTATCAAGACTTACAAAGCTTCACATATTCTGATTAAGACCTCAATCATCTTCTCAGATGAGGCTGCTATCGCAAAACTGAATTCAATTATGGATGATGTTAAAGCCGGTAAGCTGACCTTTGCAGATGCCGCCAAGAAATATTCAGAGGATCCTGGTTCAGCTGTTCATGGCGGTGATTTAGGCTATCAGTCACTAGACGCCTATGATCCTGGCTTTGCTGCAGGTATTGCAGCTCTTTCAGTAGGACAGTACAGTGAACCGGTTAAATCAAGCTACGGCTGGCATATCATTCATCTTGAGGATGTCAAGATTGATAAGGATTCACTCGAAGCTTACAAGGATAAGGCTGCATCAATCATCTTTGAAAGAGAATATGCAGAAGCTGTTGCCTACTGGGAGAGAGGACTTAGAGAAAGTGCCTATATCCACGTAATTGATCCAGAGCTTGTTCGTGCCGGCGCAGGAATAGAGATGGAGAATACCTCTGTAGGACAGCCACAGCAGAATAAGGATGGTAAGATTTCTCAGGGGTCTGTTTATATGAATTAAGAGAATTATCTTAGTTCTTTTTACTATATATAAATCTTCAGCGCCGATAACTATTTATCAGCGCTGATTTTTTTTGTGTCAGGAAAATCAGAGATTTTCGTGAATATTAAAAAACTACTAATTATTGTTATTATTTTTGTCAAACGAGTTTCCAACAATCGTGAAATAATCTCTAGCACCGCCAATGTTAAAGGTTAGAGATAGTGCATTGTAACCAAGATCTCCTCCGAACGAAATTGCGTTTTTAATAGTTTGAGCATCTGTTTCACCACTAATCTTATTTTCCACCAGCTCTAGTGTAGCTGTTGTAAAATCCTGTTTCTTATCAATAAGACCAGAAAGCTTACCATTAGGTATTTTTTCCGGCAAGGTCTTAGCTGATTCAATCATACGCTCCTTGATGATGTTAGCCATCTGCAGACGCAGATCCATATATGCTGCAACGTTAGGATCCTTTCTTAGTTCAGCGATTGTCTTACGGCTTTCAAGATGCGTATTAAAGTTGACCTCATCATTTCTATCTGAGGTTATAGAACATTCACAGTCATGAAGCTTTTTCAGGTTTTCATCACTTACTTTGCTGCGGACCTCCAGAAATTGTTTATGCAGATCATACAGAGGATCAGACTCTTTTGGAGATTTCAGATAATTACCGTAAACCATGTCTTGAAGCTTTTTATTCTCTTCTTTTCTACCGACAAACTTGATAATTCTGTTTTCCCACATTTCATTCAGTGAATATTTAAAACCAGAATCAACGAGCAGCAGAATGTTAGTCATCTGAACCTCAGATTTTCTGTATTTTTTATATTCCTTCTGAATTTCCTTTTTATGTGCCATGAAAGCTTCAAAATCGGCCTTATCAAACGCCTGATTTGGAGCTAAATCATATTGCTGATGCTCCGCCAGATCCTGAACAATTTTTTCATTGGCCTTATAGTCGTAATTAAGTATCGTTACAACCTCATCAACTCTTTTTTGAGTAATTGTAATTCCATTCAGGAATGATTCTCTAATCAAATCATAACAAGGGTCTGCTCCTGTAGTAATATTATCCAGATGATATGAACCAAGCATATTGCCAATTTCATCCATTAAGACATTAAGCTCATCAATACCGTTTGCAAGACGCTTTTCACTCTCCGCCATATTACTAATAGCACCTGGAATTGTGATACCAGCCTGCTGGAGCTTTTTAATCAGAAGAGAAAGGCGGATGCCGACTTCACTCTTTGTGCCCTTTAGCAGAATTGGCTTAATCACATTGTCTGTAAGCTCTTTTTCTCTTTTCTCAAAAATCTTGCGATCTTCTTCAGAAAGTAAAGCTTTAAAGCCCTCAATAAACATACTTACGGTATGTTTTTCAATGGTAGGCTTCTCCTGTGGTGTTGCCTCGAACTGATAAATGCCTCCGAAAGAACATGCAACATTAATCTTAAGAAGGGCATTGGTCTGTGCCTTAGTAAGCTGAGAAGCATTACCATAGTCAATGATGGTAATCTTGGTCTTGGACTGAGGATCTGAAGGATCAGCAGGAGCCACCATCAGGTTACCTGGATGCATATCGCCATGGAAGAAGCCTTCAGTACCAAAAATAGATTTGTTAATCCATTTCTTTGCAGTTACGCCAAGAGAGGTATTGATATCAGCCATCTGCTTTAACAGAGTCTGCATTTCACGTCGGTTATTTATGTATTCATCCACAGTCTTCGCAGTGTTTCTCTTGAGCTCATCAATACGAGCTTTTACAGTCTTGATGTAACGATCAAGAGTATCACCTGGAGCAAGCTTAATCAGCATTGAAGTCTCTGTAGCAGGAACTCCGTCTACAAGTGACATGGTTTCAACTCTGTCACTATCAAGTCCATCTGAGTAGACCTGCTGTCCAAGTTTAATATTGTTAGCCTCAAGCTCCAGACTGAATTCCTTTTTATACTGCTCATACAGTCCCTTGTAGGTATCCGCCATTCCAGGAATACCTCTGGCCTCGATCATAAACTGCTCGAATTCTCGTTTTGTCTTAACCGAAACTTCAGGACGTATTACCTTTAATACCGCATCATAAGGCTCTCCCTGTGCAGGAGTAACTGTTACCAGAAAAGCCTGACCGACAGATGCCGCACCCAAAGGCTTTTTAATGCTCATACTCTTAATGGTGTTGTTTGAATTATCCACAATCTTAAGCATCTGAGCCTGAACATATTTAGGATCAATCGGACTTAAATTGGACTTCATGTCATCAAGAGCTGTCTTAAAATCCTGATCCATACCAGGAAGCTCAAGTCCCTGCAGCAGTTTGTGCATCAGAGGACCGGCACCTTTGAGCATAGCGCCAAGCTTTGCTGCTTCAGATGTCTTATCATCTGAATAACGGATCATTGATGAAATCATAGAACGCTTGTCAACCTGCCTAGTCTTTAAAAGTGAAGGCAGTTCAGAGTTAAAACGATTGGCCTCACGAATAGAACTTATTGCCTGATTTACAAGATTCTTCTGCGCATCAGAAAGATCTGCAGGAAGCTTAGGGTTGACAACCTTTGAGGCTGCCAGAGTTTCTGCCAGAGTCTTAAGCTCAGGAGTAATACCATCAGGCATCTTTGCTTCCATAGGCTGGGTGCTGAAATAGCTCATCAGCACATTCTTTATAAGTTTACCCATACCAGGTTTATCAAATTCATCTGGTTCTGAAGCCATCTGAGATAATGTTGGCGACTTAAGATCAATATTAAGGCCGTTTAACGGTTCATAATCAAGATAATCCTGGGACTGAGTCTGAAGTACCAGCTTGCCGTCTTTTTCCGCGGTAAACATTGCTATCTGACTTTCAAGATACTCAACTGTAAAAATAGGCTCAAAGGCCTTCTCTGAAATTTCATTTTCCAGAGCCTCCTCAAAATATTTACTGCCCTCATCAGACATATAATTTTTAGGAGGTAATAATCCACACATGTTAATGTAACCAAAATAGGCGTCTTTCAATCCTGTCAACAGGCCATGTTTATTTCTATCCTTAGGGTATAACGAAGCATTAACTTCCTGTATCTGCATAATAGACAGAATAACCTCTTTATAGGTTCTAAATAGCTCCTTATAAGCTTTAAACAATTCCTTACGTCTCTGCTCTTTCAGCTCTGCAGCTCTATCAGGCTCATTCTGCAGCTGTTCAGGAGTTGGCTTAGGAGTTTTGACTATATCTGCAATAATCTTTCTAGGATCTCTATCTGGAATCGGTACAAAGCGTGATTTCTT
Organism: Succinivibrio dextrinosolvens; assembly: GCF_900116345.1. GTDB lineage: Bacteria > Pseudomonadota > Gammaproteobacteria > Enterobacterales > Succinivibrionaceae > Succinivibrio > Succinivibrio dextrinosolvens_B. Next base: position 26,195 of record NZ_FPAH01000027.1, on the reverse strand, counting down.
ATTTGCCTCATTGTTATTTAGAAGAGTTGCTGTAAACTTATCTTTTACAAGCTGCTGCTGTTCTTCAGCCACAAGTGTCGCAGCCTGATTAACAGCCTTATCAATAGACTCCAAGGACTCAAAAGGAGTCTTGGCAATGAGCCCCTTAACAATCTCAAGGTCGAGTACAACCTTATTACCGGCTACCATTGCTCCAAATTTCTGTTTGTCTTCCTCGCTGGAGAGCATCTTAAAATAATCAGTTGAGTATGACTTAAACACTCCCAGAAGAACAGGACCTAGAGTATTTCTGACACTTGCAGGTAAGGTCTCAAGAGCAAGACTTCCCTTGTTGTAACCTTCTTCTAATATAAGTTTTATAGCTTCAGGATGCTGCAGCATAACCTGTCTGATTCTGTTACCTTCCTTTCCTTCATTCATGTCATAAAGTGAAGTATCAGCAGGCATAAACATATCTGCGAAGAAGTTATGAATCAGTTTCTGATTCTGGCTCATTCCCTCCTGAGGGTCGGTTCTGACCTGTCCGATATTGGAAATATCAACCTTGGAGTTAACTATATTTGGAGACTTTTCTAAAAGCGACTCTATCATCTGCATATCCTTGTCGGCCTCGATAGAGTTTACATTCTCAAGGATATGAGGGGTACTGTTATATCTTTTGATTTCAGCGCGAAGGCTGGCGGCGGTCATCTTTGGGTCAAGAATACTCTGAGCAGCCCAGTGACTTATTGTTCTGATGCCTATGTTATTAAGCTCGTTTGGATCAATTCCCAGTTTAGCTCTTAAGGCTTCTGCCATGAGCCCTCTGCTGATACAGGATTTCGGACTCTGCTCACTGGCTACAATCATCTGTTCCAGTGCACCGAAGGTACCTCTCTTGGAAGTCTCATCAGCATACTCGTCTGCAGCAATTTCCTGATTATACAGCTCTGGATTGTTGATGATATCTTCCATAATCATGGCAGAGAATTTACTGGTAGTATCATTGATTTCCAGCCTTTTATCGACGTTATACTGTTTAAGAGCAGGCTGATTGTTTTCAATGATACTGTCATCAGTGATGTTATTTTCCCCCATGGTGTTGTAGTCAATGTAGCCTTGATTAAACTCTTCCTCCAAAAAGTTATTATTCTGGATGATTTCATCATTATTGTTTACATCAATAATCAGATTCTCTTCAATGATATTGTTCTCTTCCTGAAGACCTTCAACACTCATAAAGAACTTACCCAGAGGATCACGACGGATCTCTACTGTAAAATCTCCTAGCGCAAAGCCAAAGGTTGTTTCCTTGCCTGGAATTGAAGTCATAAGAGCGGTGGCAACTTTGACAGCAGCCTGACAGAGCTGCTTCTTTAATTCAGGAGACTCCTTATTGGTCTCAGGATCGATAATATGCAGTTCTGATGGAGGAGTTTTGCCTGATAGCAGTTCTGAAAACTTGTTAACCAGATTTTTTTCGGTTGCAGTAAAGACATGAGGCTCTATGCTTTTTAAGCCTTTACCCTGATTATTAACCGCATTATTGTTATTAATGATTTCATTATTATTAACAATATTGTTGTTCTGAATGATATTAGAGTTATTGCTGTTTATAGAAATACGATTATCAGACATTTGAAAACTCCTTTACGGAAATCAGAATCCGAACATAGTTTTAAATCAGGAAAAAAGCTTATCTATTAGAAGGATTTTTATCCGGCTTTTAAATAAAATCCTTTGTACGCCCTTATTTGTAATAAGGAAAAACTAGCATTCTTTAAAAAGTATAGTTAAGTAAGTTAAAGACACATGATTTGGTAGTTGTGTTTTTTGAACTTATCCAGATATTCTGTGTTGAAATTTTTTTGTTATTATCTATTGTATAGTTTATTGTATTTTTTTTAATTTACGATATTATTTTATCTATTTTTTGAGCTACTACTCATTTTTTACATCGTATTAAACAAATAAATAATTTACATGATATTTCAGATAGTTAATAACAATTAACCTATATAATAAATATTATCTGCGCTCTAATAGCTTTGATTAAAGGATAATTATTAGAAGATATTTTGCAACTACAGCATGTAAGAAAGGAGAACAATTGCAAGAGAGAAGCTTCTGTTTTGAAAATTAGTGACAGCTATCAAAAAAAAGTAAAATCGACTTAATCCGTTCAAACTAGGTTATAATTCACTCAGCGCAGATGAACCCCTGCGCAGAATTTGTTTTTTATACAGGGAATAATATGGCACTACCACCAGTACACATGAAAGCTAGAAAACGCTTTGGTCAAAACTTTTTAGTAAATGATCATATCATTGGTCAGATTGTAGACGCTATCAACCCAAAGGAAGGAGAGAAGCTCGTTGAAATCGGACCTGGTCATGCTGCGCTAACAAGACCAGTGCTTGAGAGAGCAAAGACTCTAACCGCAATTGAGCTTGATAGAGATCTTGTTGAAATTCTGAAGCATGATCCTTTCCTAAAAGGTCTTACCATCATCGAAGGCGATGCCCTGAAGGTTGACTTTGAAAAGATTGAAGGTGCGGGCAACCTTAGAGTATTTGGTAATCTTCCTTATAACATTACCTCTCCAATTATTTTCCATCTGCTGTCTCAAAGAGGCATTATTGATATGCATTTCATGCTGCAGAAGGAAGTTGTTGAGCGTCTTGCAGCAGCACCAAACAGCAAGGACTACGGACGTCTGACTGTAATGACTCAGTTCCATGCCAATGTAATTCCAATGCTGATTGTTCCTCCTTCAGCATTCAGACCGGCACCAAAGGTTACCTCTGCAGTGGTAAGACTTAAGCCAAAGGATCTGACAGATGAGGAGAGAGCACTGGTCCCTTATCTGAATAACGTTACCACCACCGCCTTTTCTGCAAGACGTAAGACCATCAGAAATGCTCTGTCTAAGTTCTTCACCGAGAACGAGATTATAGATATGGGACTTGATCCAATCATCCGTGCAGAGAATATTTCTGTTGAGAAATACGTTGAACTTGCAAAAGCTATTAAATACAGAGACAAAGTGTAATGGCAAACTCACCGGTTTACGAATTACTAGAAAGAAACAGAGAAATCTTTGAGAACAGAAACCTGATCATTGCAGGAGACGTTCTTGATCCTATGATTCTCTCTCTGGTAAAAAACAGCACCCACGCAACCGTAATCTGCGATAACTATGTAGTCTGCAAAGCTATGGCTGCGATGATAGGACAGAGTCTAAGTTCAGACTTTCCTCAGGTTATAACCTACAAGCATGTTGATCTGATTTTCTCTGATATTGAATCTGCCCTACCTCATATTAAGATGGCAGATACTCTGATGCTTTTACTTTCAAAAGCAAAACAGCAGACTGTCAAACTTATAAACCTGCTTGAGAACAAACTAGAGAAAGGCGGTTACATCTATACTGCAGGTACCAATGATGGCGGCGGAAAGAGCGCAGACTCACTGTTAAAGCCTCTGGGCCCAACAATTAAAGTTGATCTTGCAAGAAAATGTACCCTATTTAAGGCGATATTTGAGAATGAGGTAAACTCCTATTCAGCGCCAAAGGATATTGACGTTACCGTAGGAGACGTCTCTTTCAAGCTTCATCAGGATACAGCAGTATTCTCTCAGGGTAAACTTGATAAGGGAACCGAGCTGCTTTTAGAAAGTCTTAAAAAGATTGTACCTCAGGGCAAGGCTCTTGATTTAGGATGTGGCTGTGGAGTTGTAGGAGTATTCCTATCCAAACTAGGCTTCAAGGATGTAACCAGTTCTGATGTTTCAGCAGCTGCGCTTCACCTAACAGAGAGAAATACCGAACTTAACGGTGTTACTGATGTAAAGGCCATGGCAGCAGATATGCTGAGCGGCCTTGATAAATTTGATGTTATCGCTGTAAATCCACCTTTCCATGTGGGTATTTCTACCACTACAGCGCCAACCGTCAACATGATTATCAATGCTCCGGAGCATCTTAACAAAGGTGGAGCTCTGTATATGGTTGCAAACTCTCATCTTGGCTATGGAGAAATCCTAAAGCAGAATTTCTCAAGCGTTGAGATTATAAATTCAAGCAACACCTTCACTGTGTACAAGGCTCAGAACTTTTAAATTATCAAAGTATTCAAAAAAGCACCTGCAATAGGAGCTTTTTTTGACTCATAGTTTTAAACATTGTAGCTTAGAAGCTACAATATATTGTACAAGTAAAATAATATTACGTGAATAAATAGCTAAAGCAGAAAATTGACCTGCTCCCCAAGGCTGAAGAATAAGCTTTAAAATTAAGCTCCCAAGTTTTATAGAATTTTACTTAGCCTTAACTTCGTTTACCAGTTCCTGACCTTCAAAATAAGCTTTTGCATTAGCTAAAGTGGTATCCACGATATTGTGCATAGCCTCTTTAGTGAAGAACGCCTGATGAGAGGTTAAAAGAACGTTATTGAAGCTTAGAAGACGGCCTAGCTTATCATCAGCAATAATATTGTCTGACTTGTCCTGGAAGAAATACTGACTCTCCTCCTCGTAAACATCAAGACCTGCAGCTCCAATCTTTCCGCTCTTAAGACCTTCAACCAGAGCCTCGGTGTTAATCAGAGGACCACGACCGGTGTTAATCAGCATAACACCATCCTTCATCTTGGCAATTGAATCCTTGTTGATAAGGTACTTATTCTCAGGGGTTAATGGGCAGTTTAAAGAAATGATGTCAGATTCAGCATACAGCTCATCTAGGGTTACATACTTAATGCCTGCAGCCTTCTCATATTCCTTGTCCTCAAAGATATCATAGGCAAGCACATTCAGACCGAAGCCCTTTAGAATGCCAATCAGTACGCGGGCAATCTTACCGGTACCAATAACACCAGCAGTCTTTCCGTATAGATCAAAGCCCATCAGACCGTGCAGAGCAAAGTTACCGTCACGGGTTCTGGTATAGGCACGATGAGTCTTTCTGTTTAAGGTTAAAATCAGAGCGACAACATGCTCGGCGATAGCATGTGGAGAATAGGCAGGAACACGAACCACACGAATACCCAGCTCTTTTGCTGCCTGCAGATCGACATTGTTAAAGCCGGCACAGCGTAGAGCCAGAAGCTCAACTCCATTCTCTTTAAGCTTTGTAAGTACGGTTCTGTCAGCACGATCGTTTACGAAAATACATACAGCCTTCGCACCGTGAATTTCATCCGCATTATGTTCATTTAGGAAGGAACGGTGGTAAATAAGCTCAAAATTATAGTCGCTGCTTGCATTAAGATCCGAAAAGGCGTGTCTGTCGTAGCTGTGGGTACCGAAAAAAACTATCTTATTCTTATCCATAGGTTGCCTCGAAACAAAATATCACTCTGATTAGAATACCTTAATCTTCTCAGAAAAATTGATCTAGATCAAAAAATATTTCACATGCTCCAAAACAAGCATTAACGATTTAGTACTTGCTCATAGGCTGAATAGGTACGGTCATCGAATAAGCACCACTCGATAAAATCAAAAGAGCCATCCATGGTCTTCATCATATCTCTTACCTGAGCAATTGCAGTTTCTGCTGCTTTTTCAACAGGATAGCCATAAACTCCAGTTGAAATGGAAGGAAAGGCTATACGTCTTACGCCGTTGTTCTGGGCAATCAAAAGAGAATTTCTGTAGCAGTTTGACAGTAAAGTTGATTCATTTGAAGAGCCTCCATTCCAAATAGGACCCACGGTATGGATCACAAATTTGCATGGAAGATTGTAGGCCTTTGTAATTTTAGCCTCACCGGTGGCGCACCCGTTAAGAGTAATACACTCCTCTAAAAGCTGCGGTCCTGCTGCACGGTGAATTGCACCGTCAACTCCGCCTCCCCCTAGAAGAGTGTTATTTGCTGCATTAACAATTGCATCAACATCTGTAAGTTTAGTGATATCACCTTTTACAAGTCTAATTTCCAAAACTAATACCCCAAATTCTGTCTGACTACGAAACGAGGCTTCTGAATCATCTGTCCCTGATAATTCACCTGCATCTTAATCATAGCACTAATAACAGATTTACCCTGTTCTATGGCATCATCATGTATAAAATCTGCGTCACAAGGCATATTTGGGCGATATTCCTGACCAATGTAACCTATAAATTCATAGCCACTATCAGCAGCAGTCTTCTTTAAAGAATCGATAGACTCCTTGAGCTTGGCATAGCCGTCCTGATCTTTTGCAAGTCCACTGAGATTGGTTTCCATAATGGCAACATCATCTGCAAGCTTAAGAATAAAACTGTGATCACGTGCCGGAGCCTCTACAGGTGACTCTCTGAAGGCAGACATAGGAATTGATACCTTCTGATGAGAGTAGCTCAGGTTCTCCTCAAGCTTCCTGCATTTCTCCTGTACTGCGATAAGTTTCTTCAAAAGCAGAGCACAGCAGACGATAGCTGCAATGACTCCAAGAACACAGATCACAATCAGAACTACCGCAAGTGAGGTGTAGCCAGTGATTCTGCTTTCAAAAGCAGATGAATCCTCAAGTCGCTTGCTAACCTTGCCATCCAGCTGTTCAGATAGGAAATTGAACTCACTGCGGTTACTGTCAATTTTGCTCTGCAGATCAGATGAAGCCTGAGTTAGGTTCTTTTGACTGTCCTCAATACTTACGCCCATCTTCAGAAGTTCATTCTTGATACCTTTAATATATAGATAATTGGTATCTATATTCTTTTTGAATTCTGACAAGATATTGACACAGCGCTGCAGATCCTCACGCTGTTTTTTCAGATTCGCGTTAAACTCGCCATTTGACGCAGCAAGCTCCGACTTGAGCTTAGCAACCTGAGCAGAGAGACTTCTCAGACTCTTTTCATTCTTTAGAAGCTCTTTATTCATTGCAGAGCTGACATAGTTGTTTACATACCCCTCAAAGGCTGAGGAAGGAGAAAACATTGCCTCCTGCTCATCGGTAGGCCCAGATATTGCGGTACCGGCTGCCGAATCATTGGCATATGGCTCCTCTGCCAGCGCAGCTGTGCTTATCAACAAATACGGAATTATCAGAATATATCTAAAATTCATATAACTCCCCTCCTGTTTATACTGTAGTTTTTCCGTTAAAACAAAGATAGAAAACCAGGATGCAAGATCAGTACCAAATAGAAGAACTCATTGGCTTTTTTGCAGCATCTCTGCAGTGCAATATTTTGTTTGTGCAAAACTAACATTTGCTTAATTAACCAAGATTTACTTTACATTTACAAAGATTTTTCTTGAATTTACAATAAGATTTTGCTTAATAGTAAAACTTACTGTTAAAAGAAATTTTTGACATTTTTTTAAAAATTTCACCAAGATCAAAATTTTTTCATTAAATTGAAAATAATTTACACATTCATAACCATGAGAATAAATTACAAATAATTATTGCTTCACAGCTCAAATTTTGGTTGTAAATATACTATACAAAACCATTCAAAGCCCCTTTGTGAATCACAAGTTTGAAGCACTTAAAAAAAACAGAATCAAAAATACTCTATACTATTTCCTAGTGAAACTATCATTTAATTAAAAACAAATTTTTACGGGGGAATTCCTATGTCAGGAGTATTAGCTATGATTCTGGCAGGCGGTGAGGGTACTCGCTTAATGCCATTAACTGAAAGCAGATCAAAACCAGCAGTTCCATTTGGCGGAAGCTATCGTCTTATCGACTTCGTTCTAAACAATTTCGTGAACTCAGGTATTCTTAAGATCTTTGTTATCACTCAGTATAAATCACAGTCTTTAATGATGCATCTTAAGAATGGCTGGCAGGTAAGCGGAATTCCAGGAGCATTTATTGATTCTCTTCCTGCACAGATGCGTGTATCAAAGGAATGGTATCAGGGTACTGCAGATGCAATCTATCAGAATCTGACCTTCATTCGTGATCAGTTCCCAGATCATGTTTGCGTATTCGGTTCAGATAACATCTACAAGATGGATGTTCGTCAGATGCTTGAGTACCACACCAGCAAGGAAGCTGAGCTGACCGTAGCTGCAATCAAAATGAAGTCTGAAGATGTCGCCGGCAAATTCGGTGTTATCGAGGTAGACAACAACGGTTGCATGATCGGATTCGAAGAGAAGCCTGCACATCCTAAGGAGATTCCTTCAGAGCCAGGATACTCACTGGTATCAATGGGTAACTATATCTTTAAGGCAGACGTTCTGATTAACGAGCTGGTTGAAGATCAGCAGGACAGCAAGTCAAGCCATGACTTCGGTAAAGACATTATTCCTAAGCTGTTCCCACGCGGCAAGGTATTCGTTTACGACTTCAGCAAAGCTAAGATCGCTGGCGAAACTGATTCAGCCTACTGGAGAGATGTAGGAAGCGTTGACAGCTTCTGGGAAGCTCACATGGATCTTCTTGGCAACTACGCTAAGTTCAACCTGCACAACCCTAAGTGGGCATTGCACACCTACTACCCACCTCTACCACCAGCAAACTTCGTTGATACCGATGACAACGAGTCACACGTTTCAATGTCACTGATTTCCGCTGGATGCGAGATTAACGGGGCAACAATCAACAAATCAGTATTAGGATTCAGATGTACAGCCAACGATGGTGCTAACGTTGAGGGCTGCGTAATGATTGGAGATAACACAATTGGTAAGGGAGCCAAGGTTAAGAATGTTATCCTGGACCGTTTTGTCGAAATCGCACCAGGCTTTACACTCGGCTATGACCTAGAAGAAGATAAAAAACTTGCTTCACAGTTCAAAAAAGGCAAGATAAATATCTCAGATAATGGCATAATAGTTGTAGGTAAAGGATTAAGATTAGGATTTTAGTGATCCAAGTCAATAAAAATAGACATATAGGGGATATCTGTGAAAGTATTATTATTATCATCAGAAGTTGCAGATATTGTTAAATCTGGTGGCCTTGCTGATGTGGCAAAGGCCCTTCCTTTGGAACTGCAGTCTCGAGGACACGATGTAAAGGTTGTGCTTCCTTGCTACTCAATCATCAAAGGCTGGCAGGATTTACCAATCATTGCTGAAGGTGTGCTTAACCAGTCTAATCCAGACGTTAAGTTGCATATTCCCTACAAAGTCAGAAAAGCAATCCTCAACTCCAAGGTTGAGGTGCTGCTGATCGACTGTCCACAGTACTTCGACAGAACCTCAATGTATGGCGATAACAATGAAGCTTATGGCGACAATGGTTTCCGCTATGCATTCTTCTCTGCCGCAGCAATCGAAACTGCCCGTCTGATTGGCTTCAAGTTTGATATTCTGCACTGCAACGACTGGCATACCGGTCTTGCTCCTATGCTGCTGCGTATCAAATATGCAAACGATCCATTCTTTGAGAAGGCAAGATCTGTAATCACCATTCACAATGGTGCCTTCCAGGGTGTATTTGACAGATCGCAGATTTCTTATCTCCCAGAAATCAGCGGTATCTATAATGACAAAGTTTCACAGGGTTCATTTATTAACTACCTGAAGTGTGGTGTATTCTACGCTGACAAGATTAATACCGTTTCCCCTGGTTATGCCAAGGAGCTGACCTCATATATCGGCGGTCACGGTATGACCCAGAACTTTATAGACCGACAGATGGACCTGTCTGGTATCATCAACGGCTGTGATTACTCCGACTGGGATCCTGCAACAGATCAGCTTCTGAGAATTCGTTACGATGTTAATACATTGGATCAGAAGATCTTAGGAAAATATCTGCTGCAGCGTAAGCTAGGTTTTGAAATGGGCGATACTCCTATGTACGGTATGGTTGCCCGTCTGACTGATCAGAAAGGTATCGGTCTGCTGCTACCAATCCTTGACAGATTCCTTCTGCACAAGGTTCAGGTAGTTATTGAAGGTACCGGTGATCCTGCTCTGAAGAAACAGATGCAGGAGATTGCTGACAGACATCCAGGCAAGATGGTATTCAAGTCTGTTTATGACAACATGCTTGCTCACCAGATTGAGGCTGCTTCAGATTTCTTCCTGATGCCATCAATCTTCGAGCCTTGCGGTCTGAACCAGATTTACTCTCTTGCTTACGGAACTCTTCCAATCGTGCGTGCTGTTGGAGGTCTGCAGGATACTGTTGTGGATTATGACGCTGATCCAGAGAACGGAACAGGATTTATCTTCAAGGATCCTAGTTCAGAGGAATTACTGTCCTGCTTAAGAAGAACCCTGATTCTGTATCTTGAGAACAATTCAGAAATGAGACGAATCAAGATGAACGCTATGAAGGTTCGTTTCAATTGGTCAGACAGCTGTGCTCAGTACGAAGCTCTGTACAAGAGTGCACTGCAGAAACCTAAGTGGTAAAAAATAGATAAGTTTTAAAAAGGCAGCTCAGTGAGTTGCCTTTTTTGTTAAATTGACAATAGAATACTTTTAAAACCGATAAAAAATAATAATTCCCGCACAGTATTCTCCTCTACATTTGATGTATACATTCCTCTTACAAAGCAGGACAGCACCTTATTTTTACAAAAAAAATTTTCCTATAAGAAAGAAGCATTGCAATATTAGTAAATTAAATTCACTGAATTAAATTCACTGAATTAAATTCATTGAATTTAATTCAATATATATTATAATATACAAAAAAAGGGAAAATCTATGAGTAAAAAGCTAACAAAACGCCAGCAGGATGCGTTAGAAACCAAAAAGAAAATTGTTAATGCTACCAAAAAACTCTTATCCCAAAAGGGATTTGAAAAAATATCGATCAGCGAAATTACAAAAGAAGCAAAAGTTAGTACCGGTTCTTTTTATACATATTTCAAAAAGAAAGAAGATGTCATTTCTGAACTGAACAAACTGGATTTTTATATTCTTGCGCAGACAGTTATCCAGATGAAAGATAAATCTTTAATCGAAAGACTTGAGTATTACTGTGAAAACTTTCTTCTGGCAATTGAAAGAGCAGGCATAGAAACATGCCGTCAGTGGACCAGAAATAACATTAAACCTCTTCCTATGCCTGAAGAACCTCAGTTTACAAAATACCAGTATGACAATAAGGCTTTGTATTCAGTATTTGCTGACGCGGTAAGACAAGGAGAATTATCGGAATATTTCCCTATCGAGGATTTTACGGTGCAGATAAACGCACAGCTGTATGGTCTTATGACCATCTGGTGTATGTCGGATAGTCAGGTAATCGGATCAGGCAGGATCAAAAAATACATCTCAAATTTTTTAACCCCTGCGCTTACTACTTACTTGAAGAAATAACAAGGAATCACTATGGAATATATTACATTAAACAATGGCGTAAAGATGCCGATGTTGGGTTTTGGTGTTTTTCAGATTCCTGAGCACAAGGAAGCAGTACAGGCAGTAAATGATGCACTTGAATCAGGATATCGCCTAATAGATACCGCTGCAGCTTACTTCAATGAAGAGGCGGTAGGAGAAGCTATTTTTCAAAGCGGAATCAATCGTTCTGAGCTATTTATAACTACCAAGCTGTGGGTACAGGATCATGGATATGACAACACTCTAAGAGCTTTCGATGCCTCTATGAAGAAGCTGAAGCTTGATGTCCTGGATTTATACCTTATACATAAGCCTTATGGTGATTACTACGGTTCCTGGAGAGCGATGGAAAGACTCTATAAGGAAGGTAGAATCAGAGCTATTGGAGTTACGAGTTTCTGGAATGAAAGACTGGCAGATCTCTTCACACACAATGAAATAAAACCTGCAGTAAATCAGATAGAAACCAATGTATGGCTACAGCAGACAGAAGCTCATGATTTCATGGAGAAACATAACATAGTGCATGAAGCGTGGTCGCCTTTCGCTGAAGGAAACAATAACGTTTTTAGAAATGATCTTCTGGAACAAATTGCCAGGAAGCATAACAAGACCACTGCTCAGGTAATGCTACGCTGGCTGATCCAGAGAAATATTCCTGTGATACCAAAATCATCACATAAAGACAGAATCATTTCTAACTTTGATATTTTCGACTTTAAGCTTGATGAGGAAGATCTCTTAAGCATCCTAAAACTGGATACAAAGAAAAGCACAATATACGATGAAATGAATCCAGATATTGCCATCGGTATCGGTAACCACAAGATTCATGACTAGTAACAGAACTAATTGTTAGCAAGAGGCACTATATGAAAACATTTACCTTAAATGACGGTAACAGGATTCCTTCAGTCGGTTTTGGTACTTATCAGATTCCAGCAGACGGCTCTACATACAAGGCAGTAAAGGAAGCCCTGAATGTAGGATATAGACATATTGATACTGCAGTTGCCTACTTCAATGAAAAAGAAGTTGGTAAAGCGGTAAATGATTCTGGAATTAGGCGTGATGAGATCTTTGTCACCAGTAAACTCTGGCTGCAAGATTATGCCTATGCAGATGCCGTTAAAGCAATTGATAAATCACTTGAAAAGCTTAACCTCGACTATATCGATTTATATCTGATTCATCAGCCTTACGGAAAGGTGGATGAAGCATGGAGAGCTATGGAAGAAGCTCAGAAAGCAGGAAAGATAAAATCAATCGGTGTAAGCAACATGACAGTTAAGCTTTGGAATAAGTTCAAAGACTGTTTTAGTGTAATTCCAGCTGTAAACCAGGTTGAGTATCATCCAATGATGCAACAGAAAGAACTTAGTTCTCTAATGAGTAAACACAATGTTCTTCTTGAAGCCTGGGCTCCTCTATATCAGGAAAACAAAATGCTTCTCGAGAATTCGGTAATTAAGGAATTAGCATCAAAATACAACAAAACGGTTGCCCAGATTGTTTTACGTTTTGAAAATCAGATGGGAGTAATTATTCTGCCTAAATCTACTCATACCAACAGGATTAAAGAGAATCTAGAGATCTTTGATTTTTCACTTGCAGAAGAAGAAATGAAAATTATACAGACTCTAAATCAGGAAAAAGGGATTCATAATCCCGATAATCCAGGAGTTGGAGAATGGTTACTTGCCAATTTCGATGTTCATAAAGATGATTAACTAGCAGAAATTATCAAATTAGTTGTTAATAAAAACAAATCTATTCTTTCCATTACAAGACAGGTGATATATGGATAAGACATTAGTAATTTACTACTCAAGAAAAGGTCAGAATTATTCTCGCGGTTCAATTGTTAACCTTAAGAAAGGTAACACCGAATATGTTGCCGAATTTATAAAAAAAGCAGTAGGCGCAGATCTGTTTGAGATAAAAACCGTAAAACAGTACAGCGAAGATTACACCACCTGTACAGAGGAAGCAAAAGAAGAACTGAAAAACAACTCAAGACCAGCTCTTACAGAATACATAGATTCAATTTCAGAATACCAAAACATTGTAATAGCAGGTCCTTGCTGGTGGGGGACCTTTCCATGTGCCGTCATGACTCAGCTAGAGAAGCTCGATTTTACCAGAAAGAAAGTCTTTTCAGTAATGACTCATGAAGGTAGCGGACTAGGAAGTTCGGTTCGTACCTTAAAGAACCTTTGTAACGGAGCAGAAATCGGTGAAGGATTAGCTGTTTTTGGAAGCAGTGCCCCTGATTCTTTTGAAACAGTCTCTGCTTGGGCACAGAAGAATCTTGTCTAAAGAAGAGATCAAATGGACTATGAACTTAGAATCTTTTTTTGACAGCGTACTGAATCTTAGGAAAAAAGAAGGAAGTTATGCTGTTTTAGCATTTCTGCTTTTTTTCTGTATTTTCTGTTCCTACTCTGTTCTGCGTCCTGTACGAGACACCATGGGTATTACCAGCGGTGTAAATAGTCTTCAGTGGCTATTTACAGCAACCTTTGCTGTTTCTATTACGGTACAGATACCTTATTTTTATGTCCTGGGAAAAATATCAAGAAAGATAATACTTCCTGTTGTATTCTCTTTTTTCGGAGCTAATCTTCTATTATTTGCCTATCTGATGGCTCATGAAATTGCACCTGTAATTACAGGAAGAACATTTTATGTCTGGCTTTCTGTCTACAATCTTGCTGTGATTTCTCTAGGATGGAGTGTTTTAAATGACATTCTGAAACCATCTCAGAGCAGGCGCCTTTTTGCCATTGCGGCATCAGGATCAAGCGCAGGCTCAATTATCGGTCCTATGATCACGGCAACTGCAGTTAAATATACAGGTATCTTTCCGTTAATTCTGATTTCCCTAGCCTTTCTAGCACTGGCATCGCTGGCTGTTTATTTTCTGTTTTCCATAAGGTCAGAACAGTGTGATACAGATGAATCAGTCCAAAGTGTAACTGACTATCTGGAAAAAAGAATTAACGGAAGCATACTTGAAGGCTTTCTAAGCACCTTTAAATCCAGATACTTACTTATGATTGCCGTTTTTGTAATTCTTGCATCTACAGCCAATACCTTTCTGTATTTTGCTCAGGTTAGAATTATTGCAGACTCATTTGCAGATAAGGCCGAACAGACTTTTGTATTCTCGGTTATCGATCTTATAGTAAATACAGCCACTATTATTCTGCAGTTATTTATTACAGGCCGTTTGGCAGATAAATTTGGACTTAAGCCTCTAATTGCGGTTGTTCCCGTTCTGATTCTTGTCTGTTTTGTGGTACTGATGTTTATACCGGTTCTTTCGGTCATTGTTCTGGCAATGATTGTTCGCAGAGTAGGAGAATATGCGCTGGTACGTCCTGGCAAGGAAATGCTTTTCAGCGTTGTAAGTCTGGATGAGAAATATAAATCCAAGAACTTCATTGACACTGTAATCTATAGAGGTGGAGATGTATTCAGTGCATTTCTAACTCAGGGAGCTGAAGCTTTAGGCGGCATGATTCTATCATTTGCAACCGGAGCAATAATGGCTATTGTATGGATTACCAATGCGTTATATCTTTCAAAACTTTTCACTCTTAAGACTCAGGAGAAACTATGAAATTAAGACATTTTTTTCCTTTACTTGCAGGCTTATCCTTAGGAGCAAGTGTTAGTGCATCTTCAATAGATAATAATATGCCATATCTTACCTTGTCTGATGGTTCTAGAATACCGCAGTTAGGCTGCGGAGTCTGGGAGCTTAGCGGTCAGGAAGCCTATAAGTCTGTAACAGAATCAATTAAATTAGGGTACAGGCTGATTGATACTGCTCAGTACTACAGAAACGAGAGTGAAACCTATCAGGCTGTATTAGATAGTGGTATTCCACGAGAAGAGTTCTATATCACCACAAAACTTAATCCTTCAAATGGATCCAATGAAAAAAACATACGCGATTCTTTAGACAGAAGTTTAAAGAATCTTGGAGGAAAGATAGATTTGGTTCTTATTCACTGGCCATTTTCTAATGACGAGATGGCATGGAGAATCATGGAAGAATATGTTCAGGCAGGCAAGTTCAGATCTATCGGTCTTAGCAACTACAGTCCGGATGCTTTAAGGCGTATTCTTAAGATTGCCAAGGTTAAACCTGTATTGAATCAGGTAGAGTTACATCCATACAACTCAAAATATCCTACAGTTGCAGAATATGAGAAAGAAGGTGTAAAGGTTGAGGCATGGTCTCCTTTAGGCGCAGGAAGACAAGGTCTCCTGAGAGATCCTGTAATTGCTGATATAGCTAAAGATCATGGAAAAAGCTCAGCTCAGGTTATTCTAAGATGGGATCTTCAAAGAGGAATCATCACTATTCCTAGATCAAAGAATCCTGCACATATAAAAGAAAACATCTCAATAATGGATTTTCAGTTAAGCGATGAAGAAATGAAGCAGATTGATGCTTTAAATCGCGATGATGCCTTATGGGATATTTAGACTAACAAATACCTCCAGCAGATTGGTGGCAATATGCTGGAGATAAGTCTCTTGCTTTTTTTTAAACTGAAGATAACAAAAAAGCGGCATTAAAAACTATTAATCAGTATCTCCAATCCTGAGTTGTTATAGGAGCTCCAGGTTTTATAGAACCATCATCCTCATCTTCCTGTACAGGAGGAATATCATCATCAGGAGCAATCTCATAGGCATAAGCTTTATTTCTGGCATGCACAACCTTATCTTTAAGATCAGAGATAGCAATACCACGACGCAGCATTACTCCTCCGATGCTCATCTGAGATAAAAGCAGTAGAGACAGGCGGTTGCTAATGCCTACCAAGGATTTTATTGTATTTACAAAATAAGAGAGAGTTAGAATTTCGTTCTTTTGTAAAAAAATAATAAAAGGTAACAGAACCTTTTATTATTACAAGAAATTGCAAATAAATAACTCAGTTATACTTATTTATACAGATAAAAATGAAGATACAACATTCTCATCTGTAGAGTCTCGAGGAGAATCATATACAATAGAACCATGTTCCATTACAACAATTCTATCGGCAACATCCAAAGCAAAGCTTAATACCTGCTCTGACACAAAAATGGTTAAACCACGCTGATCTCGAATTTTTCTTAAAGTTCTTGCCATCTCTTTGATAATAGATGGCTGAATACCTTCCGTTGGCTCATCAAGAACAAGCAGTTTAGGATTGCTTGCAAGAGCTCTGGCAATTGCCAGCTGCTGTTGCTGACCGCCTGAAAGATTACCGCCTTTTCTGTGTTCGAACTCCTTTAAAATCGGAAAAGTCTCAAACAGATCTTCAGGAATATGCTTTGATTTTGTCACGGTAAGACCGGTTTCAATATTCTCCTTCACACTCATGCTGGAGAAAATCATTCTGCCCTGAGGTACAAATCCAATTCCAGAGGCTACTCTCTTGTAGCTTTTGGTATGAATAAGATCCTGTCCGTCCAGAATACATTCTCCCTTCTGTGCTGGAATCATTCCGATTATTGACTTCATTAAAGTGGTCTTACCCATTCCGTTACGACCAAGCAGTGCCACGATTTCACCTTTTTTTATCTTTAAGTTAAGGTTTCTGATTACACAGCTGTCTCCATATGAAACCTTATAATCTTTTAACTCAAGCATAATAGGCTCCTTTTTTACTGACCAAGATAAACATCAATAACCTTCTGGTTTTTCTGAATAGACTGCATGCTACCCTCTGCCAGAAATTTTCCCTGATGAAGAACTGTAACCCTGTCTGCAATATGCTCAACAAATTTCATATCATGCTCAATTACGATTACACTTCTATTCTTGGTAATGTTCTTTAAAAGTTCTGCTGTTTTCTCTCTTTCTGCTACCGACATTCCTGCAACAGGCTCATCCAGCATCAGAAGCTTTGGATTCTGAATCAGCAGCATTCCAATCTCCAGCCACTGTTTCTGACCGTGGCTTAGAAGGCTTGCCTTTACATCGAGCTTGTCATCAAGGTAAATCATTTTTGCAATCTCTTTTACCTTGTTTATGACCTCGTCGGTACGTTTAAAGAAGAGAGCTCCAAATACTCTTTTGCCTTTTGGATAAGAAAGTTCCAGATTCTCAAAAACACTCAGAGCTTCATAGATTGAAGGGTTCTGAAACTTTCTGCCGACACCGGCTTCAACAATTTCATGCTCCTTTAACTTTGTAAGTTCCAGATCATGGAATTTAATTGAGCCTGAGGTTGCCTTGGTTTTACCGCAGATTAAATCCAGTACGGTTGTTTTACCAGCTCCATTTGGACCAATGATTACTCGGATTTCTCCCTCATCCACGTAGAAGGAAAGATCATCAACTGCTTTGAAGCCATCAAATGAAACGGTCAGATCCTCAACTGAAAGTACGATATCTTTCTTACTCATGAGACTTCTCCTTTGCTGCATTTAAAACAGCTAACTTTCTTAATGAATCTTCACTTAAAAACTGTCTGCTTACGGACATGAATGAGTCCGTCATTGATGAATTTCTAAGCTCTTCGATAACTCGGTTATGCTCTGCTCTCAGTCTTTCAATAGAACGTTCGATCTTTGAATCAACAAGCTTAAAGAAAGGAACAATGTAATCGTTATAGATTCCAGACAATCCATTTGGGAAGAACAGAACTACACCTATAAACAATGCTCCCATTGCAAAAAGCCATAATTCAGGGAAATTCTCGGATACTGCTGTTTTTGCGGAACTGACCAGAAGAGTTCCGTAAATAGCACCGAAGATTGAAAGTCTTCCACCTACAGCACAGAATATAACCAGTTCAATGGAAGCTACAATACCCACGAAGCTAGGAGACATAAAACCAACCTGCAGTGTGAACAGAGCTCCGCCAATGGCAGAAAGTGCAGCAGAAAAACAGAAGATAAAAATCTTAAAGTTAGCTACATCATATCCGGAGAATCTAACGCGCTCCTCCTCATCACGAATTGCAACCAGAAGTCTACCTAACTTACTTTTTGCCAGAAGACAGGTTATATATACTGTTACAATCAGGGTTATTGCACATAGGTTGTAGAGAATAGCCTTAGCATGGTCAGTTCTGATATCAAAACCAAGACATGTTCTCAAGTCGGTTATACCGTTTACACCACCGGTATAGCCCTGCTGACCGATAATCAGAATGGTCAGGATTGAAGCAATTGCCTGAGTGATAATTGAGAAATAAACACCGCCTACTCTTCTTTTGAACAGAGCCACTCCCAGCAGATAAGCAAACAGGGTTGGAACTGCAATCATAAGGATCATGGTCAGAGGAAAGCTCTTAAATGGCTCCCAGAATAAAGGCAGCTCAGTAATCTGGTTCCAGTCCATAAAATCAGGAATGCCAGGAGTGGTCTGAATTGCAGTGGCCTCAGGACTTGATGCTTCAAGTTTTAAGAACATGGCCATGCAGTAACCGCCTAGACCGAAGAATATACCCTGACCAAGACTTAAGATGCCGCAGTATCCCCAGCACATAACCAGACCAATTGCCACAAAGGCATAGCTTAAATACTTACCTACCAGATTCAGTCTGAACACATCCAGACTGGCAGGCATAACAATAAGCAGTAATACAGTCAGTACCAGAAGATTCAAGAGGGTACTCTTACTACTTTGAGCTGATAGTAAATGACTTCTCATAATAATTCTCCTTTTATCTTCTTACCTTTACACTAAACAGTCCCTGAGGTCTTATCATCAGGATTCCTACAACAAACAGCAGTGTTAAAACTTTTGCCATGGAACCGCTCATGAAGAACTCCATAACACTCTGAGCCTGAGCAATACCGAAAGCAGAAGCAACTGTACCAATCAGAGTTCCGGCACCTCCAAAAACAACTACCAGGAAGGTATCTACAATATAGAGCTGACCTGCAGTTGGACCGGTTGAACCAATCATGGTAAAGGCACAGCCTGCAACACCTGCAATACCACATCCTATTGAGAAGGTGATTCTGTCGATAAAGGCAGTGTTAATACCTACGGCTCCTGCCATCTTTCGGTTTAGAACAACAGCACGCAGCTGGCAGCCAAGACGGGAGCGGTACATGATAAAGTAAACAGCCAGAGTTACGATTACGGTCAAACCAAGAACAAACAGACCATTGATCGGAATTTCTATAGAATCACCTAATGTCAGTGACCCCATCAGCCAGTCAGGAAGAGTTACACCTACCTCACGTGCACCGAATACTGAACGGTAAAGCTGCTGCAGAATCAGGCTCAAGCCCCATGTTGCTAGCAGAGTATCAAGAGGTCTTGAATAGAGATGTCTTATAAGCAGCCATTCAAAAAACGCACCTGCGGCTGCAGTTACAATAAATGAAAAGAACAGTGCAATAAAAAAATAGATTCCATATAAACCAGGAAACATGGTTTCAAAAACATGGGAGGTCAGATAGGTAATATATGCGCCTAAAATCATAAATTCGCCATGAGCCATGTTGATAACGCCCATCTGACCGAAAATAATAGCTAGGCCCAAAGCCATCAGTAGAAAAACCGAAAATAGACTCAGACCGGCAAAGCCCTGCATAGCGAAAATCGAGGCTAATTCACTGAAACTGTAATCCGAAAACATAATAAACACCTCTCTGTATATAGGCTTTTAATACTGAGGGCCTAAGCCCTCAGTGAGTTTTATTATTGATATCCAGCTGGGAAAGGATTTGGCTCAATCATGTCAGACTGGTAGACAACCTTGAACATACCATCCTTCTGGCCTTGACCAACCACAGTCTTCATCCACAGATGGTGGTTATCGTGAATCTTAACTGGACCGTTAGGTGCGTCTGCGAACTCAACGCCTGGTAGACTCTTTTTCAGCTTATCTATATCGAATGAACCTGCCTTTTCAACAGCGAACTTCCATAACCATGGGCCAAGGTAAGCGGATTCGGTAACGTCACCGATAACACTCTTGTCACCCCACATCTTCTTGAACTCAGCAACAAACTTCTTATTGCTCTCGTTATCCATTGACTGGAAGTACTTGGTAATTGAGTAAGCGCCTTCGTAGTTTTCACCACCGATACCTAAAACCTCATCCTCGGTAACAGAGGTTGACATCAGTAATGGCTTCTCGGCAGTTAAGTCAATACCTGCAGCCTTAAGCTGTTTGTAGAAGGACACGTTTGAACCGCCAACTACAATTGAGAAGATTGCATCAGGCTTCTTGAGCTTGAACTTGTTGATCACAGAGTTGAACTGAGTATGTCCTAATGGATAGTATTCCTCACCAACTACAGTACCGCCGTTCTTTTCAATATGCTTTCTGGCAATCTTGAAGGAAGTACGAGGCCAGATATAATCAGAACCGATAAGATAGAAGGTCTTTGCGCCCTTGTTCTTCATTACCCAGTCAAGACCAGCAAGAATCTGCTGAGTAGCTTCCTGTCCGGTATAGATAATATTGTCTGACTGCTCCAGTCCTTCATAGAAGGTTGGGTAGAACAGCATGTTGTTGTACTGTTCAAAAATAGGAAGTACTGCCTTACGAGATGCTGAAGTCCAGCAGCCGAATACTGCAGCAACCTTGTCGTTTACAATCAGTTTCTGAGCCTTTTCAGCATAAGTTGGCCAGTCACTTGCGCCATCTTCCTGGACGAACTCAATCTTTCTGCCAAGCACACCACCGCTTGCATTTATCTGTTCAATCGCAAGCTTCTCAGCCTCAACTGAACCGGCCTCACTTAAAGCCATGGTACCGGTGATGGAGTGCAGAATACCAACTTTGACAGTATCTGCTGTAACAGCCAGACCAGTAGTGTTTGCATCATCTGCGTATGCAGAAGTTATATTCATGCTCAGTAATGCTGCCATACCAATGGCCTGACACATTTTCTTAACAGTATTTGATTTCTTCATATCTCTTCTCCATTTAGCGGTAGTCAATCTACCTGTGGTAATTATTAAATAATGACCAAGGTCACAGAAAGGCGACAAATGCACTATTGACATACGTTAAATTACGTATGCGCAATTTCACTTGGGTTGTGCACAATACGGAGGCATAAGACTCCCATTTTTATGCATTTAATGCTGTTTTAGTGCAGAGAAAATGAATCAAAAAATGTGATGCTAGAATACAAAAAATTGATGAGGTAAATAAGAATTAGTAAATTAGTCCTGAATTCACGAAGATCATATAACAAATATGTGGCAAACCAGACACTTGAGGATTACAGTCTGCGCTATACAGCAAGATCCGTGAGAAAACTTGATGTATCCTCAGTGGTTATGACCTCCATTGGCTCAATAAGCTTTCTGGCTCTTGAGGTAATAGGAGCAAACATTGCTATTTTCTACGGCTTAAATCACCTGCTTTTAGCGCTTTTAATTACAGTTCCTCTAATTTTTGTCCTTTCACATCCAATTGCAAAATACGCTTCGATTCATCATATTGATATTGATCTACTGACAAGAGGTGCAGGCTTCGGATATATAGGCTCCTCAATAACCTCACTGATCTATGCCACCTTCACCTTCATATTCATGGCGCTGGAATCTGCAATTCTGGCAAAGATGCTCAATATCACCCTGGGAATGAATCTCTCCTTAGGCTATCTGTTATGTTCACTGATTATCATTCCTCTGGTAATGCATGGCTTCAGCTTTATCAGCAGGCTTCAGAAATATACAGAACCTGTATGGGCTGTACTTCAGATACTGGCTGTTTACGGCCTTATCAGAATGTCAGGCGAATGTTCCCAAAACTTTAGCTCTGCCTTCGAGCATGACAGTTTTAATGCGCTTTATTTAGGGTACTCAATCTGTATTGTTTTAGCCCTCATCTCACAGATAGGAGAACAGGTCGATTACATTAGATTCATGCCCGAATATATAAAGTCCAAAAGGAAGGCCATTATTTTTGGAACAATCATTTCAGGTCCATTATGGATTGTACTGGGAGGACTAAAAATTCTGATAGGAGCATTACTGGCAGTAATGCTAATCTCAAAAAGTGCGGACTACATGGTGGCCACAGATCCGACATATATGTATATGGCAGCATTCAGCAAACTCTATGACAACCATGCCCTTGTAATGTTTCTTACAATTTTATTTGTTGCCATTTCTCAGATTAAAATCAATGTAACCAACGGTTACGCCGGATCTATTGCCTGGTCAAATTTCTTTGCCAGAATGACTCATACCCACCCGGGCCGTATAGTCTGGGTATTCTTCAATGTGTTTATCTCATGGATGCTTTTGATATGCGGTGTCTATGAGATCGCAGTTGCGGTACTGAACCTCTACTCTATTCTGGCAATTTCCTGGTGTGCCTCCCTATCTGCGGATCTTTCCATAAATAAAAGAATCGGGCTAAGTCCTAAAGAGATAGAGTTTAGGAGATCAAAACTCTATGACATCAATCCGGTAGGCTTTATTTCGATGTTCATGGGAGTACTTATAGGAACTGCGGCCTACACTGGATTATTCGGAAGCTACTGTGAAGCTTACTCTGCAGTAATCGCACTGGTGGTAGCCTATGTTCTTACTCCTGTAATAGCATATGTAACCGATGGCAGATATTATCTGAACAAAGAAACTTCGAATGAGAAAACACATAACCAGACACAGCATAATGAAAATAAAAACGACAGGACCTGCAATATCTGCGGCAACAGTTTCGATCATGAGGATCTCTGCTACTGCCCTTACTATAAAAAACAGATCTGTTCTCTGTGCTGCACACTGGAATCAGGATGTAATGGACAATGCCGTAAAGAAGCGCTTATAACCAATCAGATATGTGCTATCTTCCCTTTTCTGAAACAATATCCTCTGGTTTTCTTTATCTTCAGACTGTTAGGCTTTATGACAGTATTCTCCCTTATAAACCTCTCGATACTGTATATTGGCTTCAGTTCATTTGAATCCAGTTCTTTAAGCAGACTCTTTGGAAACACTGTATTTCTGAAGTGCTTTATCCTGATTGAAATTGTAACCGGCATTTTTACAATGCTGTTCGTACTGGTTTCAGACAGCAGAAATCTGGCTCAGGAGCAGACTGAAAAAAATCACAAGGCTTTGGAAAATGAGATTGAGGAAAGAATAAAAGTTCAGCACCAGCTTGTAGAATCCAAAAGGAATGCGGATGCGGCAAATATGGCTAAAAGCCGATATCTGTCCGGTATCAGCCACGAACTGAGAACACCTTTGAACAGTATATTAGGTTACTGTCAGATCCTGTCATCAAATAAGAACAGCTCAAATGAATCTTCTGCAAAGGGACTGAATATTATCTCAAGAAATGCGGAATATCTATGTTCTCTGATTGAAGGTCTTCTGGATATTTCAAAAATAGAAATCGGCAAGCTTGACCTTAACATGAGAAAGATTAGAGTTGAACCGCTGCTCAAAGATCTGATCATGTATTTTAGAACCAAGGCCAAAAACAAGAATCTGATTTTTGAGTATATCGAGCATTCCCATCTGCCAGCATTCGTCAAAACAGATGAAAACCGACTAAGACAGATACTGACCAATCTCTTATCAAATGCTGTGAAGTATACGCCTAAGGGAAAGGTAACCTTCGAGGTTAGCTACAGAAGTGATGTCGCCCTGTTTGTGGTAAAAGATACAGGAATTGGTATTGCCAAAAAAGATCTGAAAAGAATCTTTGAGCCTTTTACAAGGACCGATTCCGCCAGAAAATGCAATTCCGGTTCTGGTATAGGTCTTACTATTACCAACCTGCTTTCTGTAGTTATGGGTGGTGAGCTTACAGTAGAAAGCACGGTAGGTGAAGGAAGTGAATTCAGGCTTAAGATTTATCTTCCAAGGGAAAATCCTGATCAGGAGGAAATGGAGAATTACAGCAGAGTAATTGGCTATAAGACAGAAGACAAAAAGAAAATCAGAATTCTGACAGTGGATGACAATGAGGATCATCGTGTCATCATCAGAACACAGCTCTCTCCTCTTGGCTTTGAAATTGAAGAGGCCAATGGATTTGATTCGGCAATGAAACTTATTGGTAAAGAGAATTTTGATCTGTTCTTTGTTGATTATTCTATGCCAGGTCATAACGGACTGTACCTTGCAAAGAATCTCCGTAAAAAAGGTATTAACTCCCCTATTATCATGGTCTCTGCCAATGCCTCCGAGCTGAAAATAAACGACAGCCACGACAGACGAATCTATGACTATCACATCGTAAAACCTTTCAGAAAAGAACAGCTCCTAGATGCAATTGTTCACTTTCTACCAATTGATTATATCTGTCAGGATAACCTAAAGAAGGATGAATCAACTTCAGAGACTGACAGAATAACAGCATTGGAATCAACAGATAAAAAAGACAGCAGCAGTGAAAAGGAAAAATCAGAGAACAAAACTTCACAGCTCGCTGATGCGAAAAGTCTTACAGAGCAGCTCAGAATCTACCTTGAAACAGGTTTTGTAAAAGGCATTCTTAACAATCTGGATACTCAGCATAATCTTGGATTACTTAGTGAAGAGTTATTTCTGAAATATAAGAACAAGGCAGAACGATTTGATTTTGAGTATATAAGAAAAGATATACAGAACAGCTGACAAAATCAGAATCGATGTAGCTTTTTCCTTAGCTACTACATAACAGTTTTATAAAAATAAAAAAACATGTATCCAAGGATACGTGATAACAGTTAGGAAAGGAGATTGTATCTTCTAAGGCTTAAAAGGTCTTAGGGGACACTGAACATTATTATGAACAATTCAATGCAGAAACTTATTCTGATAGTCGATGATGATCCAGATTCCGTATGTATGCTAAATGAAGCCTTAGATGCAGAAGGATTTTCCGTGCTGGTTGCCCTAAGCGGTACCCAGGCTTTATCCATACTAAGCAGAATTACTCCGGATCTGATTCTTCTTGATGCCGTAATGCCGTCAATGGATGGTTTTGAAACCTGTAAACGTATCAAGGAAAATCCTCGTCTTACAGAGATTCCCGTTATCTTTATGACTGGTCTGGACTCGGACAGCAATGTCAGCCAGAGCTTTGAATGCGGTGCTGTGGATTATATTCAAAAGCCGATCAGGATCGTCGAACTGGTAAAGAGAATCAATCTGCATATTGATAAATCAAAAGTGATGCTCTCTACCAAATTTCTTCTGGATTCAAATGGACTGTCATCCTTCCTTGTGGATAAATCCTGCGTCATTAAATGGTATACCCCGGATGCCATGCATCTGCTTGAACAGTGCGGCTTTGACAAGATGACCTTCTCATCAAAGATACAGTCTTTGCTCAATCCAATGATCCAGAAGGCTGAAATCGGAAAATATATAACAATTGACGGTAATTCACAGTCAAAAGAGCGTATCACTATTACCCTGTTCCAGATAAATGATGAAGGATTTATCTTTGCTGTTAAGCGGGATCAGAATGTCAATAAGGTTGAAATCCTAAAACAGAAGTTCTCTCTGACACAAAGAGAAGCTGAAATTCTATACTGGGTATGCCAGGGAAAATCAAATAAGGATATGGCGATAATTCTTGATATCAGCCCAAGAACAGTAAACAAACATCTTGAGGCAGTATTCTCGAAAATGATGGTTGAGAACAGAACAACTGCGGCTAATATGGCGTTAAATTCTCTGCTCTCAAATTCATAGTCATTCTTTTGCAAAAAAGAACAGAGAGCATTTTAAGCTCTCTGCTAAACCTAACCTCCGTACTCCCTAGTTTTAAACTAGGGTGATTATTCTCACAAATCTCCTAAATATTCTTTTTATTCCACTGTTTTTTAAGATTTTTTCTTTATCTATTTCTATTTTTGTTATATCATAGTCCATAATATATTTTAATGGACTATTTGTATGACAGACACTCCTGATATCAAATGGAATTACTCCAGCTATACCGACAAAATGGGTAGAACCTACATCATCTCTTATTACAATAAATGGGACCCTGTTAAGAAACAGTCTCGAGTT
>NZ_FPAH01000085.1 GCF_900116345.1 Succinivibrio dextrinosolvens | reverse complement strand
ATAACTAGCGGATTTCCTTTGCAATATTTTTCCCTCTTACGATATTTTAAATATAAGGGGGATAAAATATTCCTATAACTGATCCTTAGTTCAGTTTTGCTATTGTTCAAAGATATGATAACTTGTTGTGTTTTATCAGATTTTTTTCACAAAAAATCAAGGATAAAGCAATTGTCGAGCCAGATTCATTTGTTAAAATCGACTCAACTAATGAAGCTATAGCAATATAAGCAAACATTAAATAAACAGATTTATATTTATTATAAGAATAAAGAAAAATAGACTTGCTATATTTAAAAAACAAGATAATCACTAATAAATATAAACACACACCAAACATACCAAATTGCCCCAAATAATAAGGCAATTGAGAATCACTTAAAGTTTCATAAGAATCTTGTGGTATTTTTTCATTTATTCCGTATAAATAATATATAAATGAATAGTATTCCCCTGAAATAGAGCTTCCAAAAGATCCACATCCAGATCCAAACGGGAAAAAAGATTTTGCAATATCCAGAGCAGTTGAATACATTTGTGCTCTTGGAGACCATGTAAAAGTTGAGTATAGATATATTTTTTCTAATGAGAATATAGTGGCTATTATTGAAGCCAATATAATATATATAGGACTAATGTCTTTATTCCTTGGGGAAAGATATACAATAAAATAATACATAAAAATATATGCAAATGCTTTATTTCTCATTGTTAAAAACAGTAGAACTAGTATTTGCAATTGCAATATAAAATAATCTCTTTTATTTGGTATTATTCCGACTAAAACTATAGAAATAAAAACTAATGCATATGCTAGGAATGTAGGATGAGAATACAAGAACTGGTATGGAATAATGCCGTACCTTATATCATAGTTTTGGGACATTCCAATATCTTTAAAAAATGAGATAATAGCAAAGAAAAACAATATTTGAACATATATGATGATTAAGTATAAAATGTGATTGACGTTAATGTGGTTAACTAAATTTTTATGAAAAATTAATACACAAATAAAAGTGATAGGGAATTTAAGGAATAAAATAATGTCCTTAAAGATTGCTATTATATTTTCCTGATATCCTATGATAGCATTTGAGATAATACCACATAGAAGAATTACCACCAAACAAAATAGAATTAACAAAATATTCTTGTTAATTTGCCTTGAATAAACAAATATCGAACATAGACAGAAAAAGAAAATCAATTCATCCAAAAAATTCATAAAAGGAAAGAATCTACATAAAATTTGGTTTGTTATAATTAATAGAAAAAGTAAATCAAATATTAATTCTTTTACTTTAATATAAATGTACACGATATTAATTCTCAATTATATGATACGATTAGTAAAATTGAAGGCATATAGAGAAATCCCCTTCCCTAGAAAACAGCCAAAAATTAAACTTATATCTTCTTTCGTTATAAATCACGACCCCGAAATTTTTATTTAGAGCAAATTCATCTCCAACAGCGCTATCCAACATTATCCTCTGTGTCCCATTAAGCACCAGAAGCCAATTGAAGTCAGATGCTAATGAAACAGACAAGTGCAGTACAGGGAACCTTGAGCATAGTGAAATATTGTTCCAAATGAAGGATTCTCATCCCCGATTGCCATCATTAAGGAATCAAAAATCAGATTAGTATCCATAGTTGGACCAAATTTGTAGTCAACGAGGCATCTTGATCCTAGATCTACTACTGAGGCTAAATAAAGCCACCCTCCTTCTGTAGGAATGTACGTAATATCACCGCACCTGGCTTCGTTGACTTTAAAAGAATCAAACTGTCTTTTTACAAGGTCTTCTGCTCTGGCTAGGTTATGGTTGCTGTCCGTAGTTTTTATATACTTACGATGGTACTTGTGGTAAATACCTTTTGACACAAGGCTTCTGTGAGACACCCTAAAGCCTTTATTCTTCAATTCATGATGCATTCTGATGGACCTGGTAC
>NZ_FPAH01000032.1 GCF_900116345.1 Succinivibrio dextrinosolvens | reverse complement strand
CTAAACTTTCCTCTTATATTCCTGTACAGTACTTTATTGAGACTGAAGAAGTTCAAGTCAAAGGAATGGGTAAAAACGTATTCTGAAATAAAATTACATGCCTGTCGATACTGCTCCGTCATCTGACGTAACAGTGTTTCCTGTTCTGAAGGTACATTAATTCTTATTTTTAATGTTTTTGTAAATTTCAAAACAGTTTTCTCCAAGCCATATAATCCCTATATTCTAACAGTTATTGTAAAGAAATTCTTTAAGATATATAGCCTGAGTTGGCAGAGCTCCGCCCCAGACTTAAGTCTGAGGTTTCCGCTCTGCTATTTTTTTGATGAATAACCTGGGACTTTAAGTCTATACTGGCGGTAATTAGTTATATTTTTCAGATGCAAAAAGAGGAAGCTGTGTAGCTTCCCCTTTTGGAATTATGTTTAGATTAGATGGGATTAGAGCTTAGCACCTAGTTCCTGACGAACATAAGCACCTGCACCTAATAAACCAGCATCTCCCTGAGAAATTACATATACAGGGATCTTGTTTAAAGCGTGGTTGAAACGGCCCTTAGACTCGAACTCGCTACGGAATTCTGACTTCTTGAAGTAGTCGATGAATCTTGGAACGATACCGCCAGCGATGTATACACCACCCTTTGCAAGGATGTTCAGAGCCAGATTACCACCGAATGAGCCCATCAGCTTGCAGAACAGATCAACTGTTTCCTTGCAGTCTGGATCTGGATCCTCTGAGAATGCACCACCGGTAACATCAGCAGGAACAACGTCTCTTACCTCGTGACCGTTCAGCTCAGCAATAGCCTGGTAGGTGTTAACCAGACCCTGACCTGACAGCAGACGCTCGCCTGAAACGTGGTCAAACTTCTTACGTAGAACCTTTAGAATTGAGTCATCTCTGTCTGACTGTACAGCGATATCAACGTGACCGCCTTCAGTTGGAAGAGGAATCCACTTGCCCTCAGCGTAAATCAGGTAACCGACACCTAGACCGGTACCAGCACCGTAAATAGCCTTAGGAGCCTTCTCAACGATCTCATCACCACCGATCTGAACCATGTCCTCAGTCTTGATTGCGGTTACGCTCATTGACATTGCAGTGAAGTCATTGATGAAGATCAGTTTCTCAAGATTCAGGTTCTTCTTCATCTCTGAAATTGAGAATTCCCATGGGTTATTGGTCATCTTAACGTGATCACCGTTCAGCATGGTTGCAATTGCGATACATGCAGAATCAAATACAGCACCGGTTTCCTCTCTGTATTTGACAATAACCTTCTCCAGTGAATCGTTATCAACGGATGAGTATACCTTGGTATTTGATAAGCTTCCATCTGCTAAGTTAACTAATGCAAGACGTGCGTTGGTACCGCCAACGTCTCCTACTAAGGCAACACCCTTAAGCTGCTCCATTTTTAAATAGTTCCTCTATGTCCAAATTTGTTCTTTGTAATTAAGTAAACTCATTAAAAGCATTTTTCATAAAAAAAATACTTTGATAATTGTCTCAGTATTATACAAGAAAGATGAAAAAATTTTCATAAAACTTCACTTAACGACCTTAAAAAAGAGATTTTTTTACTTTCATAAAAAATTTATTTTGAAAAAATAAGATCCTTATTCTTTTTCTTAAGGTTAAGACATGGGGAAGTTGATTCCTGATGGTGCAAAATAAGAAAAAAACATGGCCCAAAAACTAGCCATGTAAATATATTCTTCAGTAGGAATCTAGAAAGCTATTTGTTGTAGGTAAAAGCCGGAATGAAGGCTCCTTTGTAGGTGTTTCTGATAATGTCTGCCACCTCTTTTGTGTGGTAGAGCTCGACAATGTGCAGGAACAGCTCGTTGTCTTTATCGCTTTCTCTTGAAGCTATAATGTTAACAAACGGATTCTCAAGCCCCCAGCCTTCAGTGTTTTCAATATAGATTGCATCCTTATCCGGAGTAAGTCCGCGATCAACGGCATAACCTCCATTAATAAAGGCTGCGGTAACATCATCCAGAGTGCCGTAGGAATTTGCTGCATCTACCCAGTAGAATTTAAGATTTTTTGGATTTTCAATAATGTCACTCTGACCTGGTAGATAGCCCGCATCATCCTTAAGCTTTAAATAGCCTGCAGTTTCCAGCAGTCTTAAAGCTCGTCCTGTGGTAATAGGATCACTTGGTACGGTGATAGTGTCTCCGTCTTTGATTTCGCTAATCTTCTGGATTTTTTTTGAGTACAGACCTAAAGGTGCAATAATGGTTGTACCGATAGCCTTTAAGTTATATCCGTTCTCCTCAGATTCGGTTTTCAGGAAAGCGCCTGTCTGAAAGGCGTTAAGATCGATTTCACCATCCTCAAGAGCTCGATTTGGCAGGGGATAGGTGGAGAATCTTACAAGTTCAGCCTTAACTCCTTCTGAGGCTAGTTTATCTATGATTGGCTTCCAGTATTCGTTGTTCTCTCCTACAACACCAATCTTCACCTCTGTGCGGTCATAGGCATAGGCTTGATAGGGTAGGGTAAGAAGAATAACTGAAACTGTAACTCCTTTACGGATAAGGGAGAATAGATTTTTTAGATTAAAATTTTTCATATAAATTTCCTTAAATTCTTTCTGAATTAAAGTCTGTTTGGTCAGGTTGGTTTTAAACGGCTTTCTGCTGTTAAAAAATAAAGCTAAGAGTTTTTTTTATTATCTGTAATAGCGTTATAACCTGGGCATATCAACGAGTTCACAAGACGCTCTTTTATATGTCTATTTTCATTTAATCTAAATAATTATTGGTTGTCAATATAGTTTGCAAATTTTAGCTGTTAAATATTTATTTTACAATATATCAATATGTTAATGATGTTGAATGTACTGCTATTGTGTATTTTGATACCAAAAAATATTCTTTGTCCTTAATAAAAATAATGTTATAACTTTTTTCTATATCTGTATATTTAAAAATAGTATTAGCAAAGTTTTTTTTCTGTGTCATAATAAATACAAACGTAAGCAATACGTTCATATTAAGGTGTCAGGAAGCAATCCCGAGCCAGATAAAGATCAAAAATAGAAAATTTTTGAGGAAATGAAAAATGTCTGCTGTTGTATCAAGAAAATTCAAACATAAACGGAATATCTCTTCAGACTTCTTATCCTTTCAGGCAGGTAATGCCTTCTCCTGTTCTCAATTCTGTTGTTCCCGAATGTAGACGTCAGTCTATTACCCGTTTTATTCAGTTTTATTTAATTACAGGTTTGATCTAATTCATTCGTCTTACGCCGTAACTGTCATAGGCGTATTTGTGGAGTAATGTATGTATAGGACTTCAATTTTTCCTGAGGGAACAGGTGTAAATCCATGGTATGAGCTTTCTCGATACAAGGACCATAAGTTTACTGATCCTTCAGAAATTAAAAATAGTTATGACTACGTGGTAGTAGGTGCTGGTTTCGGTGGTGTGAGTGCTGCTTTCAGACTTTCAGAGAACAATCCTTCAGCCAAAATCGCTCTGATTGACGCTCTTCCTGTGGGATATTACAGTTCAGGCAGAAATGCCGGCTTTGTAAGTATTGCTCAGGTTGCCAAGGCACTTATTGGCTTTGATCATTTTACTCTGGATGACCAGAGATGGCTTCTTCATCTGAATAAGACCGTTGTCGCAAGAATTGAAAAGATCAGGGAGCAGAATAATCTCAATTTTGAATGGCGACAGGACGGTATGTACAAAGCTGTACGTGAGAAGAGAAATGTTGTCGCTCTGGATGCTTTAGAAGGCCATCTTAACAGACTTGGTATAGGCTATGACCGAATTAAGGGAGATGAGCTCGCTTCAAGATTAGGCACCTCTTTTTATAAGGATGCCATCTATGTAAAGGATACTATTCTGAATAATCCTTCCGAGATCATAAGAGGTCTTGCCTCAGCTCTTCCTTCAAATGTATCTGTATTCGAAAACACCAAGGTTGCAGAGGTAGTGGAGGGTGAGATTCCAAAAGTAATTCTTGCTGATGGAAAAGAGATTGTCACAAGACAGGTGATCCTTACAGTAAGTGCTTTTTTAAGCCGTTTCGGTTTTGCCTCATCCTCAAATATCGCCGCAATTCACAGCTATGGTGCTCTAACCCGAGTGCTTACTGAAAATGAGTTTGAGGACTTTAAGCATGTACGTCCATGGGGTATCACCGCAACCCATCCATCAGGTGCAACCCTGAGATTTACCCCGGATCATCGCATTTTTGTTAGAACCGATATTGATTTTGCAACAAATCTCAATATTCCTCAAAAGAAATTTGACCGTGCCGATTTCTACCTCAGACGTGCTTTTATAAGACGTTTCCCAAAGCTTGAAAAGGTTGAGTTTGAATACAAATACGGTGGTCTGATTTCCTTTACTGGTAATACCAGACCTCTGTTTGGAGAGGTGGCAAAGAATGTTTATGCAGGTGTCACCTCTGATGGAACAGGAGTAACCAGAGCTGCAATTTTAGGTACCTACCTTGCTGATCTTATTCAGCATCGGGACAGTCCTGAACTGGATTACATAAAGCGAGCCTATCATCCAAGCTATCTGCCGCCTGAGCCTTTGAGAACACTTGGTGCAACCGCCTTCCTTAAATACAAGGATTTATATGCAGGCTCTGAACTCTGATAACCGTAACCGACGACTTTTTTTAACAATTGACATTTTTACAGAATAAACAAAAGGAATATATTATGAAAAACATTAAAAATCTTCTGACCGCAGCTTTTGTAGGTTTATCTTTCCTAGGTGCATCAGCCGCTTTTGCTGATGAGGCTAATGAAATCAAACTTGGCGTTGTAGGTGAACATAACGAGGCCTGGGATGACGTTGTAAAGAGACTTAAAAAGGAAGGCGTCAATCTGACCTTAGTCAAATTTGCTGATTATACTCTGCCTAACCGTGCATTAAATGACGGAGAAATCGATCTTAACGCCTTCCAGCATGTAGCGTTCCTCAATGCAGATGTGGAAGCTCATGACTATAAGATTGAGCCTATTGCCAATACTATCATCGCTCCTTTAGGACTTTATTCAAAGAAGATAAAGAACGTGAGCGAGCTTAAGGATGGGGATACTATCGCCATTCCAAATGACCCTACCAACGGCGGACGTGCTCTTAAGGTTCTAGAACTCGCAGGTCTTATCAAACTAGATGCCTCAAAAGGCTATATCCCAACCGTACGTGATATAACCGAAAATCCAAAGCACATCAAGATTTATGAAGTTGACGCTGGTAATACACCAAGTCTTCTTCCTGATGTTGCCGCAGCCATTATCAATTCAAACTATGCCGTTGATAATGATTTGAATCCAACTACCGATCCTATTTTCTCAGACGGTGTAGGCAAGGTTGATCTGGACAATCCTTACATTAACGTAATTGCTGCCCGTACCGATAACAAGGATAATCCACTGTTCAAGAAAGTTATTGCAGCTTACCAGACCAAGGAAACTGCTGAAATCATCAAGGAACTGTACCACGGTGGTGAGGTTCCTGTATTCAAATATTAAGCAGACTTTAACTCTTTATCCGACTCCCACGGATGAAGAGTTCTTTTTAGAAGCTTAATAACAGCATAAATATAAGTGATAGGTAAGATCGATGATAAAACTTGAGCATGTTTCAAAGACCTTTGAGCGAGATGGGGTCACCTTCAAGGCAGTGGATGATGTGTCGCTGGAAATAAAAAAAGGCGAAATCTTCGGAATTATTGGTTTTTCAGGAGCAGGCAAGTCAACTCTGGTTCGCTGCATCAATCTTTTGGAACCCCCTGATAAGGGCAGTGTTGTCAGTGTTGATGGCCTAAATCTGACCGCCCTTTCACCAAAAGAACTAAGAGATGCCAGAGCTGGTATCGGCATGATATTCCAGCATTTCAATCTGATGCCCTCAAGAACCGTGCTTGAAAATGTAATCTACCCTCTGTCCCACAAGGGAATAAAAAAAGAGGATCAGAAGAAAAGAGCCTACGAGCTTTTAAGACGAGTCGACCTTGAAGCTAAGGCAAATTCCTATCCTTCAGAGCTTTCAGGAGGACAGAAACAGCGTGTTGCCATAGCCAGAGCTTTAGCTTCTTCTCCAAAGGTTCTGCTTTGTGATGAGGCAACCTCTGCATTAGATCCTCAGACAACTCATGAGATTCTCGAACTCTTAAAGGAGCTTAATGCAGAGCTAGGTCTCACAATTGTCATCATTACTCATGAGATGGCCGTGGTTAAGGATATCTGCAAAAGAGTTGCTGTGCTTGAGAATGGACATCTGGTAGAGCAGGGCTCAACCTTTGAGGTGTTTGCAAATCCTAAGGAGCAGATTACCCTCAATTTCGTAAAGGCAGCATCAAATCTATCAAAGGCGGATCTGCTTTCCTCTGACTATCCTCTTTTGTGCAATCTGAATCCTGGAGAAAAATTTGTAAGGCTTTCCTACAGGGGACCGGGTGTTTCAGAGCCACTGATTTCTTTGATGACATCCCGTTTCAATGTACAGATGAACATTCTGTACGCAGATGTGGAACTTGTAAACAACTCACCTATCGGAGGTACCGTAGGTATTCTCTCAGGACGGTACGAGGATGTTGAGAATGCACTTTTGTATATTGCCAGAAAGAATGTGAAGGTGGAGGTTCTGAAAAATGGCTGATCTATTCAATACTCTGTTTCCTCATGTTATTCCAAAGCTTGATGAGTTGTGGCTTTCAACTCTGCAGACTCTTTATATGATGCTGATTTCTGGCGGTATTGCCTTCTTTTTAGGAATAGTCCTCGGAGTAACTCTGATTGTTACCAAACAGGGGGGCATTCTTGAGAATAAGAGTGTTTTTGGAATTCTTGACCGACTTATCAATATTTTCCGATCTATCCCTTTTGTAATTCTGCTTGCCGCTCTGATTCCTTTTTCAAGATTCATTGTTGGTACTGCAATCGGAACTACAGGTGCAATTGTTCCTCTGGTAGTGGGGACTGTTCCTTTTTTCTCAAGACAGGTTGAAAGTGCTTTATCCAATGTTGATAACGGCCTTATTGAGGCAGCAAAGTCCATGGGCTCATCTCCTCTGGGGATTATTTTCAGAGTTTATCTTAAGGAGAGTATTCCTTCACTGGTTAGAGTTTCTCAGATTACTGCAATAAGTCTTATCGGTCTTACAGCTATGGCTGGAGCTATCGGTGGAGGCGGACTTGGTGATTTTGCAATCCGCTATGGCCATCAGCGTGGCCAGACCGATGTAACCTACATTACGATTGTCGTGATCCTCCTGATGGTGAGTGTGATCCAGAAAGGCGGTAACTATATCATCAGAAAAACCTCACATTAGGAGCTGTGTATGAAAAGAGCAGATTACTTTCCTGAAGAATCCGGTAAAAACGGCTGGTTTGAGACCAGTCGTTACAGGGATCATCATTTTAATGACAGCAGCACTATCCGGGGAGCCTACGACTATATCGTGGTTGGTGGCGGCTTTGGAGGCGTAAATGCTGCATTTAGACTTGCCGAGAATGATAAGAACGCAAGTATTGCTCTCATTGATGCATTTCCTATTGGTTACTTCTCATCAGGTCGAAATGCCGGTTTTATCATTGATGTCCCTCATAGTATTGTAGGTGATCCGAAATTTACTTTTGAAGACCAGAAATGGCGCTTCCGTCTTAATAAATTTGTCATCGAAAGAATGAAGAAAATCAAAGAGGAGCATCACCTTGAATGTGACTGGCATCAGGACGGTATGCATCAGGCTGCCAAGATTAAAGGCAATTTAAGTTACCTTGAGCAGCTTGCCGAATTTCTGGATGTAATGGAGGCTCCTTATCAGTGGTTTGGTGCTGAGGAAACATCACAGCGTCTGGGTACCGATTTTTACATTAAATCCCTGTACACTCCAGGAACTATTCTAATCAATCCTTCTGAGACTGTCAGAGGCCTTGCAACTGTTCTGCCAGAGAACGTAAGTGTTTTTGAAAATACACCGGTAATTGAGGTTTTAGAAGGTGATATCCCTCGGGTTGTCCTTGCATCAGGCAAGGTGATTAAATGCAGAAAGGTTATTCTGACTGTAAGTGGGTTTTTAAAGAATTTTGGTGTTCCTCTCTCTGATCGTATTGCCGGAATTCACAGCTTTGGCGCTTTCACAAGAGAGCTTAGTGATGAAGAGATTAAGACTCTTAACGGTGCCAAACCTTGGGGCGTAACTGCCGCTCATCCAGGCGGAGCTACTCTTCGCTATACCAGAACCAAAAGACTTTATGTCAGAACCGATATCACCTTTGCCACCCACATTAATATTGATAACAGCAGACTTTATAAGGCTGTCTATAAACTCCGCCGAGCCTTTAATAACCGTTTCCCTCAGTTAAAGGATGTTAACTTTGAATATATCTATGGAGGTTATATTCCTATTACCGGAAATACACAGCCTTTGTTTGAGAATCCAGGCCAGAATATCTTTGCTGGAGCTGTAGGTGACGGTACCGGTGTGACCCGTGCTGCAACCGTAGGAACCTTTCTTGCGGACTGGGCAACCGGACTAGACAGCGAGGAACTTCGTTACGTTAAAAAGACATTCAGACCAAACTGGCTTCCTCCAGAGCCTTTCAGAACCGTCGGGGCTACCGCTCGTCTTATTTATGAGGATATGCACGCCCGCAGCGAGATTTAAATAATTATTAAAAATAAGGAAAAAAACTATGTCACAAAAGGTATGACAAATAAAACTTGGTTTGGTTGGCGATGAAAACGCGCCATGGGAATATGTGGCTGAGAAACTCAGAAAAGAGGATATTGAGTTTGAACTCGTGACGTTTAGCGATTATTTCTCTCCTAACAAGGCGTTATCTGAAGGCCTGATAGATGCCAATGCTTATCAGCATAAGGCATTTCTGAATACAGAACTTGCTGATAAACATTATGATTTTGAAGTCTACGGTGAAACCTATCTTGATCCGATTGGAATCTATTCTAGGAAGATTAAGAGTCTAAGTGAGCTTAAGTCGGGAGATTCTGTTGCAATACCCTCTGACAGAGCTAATGAGATTCGTGGACTTAAGGTATTAAAAGGTGAAGATCTGATTGATTTTGAGGTTGATGGGACCTCTGGGGACATAAAACTTACTAATAATAAGTTAAACCTTGAAATTAAACGCTATGATGCAGCTTTGCTCTACAGCAGTCTGGAGAAAGAAACATGTGCCTTTATTAACGGCAACTATGCCTTTGAAAAAGGACTTAATCCTGTAACAGATTCTATATTCAGAGAGAACTTGATCTAGGGGATAGCGATAATCAGTTTGTGAAGGTTCTGGTCGCAAGATCTAATCTTGATGAGGATAAACAGAGAGTTTTAAGAAGGGCTCTGTTTTATTATCAGACTAGTGCGGTGGCAGAAATAATAAAAAAAATGCAGGGGGGCTCTCTGATTCCTGCGTTCCTGTCTCGTTTCTAAGTGGTGTATGTGCAGATGCTCCTGTGTCCGGCTTTATTGGTTGGAGTAGGAGCATCTTTATGTTTTGATTTTGATAAGGTATTCCTGATTAATGTCCATGCTTAATGGAGTGATAGAGATCCTTTAAAATCACATAGCATACGAAGAGTGTAAGCACATAGCGGAAAGAGTTATAAACAGCAATAGAGTAGCTGTACTTATCCACATATTTGACCATATCGATTTCAAAGCTGCCGTATAGCAGTCTCATCTCCAAAAAGAAGGCCCATGGCAGAGCTCCTAGAGACCAGGTGAACATGGTAGGAAAATAACGGTTTTCTTTATGTAGCCTGTAGCCTGAGAACAGAATGATTCCGGTTGTCAGAAGCAGGATCAGAAGTCTGGTGGTATCTGTAGGCAGAGAAGCATAGGCGTTTACTGTAAAAAGGTAAAGGGTTACAAGTCTGATGACATTAAATACAATTAAGGTGTAGCCGCTGTTCATAAATACTCCTTATTTTTTTCATTGTAACAAAAGACTTATTGAAAAAAATATAAGTATTTCTTAAAATTAGTTCATTCTTGTGTGCTACCTTAGCTCAGTAGGTAGAGCAACTGATTCGTAACCAGTAGGTCGGCAGTCCGATTCTGCCAGGTAGCACCATTCCCTTCAAATCTCTATTATCATTCGTAATTCATTTAATTGTTTTTTAAGATAAATTTTTTATTTTACAGATATTTTTTGCCTGTATTTTTCATGGTGATGATTTTATGCAAGAAATTTATAGAATTATGCAATAACTAAATGAAATATATTATATTTTTGCTTTATAATTAGAGCTCAATTATCACACATACCTTTATAAGGATCTTCCGGTGTTGGGAGATCCTTTTTTCTTTGCCTTTATACCTTATACATCCATCATAACTTACTGCTTTTCTTTGATTTTTATTATATTAATACAGAATTAAAAGGGTACAGAACTGATATTAATTTAATATAAGTTAGCGATAATTTATATGTAATATCAGTGGGTAACTACATCAGATTTATAAAATATAATAATTTTCTATGCACAAAATTGTCATATAAATAATTTTTGCCATTAAATACTTTGATTTTGCGAGGAAGGGCATAGAACGATAATCGATTGCTATGTAAGATATACTTCGGCAATTTTTCTATAACTATAACAAATGTAATTTTTGACCTGTAAACAGGTTAACGATTAGAGAACAAAAGACTTATGAGAAAAAAATATCATCCTAAGACCAAAATTGAGCTTAGGAAGTTGATTTTAGATGAGGAAATCGAACTATCTGAGATTGATACTTCTAAAATTACCGACATGAGCCATCTGTTTGAGCCGACCTTAAGCAGTGGAGAACAGGCTCGTTTCTTTTTTGATGGTATTGAGGACTGGGATGTATCCAATGTAACGGACATGAGCTACATGTTCTGTTATGCTCGAAACTTTAATGCGGACATTTCAAAATGGAATGTTTCTAAGGTAAAGAATATGCGAGGCATGTTCCAGTTTGCTTCATCCTTTAATCAGGATATCAGCATGTGGAATGTTTCCAATGTTGAGAATATGGCTTCAATGTTCTACGATGCCGGTGCATTCAATCAGAATCTTGATGCATGGGATGTCTCCAAGGTTAAGACCATGCGCTTCATGTTCATGTACGCCCGTTACTTTGAAAAAAAGCCTACCTGGGATATGAGCAATGTTGAGGATCAGGTTGGCATGTACTATGGCTCTCCTATTGTCTATGTCGATCCTAATACAGTCTGCGGAGTTGATCCTGTTTTAGAGGCTCAGGCCGAGCAGGAGAGTATCAGTAAGCATCTCGAGGCCCCTCTGGCAGGTGACGGTATTGCCAATTTTGCCAAGAATCTTACCAATAGATCCTCCAATATTGCTGACAGACTAGAAGCTAAATTTGAAGGTCATACCATTATCTACAAGAAGCAGGACAAAATTACTCAGAACTCTGAGACGCAGCAGAAGCCTGCTGTTTCCGAAAATTCTGTTGCTCACGAGGAGAATTCAAATACTTCAGATGAAGGTAAAACCGATGTTATTGCTGCTTTAGAACGACTGCAGAAACTCAGAGATTCCGGCATGATTACCGAGGATGAGCTAACCCTTCTTAAGAACAATATTCTCTCAAAGATTTAACTTAATTTACGGTCTTTCTTCGTCAAGCTAAGATAAGACCGTAGTCTTCTTAATATTTCCTTATTTAAAACATATTATTTTTCTGCGCTGTTTCTATTTTTTAGAAAAAAATGCGATCAAATCATAAGTTCTAAATCCCACATTTAAAATTTTAAAACTATCATTAAGGTGATATCTCTCGTTTTGCTCAGTTGGGTAGTTCCTTATGATAAAAAAATTATTAGTAACCTTTTCTATTCTGACGTTGATAACTGCAGCATCAGCTGATGATGAGATAAAGTCTTTAAAGGAAAAATGCGATGGCGGTGATTTCTCCGTCTGCTACAAGCTTGCCGATATCTATGCAAACGGAGACGAGAATGTTCAGGATTTTGCTCTGGCTGACAAGTATTACGACAAAGCCTGTACCTTTGGACGTATTAAGGATGCCTGTGAGGCTCTGGTATTTAACAAGGGTGCTATCTCAAGAATTAAATCCTACCGTGTTCCTAAGGATGTTCAGCGTGCTGCAAAAATCTACAATTACGCTGTAAAGTCCACCAATTACGATACCCTGTATGAGCTGTTCAAACAGTACTGTGAAGAGGATAAGGATCTGCGTGCCTGTGCTTACTATGGTGAAATGAAGGTTTCCGGTATTGGAACCAGAATCACCGTTAACAGAGGTATCAAGCTTATTAAGGAATCCTGTGCCGAAGGTGATGTATATGCTTGTGCAAACCTGGGCTACAGATATTTTGCCGCAGATGAGATTGATACTGATGAGTTTAAGGCCTACAAGCTTCTGAATTACGCCTGCTCAAATGGTGAGTTTGGCTCCTGCCGTTTTGTTGCCGCCTTCTATGAGAACGGTATTGGTGTTAAGTACGATAAGGACAAGATTAAGTATCTATACAGCAAGGCCTGTGACAATGCTGATGCAATCAGCTGTCATAAGCTGGGATCTATGTATCTGTCAGAAAAAGATCAGTCAGAAAAGGCAATTGAAGCCTTTAATACCGGATGTGAGTTCGGAAGTGTCAGAAGCTGTACTTCTTTAGGCCTCATCTACTACGATGGCAAGAGAATACAGCCTGATGATAAGAAAGCTTTTAATCTTTTCAAAACCTCCTGTGACGGTAATGATGCCACCGGCTGCTATTATCTGGCAGAGTGCTATGCTAAGGGTAAAGGTGTAAAGAAGAGTCGCAATGTTGCTGCAACCATATTCTCTAAGGCCTGTGATGTAGGCTCCTCTGATGCCTGCGAGTATCTTGAAAAGCATTCTTCAGGACCAGCGGAATCTTCAGCACCGGAGAGTAAATAATTCGTTTGAGATTGTGAGGGATCTGGAAAAAATGCCAGATCCTTTTTTTTATTTGGCAGAAATGTGAAGCTCTCAAATAAAAATATTCAAAAAAGTTCTTATATTTTAAGGTGATAGAAGAACATTTTTTTAAAGATCCCTTATGAAAAAGATAGCTATAGTATTAACTTCAGTTTTAATTTCCTCTTTTTCCCATGTAAATGCGGAAAACAATGATCCTTTTACTCTTAAAAACAACTGTGAGAGTCAGGATGTTTCTGCCTGTGTAACCTTAGGTCTTAATTATTATGAGAATCTTGATGCTATAACAGCACCTCAGGCAGCCGCAGCCTTTGAGAAGGCCTGTGAGCTTAAGGATTATCAGAGCTGTAATGCCGCGGCTCAGATGTATCTTATCGGCAACTTCCTTGAAACAGACAATGATAAAGCAGCTGCTCTCTATAAAAAATCCTGTTCACATAACAATAAGGACGGCTGTCTTGAACTTGCAAAA
Organism: Succinivibrio dextrinosolvens; assembly: GCF_900116345.1. Taxonomy (GTDB): domain Bacteria; phylum Pseudomonadota; class Gammaproteobacteria; order Enterobacterales; family Succinivibrionaceae; genus Succinivibrio; species Succinivibrio dextrinosolvens_B. Next base: position 19,209 of record NZ_FPAH01000032.1, on the reverse strand, counting down.
ATGAGACTTTCCGGTTTGTATGACGATTTTGATATTCATAAGGCTGTCAGAATATTTCAGCAAAGCTGTGATTCTGGCAACGGTGAGTCCTGCTTAAAGGTTGGCTCTTTATACAGGTCGGGCGAGGGTGTGGTAAGCAGCTACACTCAGGCTCAGCATTATTTCAGCAAAGCCTGTGATCTGAATTCTTATGACGGCTGTGCCCAGATAGGTCTAATGCATGAGGAAGGACTTATTGGCAAGAAGAACTTTGAGAAGGCCTATGACTATTACCTTAAAGCCTGCAGCGGTGACAGTGGTACAGGATGTTCTCTGCTGGGTAATCTTGAGAAAAGAGGTTTAGGTGTTACTCAGAACTATAAAAAGTCACTGATGTCCTTTGAAAAGGGCTGTCGTCTTGGAAACTTGAATTCCTGCTCTAATGTAGGCTATTTCTATGTTAACGGTATTGGCGTTAGGGTTGATTACAACAAGGCTAAAAATATATTTGAAAACAGCTGCAGCAAGGATGATGTTTTAGGCTGCTCATATCTTGGAGAAATATATTTAAATGGCAGAGGGGTTTCTGCCGATACCATAAAAGCAAAGGAGCTGTTTGAAAAGAGCTGTGATTCTGGTGATTCTGCCGGCTGTAACTTCCTAGCTGATATGTACCGTAAGGGAAAGCAGGTAAAGCCTGATTACAGCAGAGCTATCGATCTGTTTACCAGAAGCTGTGAAAACGGTGACTCAGACGGCTGTGCAAATCTTGGCTATATGTATGAATACGGTCTTGGTGTTCAGACAGATCTGCAACGTGCTTTGATGCTGTATACAGAAAGTTGCTCTGAGAATGTTGGTTTTGGCTGTGCAAAGCTCGGTGAGCATTATTTGACCGGAAAGGGGCTTTATAGAGATAAAGAAAAAGCAGATGCCCTGATAAAGAAATCCTGCTCTCTAGGCTCAAGTCTGGGGTGTGAGAAATACTTCAGACTCAGAGAGACACAATAACTAAAAACAGTACCTGAGGTTGTGATTATGAAGAGATGGCTAAATGCCTGCTCCTATCTTTTTATCACTTCATTTTTCCTGAACGGATGTTTTGACTCTCATACTGAAGTTCTGGAAAAGAAATGCTATGAGGGAGATTCTGCAGCCTGCTCTCAGGCTGCTCACAACTATTTTATCGGTATTGATGAGAATGGCGATAAGGTAACTGTTTCCTCCGACAAGAGCAGTACTCTGTACGTTATAGCCTGTGAGCTCAAGGATGCCCGAGTCTGTGATCAGATCGGTCGTGATTTTCTGCATTTTGATTCAGGACTTAATCCGGATCTAGTCTCTGCATTGGAGTATTTTGATAAGGCCTGTGCCCTTGATTATGCTCCTTCATGTACTCACCTTGCAGGTCTTTATGCTCAGGGAAAAGAAATACGACGCAATCTTAAGAAAGCCAAGAAATATTTTGATAAGGGCTGTACTCTATCAGATGGTCTTGGTTGTTTCTATGCCGGTCTGATGCACGAGAAGGGAGAAGGTGTAAAAAAGAACTATAAAACGGCCTTTGATTATTATTCAAAGGGCTGTTCCTTAGATGACGCTCAGTCCTGTACCAATATCGGAGCCATGTATTATTCCGGACTTTTAAGCGGAAAAGATTATGTTAAGGCCAATGAGTTTTTCTCCATTGGATGTCATCTTAATCTTGGTTATGCTTGTGCCAATCTTGCCAACCTTTATATCAACGGCTATGGCGTAGATGTGGATTATAAGCAGGCGTTATCTCTGTATGACAAGGGCTGTTCCCTTAATGATTCACGTTCCTGTTCCAACCTTGGAATTATGTATGAAAAAGGTATGGGGGCGGAGCTTGATTATACGCTTGCCTATAAGTTCCTTGAAAAGGCCTGTAAGAGCAACGATGGTAACGGCTGTCTTGAACTTGGTATTCTGCAGTCAAGAGGCTTAGGTCCAGATGATGGGGCGCAGAATAATTCGATAGTCAGCTTTGAGAAAGGCTGTAATCTCGGTAACACAAACGCTTGTACCAATATGGGCCTTTACTATGCCGACGACAAGTCAACTGAAGGCGTGGATAAGGCTCGACGTTATTTTGAGAAAAGCTGTAACGGCAAGAATATAAAAGGCTGTACCAATCTTGGCGTTATATACCAGAACTCTCAGGACAGAGCCAATCTTAAAAAGGCATTTAATCTCTACAAATATTCATGTTCTTTAGGAGATGCTACTGCCTGTTCAAATCTGGCTATCATGTATGCCTACGGTCAGTACGTAAAACAGAATTTCACCCGTTCACAGGAACTTTTCAATCAGGCCTGCGATTACGGTCACAATGAAAGTTGTAATTTCTCCGGTCTGCTGTTAAAGGATGGTATTTCTGGAAAGGCTGATCAGAAGAAGGCAACTGATTTCTTTGAAAAAGCCTGTAAACTAGGCAGTCAGGATGGCTGCAGAAATCTTCAGAGTATCAGCTCTAAAGTGGTTCACGACGAGTAAACATACAAAGGATTTTTTATATGTTTTTTAAAAAGAAAACTGCTGTTTATCTGTCATCTGATGAAGCTGATTTTAATCTTGCCAAGGAAATCCTGAAAAAAGAGCAGATAAGGTATTACGAGTATGCAGCGGAGGAGATGCCTGTTGCAGGTTGCGGAGCTCGAATCAATCCTGCAAGATTAAACAAACATCTTAATATTATGACCTTCAGACTTAGTGTGGGTCCAGAGGACGTTGAGAACGCGCTCCAAACTCTGCAGGGAAAAGTTAAGTTTGTTTTAAATGGACCTTCATAATCAAAGTTTATCTAAGCTGTTATTTTCAATAATCTTCCATTTCTTTTTGTTCAGAATCTGTCTATTGGTCAAAGCTGTTAACATATAGAGCGCGTTATAACGTTTGTAGTGATTTCTCGTGGAGAGGGGGACATTTTTCCTGGATGCCGGAAACAGCAAAGCCCTCAAAAGAGGGCCTTGCGCGGTACATAAAGATTACTTATTAACCTAAGCTGCAAGCCAGATCGTAAGTGGTCTTCATGAATCTGTGCTTCATGCTGTTGATGCACTCAATGATGTCGTAGTGAACTAGTTCACCTCGCTTTAGAGCAACACAACGGCCTGACTCACCTGCCTTTAGAAGCTCACATGCATAAGCCCCCATACGTGATGCTAATACACGGTCAACTGCTGATGGAGTACCACCTCTCTGGATGTGACCTAGAACAGTAGCACGAGTCTCAAGACCGGTTAGAGCCTCAAGATCCTTTGCCATCTGATGAACATCAGTCTGAAGCTCACATACAACAAGAATAGCATGACGCTTACCTGCATCAACTGATCTCTTGATGCTTGCGTAAACTTCGTCCTTGTCCCACTTAACTTCAGGAACCAGAACAGCTTCCACACCGCATGATACAGCTGCACATACAGCTAAATCACCGCAGTGGTGCCCCATAACCTCAACCACACTGATTCTCTTGTGTGATGAGCAGGTGTCACGTAGCTTATCAATAGCTTCAACAGCGGTATTTAAAGCGGTATCAAAACCGATAGTAGCATCAGTACCAGCAATATCGTTATCAATTGTGCCTGGTAAGCCGATGCAAGGGAAGCCAAGCTCAGAGATGAACTTTGCGCCCATGTAGGAACCGTCACCACCGATAACAACCAGTGCGTCGATTCCGTTCTGCTTCATAACCTCAACAGCTTCCTCACGTACCTTAGGATCCTTGAACTGTGGGAAACGTGCTGTACCCAGGAAGGTACCACCACGGTTTAAAAGATCTGATACTGAACGTCTGGTCAGCTGAATAAAGTTACCAGCATGAAGTCCGGCATAACCATCGATTACACCAGCAACTTCCCAACCGTAAGAAAGCGCAGTTCTAACAACAGCACGAATAGCTGCATTCATTCCTGGTGCATCACCACCTGATGTTAATACACCTATTTTCTTGATAGACATACTTTTATTTTATCCGTTATTAATAATTATGCGTTTGCTGTAGCTGCTTCGATAATTGCAGTGAAGTCTGCAACCTTTAGAGAAGCACCACCGATTAGACCGCCATCGATATCCTTCTGAGCGAATAACTCTGGAGCTGTCTTAGCATTGCATGAACCGCCGTATAGAATGCGAACGCCGTCAGCAACTTCTGCATTGAAGGTCTTTAGGAAAGCTCTGATACCTGCGTGAACGTTCTGAGCGATCTCAGGAGTTGCAGTCTTACCGGTACCGATAGCCCAGATTGGCTCGTAAGCGATGATTGCATTCTTGAATGCTTCGATGCCGCATAGGTCGATAACAGCCTTGATTTCAGCCTGACAAACATCTAGAGTCTTGCCAGCATCGTACTCAGCCTCTGACTCACCGATGCATAGTACAGGAACTAGACCGTTGTCCTGAGCAGCCTTGAACTTAGCAGCAACAACTTCGTTTGACTCGTTGTGGTAGCCGCGACGCTCTGAGTGACCTACGATAGCGTATGTTGAACCGAATTCCTTGATCATAACAGGAGAATTCTCACCAGTGAAAGCGCCAGAAGTGTGAACATCAACATCCTCTGAACCCCACTGTAGCTTTGAACCAGTTGCTAATGACTCAACCATACCGATGAAGATAGCAGGTGCGCAGATTGCAACATCAACTTTCTCATTTGCGTTTGCAACACCAGTAAATGCCTTGATTAAATCAGTTACGGTTGACTTGGTGCCGTTTAATTTCCAGTTACCCATTACAACAGGTTTTCTCATAATGTTATCCCTCAATAGTTATTCAAGATACGAGATTATCGTATTTATGATTTATAAAAACTTTCGACATTCTACTATAATTTTGTGACTTAGGATTGTTTTTTTTGATTGTGATAATTTTGTGCGCTGTTTTTGGAGAATTTAAAATACAAAATGTGCTGTAGAGCACATTTTTTAGAAGGCGATTTTTGAGCGATTTTCTAACTGAACTGGAATCCTGCTGCAAAATTTTTCATATTTTCTTTCTGTTCGTCCTCTTTTTTCTTCATATCCTTTAGGCGTTTTCTCTTCTCATCCTTATAGTTGAAACGGTCCGGCCTCTTATCCTTTATATAGAAAAGCAGGTTTATTCCTATTATATAAAGGACTATTACATAGCACTGGGATGCTGTGCAGGAATTGCAGGTATTCTGACTGGAGCACTGATTCATAAGACTGAAGGTGCTGATATCTACACTGGTTATAGGGTATTCCTGCATCTTTGAACCTATATATAAGGTGAGGGCAATTTTACTTCCGAGGTCAATATCATTGAATTTTTCTGGACTGAGGTTTCCGTTATATATGATGTTGTTATAGAACAGTACGTTTACAGGATTCAATGTTCCATCAGCTCGTATAACCGGTTCTACATCCGGACCGTAAAGACACTGATTGATACGGTAGGAATGATCAATATTGCTTACCTTGTACTGATATGAACTCTGTGTGTATGCAGTTTCCTGCTCTTCGATTTCGACATTTTCAGAAGACTCTTCATTATCCTGTTTCTGTTTTTTTTCAGTTGAGGTATTTTTTGAAAGTGCTTTTTCCATAGAAACACCACTATCGAGCATATTTTTAAGTAATACGTTCGAAAATAGTGCAACATCACTTCGTAAATTACGATTTGATTTTATATTCTCTAAAATACTCGTACCAAGTAAGTCTAATGCCGAATCTATAGCCATTTTCTTTGATTTCCTCTTCTGAATAACTAAAAAACAGCAAAAGTAATGCCATTTTGTTAACATACTGAATATTAAGCTTATTATCTAAAAAAAGGATTTTTACAGAGAAAGTCTTTGCCACATCCGGCAAGCTGAATCCAAATTATGTTTGACAAAAAATCCAAAAACTTAAAAAATACCCAAATACGTATTATTAAATGAATTAGATTTTTAGGAGCTTATATGCGTGTTCTTAAATTTGGTGGAACATCTGTTGCCAACGCTGAGCGTTTCCAGGATGTTGCCAAAATTGCGCTTGATACTGCTGCCCATTCTCAGACAGCATTAGTTTTATCTGCCCCTGCAAAGATCACCAATCTGCTAGTTGCTCTAGTTGCACAAGGTGCCGCAGGAAACAGTGGTTTAAAGGAATTTGATGACATTCGCGCAATTATTGAACCAATTATTACAACCTTAGGCTCCAAGTTTGAAGGTTTTAACACCAAGAAGATTCTCTCAGAGTACAACAAGACCATGGAAACTATCCGTAAGAGAGTGGATGGTATGGCCTTGCTGGGAGTATGTCCTGAGCTTGTAATGGCATATATCGAAAGCCGTGGTGAGAGTTTCTCTATTCTTATCATGGAAGAGCTGTTAAAGTCTTTAGGCAAGAAAGTCCGTGTTATTGATCCGGTTAAGGTTTTAGTAACTGAAGGTCCAATCATGGAGTCTTCAGTAAACATTGATGCTTCAAAAGCTAAATATGCTGCTTTGGAAGATGATAAGGAAGCAATCACTCTGATGAGCGGTTTCTGTGGAGGCAATGCTCAGGGTGAGCTGGTTCTTTTAGGCCGAAACGGCTCAGATTATTCTGCAGCCTGTCTTGCCGCAATTTCAAATGCTGAATGCTGTGAAATCTGGACTGACGTTGACGGTGTTTACAGCTGTGATCCTAGAGCCGTATCAGGAGCAATTCTCTTAAAGAAGATGTCCTATGCAGAGGCAATGGAGCTGTCATACTTTGGTGCCAAGGTTCTTCATCCTCGTACCATTGCTCCTATTGCTCAGTTCCATATTCCATGTCTGATTAAGAACACTAAGAATCCTAAGGGTGAGGGAACCTTAATCTCAGAGGAAACTGATTTATCTATTCCAATTAAGGGCATTTCCGATCTGAAGGGCATTGCTCTTTTAAACATTTCAGGTCCTGGCATGAAGGGTATGGTTGGTATGGCTGGCAGACTGTTTACCGCTGTATCCCGTGCTAATGTTTCAATTACTCTGATTACTCAGTCCTCCTCAGAGTACTCAATTTCCTTCTGTGTAAATCAGTCAGAGCTTTCAAAGGCAAAAAGAGCTATTACCAATGAGTTCAAGCTCGAACTTAAAGAAGGTCTGTTAAACCCAATTGAGGTTAAGGAAGGCTGCGCCATTATCTCTGTAGTAGGTGACGGCATGAAGACCGTCCGCGGTATTTCCGGTAAGTTCTTCCGTGCTTTAGCTGAAGCCAACGTTAATATTCGTGCTATTGCCCAGGGCTCTTCAGAGCGTTCAATTTCAGCTGTAATTTCCCAGAAGCGTGTTCCAGAGGCTGTAGCCTTTGCTCATACCGCCTTCTTCAATTCCAAGCAGAGACTTGATATTGTTCTCTTAGGCTGTGGCGGTGTTGGCGGTGAGCTGCTATCACAGATCAAGCGTCAGCGTGATATGCTGTCTTCAAAGCAGGGAATTGATATCAGAGTTGTAGGTATCGGTAATTCTAAACACTTTATCTCCGATCCTAACTGTGTCGATCTGGAAAATTACAAAGATCTTCTTGCTGCTTCCGATTCAGATGCTTTAACTCCTGAGACTGCTGAGGCTTTAATCAAGTCTGCTCATCTTTTAAACCCAATCCTGGTTGACTGCTCCACCTCAGAAGAACTGGCCAAATCATACATTGATTACATGAAGGCAGGCTATCACATTGTAACACCAAGCAAGAAGGCCAATACCTTAAGCTTTGATTTCTACAGAAAGCTTCGTGAAGCTGCAAAGCTGCATCACCGCAAGTTCCTGTATGAGGCAAATGTAGGTGCTGGTCTGCCTGTTATCAACACCATGCAGAATCAGCTGGCCGCAGGTGACGAGCTGATTGACTTTGCCGGTATCCTCTCAGGAACCTTATCTTTCATCTTCGGCCTTGTAGAGGATGGAAAGACTTTATCTGAGGCAACAAATATTGCTTATGAGAAGGGCTTCACAGAACCAAATCCAGCTGATGATCTAGATGGTATGGATGTGGGCCGTAAGCTTCTGATCCTCGCTCGTGAGAACGGTATGGAGCTTGAACTCACTGATGTGAAGATTGACTCAATTGTTGATCCTAAATTCCTCAAGGGCAGCAACGCCAAGGAAGTTATTGCCAATCTGAAGAATGCGGATGCAGAGTTCTCCAAGAAGGTTGCAGCTGCCAAGTCAAAGGGCAAGGTACTTCGCTATGTTGGCTGCATCAAGGAAGGCAAGGTATTCTGTCAGTTGCGAGAGGTCGGTCCTGAGGATCCGCTGTTCAGAGTTCGTGACGGTGAGAATGCACTTGCGCTTACTACCTTATACTATCAGCCTATTCCACTGGTTATCCGCGGTTATGGTGCCGGTACGGAGGTTACTGCAGCTGGTGTGCTTTCAGATGTTCTGCGTCTTCAGAACTGGACTCATGAGGATTAAAAATGCCGAAGAAATTCAAAGCATTTGCTCCTGCTTCTGCTGCTAATCTATCTGTAGGCTTTGATCTGCTAGGTGCAGCTTTAAAGCCTATCTCAGGTGCCATATTAGGCGATGAGATTATTATCAGTGAATCAGAGCAGAAAGGCTGTTCCGTAAGTGTGACCGGTAAATATGCTCATAAACTTCCTTCAGATTCTAAAAAGAACATTGTTTATGATGCCTTCCTTTTATTTAAGGATAAGCTCGAGAAAATGGGGAAGGAAGTTATGGACGTGCATATGGAGCTGTCCAAGAATCTTCCAATCTGCTCAGGCTTAGGCTCTTCTGCATCAAGCGTGGTTGCAGCTGTACTGGCATTAGATACAATTCACGGCAATGTGCTTGGTGAGAAAGGTCGTCTTGAACTTATGGGTGAGCTTGAAGGAAAAATCTCTGGCTCTATTCATTATGACAATGTTGCTCCATGCTACTTTGGTGGTCTGCAGCTGATTGTTCAGGAAGATGACTGTGTTTCTACAACTCTGCCTGATTTTGACAACTGGTACTGGGTATCATGCTTCCCTGGCATTAAGGTTTCAACCTCTGCTGCCAGAAAGATTCTGCCAAAGGAATATTCTCGAGCAGATGTGATTACCTATGGTCGTAGACTCTCTGCTTTTGTTCATGCCTGCCATACTCATAATGACAAGCTGGCATCAAAGCTTCTGGTGGATGTTATCGCAGAACCTTACCGTGCATCTTTAATCCCTGGATTTGAGGATGCTCGTGAACATGGTGCAGCTATCGGTGCTCTTGCAACCGGTATCTCTGGTTCTGGTTCTTCTGTTTTCTCAATCTTTGAAGATTTAGAGAAGGCAAAAGAAATGAAAGAATACCTTGAACGTAATTTTATTGCTAATGAAGATGGTTTCTGTCATATCTGCAAGATTGACAGACGCGGCTCATATGCTGAAGAAATATAAAAGAGATTTCTATGGAATTATTTAACTTAAAAGATCACAGTGAAAAGGTTAGCTTTTCACAGGCTGTAGTAAAAGGTATCGGTAGAGATCAGGGTCTGTTCTTTCCTGATCATATTGAGCCTCTTACCAATATTGACGAGCTTTTAGATATGCCTTTAGCTGAGCGTTCAGCTAAGATTCTGCGCCATCTGATTGGTGATGAAATCCCAACACTGGAGGCTATCGTAAAGGATGCCTTTACCTTCAAGGCTCCAATTGTTAAGGCTGATGAGAATATCTATGCATTAGAGCTTTTCCACGGTCCAACCCTGGCATTCAAGGATTTCGGTGCCCGTTTCATGGCCCGTGTTCTGAGTGCAGTTAAAGGTGACAAGGATTTAACCATTCTGACCGCAACCTCCGGTGATACCGGTGCTGCTGTTGCTGCAGCCTTCTATGAGCAGAAGGGTATTAACGTTGTTGTTCTGTATCCAAAGGGAAAGATCTCCGAGCTTCAGGAAAAGCTGATTGCAACCTTAGGTAAAAACATCAAAGCCGTTCAGGTTGAAGGTATTTTTGACCAGTGTCAGGACATGGTTAAGACTGCTTTTGATGATGCAGAGTTCAAAGAGAGAATCGGTCTTAACAGTGCCAACTCAATCAATATCTCAAGACTGCTGGCTCAGGTTTCCTACTACTTTGAGGCTGTAGCTCAGCTGCCTAAAGATAAGCGAGAGAAGGTAGTATTCTCTGTTCCTTGCGGTAATTTCGGAAATATCACTGCTGGTCTTATTGCTAAGGCTTTAGGTCTAAAGGCCCGCTTTGTTATCTCCTGCAATGCCAATGATACTGTTCCTCGTTATCTTCAGAGCGGTAACTGGGAGCCTCACCAGACTGTTGCAACCTTATCCAATGCAATGGATATCTCTCGTCCAAACAACTGGCCTAGAGTTGAGGCTTTAGTAAAGATGCAGGGCTGGAAGTTATCTGATTTTGATTTTGGTTCACTTTCAGATGCTCAGACTGAGACTACTATGCAGACTCTGTACAAGAAGACTGGTTATATAGCTGAGCCTCACGCTGCAATTGCATATCAGGTATTAGCAGATAATCTAAAAGAAGGTGAGACTGGTATCTTCCTGGGAACCGCTCATCCAGCCAAGTTCAAGAGTGATGTGGACAGAATTCTGAACATTGATGTCCCTATTCCAAAGGCCCTGGCTGACAAGGTATCTGCTGAGTCAAAGAGTGTGATTCTAAAGCCTGATTATGACTCTCTTAAGAACTATGTACTTGAGGCATTAAACAAGTAGTTCTGAATTAACTTTCCTCAAAATTAAAAAGGTGCTTTATTTTATGTAAGGCACCTTTTTTATATCTTATTGATTTTTTTACGATTATATAAAATCTCATTTCGCAAATTTAAAAAAAATTAAAATTTGCGAAACATAAAAACAACTGTTATCTTTATTCAGAGTTTTCATCCTTGTTTTTCTGTCGAGGTTAACCAGCGGGCAATATCTATAATCTTGATTCCTTCACTATGAACTTCTTCGTGTTTTGTCCTTGCTATGAGAATTTTAGGATAAGCATCTTTAATTTGCAGGAGAGGGGATAGTTCTCTATCTAAAGTTTCTTTTCTTGAAATATCGTCTGAAACTTGGATATATATCTTATGGCCTTCTTTTATTGCAACAAAGTCTACCTCTTTTTCGTATAACTTCCCTACATAGACTTCGTAACCTCTTCTGAGCAGTTCAATCGCTACTATATTTTCATATAGATGTCCATAATCAGCGTTTTTTGTTCCTATTTCCGAGAATCTAAAAGACAAATCGGATAGGTAATACTTTTTGTCTGTTTCAAGATAACGCTTACCTTTAATATCGTAACGCTGTATCGGGTAGAATAGAAATGATTTGCAATAACAATTTATGTAGCTTCCGACTGTCTTGTCGTTTGTCTTATATGATCCTGCTGTTAGTTTTGAAGCAACATTTCTTATTGAAGTTTGGTTGCCGACATTATCCATTAGAAAATTACCGATCATTATCAGTAAATCTTCGTTTTCGATTTTAAATTTTTTCAATATATCTTTGGTTATTGTGGTTCTGTATATTCCGTTTATATATTTCTTTGCATCTTCGTCTGTTCTATATAGGTATGAGCCTGACATTCCTCCTTTTTTTACAAACATATCGAATGCAGTATCAACATCGTCTGAAGGAAAGTATGCAAGGTATTCTTTAAATGAGAAAGGATAAAGACTTATTTCAAAAACTCTGCCGCCAAATAAAGTTGCAAGGTCACTTGATAAAAGAAAGGCATTGGAACCAGTCAGATATATATCATATCTTTCTTCTTCGTAAATACTGTTTATTATTCTTTCAAAACCGTCACACAACTGGACTTCATCTATAAAAAGATAATTCTTTTTTTTCTTGTCATATTGCTCATCAATGTATTTATATAATTCATCAGCTTTAAGTAAATTTTCGAAAATTTTTAAATTTAATTTAATACGAACAATGTTTGTGTTTGGATCTTCTGAAATAACATCAATTAGCGCATCCATTAACTTGGACTTGCCGCATCTTCTTACTCCAGTGATAACTTTGATATCAGGAATATCTTTGACAGACAATAGTTTATTTAAATAAAAATCTCTGTTTATCAGTTTCATTTTTTTCTCCTGATATTAAATATAGTATATTTCGCAAAAATTAGAAAATCTTATTTTTGCGAAACAAAAAAATAAATAATATAGCCATAAAATATCATTTGCTGTCAAAAAATATAAAATCTCATTTCGCAAATTTAAAAAAAATTAAAATTTGCGAAACAAAGTTAATTATAAATCTATTATCTAACGGACATTTCTTCAGAAAACAAAAAGGACCAGCGTAAAAGCCAGTCCTTATCAAATCTTTTGGTTGTAAGTGTTTGTTAATCTTCTTTGTTCAGGTCCTTTGGAACCTCTGTAATCTTATTGGCTGCTGCAGTCAGAATTACATCTGATGAGCTGTTCAGAGCAGTTTCAAATGAGTCCTGAGCAACACCGATAATAAAGCCGATACCAACAACCTGCATTGCAACATCATTTGAGATATTGAAGAAGGAGCAGGCAAGAGGGATCAGCATTAGAGAACCACCGGCAATACCTGAAGTACCACAGGCACAGACAACTGATACAACACACAGCAGGAAGGCGGTTCCGAAGTTAACTTCGATTCCTAAGGTATGTACTGCAGCCATGGTCATAACTACGATGGTAACTGCGGCACCTGACATGTTGATGGTACAGCCTAATGGAATTGAGATTGAGTAGGATTCACGTGGAATTCTCAGTTTCTCACACAGATCCATATTTACAGGAATGTTAGCTGCTGAAGATCTGGTGAAGAATGCTGTAATACCTGAATTCAGAATTGAGGTAAATACCAGCGGATAAGGATTCTTTCCGGTTACGGCAAATACCAGGGCAGGGTTTACGATCAGGGCAATAATCAGCATTGATGCCACTAGGATAATTACCACGTGCAGGTAGTTTAACAGACTTGAGAAACCACCGGCTTCAGTGCAGGAGCTGTAAACAAGCCCCATAACACCTAATGGTGCGAACTTGATTACGATTCTTACTACACCGCTTACAATCTTGGCAAAATCAACCAGTACATCCTTGGTAGCTGGTTTTGCATGTCTGAATAGCAGACCAAAGAGTACACCCCATAATAGGATAGCAAGATAGTTACCATTGATAAGAGCACCGATAGGATTATCAACAGCCTTCTTTATACATCCGACTAGAACAGTTGAAACATCCTGAGGAGCCTCTGCCTGTGCTTCAGCTGCAAGCATTGAGAAGGTGCTTGGGAAGGTAAAGGCCATAATCAGAGCAACTGCGGATGAAAGACACATTGCTATAACATAGAGGATAAGAATTGGTTTAAGTTTGGCATCGGTATTTGCTTCATGTCTTGCAATTGAGGTTGAAACCAGCACAAACACTAAAAGTGGAGCGATAGCTTTCAGACCTGATACAAACAGATCACCGAACATTGAGATGTATACCATTCTTTCAGGAATTAGGACTGCAAGAACAATACCTAAAATCATACCTGCAATAATCTGAAGAATAAAAGGTACACCGTTAACGAGTTTTAAGAAAAAGCCGCTTTTTTTGACTATATCATTGCGGTCATTTTGCTGCATAAATTCCTCCTGGCAAGAAAACAGCTTAAGACGTGGAGATTATATCAGTGCCGAGATTTAACCCATTAGAAAATGACAATTTTATTAGCGTAATGCTCAAAAATTGTGCAAATGAGGCTAAAACAAAAGGTAACGCTTATTTATAACTTTTTTGGCAATTTATTTCCAATTCCTAAATGCACGAGAATTGATGTTTATGATTTATAAATCAATTAGTTATCAGATAAGAGGATTTATAAAAATCTAGCAGATATTTCTTAAAGTGTGATATGTGAAAGATTTTACTTGAAAATTATTTATAGTTGTCTACAATTTATACAGTTAAGTATAGCTAACTATCTTTAGCTTTAACTAATTTAATTTATCTATACGTAATCTGATTTTGCACTAAGTAACTGTATTTGCATATAAGTAATTTAAGTTAGTTATAGCTTTAATTTATCACGCAATTATTAGGATAAATTTAGGGAATTATAATGACAACTCTAGATACAATCAGTGTTGGACAAACCGTCGAGGTTGGAAAAATAAGAGGCGAGGGAACTTCTCTGCGCCGCAGACTTCTGGATATGGGTATTACCCCAAAGACTAAGATTACCTACGTAAGATGTGCTCCATTAGGTGATCCAATGCAGCTTGATGTAAGAGGCTATTCCCTAACTATTCGTAAAAGCGATGCCGCTCTTGTAGAGGTCTTATAATGTCACAGAAAACAATTGCACTATTAGGAAATCAGAACTGTGGCAAGACCACATTATTTAATGTTTTAACCGGTTCTAATCAGTATGTTGGTAACTGGCCAGGCGTTACCGTTGATAAGGTTATCGGAAAGATTTCATCTAAAGACTGGGATGTAGTTGACTTACCTGGTCTTTATTCATTATCTCCTTATTCTCCTGAGGAAATCGTTTCACGTAATTATCTTCTAACTGATGATTATGATGTAATTCTGAATATTGTTGATGCTTCTCATCTAGAGCGTTCTCTTTCTCTGACCCTTGAGCTGGCAGCATTCGGCAAGCCAATGGTTGTTGCTTTAAACATGATTGATGTCATGGAGAAATCCGGCGTTAAGATCGATGTTGATAAGCTCAGTGAAAAACTTGGAATCAAGGTAGTTGATATTTCTGCAAGTAACCGTATCGGTATTGATAAGGTGCTAGATGCAGTATCAAATGCTCAGGTTCCTGCTGTTACCAACTTCTTTGATGAAGAGATTTCCGCTAGGATTGATGATCTAGGCAAGCTTTTGGATGAGTCTAAGCTTTCTGAATCAGCTCGCAGATTTATTGCTACCGGTATTGTTCAGAATGATGAGATTTATCTTGAAGAGTACAAGTCATCAGAGACGGTAATGATTGCAGCTTCTCGCATCAGAAACGATATTGAAGGTAAATTCAATACTGATGCTCAGTCATATTTCCCTCAGGCAAGATATCAGTTTATCGATTCTGTTCTAGAAGACAGCAAGATTACTACTGAATCCAAGACCTGTCTGATTTCAAAGGCAATTGATAAGGTTGTTCTTAACAGATTCCTGGCTCTGCCAATCTTCTTTATCGTTGTGTCTCTGGTTTACTACGGCGCAATGTACTTCACCTCATACCTAGAGCTGATTCCTTTTGAGGGCGAAGAGGGTACCGAATACGCAACTATTACCGACTGGGTAAATGATAATCTTTTCGGAGGCTATATTACTGATGCGGTAGCTGGTCTTTGTGAAAGTGCATCTGCTCCAGAGTGGCTTTCATCTCTGGCTGTTGACGGTGTTGTCGGTGGTGTTGGTGCTGTTTTAGGATTCCTTCCTCAGATTGCATTCCTGTTCCTGTTCCTGTCATTCCTTGAGCAGTCAGGATATATGACCCGTGTTGCTTTCGTATTAGACAGAATTTTCCGCAAGTTCGGTCTTTCAGGTCGTAACTTCATCCCAATGGTTATTGCTACCGGCTGTGGTGTTCCTGCACTTATGGCCAACAAGACCATTGATAACATCAATGAGAGACGTATTGGTCTGATTACCACTACCTTTATTCCTTGCTCTGCAAAACTTCCTATTATCACCATGATCTTTGCATCCTGCTTTGACGGTGCCTGGTGGTTTGCTCCTATGGTTTATGCTCTAGCAATCTTCTCAATTGTTGCTACTGGTGTAATCCTCAAGAAGAACAGAGCCTTCAAGGAAGAGGTTTCTCCATTTGTTATGGAAATCCCTGATTACCACTTACCAACCTTAAACAATATCCTGAAGGCTGTTTATGAGCGTTGCCGTGCTTTCGTTATTAAGGCTGGTACCATTATCTTTGCAGTTGTGGTTATTGTCTGGTTCCTGGCTTCTTTCGGCTTTGGCGAGGAAGGCTTCGGAATGGTAGAGAATGTTGATGCATCTATGCTGGCTGCAATCGGTTCAGCTCTATGCTTCATCTTTGCTCCTTTAGGCTTTGGTTCATGGCAGGCAACTGTTGCTGTGGTAAACGGTCTTCTGGCTAAGGAAAACGTTGTTGGTACCATGGCTGTAGTATTAGGTCTTGATGGTGAGTTTGAAGGCGGTGAAGCTGATCTGAATACAGCCTTAACCCAGTACTTTGCTGATATGCTGGGTGTTGAACCTACTGCAGCTTTAGTTCCTCTGTTAGGCCTGTCATTCCTTGCCTTCAATATGTGGTCTGTTCCTTGTGTTGCAGCTTTAGGTGCAATGAAGAGACAGTTAGGCAGCACCAAGTGGTGGATCTTTGCCATGAGCTACATGTGTGTATGGGCTTACTGCCTGGCTTTAGTAATCTTCCGTATCGGCGGTCTTGTAATGGGCGTTCTACCATTCAGCTTCTATACAATGGTTGCATTTATTGTTCTAGGCGTATTTATGTATCTGCTGTTCAGAAAGGATAACTCTGGAGTAACTCCAATCAGAATTCCTTCAAGACAGGTTTAAATAATTGTTAGTTCTTACCGGAAAAGTTATTATTTTCCGATAGTCTTAGGTCCCGATCCTTAACGAAGATTGGGACTTTTTTTATAGGCAATAGTTGCATACTTGTTCAACTATTGTATAATTAAGATAAAGATTAACTAAACAGGAGTGTTTTATGAAAGTTCGCTGCGATATCTCTGGTCTTGACTGTCCTCACTGTGCTGCAAAGCTTGAGGGTCTGCTGCAGAAGGAATTTGCAGGTGCTAATCTTAACTTTGCCATGGGCTCACTGGTATTAGATGTAAACGGTGATGGCGATGAGGAAGAAATTGTGGCCGCAGCACAGAAGATTGCTGACGGTTTTGAAGATGGTATCTCTATTGAGTTAAGAGACTAGACCATAAAAATACGTGGGAACACCACGTTTTTTTATAATATAATAGTTGCATAATTGCTCATATATAATATTAAAAGGATAAATAATGATCCCTTTTCAGGAAAAACATGAGAAATCTCTATTGGGTATTGCTTTAATTGTAATGCTGGTGCTTATTTACAATAAGTATCTGGCTCAATCTCCAATGCCGCTTGTTTATCAGGCTGCAATTGCTGTAGCAGCATACCTTCTGATAGCTTCAGATGTGCTTGTAAGTGCTTTTAAAACCCTATTCAAGCAAAGACGAATGTCTGAGCAGTTTCTGATGATGATAGCAACCTTTGGAGCCTTTGCTCTGTGTGATCTTCCTGAAGCCCTGGCGGTTATGATTTTCTACAAGATAGGTGAGCTTTTTGAAGAGTATGCATCTGGCCGCGCTCATAACGATATCTCATCACTGGTGAAACTGAAGCCTTCATTTGTAAGACTGGTGGATGAGAATGGTAATGAGCATATGGTTAAGCCTCGTCAGGTGAAGATTGGCGATGTATTCAAGGTATTAAAGGGAGAGGTTATTGCCATTGATGGAAATCTTTGTGATGATACCGCTGCTATTGATACTTCTGCTCTGACAGGTGAGTCAGAACCAAGACTATACACCTGCGGTCAGTCTGTTCCTTCAGGCTGTATCAATCAGGGGCAGGTGATTCATTTAAGAGCCAATACCTTATCTAAGAATTCCTCCATTACACGTCTTCTGAATCTGATTGAAGATGCTGCAGCATCAAAATCAAAGCCAGAGAATCTTATCAGACGTTTCTCCGTATGGTATACCCCTCTGGTAGTTAGCTGTGCAGTCATACTGGCTATGGTACCTCTTTTCATTTCTAAGGCTGAATTTTCAGACTGGATTGAGCGCGCTCTGGTATTTCTGGTTGTATCCTGTCCTTGTGCGCTGGTTCTGTCTGTTCCTCTGTCTTTCTTTGGTGGTATGGGAGCTATAAGCAGAATTGGAGTTATTATCAAGGGCTCTATTCATATTGAGACTCTATCAAGGCTTAAGGCTATTGCCTTTGATAAGACTGGAACTCTCACTTACGGTAAATTTACAGTTAATAAGATTCATTCTGAATCTTTATCAGAGGATGAACTTTTATCCTACGCTGTAAGTCTTGAGAAAAACTCTACTCACCCAATTGCCTTATCTATCGTTGAGTATGGCAGACAAATAAAGGTTGAGGAGTATGAAGTTGGTTCTGTTGTTGAAAAGTCTGGTATGGGGCTTGAATCTACCATTAACGGACATGACGTGAGAATCGGCAGAAAAGAATATATAAGCAGTTGCTGTGGTGCATTTGAATATACTGAAGAAGATGAGGAAAGCTCCTATGTTTATATATCTGTGGACAACCGTTTCTCAGGTGTAATTGCTATTGCAGATACTCTAAAGCCATCGGCAAAACTTATGCTGGATTCGCTCCATGCTCAGGGAATTAAAACAGTACTTATTAGTGGAGATAAGAAGGCAGTTGCAGAGGCTATCTGCAGAAAGCTGGAGATAAAAGAGTACTATTACGAGCAGACTCCACAGGGAAAACTGGATACCTTAAATTCCCTTAAGAAAACACTTTCTCCTGTTGCCTTTGCTGGTGACGGCCTTAATGATGCTCCGGTAGTATCTGCCTCAGATGTTGGAATTGCCATGGGAGATATAGGTTCAGCCTCTGCAATTGAAGCAGCTGATGTGGTGATTATGCATGGTGATTTAAGTGCAATTTCCAGAACCATAATGCTTGCTAAAAAGACCTATAACCTAGCTATTTCCAACATGTATTTTGTAATGCTGGTTAAGCTTCTAATCCTGCTGTTAGGAGCTATCGGTTTTGCTAATATCTGGCTGGCTATCTTTGGTGATGTAGGTGTGCTGATTCTTGCTGTATGTAACGCTATGAGATCACTTAGGTTCAGGTAATCGTTCTATTTTGACAGACATTCAATTCATATGTCTGTCAACTTTCAGCTTTTTTTTAATTCAAGAAGTTACTTTAGCTTTGCTTTTAGAGATTCCCATTGAGATTCTGGAATTCCCATCTGTCTTAGAGCATCATCTGCTTTATGTCCGTTTGTTATAAGATTGCGCAAGATTTTAATTGTCGCTTCTTCTCGACCTTCTTCTCGACCTTCTTCTCGACCTTCTGCTCGACCTTCTGCTCGTCCTTTTTCTAGACCTTTTTTCTCGCCTTCTTCCAATTTATGCTTCATCATACTTTTATAATCAAGTATTTCCATCTCGCGGTTCAGATAAGCTGCATAATTGAGATTATCTTCCTTTTCTGACATTTATAAACCTCATGTTCGTCTGATTTCTGCTTTCTTCAATTCAAGAAGT